>NZ_JBIWMK010000003.1:0-33454 GCF_044766605.1 Nocardiopsis sp. NPDC101807 | reverse complement strand
TGGGGGTGTTCGCCATGGGGGGGGTGGTTTGGGCCCGCGTGGGGCCGCGGGGGCTGATCCGGCCCCCCGCCCCCGCCCCCGGGGCGCGGGTGGCGCGGGGGGGGGGGGGCGCCGCCGCCCGGGGGGCGCCCGCCGCGTCCGGGGCCGGGGCCCGGACGCGGCCGGCCCCGGCCCCTCCCGGAGAGCCGGCCCGCCCGCACGCGGCGGACCTGTCGGACTACAACGAGGCGGCGGAGTTCTTCGACCTCGGCGCCCGCGAGCACACCGCGCGCACGGGCCCCGCGGTCGTGGCGTGCCTGAGCGGGATCGACCCCCGGACCGGCCCGCTGGTGGACGTCGGGGCGGGCAGCGGACTGGTCACCCGGCAGGTCGCGGCGGCCTACCCCGACTGCCGGGTGATCGCCGCCGAACCCGCGGCGGGGATGCGCGCCCTGCTCACGGGCAGGGTCGGCGACGACCCCGGGCTCGCGGAGCGGGTGACCGTCCTCCCGCACGCCGCGGAGCGCCTGCTGGAGCCGGGGGTGCTGCCCGACCGGCTGTGCGGGGTCGTCGTCTGCGGCGTGCTGGGCCACCTCGACCCGGACCTGCGCAGGAACCTCCTGCGGGGGCTGGCGGAGCGCCTGGCGCCCGGCGCCCCGATCGTCGTCGAGCTCACGGGGATGCGCGAGCCCATGAGGATGGGCCCCACCCTGCTGCGCCACGCCGAACTCGGCGACCAGCGGTACGAGTGGTGGATGTCCGGCCGACCGGACGGGCCGGACCGGATGCGGCTCGACACCGAGTGGCGCGTCCTCCGCGGGGGCGAGCCCGTCCGCACGGTCCGCGAGCAGTACCTCTGGTACACGCTGGAGCTCGAACAGCTCGCCCGGGAGAGCGGTCTGCGCCTCACGCCGCCGCCCGCGCCCCACGCCGCGGGCGTGCCCTACCTGGGCACGCTCACGGCGCCGCGGGACGGGGCGGTCACCACGTGACGAGTACCCGTTCGGGCCCGAAGGCGATCCCGTCGTGACGGAAGCGGACCGACCCGAACGGCTCCGCCGCCCGCAGGCCCGGCATCCGGTCGACCAGGGTGCCGATGGCGACGCCGAGTTCGAGGCGGGCGACGTTCTGGCCGACGCACTGGTGGATCCCGTAGCTGAACGCCACGTGGGTCCTGCCGGTGCGGTCGAAGTCGATCCGCTCCGGGTCGGGGAAGACGGCGGGGTCGTGGTCGGCGGCCGCCAGCAGCGGGATGATCCCGTCGCCGGCGGGGATCACGGTCCCGCCGACCTCGATGTCCTCGGTGGCGGTGCGCAGGGCGATGGAGTCGCCCACGGACAGGGCCCGCAGGAGCTCCTCGACCGCCTGCGGGAGGACCGCGGGGTCGCGCCGCAGCCGTTCGAGCAGGTCCGGGCGCTGCAGCAGGGCGAGCACGCTCAGGGCGATCTGGTTGGTGGTGGTCTCCCACCCCGCGACGATCAGGATGCTGATCGTGGTCACGAGTTCCTGCCGGGTCAGCTCGCCCGACCGCAACCGCTCGTGGACCAGCCGGCTCAGCAGGTCCTCGCCGGGGTCGGCCTCCTTCGCGCGCACGGCGTCCTCCACCACCGCGCCCAGGGCGCCGATGCCCTCGCTGGCCCCCTCGGCGGTGCTGCCGCCCCCGCCGAAGACCTGCGAGCCCAGGGTCTCCGTGACGCGACGGAACAGCTGGTCGCCGCGGCGCAGGCCGACCAGCTCGCACATGACGGTGCTGGAGACCACGTGGGCGAAATGGGTGACCAGGTCGGCGGGCGGTCCGTAGTGCAGCAATTCGTCGATCCGGTCGTCGACGATCCGCTGGATGTCACGACGCATCCGGCGGGCCTTGCGCACCGTCATCTCGGCCAGCAGCATCCGCCGGAACCGGGAGTGCTCGGGCGGGTCCATGCGGATGAACGGCGTCGTCTTCGTGCCGGCCTCCTGTTCTCCTTCCACCAGCGCCGGAAACCCCGGACGGCGGATGTCCGCGCTCACGCGGGGGTCGGCGAGCACCGCGCGGACCTCCTCGTAGCCGGTGACCACCCAGGCCGTGCGGCCGGTCGGCAGGGCCACCCGGGCCACGGGCCCCCGCCGGCGCAGGTCGGCGTAGGCGCGCGGGGCCGAGAACGGGCACTCGCGCGGCATGGG
Organism: Nocardiopsis sp. NPDC101807; assembly: GCF_044766605.1. NCBI lineage: Bacteria > Bacillati > Actinomycetota > Actinomycetes > Streptosporangiales > Nocardiopsidaceae > Nocardiopsis > Nocardiopsis sp. NPDC101807. Next base: position 31,309 of record NZ_JBIWMK010000003.1, on the reverse strand, counting down.
GAAAGCCGGAGGGTTCACTCGGTCGGCGTCGGACACGGGGACACCAGCCCTTCTGTTCTGATTGCGGATACCACGGGAAAACCCGGAGAAATGGAGGGACCAACCGGTCTCCATTCATAACTTTACAGTCCGCGGGTTCGATTTCCAATATGATGGATCGCCTGCAATTCGAGATCAAAGTCACCGGGGTCGCCAATGGCGACGCCATTAAAAGCCATTCTTTTTTACAGGAAAAGATCGCGAGGAGAAGAATTCCCATGGACCCGCGGCAAGCGCCCCTCAGCCCGTGGCTGCGTCGGCCCCGGCACCGCCCCCGGGCGGACGTGCGCCTCCTCTGCCTGCCCCACGCCGGGGGATCGGCGTCCTCGCTGCGACCGTGGCAGTACCTGCTGCCCCCCGGCATCGAGGCGCTGACCGTGCAGTACCCCGGCCGCGAGGACCGCTTCGGCGACCCCGTGGTCGACACGATGTCGGAGGTCGTCGACGCGGTCGTGGACGCGCTCGCCCCCCTCCTGGACCGCCCCTACGCCCTCCTGGGGCACAGCATGGGCAGCGCCGTCGCCTACGAGGTGGCCGTGGAGGCGCGCCGCAGGTCGCTGCCGCCGCCGGTCCGGCTCTTCGCCTCGGGGCGGCCCGCACCCCACCACGTCGAGCCCGGCGACGTCCACCTGCGCGACGACGGGCACCTGGCGGCCGACCTCATCCGGCTGGGCGGCACCCCGCCGGAGGTCCTGGCCGACGAGGAGCTGCGGACCGCGGTCCTGGGCTACGTGCGCAACGACTACCGGCTGATCGAGACCTACCGGCCGACGCGGGCGGAACCGCTCGACACGCCCGTGCACGTGTTCGTCGGCGCACAGGACCCGGAGTGCTCCGAGGAGGCCGCCGCGACCTGGAAGACCACGACGACCGGCGAGGTCACGACCGAGGTGTTCCCGGGCGGGCACTTCTTCCTCGCGCAACAGCGCCGCGCGGTCGCGGCGACCATCGCCCGGGCCCTGGGCCACGAGCCCGCCGAGACCGCCCCCACCTGGCCCAGCACACCCTGAGACCGTCACGACAAGGAAGATCACCATGGTCGCGGACTACTACACAGCCTCCGCCGAGTTCTACGAGATGGTCGCCGCACGCCACGTGCTCACCAGCGCCGGACCGCTGCGCACGGCGCTGGCCGGCGTCGACCCCGCCCACGGCCCCGTCGTCGAGATCGGGGCGGGCACGGGCCGCATCACGGAAGTGATCGCCTCGGCCCTGCCGCACACCCCCATCCTCGCCGCGGAGCCTTCCACGCCCATGCGGGCGATGCTCACCAGCCGCGTCGTCGGCCAGGAGGACCTCCGCCGCCGCGTGACCATCAGCGCCGAGCCCGCCCAACACCTGCGCCTGCCCGACCGCGTCGGCGCAGTGGTCGTCTTCGGCGTGCTGGGGCACCTGACCGAAGAAGAGCGGGTCGCGCTCTGGCGCAAGCTGCGCGAACACGTCCCGCCCGGTGCCCCGATCGTCGTGGAACTCATGGGCACGGGCACCGCCAAGGTCATTCCCCCCTTCCGCATGCTGCGCGAACGCATCGGCGAGCAGACCTACGAGTGGTGGACGCGGGCCGACCCCGTCGAGGGCGACCTCCTGCGATGGGAGACGACCTGGAAGGTCCTCCGCGACGGCGAGGTGGTGCGCAGCACCAGCGACGCCTACATGTGGGAGAACCTCAGCGTCTCCCGCCTCGCCGAGGAGGCGGGCATGGACGGGCGCCTGGTCGGCGAGCCCGGCCTCCCCGGAGCGCCGGAGATCGGCGTCCTCACCGTCCGGGGGGCCTAGCCTCCGGGCCGGCCGGCCCCGCCTGCCTCCGGCCGGCCCCGGAATCCCCGAGGTCTTCGAGCGGCTGGAGGTCATGGCCCGTGTCCTGCCGGTGTACGGCAGGACGCCTGTCCGCATGTGCTGTGCCACGCCTCCGGCGCCGACCTGGTCCGCGCCGGCACGGGGTCGGCACGCCAACCGGTCGAGGCGGTGTCCGTGGCCGGGTCGACGGGTCGCGCCGACATGAGCACCACCCGCCGCTACGCCCTGCCCGCCGACGCCGGCAGGGCTGCCGCCTCGGAGGCGCTCACTGTTGACCGATGAAGGCTCAGGCGAAGTGCAGACCTTGTTCTTCGTGGTCAACGCCGGCGCGATCGTCTGGGGTCCGCCCGTCGCATGGCCGAGCGAATCTGCGCGACGGTATCGGAAGGGCTCAGTTCACTCCTCAGGTTCAGCAGGTAGCCGGTGGGGTGCCCGGCGAGGGTCTGGCGTCGCTGGTCGAGTGCGCCGTTGGTCGCTCCGACAAGGCATCCCGCCACCACGCCCGCGCCCGTGACCAGAGACGGCAGATCGACGGCGTTGGCCAGTATGCCCAGCGCTGTGGGGGGTGCGAGCGTTTGAAGGGTCAGAACAGCTCGCACGGGCTGCATCCCGAGCCGGCCGAGTTCGCGCTCCATGGTTTCGATCGGCTGGGCGATTCTGCTTTCCACGTGATTGCGCAACTTGGCCGATCTCACCTCGGGGTCGCGCACTTCGCTGATCGCGATGAAGTCCGGTGCGAGCGAGTCGAGGAAAGCGCGATAGCTCATCAGTTCCGGCAGCAGCCTTCGCCGAGCCTCGATGATCCGCTCGACCGGCACTGTGTCCAGGTCTCGGGGAAGGACCGTCTGCAGGGCAAGGACGGCGAACACCTGGCTGTAGTCCGCCTCGCCTTGCGCCAGGTGCTCGGTGTCGTCGGCGAGGAGGATCTGCGCCATGGCTTCGATCGTCCAGCCCGAGGTGACGGGATGGAACAGTGCCTGGTCGGTGACCGGGGTCATCCCGTTCTCCCGGGCGGTCACGTCCGCGAGGGTCGCCAGGTAGACACCGGCCAGGCGGCGGTGCATCCCCAGGTCGCTCATATGAAGGATCTTTCCGTCGGAGGCCCGGCGCCATCGATAATCCCTCGACACCAGCAAACCGTCATGCGCCAACCGTCTCGCCAGCTGATACGAGAGCTTGCCTGAATGCACCTCCTCCAACCGGTCATCGAGCGGAAGGAGTTCGTCGTGGACGTTCTCGGTGCGGAACGAATCGATCCCGAGCGCTTCGGTTCCGTACCGGGGGATGAGCTCGTCCTTGTACCTGTCGAGGAAATCAAAGAACAGTGCATCGATTTGATCTTGTGTACTCGAAAGACGCCAAGAACGGCGAAGAGGGTGCACTCTCTCCAGAACATCGTCGTCCACCCATGTTCGCCGTCCCGGCGCCCAATCGGGTTTGACGTCCACGACGAAGTCGAGTTCGTCCTGGAGGCGCTTCACCACGTCGGAGTCCCTCAGACCGTAGTAGTGGAGCGGGTGGAACCGCCCGAGCTGCGGCCAGTGCAGGGCCGCGGCCTTGACCCAGCTGTCGTCGGGCAGATTGACGTACGGAAAGTAGAGACCTATATCACTCATAGGCAGCACTATGCCGTCTTATCGCGTTCCCGGGGAAGGAAGTGCTGTGGATGGTCTGGAACGCGGCAGCCGCGCCGTCGTCTTTTCGCTGCACTCGAGCAACGGGGTGCGCGGGTGGAACACGTGTCCTTCCTGTTCACGGATACTGCCGGTGCGCACATTGTTCAGTGCTCCCGGCACAGGGCCAGGACCTTCCGGTCGACGTCACGGAACGAGTGGTCGGCCACCGGGACCGGATGCGCCAACGTACTCGGGTGGGCAACGAGTACACCGGCCGCCGTCCGTTCCTGTCCCCGGTGGTTGCCGAGTGGCCCCGTGGTGGGGCCGGTGCCGGTGCGATGGGGGGACGTCGGCTCGGTCCAGTGCGCGGTGGGCATCACGCGTCAGCGGTGTGACGGCCGGTTCCGCCTACCTCCGGCCGGCCCCGGAATTCCTGAGGTCTTCGAGCAGCCGGAGGGAGTGCTCCAACGCGCTCTGGTACAGGGCAGGACGCTTCTCTGCGAGAACTGTCCTGATCCGGACGTCCTCGGTCATGATCGTGAGCGCCTGTTCGGTCTGCCCCAGCTTGCTCAGCAGGCGGGCCTGGGTGTTCAGGGATGCGGCGAGATCGGGCAGGTAGGCGTCGGGCAGTTGCCGGGCCAGGGTACGGCGGATGCCGACGGCTTCGGTGACCGTTCGGAGCGCTTGCTCGGTTTGTCCCAGCGCGCTCAGGCTGCGGGCTTGGTTGTTCAGGGCCCTGGCGAGGCGGGGCAGGTGTACGTCGGGGCGTTGCTGGACCAGTGTCCGATAGTGCTGGACGGCTTCGGTGATCGCCTTGAGGGTTTCCTCTGTCCTGCCCAGGTCCGCCAGGCGGAGCGCTTGGTTGTTCAGGGATGCGGCGAGGTCGGGCAGGTAGGCGTCGGGCAGTTGCCGGGCCAGGGTGCGGCGGATGTCGACGGCTTCGTCGATCGCTTCGAGTGCTTCCCGGGTCCGCTTCAGGGCGCCCAGGCGGACGGATTGGTTGTTGAGGGCCATGGCGAGGTCGGGCAGGTGGGCGTCGGGGCGTTGCCGGGCCAGGGAGCGGAGGATGCCGACGGCTTCGGTGATGCTTGCGAGTGCTTGTTCGGTCTGTCCCAGCGTGCTCAGTCGGAGCGCTTGGTTGTTCAGGGATGCGGCGAGGTCGGGCAGGTGGGCGTCGGGGAGCTGTTGGGCCAGGGTGCGGCGGATGCCGACGGCTTCGTCGACCGCCTGGAGCGCTTGTACGGGTCGTCCCAGCTCTTCCAGGCGGGTGGACTGGTTGTTCAGAGCCATGGCAAGGGCGGGCAGATGTGCTTCGGTGCGCTGCTGGACCAGGGTCCGGTAGTGCTGGACGGCTTCGGTGATGGCTTCGAGTGCTTGCTCGGTCTGTCCCATGTCGGACATGTGGAGGGCCTGGTTGTTCAGGGATGCGGCGAGGTCGGGCAGGTGGGCGTCGGGGAGCTGTTGGGCCAGGGTGCGGCGGATGCCCAGGGCTTCGTCGATCGCCTGGAGTGCTTGTTCGTGTCGTCCCAGGTGAGCCAGGCGGGTAGCTCGGTTGTCGAGAGACCTGGCGAGGTCGGCCAGGTGGGCGTCGGGCAGTTGTCGGGCGAGGGTTCGGTAGTGCTGGAGGGCTTCGTCGATCGCCTGGAGTGCTTGTTCGTGTCGTCCCAGGTGAGCCAGGCGGGTAGCTCGGTTGTTGAGGGCCATGGCGAGGTCGGGCAGGTGGGTATCGGGGTGTTGTCGGGCGAGGGTTCGGTAGTGCTGGAGGGCTTCGTCGATCGCCTGGAGTGCCTGCTCGGCCTGTCCCATGTCGGACATGCGGAGGGCCTGGTTGTTGAGGGCCATGGCGAGGTCGGCCAGGTGGGCGTCGGGGACCTGTCGGGCGAGTGTTCGGTAGTGCTGGACGGCTTCTGCGATGGCTTCGACCGCCTGCTCGACCCGGCCCATGTCGGACAGGTAGACGGATTGGTTGTTCAGGGCGAGGGCAAGGTGGGGCAGGTGGGTATCGGGGTGTTGTCGGGCGAGGGTTCGGTAGTGCTGGAGGGCTTCATCGTTCGCTTCGAGTGCTTGCTCAGGGCGTCCCAGCTCACCCAGGCGGAGGGCCCGGTTCTGCAGAGCCATGGCGAGGCCGTCCAGGTGGGCCTCGGGGTCCCGGTCGGCCTGGTCGCGACGCGCATTGACCAGGCGCGTCGTCAGACGCTCGGCCCACACCGCCAGCCGCTGGCTGGACAGGGGCAGGGCATTGAGGAGATCGCGGAGGACCTCGGGCGAGGTGTCGGGATCGTCTGTCGTGTCCTCCAGGGCCTGGACGAGCGGGCCGGGGTGTTCCACCTGGGTGGCCACGTCGACGACCGCCGGGCCCAGCGTGTGGATGTGGCGGGTGCACAGTGCGCTCAGGTGCCCTCCCACGGTCGGAAGGGCGGGGTGCGCGGCCGCGCGGGCGTACAGGGTCACCAGGCGTTCGGCGTCCGCGGTGGCGACGGTGTCCAGGTGGGGGTCGAACAGGGCGGGGTCGCGCCGCAGGCGCTGGCCGAGGAAGTACTCCAGCAGCCGGTCCGGTTGCAGGTGTCCCCACATCCGCTCCCCGTCCGGGGGGTACAGGCCGCCGGCCCACAGGCGGATCTGGTGCCTGCGGGCGGTGGTCTGGCCCTCCAGTGCCGCCGCGCTTCCCAGGAGTTCGTCCGCCTCCTCGACACCGGCGGGGGCCAGGGTGAAGACCAGGGCCAGCACGTCGCGCAGCGGCTGTGCCAGGTCGGCGTCGCCCAGGCCGTAGGCGGCGGCGCTGTGGTCCCAGTACCGGAACTCGTGGGCCAGCACCCGCCCCTCCACCGCGGTGTCGGCGGTGACGGCCGTGGGGTCCTGGGTGGCGTCCAGCAGATCGGCCAGGGCGCGCATGTGCACGCTCAGCACGGTCTCCCACTCGGGGCCCGCCAGGTCCGGATCGGCCAGGTGCGCCGCGACCCGGGCCCAGTCGGCCGGGCGCGGCGTGCGGGCCGTGGGCAGGGCCTCGGCGAGGTGACCCAATGCGGTGCGGTACTCCCGGGCGCGTTCGGTGGCGCGGGGCGCCAGCGGCGGGAGCGGGAGCTGCAGGGCCAGGTCGGCCAGCAGGTGGCCGGTGGCGGTGTTGACCTGGTCCCACCACTCGCCCAGGGTGCGCACCAGCAACAGCAGCCGGACGGGGGCGTGCCCCGGGGGCCGGTCGCACAGCTGGAGCAGGCGGACGAGCTGCGCGGTGCGGGTCTCGGCGTAGTCCACCACCACCAGCAGCGGGGCCGTGGCCTCCTTGACCGGGCCCAGCTCCTCGACGGTGGCGTCCTGCCTGAGCCACACGGTGGCCCACCGCCTCCCCTGCGGGTCGGGCTCGGCCAGGCGTGCGGTGAGCTCGTGGGCCAGGCGGGTCTTGCCCTGCCCGCCGGGCCCGTGCACCACCGCCGCCGTGAGCGGCTCCTCCCCCTGGCACCACTCCAGCAGGGTCCGCATGGTCTCCTCGCGGCCGTGGAAGTCCACCACCTGTCGGTGGGCCTCCAGCAGCGCGGCGGGGGAGGGGCGGTGGTGGGCGCGCGGGGTGTGGGCCAGGTGGGCGAACTCGACCGGCTCCAGCGCCAGGGGCACACCGTGCTCGGCCAGGACGGCCCGGAAGGCGGGGTCGTGGTGGAGCACGTAGGCGGGCACGACCTCCAGGGCGGCGTGGTCGCGGTGTTCGGGGTCGGCGGCCACCACGCCCACCACCAGCGCGCCGTCGGCGCAGCGCATCGCGGCCCCGGACAGGCCCGCCCACAGCGAGCGCCGCCGCCCGGTCTGCTCCTGTTCCCGGATCTCGTGGGGGAGCCAGCGGGGCGGGTGGGCGCTCAGGTCCATCACGTGCCGGTGGTTGACGTAGTGGCTGCCCGGGGCGACCGTGCCGGCCAGCTGGGCGGTCTCCGCGGCCCGGCCGGTGCGCTGCACCAGGTCGGGGAAGCCCCACACCTGGCAGGGGGTGCCGGGGGTGGTGGTGACCAGCCTTCCCCACCGGGTGGTGACCGGGTGCTCGGTCCAGCCGGGGTCGGTGACCTCCACCAGGGCGGCGTCGTCGTGGCTGTGCGGGGTGCCGCGCCAGACCACCTGCCCGGCGCGGGGGTGGTGGTCGGTGGCGGTGTGCATTTCCACCCGGCCGCCGACCTCGGGGACCGTGTGGGCGCTGGTCAGGACCAGGCGCGGGCCGATGAGGTACCCCGATCCGGTGCTGGTGGGGGTGGTGACGCGGGTGATGCGCTGGGCGGTGTCCAACAGGTTCTCCGGTCGCTTCTACGAAACCCACACGGGGGAGCGGGGGCTCAGCGGCTGAAGGCCGGGGGAGGGGTGTGCTCACCGGAGTCGCGGCGGGTGCTGCTGATGGACACGTCGCCGCCGGGGGCGTCCTTGGGGTGGGGGGTCAGGGTGAAGGACACCCGGTGGGTGCGGGTCCGGCTGGCCCCGGCCTCGACCTCGCCGGAGGCGATCCACGCGGAGAGCTTGCCCTTGGCCTTGCCGTCGACGCGGAACTGGACCTCGAAGTCCATCTGGATGGGGCCGACCTTGAAGGCGATGTCGGGGCTCTGGGCCTGGGCCTCCTCGACCGCCTCGGTCAGGTCCTCGCGCAGGGTGCGGACGGCGTCGGTCAGGCGGATTTCCACATGGGCTCCTCGAAGAGCGGGGGAGAAAGGACGATCCCACGATCGCAGAACCCGTGCCGTGGCGCGGACGCCGGAAGGGGGTTTGACCGTATGCGGCCAGCCCTCCTCCTTCCGGTCAGCGGTGGCTTCGGCGCGTTCCGGGATCGCCTTGCCGTCGGGCGACCGCTGGTGGAGGCGTCGACCCAGCTGACACGGGCGAAAGCGCCCGCAGGCCATTCCGTGGCCGGGGGAGTCGTTCGTCCTCGAAGGGTTCAGGAGACGGGCGGGGCCGGTGCGCGGTGGTGTCAGTCCTGTGCGCCGGCCTTCTGCTCCTCTTCCCGCGCCTCCCGGGCGATCTGGTCGAACTCGGCGCCCATGGCCTCGGCGAGGGCAGTGGCCGCGGACAGCGGGCGGACCATGACGACGAAGTCGTCGATCCTGCCTTCCTCGTCCGTGTGGAGGAAGTCGCAGCCGTGGATCCGCCGTTCGCCGACCCTGGCCTCGAAGACCAGGGCGTGGTCGCGGCGGTCGGCGCCGGTGATCTCGCGAACGTAGCGGAAGTCGGTGAAGACCCTGCTGACGCCTCGGATGATCGCGGCGGTCACGGCTCGGCCGGTGTAGGGCTTGAAGGCGACCGGGCTGGTGAACACCACGTCCTCGGCGAGCAGCGCGTGGATCGCGTCGTGGTCGTCCGCCTCGACGGCCTCGCGGAAGGCGCGCATGATTCTCCTCTTATGCAACTTGTTGAATAAGTGCTGTGGAGGGTACCAACGGCGCCCGTGGCCGTCCAGGGGCAGTCTCCGGCGTTCCCCAGATGGTTTCGCCTGGCTTTCCCTGTCCAAGGCGCGGGACTCGAGGAAGGACCAGCCGTCTCGCCCAGCCGGGTCGAACAAGGACGAAGGGCTGTCCGAGAGGCTCAGTGCGCGGAGGAGTATTTTGTGGGAGAGCACGAGTAGGGGGCCCTGCCGCTCTGCCAGAGCGGACAACTTCGCACGGACTCGTGTGGCGCGCCCGCTCAGCTCCAGGAGGGTTTCGCCGTCTCCGTATCGGCTGGCGGGGTTGAGCGTGCGCCTCGAACGCCACTCGGCGTAGTCCTCAGGAAAGTCCGTAGGAGGGACGCCTCGGATTGAGCTCGGACTGCGCCACTCCTGAAGGTCTGCGACGACGTCCAACAGGGGCAACCCCGAGTGCTCGGCCAGGATCTCGGCTGTCTGGAGCGCACGCGGCAGTGGGCTGGAGACGATGCCGACGGAGGGTGGCAGGAACCGGCGGGCTACCGCGATCGTGTCCCGTCGGCCCTCAGGCGAAAGCACCGCGTCATCGGGCGCGTGGTAGCCGGGCTCGTGGCCGACATAGTGGGCATGGCGCATCAGGTACATCTCAGTCAAGGATCCATCCTCCGTCCACCCGCAGGGTCTGTCCGGTGATGAAGCCGGCTTCGTCGCTGACCAGGAAGGCCACAGCGGAGGCGACGTCCTCGGGGCCGCCCCGGCGTCGTACGCACTGTCGGGCGAGTTGACGTTCCTCCATGGCCGCGGGATCGGGGACGACTTGCTCCTCGGCGGGCACGCGGATGGACCCCGGGGCGACACAGTTCACGGTGATCCCGTGTTCGCCGAGTTCACGGGCGAGGGCTCGGGTGAGCCCTTCGAGCCCTGCTTTCGCAGCGATGTAGTCGGCCAGGTCGTGTCTGCCGGTGGAGGCGAGCACGCTGCCGATGGTGATGACGCGGCCATGGCGTTGGGAAATCATCGCCGGGGCGAGGGCCTGGACGAGTAGGTGGTGGGCGGTCAGATTGAGGGCGAGGCACTCTGACCACCGGTCTTGGGTGAGGTCCGCGTGCGGTGTCCGGGGATAGTCTCCGGCGGCGCTGACGAGGATGTCCGGAGCTCCCATCAGATCATTCACCCGTGTGTGCAACTCCGCTGGCGCGGTGGTCGAGCGCAGATCCGCTTCGAAGGCCCCAGCGGCACTTCCGTCGTCAGCAATCTCCCGGGCGAGCTCACGGACCCGTTCGTCACCGTCGAAGTGAGCCAGTGCGACACGGGCGCCGGCCCCGGAAAGGGCACGGGAGATCGCCGCTCCGATTCCACCGCTGGCTCCGGTCACCAGGGCCAGGCGCCCGTTCAACGAGTAGGACACGCGTACTCCGTCAGTCCGAAGAAGCGGGTGGGAGAGAAGCCGGGGTCCATGCACAGCGCGAGCTTGGCGATCAGGTACAGCCGCTGTTCCAAGGACATGCGGGCGAGGTCGAACACACCGATGATGCGCATCGCCAGGTAGGGGCGGAGGGCTTCTCCGAGGGACTTCCCCGGAAGGTACCGGGCGGCGATCGGGCGGACGAGCAACTCCCAGTAGCGGGACAGCGCGAGCCGCCGCGCATGGGTCGACCGGTCCGTGAACCGGATGTGAAGTGTGCCCGCGTGCATGTGTGAGCTGACATGTGGCGTGTTCGCGGGAAGCTGGGCGAACGTGGCGGGATGCCGGGCGAACGCCTCCGGGTTCAGAGTGGGGACCAACCACCCTCCGAGCACCGCCGTGTAGAAGCTGAAGTTGGCGATCTCGCCCGCGATGGCGTTGCGTCCGGCGGTGTCGTAGTCCAGCCAGGCCAGGGGGACGGCGAGGTTGACGTCGGTGGGATCGCCTTGGCTGATCACGCTCCAGACGGGAACGTCGAACGCGTCGCGCAGCCAGGTGATCGTCTCGGCCCAGTCGAGCCGGTGGTGGCGTCCGTTGACGTACAGTCCTGTCCGCGCCAGGTCACTGAACCTGGGGCCGTCTTCGGTGTCGGTCAGTGCGGGATCCTGGTCGGCGTAGTAGTGGTCGAGCCGCCCACCGGGCCTGGCCCGGCTCCGGTAGAGCTTGCCGACCACTGCCTCGGGAGGGCTCAGCCGCGCTGTTTCGGTGAAGACGCGCAGGTAGGTGCTCGTCAGCTGGAGCAGGTAGCTGTCCAGGTCCGTGTGGTCGCCGTCGTCCGGTGTATTGAGCAGATCCAGCAGCAGCCCGCGGTCGGAGCCGACGGGGAGCCGTTCATACACCACAACGGTGCGGCCGGGAAGACGGATGTGGCGGTGCAGATCAGGCACCGGATACCAAGGGCGCAGGAACCGGTGGCCGCGGACCTCGGCGTGGGCCTCGCCGTGATCGGGCATGGACTTGGCGATAAGCCGACGTCGGTGGATGTCGACCGGGTAGAGGGAGTTGCGGGTGTGTCGCGAGGGGCGGCCGATGCGCAGGAATGTTCGGGGTTTCTTCACAGGTATCCGCGCTCCAGGACGAGGACGGCGGTGTCCGCGAGAGTGGCCGGGGAGATCGCGGACAGCGGGGCGTACCGCTCCCCTTCGGCTTCGTCCAGGCCGTCACGTACCGGGCACATGTCCCAGCGGTGCATGCGCTCGGAGAAGGGTGTGGCCAGCGCGTGGTGGTGGGCGAGCCCGGTCCGCCACTTGCTGTGGGAGTGCCGGCCGTACAACCCGATGACCTCGGCGCGCCTTGAGGCGAGCGCGGCCAGGTGGGTGAGCCCGGTGTCGTTGCCGAGGACCACGTCGCACCGGGCGAACAGTGAGGTCAGTGTCTCCAGACCGGCTCCCATGACCGGTTCCACCCGTAGCCCGTCCGTGTCCGCGGGAAGGTCCCCTGCCCCGTCATGACCGGACACGAGGAGGAGCCGCGCCTTGCGGCCGACGCGCACACCGATGATGCGGGCTGCCGCTGCGAACCTCTGCGCTCCGTAGTCCTTGCGGCCGGGCCGGCTGGTCGCGGTGACAGCCGCGACCGAAAACTCCTGCCCATCGGTATCGCACGTGTCCGGTGCCAGAGAGGGGAGGAACGGAGGGCCACCGGGCAGACGCCGACCGAAGCGTTCTTCCACTTCCAGGTAGTAACGGGCGGGGAGGAAGGTGTGGACGCGCCGACCGTCATCGCGGCAGCGGGCGTGTTCCGGACGGCAGAGCAGGACATGGTCGTCACCGGTCGGATCGGCCAGTGCCGCCCCCGGTTCGTCACCGACGATGATCCGGGGCGAGCCACGGTGTGAGTCGTCCGTGTGTCTCGCCGGGTGGAGGCGCCCGTACCGGCCGAGAGCGGTGAAGGGGACGCTCCTGCCCAGGAGCGAGAGTGCGTCAGTGACCGCGGTGACCGCTCCAAAAGCGAGCAGGGAGTCCCCCAGTTTGCCGTCGAAGGCCACCACGACCCGCGTGCACCGTTCCAGGGCGCGGCGCAACCCGTGGTCGAAAGGTTCTGGAAGCGCCTGTCCGACGGGGGTCGCCTCGCGGTCGTAGCCGAGCGGGATCCCGAGTACCTGAGCGGAGGTGTAGACGGTGGTCCCCCAGTGGCGGGTCACCGCGGCTTCAGGCGGGTTCACCCTCTCCCTCCGACCCGGGTGAGTGAGAAGAGGGGAAGACCGAGTTCTTCGACGGCCTCCCTCGCCCTGTAGCGGGTGTCCTCGGCCAGACACGCCACGGCCACCGGGCGCGCTCCGTGACGGAACAGAGCCTGGGCGAGGTTGGCCAGGGTGACGCCGGTCGTCACCTCGTCGTCGACCAAAACGTAGCTGTTGCCGGGGGCGATTCCGTAGGCGAACACGTCCGGGCGGTTCGCATGGCCCTCGACGAAATGGACGGTGCCGGGCAGGGGAACCCGGACCTTCCACGCGAGTTTGTAGGGAAGCCCCGAGGCCAGGCTGACGGCGAGGGCCGGGACGATTCCGCCCGCGTCCAGGCCGAGGATGGCGTCGGCCTCCTCCACCGCCGGGGTGGCACGGCGCAGACCTTCCCACAGGATGCGACCGGCGGTGGCGAACTCAGCCGGGAGAACAGCCGACCGTGCACCGTCGAGGTCGTGGAGCACCCGCTCGGGACGGCTGTGGGGTCCCGCGTCCAGCCGGGGGACGACCTCCGCCTGAAAAGCCGCTCTCCAGGTGACCGCTTCCATGTTCTTCCTCTCGGGTCTCAGACGGGGCATTGCCGCTGGTGCCAGATGAGCAACCGGTCCACGGCCTCCTCGATCGCGCCGAACACTCGGAGCTGGTCCGTGCCCTGTCGGTGAGCGGCGATGACCTCGGGCAGGGGCGGAAGATTAAGAGGCCCGATCCCGGGAAACCGACGAAGTGCTTCGGAGACGACGTCGTCGTTGCCGTTCACCCACACCGACTGCTCCCTGAGCAGGAGTCGGCAGAGCAGGAGCAGGTGCTTGTACAGGGAACGGATGCGGCCGCGCCCGGGATCGTGCCGGAGTCTTCGGGTGATCGCGACCGCGTCGGCCAGTGCGGAGGGCGTCGCGCGTTCCACCTCCTGCCGGGAGATCAGCGGCAGCCGAAGTCCCGGTCCGGTCATCAGGGCGGGAGCGCCCTCTTGGAGCATGACCAGCGCGGCGAGTACACGGTTCGGAAGTCTGCGGGCCTGGACCTCGGCGAGGGGCAGGACTGTCGCTCCCAGGTGGATGTCCCCGTGGGTCTGGAGGGCGGTTCGGTAGGCATCGATCGCCCGCGTGACGACTTCACCGTGCCCGCCCGGGGTAATGACCAGCAGGTCGACGTCGGACCATCCCTCGTGCCACCCACCGTTGACCGCGCTTCCCGTGAGGGCGGCCAGGCACGGTTCCTCGGAGAGAATCGCCAACGCGCCCACGAGTCGGGAGGTCGCCGCACACACCGCTGAGGGCAGCCCGAGTTCCTTGGGGAGAACGGTCTTGAACCGTGCGTCGGCCGGCGGGCTGGCCAGGCGCCGGAGCCCGCTGTGCAGGCGGGTCACACTGCCGGAGTTGTCCAGGGCGGTATCAGCGGGGATCCGATCCGCACCCCGTTCGGTCTTGATTCGGTCCTTCTCCTTCAGAGCCCGTTCGTCGCCTCCCGAGCGCGCCAGTCGTACCGCGCGAGGGGCGTCCACGTAGACCACGCACAGACGTTCACCCATCATCTCCTTGAGCGCCGCGATGGAATCGGCTCTGTGCACCGATTCGATGGTGATCAGAGGGGTGTCCCGATGGGCGTCGGCGAACCGGTTGAGTTCACTCAGGAGGAGTTCCGCCTGGTGCCTCGGCGACAGAGCATAGGGATCGGCCAGGCCCTGCCGGGCCGCTGCCTGGGTCAGGAGGTAGCCGATCTTGAACCGTGCCGCGCTCTCGTCCCGGTTCAGGAAGACTCCCGAGGTGGTCTTGCCACACTCGCTCAGCCCACCCAGCGCGATGACCGGCGGAACGTGGGGGCTGAGGGCAGGGAGTGCCTCTGCCCGCACGGTCGTGCCGTAGAGCTTGAACCGTGCGCCATTGGGGAGCCGCCTGCGCCCGGCGGCGACCTCCTCTGCGAGGTCACTGAGAGACTCGCGCACCTCGCTGAGTTGGGTCCGCACCCCGGTCACACGGGCTTGGACTCCGGGGTCGTCCTCCGCCGCCAGACGGGTGTAGTGGAGCCGTAGCACGGAAACCGACATCCGGTCGATCACGGAGCTGAGCGGTTCGGTGTGGAGTGGAGCGGTCGTGGTCGGGAGCGGACAGGCCGTGCTGATCACCTCGTCGAGGCGTTCGGCGTGGCGGACGCGGTCCATGTTGAGCTGGTCGACGGCACGCTTGCCCTCAGCGACCCGTACCGCGTCGAGTGAGTCGCCCCGTACCCCGTCCTCGGCCGACCACAGCAGGTGGTTCGTGTGGTGCAAAGCGCTCGCGACTTCGTCGAACCGGGCGCGTTCCTTTGAAGGGAGCAGGGTGATCAGGGGTTCGAGGGGCTCAATGAGGGAGAGGCCGGGAGGGTTCACGAGGATCGTCCGTCCTTCACGGGGTGGCGGTGGGTGGGAACGCCGACTCCCCGTTCTGTCAGGGCCCAGCGGATGCGGGCGTGTGTCGCGTCGATATCCTGGACGGGGCCAGCTATGACCTCGGCGAACACCCCCTGGCGTGCCATGCACAGGAGCACGCGGTGCAGATGCCTCTGGTAGCCGAGGTAGGTATCGGTCCACGGACGTCCGTCTCGACACCGGGCGATAGCGATGCTGCGTTCGGCGTCGAGTGAGGGCAGCAGCAAGACCGGGAACTCGGGCGGGTCGGGTTCGTCGGAGTCAAGGAGAGCGAGCACACGCGTCCCTGCGTTCTCGGCAGACAGCGACTCCTTGACCGCGCAGGTGGCGATCGCCGTGGCGAGAAGCATGTACCAGCCGCGATCGAGGAGCCCGACCTTTCCGGAAGGACACGCCTGCGCCCGCGCTGCGTGGCTGGCGAACAACATTCCGGTCAGTTCCTCCGTCATGGAGGTGGTGAACCACCAGGTTCCGTATCCCTCTCCCGAGACACGTGTCCACGGAACCGGATCATGCCGGTGTACAGGGCCCAGGTCACGGAACCCTTCCCAGCTGTCGGCCAGCATGCGCACCTGCGTCGACTTGCCGCTGTTGTCCGGCCCGTTGAGGCTGACGAACCCGGTCATAGGCCCTCCTCCCTCTCAGGTACCTCATCGGCCTGGTCCAAGAGCGCGAGGAGGCCGTGGACGTTCGCTCGGGTGAACTCGGCAAGCGGGGGTGGCAGGAGACGGATCTCCGAGAGGGCGGCGCGTGTGGCGGGAACGCTGACCACCTCGTAGGTGCCGCGTCCGGGTTCGGTGAACTCGGCCCCGGTACGGCGGGCCAGGTCCATCGAGGTCAACCGTGCGACGAAGACATGCTGGAGGCCCACGCCTGCGTGCACGTCGTCGGTGATGAGGAGGACCTGGCGGACCTGGTCGATCTCTCCACCGAGTTCCTCGAGGACCTCCCGGTGCAGTGCGGCCTCGACGTCGGTGTCCTCCGGATCGAGTCCGCCTCCCACCGCAACCCAGTAGGGTTCCTGTCCCGGTTTGGTGCGCTTGATGAGCACCAGTCGCCGCTCACTGTCGAACAGGAGGGCACGGGCGCTCTGGCTGACGATCTTTGTCATGTCCCTCATTTCTCGGTCGTGTGTTCGCGGCGGAGGGCAGGCACGGGGCCGGCTTCCTTTTCAGCGATGAGGATCACCTGTTGCGACCGTGCTTGTGGAGATCATCTTTTCTCTCGCCAATGGCCGAGAACCGATTCAGAGAATATACATGACCCCATGGGGGTGCCATGGTTTTCCCGTCATGGAATAAAATCTTTCATCGGGCATGGAGGGGGTTGTCAAGACATGGCTCCGAGGGTGAAAAGTTACCCGCGAAATGATTCTGCCGCCTGGCGTACGAAATCCCGCGCCTCCGCATCAAAAAAGGCGTTCTCCTCGAACAGGCGGAAAGTCTTTGCATAGAGGGCCACGTCCTGGGCGGAGCGGATGAGAAGCGCCCCGGTGAACGTCTCGACGGTGGCCAGGGCCTGGTCGTAGACGGTGAATGTGGACAGCGGACCCTCGGGCACCGGGGACCTGTCCAGCGGAATCACACCGATCCTGACGTTGGGCAATTCGGAAAGCGCTGCGATCCGTTCGAGCTGTACCGACATCTCTCCCGGACGACAGAGGGGCCATCGGAGCGCCTGCTCGGTCAGGAGAAAGGTGAAGTCCTTGCTCGTTTCATACAGGATGGACTGGCGTGCGAACCGCTTCATCAGGGCGCGCGTGTGGTCTCCGGGTAGGCTTGCCAGACTCGCTCTGGCATACTCCGGGGTCTGGAGCAACCCCGTGACCATGGCCGGAAGGAAGTAACGGAAGGTCGACGAGGTCGCTTCGAGGGTGGCGAGTTCCGCCTGTTTGTGGTGCAGGCCCCGGCGCAGCGAAGCTCGCCAGTTCTGATACTCCGTGTTGGCGACTTGCGCCAGGGCAGAGATATCCTCTATTTCCTGCGGAGTCGCACGAAGTACGCGGAGGATCCGTTCGACATCGACCGAAGAGGGGACCAGCTTTCCGGTCTCGATCTTCGAAATCTTGCTCTGGCTCATTCCGGTGCCGGAGGCGAGACGCTCGCCGGTGAAGCCTGCTCTTTTGCGTACGCGACGAAGCGCCTCGGACAGTTCTCCGCGGCGCCCGCCGATGCTCTCCGGTTCCAGCACTAGGTTTTCAGTCGTGCCCTGTAGTGCTCATAGGGGGTCCCCAGGCGAAGAGCGGCGTCCTTGCGGAAAATGTAGTCCGAGACGTCAGCGTCTTCGAGGAGGACCCGGTCGATCTGTGTTCCGTCGTCCCCGTACCGCATGAGGACCACATGCGTGTCATCGAAAAGCCAGAAGTCCTCGTGCGCCAGGAACGGCAGCTCCGTAGGCGCTTCCGTCTCGATGATCCGCACATCCTCACCTGCCACGATGTTGAAGTCGTATCCCCACTCCATCTCGTAGCGCAGATAGTCCGACAGTGGCGGTGTCACCACGTGGACGCGTTCCACGCGGCGCCCGGAGGCCGTGAACCTGCGAACCCGGTGCAGCCAGGGAGAGTCCGCCAGTTCCTCGTCCGGCCGCGGCTCGCCGGCCAGGAAGCGTCTGAACTCCTCGTCCTCGGAGGCGACCCCGTAGACGGGCAGGGTCTCCAACCGGAACGCGTAATCGCTGAAGGCGTCGAAGAACTCGCGCCAGGCCTCACCCTCCAAGCGCACGGGCGGCCTCCTCCCACACGGCTCGGGGGATCTCCACGACGGCCTCTCCCTGGGGGCTGGTCACACTCGTCACCAGGTCGCCCTGGACGACGATCGAGTTCCTGTCAGTGGTGAACACCTTGGGGCAGTCGTCGCCCTTGCAGTCGCCGGCGATCTGGACCATGTCCACGGTTGTACCTCCGCGGTAGGGGGTGTGCACCGCAATCTACGCGTGCGGCGCACCGGCGTCCAGGAATAATTCGAATATTCCTGTTATGGAATTTTCCGGTGATCCAATGCCGTCCAAGGGCAGTTCCTGGATGCATTCCTGAGGCTGCTGAGCTGCCCGAACGTGGAATCAGAGCTTCGACCGCGTCTCAACGATGCTGGCGCCAACGGCCGGTCGGTGGCGCTGTCGTCCGCGCGCTCCGGTTCGAGGTTGAGGAACCTGATCACCCTGCGCGTGCAGACCGGGGCCTACTACCTGCGGCTGCGCGATGTCGGCGACCCGGACGCGCCCGCCCAGCAGCGGGGTGAGCGCGTCCGTGTTCACGGTGGGAGAGGCCGGTGCAGCGGGGCCGTCCGATGCTTCCCGGCCCGGCGAACCCTTCCCGTCACGGCGTCAGATGATCTGCTCGGTCGGGAGGATGGTGATCTCGGTCAGGTTGACGTGCTTGGGGACCGCGCTCATGAAGGCGACCGTCTCCGCGACGTCCGCGGACGACAGGACGTCGATCTGGTCGATCAGGTCGGCCATGAGCTTGCTCGCCGCCGGGTCGGTGACGTGGTCGGGCAGTTCGGTGTCGACCATGCCCGGCTCGATCGTCGCCACGCGGATCTTCTTGCGGCCCAGCTCGGTGCGGAGCAGTTTGGAGAGCTGGGTGACGTAGGCCTTGGTCGCGGAGTAGACCTGGAAGCCCTCCAGGATCCGGACGGCGGCGATCGACGAGGTCATGACGAGGTCGGCGCTGCGGCCGTCGGCCGCGGCCGACTCCAGGGAGGGCACGAAGGCCTGGACGGTGTTCATGACGCCCTTGACGTTGAGGTCGATCTGGGCGTCCCAGTCCGCCGTGGCCAGGTCGGTGATGCCGGAGATGAGCTGCACGCCGGCGTTGGCGAAGACGAGGTCGGCCCGGCCGAGCTCGTCGGCGACGCGGTCGGCCGTCGCGAGGACGGCGGCGCGGTCGGTGACGTCGGTCGGCAGGGCCAGGGCGGTTCCGCCGCCGGCGCGGATGCGGTCCTCGACCCGGTCGAGCCGGTCGCCGCGGCGAGCCACCAGCGCCACCTTCGCGCCGAGTTCCGCGAAGCGCAGGGCGGTCGCCTCGCCGATGCCGCTGGAGGCGCCGGTCACGACGGCGACGCGTCCGGCGAGCGGGGTTCCGGAGACGAGCTGGGCGGAGGGCCGGGTGTTCTGTGCTGTGTCCATGCCGACCAGCATGCGACCGGTTCCGCCGGATCGGGGGGTAGCGATACGGCCCCCCAGCGGTCCGGGGGCGTCTCGTGCCCGTCGGTAGGCTCGGGGCATGCCACGCAGCGAGTTGGGCGAGTTCCTCATGACACGCCGGGCCAAGGTGACTCCCGAGGCCGTCGGAATGCCCGCGGCGGGCGAGCGCCGCGTCCCGGGCCTGCGCCGCGACGAGGTCGCCGCTCTCGCCGAGGTGAGCGCCGACTACTACCGCCGCCTGGAACAGGGCAAGGAGACCCGCCCCTCGGAGGTGGTCCTGGCCGGTCTCTCCAAGGCGCTGCGGTTGACCGGGGCCGAGGAACGGCACCTG
This sequence comes from Nocardiopsis sp. NPDC101807, assembly GCF_044766605.1. NCBI lineage: Bacteria > Bacillati > Actinomycetota > Actinomycetes > Streptosporangiales > Nocardiopsidaceae > Nocardiopsis > Nocardiopsis sp. NPDC101807. Next base: position 11,964 of record NZ_JBIWMK010000003.1, on the reverse strand, counting down.
TACGCACTGGCCGGTACGGCGCGCAGGCTCGGCGAAGAGGCCACGGTCCAGCCGGTGCCGACCGAGCTGCTGGGCCTGATGGACTCCTGGAGCGACTCCGGCGCGATCGTGCTGGACCCGGTGCTCGACGTCCTGGCGCTGAACGCCCGGGCGCAGGAGCTGTTCTCCGGCTTCGAGGAGACCGCGAACCTGTTGGAGATGGTCCTGCTGGACCCCGAGGGCCGCCGGTTCTTCGTCGACTGGGAGGCCTCCGCCGAGGCGACGGTGGCCAACCTGCGTGCCAGTGCCGACTTCGCCGTCGCCCCCGCCCGGCTCCGGGAGCTGCTCGACCGTTTGGGGGCCGAGAGCCCGGAGTTCCCCGGCCTGTGGGCGCGCCACGACGTGCGGCCCAAGACCCACGAGACGAAGGTGCTGCGCCACCCCGCCCGGGGTCTGCTGAGCATCGACTTCCACGCTTTCGACGTCGCCAGCGTGCCCGGGTACCAGCTCCTGGTCTACCGGGAGAAAGGGACGGAGGAGGGGACCGGCGCCACCCCCTGAGGGCGTGCCCGGACCCCGGCGCCTCTCGCGCGGCCGAGCACCGCCCCGGCCGCCCCGGCGACCGGCGGTCCCGTGGGAGGTCAGCTCACCGGGTGCCGGGGATCCTCCCCCGGGCAGGTCCCCCGACGGGGCAGCCCCACCGCGGGAAGGATGGCGTGGTCCACGATGCGTTCGAGGTGGGCGTGTGTGGGGACGTGCCCGGTGTCGGAGAGGTGTTTGAGGACCAGGGCCTCGCCTATGTCGACGACCACGTCGCTGACCAGGGACGGGTCGATGTGTCCGTGCTCCGCGTAGTGGTTCAGGACGGTGCGGGTGAAGCGGCCCCCCTTGGGGTCGAACACGCGGGTGTACAGGGCGGCGGCCAGTTCGGGGTGGCGGTCGCGCTCGGTCAGGATCGCGGCCGCGGCCCGGGCCGTGGGGGTGGAGGTCCACTCGGCCAGGCTGACCAGCGCCCGGACGAGGTCGCCGCGGAGGTCGTCGGTGCCGGGGGACACCGTCTCCTGCGGGAAGTCGTGCTCGAGGGCGTCGAGCACGATGTCGATGGGGGCGGACCAGCGCCGGTACAGGGAGGTGCGGGCGGTGCCCGAGCGCTGCGCGATGCCCGCCATGCTCAGGCGGCCGACGCCCACCAGGCAGAGTTCCTCGACGGCTGCGGCGCGGATGTCGGCCAGCAGTTGTTCGGGGCCGCGGCGGCCACGGGCGGTCATGGGCGTTGTCCTCCCTGTCAGGGCACCGGCCCAGTGTAGAGCCGGTGCCCGGAGTGACCGGCGGGCCGGGCGTTCCGTGGCGGCGGCGCCGGTCGGCGGCTGCGCTCTCAGGCCAGGGTGGCCACGGTGGTGGAGAAGGGGCCCAGTTCCAGGAGGTCGCCGGAGGCCGGTGCCCGGAGGGCCGGGCGGTGGGACGTGGCGGTGTCCACATGGGCGGTCTCGTGGAAGCGGCCCTCCCCGGTGAGGCTGACCTGGACGGGGTCGGGCCCCGTGTTGACCAGCAGGAGGCGGCGCCGGCCGTCGGAGGTGACGAACCCCTGGGCGTGCACGGGGGGTTCGGGGGACAGTTCGCTGCCGGCGCGGGTGGGCACGAGCAGGTCGCCGGGGCCGAAGTGCTCCAGGAGCAGCGCCAGGACGCGGTAGCGGGCGTTGGGTTCGCCGGTCTCCCAGTCCAGGAGGCTGGTGCCGGGGATGACGGTGGGGTAGCCGAGGAACTCGGCCACGCCCACGAGGTCGATGCCCAGCGCGGTCAGGCGGGACCACAGGTAGGCGACGAGCGCCCCGGCCAGGGCCCAGTACTGGTCGGGGATGTCGGGCTCGGCGGCCATGACGTCGGGGGCGAAGCTGCCGATCTCGTTGATGTGGGTGCGTGTGTGGGGACTGAGGCGCTTCTTGATGGATTCGATGAGGCTGACCTGGCGCAGGAACCCGTCGGCCTGGGCGAAGAAGGTGGTGTGCCAGGTGGAGAAGGGGGCGTTGGGGCGGCTGTCCACGGCGTCGGTCAGGGCCGGAGCGGCGTAGAAGTGGTAGGAGACGGCGTCGATCGGGATGCCGGGGGCGTGGTTGGCCGGGTCGAGGAAGTGCCAGAAGTAGTCGGGGTCGTCGGTGATGGGGCTCAGCGACAGCCCCACGAAGCGCATGTCGGGGTCCAAGGGGCGCAGGCGCTGGACGACCTGGTCGTAGAGGCGGGTGTAGGTGGCCGGGTCCCACTGGTGGCCCACGTCGGGTTCGCAGAGGACCTCCCAGTAGGCGAACCGGTGGCGGTGCGGGGAGGTGTGGCGTCGGCCGAGCTCGTCGGTGAATCCGCCGCTGATGTACCAGCGGGCCATGCGCTCGAAGTAGTCCGCGATCTGGTTCAGGGTGGCGTCGCGCGGCTGTGTGCCCTGTTCGTAGTCCCACTGCGCGGCGTCGGGGTCGGCGCCCACCGCCACGGGCTTGGGGGTGTCGAACATCCAGGTGGGGATGGCGGCCAGGTTGGCGACCACCGGCCGGCCCCGGGTGGCCTCCATGAAGTCGTCGAGGAGGGGGTCCAGGTGCGTGAAGTCCCAGGAGGTCGCGTGGTCGGAGGGCGGTTCCAGCGCGGGGACGGCCAGGTGGGGGTGGGTCCAGAAGGAGAGGAAGCGTGTGTGGTCGGTGTCGAGCTCGCGCAGTGCGGCGAAGGCCCTGTCGTGGATGGGTGAAGCGCGGCGCAGGGGCGGGGCCGTCCACAGGTGGGTGGTCAAGGTGGTGCGCGAGGTGCACAGGACGGCGTTCCAGTCCGCGTGCACGGGGATGGCGGGTCGGGTCATGGGTGTGTCCTCATGTCCTGGGCCGACGTGGGGCGACGACCGCTCGCGCACCACCTTAGCTACAGAGTTGTAGCTACACAACTGTATCTATGAAGGGAGTTCGTTCGGGGCCGACCGCGTGCGCTCACGGTGGCCCCCCGGATGCGGTCGAACGGCGCACACCGATGAGTGCCTGGTAGCTGCGCAGCACCGTGGCCAGGGCTGCGGTGTCGAGGACGTCGACTCGCGTGCGCGCCTCGGCCAGTCGCCGCAGTGCGGCGGCGTACTCCAGGTCGGCGGCTCTGTGGCGCTGTTCGGCCGCGAGGAGTTCGAGGCGGGCGATCCCCGCCGCGGTCTCGGCGGCACGCCGTCTGTGCCCGGCCATGATCCGGGGTGCGACGGTCTCGGCGCGGTCCAGGTAGCGGGGGACGGTGGGAGTTCCGTCGCTCGCCCTCGTGCTCATCGGGGTCCGTCCTTCACAGGCCGTGTCGGGCGCGGGCGTCGGTGATGCGCCGGATCAGGTCGGGCGGGGTCTCGGCGTGGACCACGGTCACGCCGGGGTACTGCGCCCAGAGCCCGTCCAGGTGTGACACCGGTGTGGGGCGGATGAGGAAGCCCACGTACCAGCCGGGGTGGGAACGGTCGATCTCCTCCAGGGCGCGCAGGTCGGCGGTGACTCGGTCGGGGTCGGTGGCGCGCAGGACGGTGGGGGTGTCCTCCCAGGGGCGGCGGAAGCTCACCCCGGGGCGGTCGTTCACCGTCGCCGTCTCGATGTGCCAGCCGGGTGCGGGGTCCTCGCGCATCAGTGCCTGTCTTCCTGGGTGCGCAGGGTGGTGATGAGGTCGTCGATGCGGGCGGCGGCGGTGGGGTCGCCGTGGGTCGTGGCCAGGTCGCGGACCTCTTCCAGGGCCAGCAGGACGGCTCCGCCGCCGGTGCCGGGGCCGGGGGTGGTGAGCAGGGCGTTGATCTGGGTCTGGGGGTAGCGGCGGTGCCCGCCGAGGGTTTTGACCGAGGCGAGTCGGCCGTCCTTCTCCCAGCGGGTGACGGTCTTGGGGTCGACGCGGAAGAGGCGGGCGACTTCGCCGGGGGTGAGCAGGGCGTCGGCCTTCTCGACGAGTTCGGGCAGGGGTGCGGTGGGCACGTGGTTCTCCGTCAGCGTGTGTTTGTCGGTTGTCGGTTGTCGGTTGCGGGTGGTCGGCGGTCGGGTGTCGGTGGAGGGGCGGTTGTGGTTGGGGGTCGGGTCCGGTCCGGGGAAGTGCGACCGGACCCGAGTGGGTGGGGCGGGGCCGCCGGCCCCCCTTTTCGGCGGCGGCCCCGCGGCCCGGTGCGAAGGCACCGGGCAGGGAGCCTCCGGGCGCAACGGTGCCGCCCGGAGGGGGTTCTCAGGGGGAGCGGCCCAAGACGAGGGTGCGCGCCACGTGCCGCATCTGCCGGGAGAGCCGGTCGGGGTCCGCGCACTTCAGCGGGGCCACCCGCGCGGGGCCGGTGTAGAACGCCACCCACACGCGCAGCGAGTAGGACCACATCACCACCCAGTACGGGGCATGGCGGCGGGCCAGCGCGGCGGCCAGGTCACGCTCCTCGCGGTCGTGCCCGGGATGCCACCTCACGGGTTCTCGACCACCGCACGCACCGTCAACGGCCCCGCCCCCGCGCCCCTCCACTCCCAGCCCCACTCCCAGTACACGGCCAGATGGTCCACCAGATGCAGACCCGGCAGCGGAGAGCGGTGGGCGTCACCCAGACGCGGACAGGGGATGACGGCGCCTGCCCGGGGACCGTTGTCGGTCACGGCGACGCCGACCAGGAACGGGTTGACGTCGACGACCACCCGCACGGTCCCGCCCGGGTCCCCGGAACGGGTGTGCTTGCGGGCGTTCGACACCAGGGCCTCGGCCACCAGGAAGACCGGTTTCCTCGCCCGGCGGGGGACCACGGTGGGCACCCAGGCGGCCAGGGCGGCGCAGCCGCGCTCGTGGCCCAGGAGGATGCCGTGCCGGTGGGGCTCGCTGAACCCGATCCGGTGCGGGTAGGGCACAGCGGGTTCGGGGTTTACGTCTGGTTTCGGTGTAGTGGTGCCGGTAGGCTGCATTCGTCTCACCTCGGTGGTTCGGGGTGGGGTATTGAGCCTCGGGGGCCGGTTGCGACGGTCGCCGGGGCTTTTGGCTTGCAACGGACTTTCAGTCGGACGCCTCCGTTTTCATCGGCCTCCGCTGTCTCTCCGTGGCTCTACCTTGAACACCCGGCCGGTCCGAGCGCTAGAGACATCACTGACCTGTCACGATCTTGTGGTTTCGGTGAAGTCGGGAAGACCCATCGCCTTGAATGAGTCGACTTGGTAGATCCCCTGGTGTACATGGAGAGTCATGGACCGTCCCCCGAAGCCCGAACTCATACGCCTTGGCCTCGTCATCCAGAAGACGCGCAAGAAGGCGAAAATCACGCAAGTCCAGCTGGCCAAGGCTCTGTCGGTCGTGCCCTCGACCGTCTCGGCGTGGGAGTGCGGTACCCGTAGGCTCAGCGAGCAGAGCGCGCGAGATATCGACCGAGAACTCGGTAGCTCGGGTGTAGTTCATCGTGCTTGGAAAGCCGCAAATGACGCAACTGGGGTTCCGGAATGGTATGAGGAGGTAGAGCAGCTCGAGCGGAAGATCTCGGAGCTGCGTGAGTACCAAAACCAGGTAGTTCCTGGCCTCATCCAGACCGAGGCGTATGCGTACGCAGCGAACCGGGACACCTCTCCCGGCGCCAGTGAGGCCGAGCTGGAGGAGATGGTCAAGTCGCGGATGAGGCGACAGGCGATCTTGGAGACAGATCCGCCGCTGATCTACATGGTGCTGGAGGCGAACGCGGTGACGAGGGTCATCGGGGGCCGGAAGGTTCTCTCTGATCAGCTCGGTGAAGTGCTGGCATTGATGGAGAAACGGGTAGTACGTCTACAGGTCGTACCGCCCAACCCCGGGTGTCACCCTGGGGCCTCCGGTCCTTTCCGGGTGTACTCGTTTCCGGACAAACCCATGGTGGCGTCGGCGGAGTATCAGCAAGGTGAGATTCTGATGGATGACAGCGGCAGAGTGCAGGCCTGCCTGTCGATTTTCAGCTCTGTGCAGGCAGAGGCGTGGTCGCCGGGCCAGTCAGCCGACTTCATCAGGAAGGTCAAGGAAGAACTCGATGAGTACACAGCGTGAGCCCGAGTGGCACAAGAGCAGCTACAGCACGGCGAACGGAAGCTGTGTCGAGGTCGCTGAGGGGAAGAGCGTCCTCGTGCGTGACACGCAGAACCGGGAGTCGGGCCACCTGTCGGCCGGGGCTTCCGAGTGGACTGCCCTTCTGGCGGCGGTCCGAGGCCGGTAGGGGCACAGCACGAACCGGCCCCGCCCAGGAGTAGTGGGCGGGACCGGTTCCGTGTTCAGCGGGTTCAAGCTACCCCGGGGCGGGATGCATCTCCAGAACCAAAGCCCCGCTGTCTCGGTAGCCGTAGACGCGCACCCGTCCCATGGGACGATGCCCGAAGTCTGGGTTCCTCTGGACCGTGCTCCCGGTTCGGTCGACGGACCGCCTATGACGCATCACGTGCCGGTAGCCTCGCCCCATGTGCTGTCAGAAGCCTGAGGAGGCCGATATGACGGTAGTCCCCGGAGACGGAGTCCCGACCGCCCTCGCCCCCGACGACAAGTGGCACAAGAGCAGCTACAGCGCCAACGGAGGAAACTGCGTCGAAGCTCGGGAGCACACCGGTGGCGCTGACGTCCGCGACAGCCAGAACCGCGCCGCGGGGTACCTGGAATTCACTGGGGACGAGTGGGCAGCCCTGGTGAACGCGGTCCGAGGCCGGTAGGGGCACAGCACGAACCGGCCCCGGCCAGGACGTGTGAAGTCCGGGGTGCTGGTGGTCACCGGGGTGATGAGGCCAGCTCCTGCAGGAGTTCCTCGACGTGGGCGCGGATGCGGTCGCGGATGGGCCGCACCGCTTCCACGCCCCGGCCGGCGGGGTCGGGCAGGACCCAGTCCAGGTAGCGCTTGCCCGGGTAGAACGGGCAGGCGTCCCCGCACCCCATGGTCACCACCACATCCGAGGAACGCACCTCCTCATCGGTCAGGACCTTCGGAACGTTGGCGGTGATGTCGATGCCGGCCTCGGCCATGGCCGCCACGACCGCGGGGTTGACCGCGTCGGCCGGTGCGGACCCGGCCGAGCGCACCCGCACCCGCCCGGCGCCCAGGTGTTGCAGGAACGCGGCGGCCATCTGGGAGCGTCCGGCGTTGTGCACGCACACGAACAGCACCTGCGGGATCCGGGGGGCGGTGTCGGAGTTCATGGCCGGGGGCCTTTCGTCGTGGAGGGCTGCTCGGGGAAGAAGCGGCGGGTGGCCAGGGCCACGTGCACCAGGGCGATCAGGACGGGCACCTCGATGAGCGGGCCCACCACCCCGGCCAGGGCCTGGCCGGAGGCGGCGCCGAAGGAGGAGATGGCCACCGCGATCGCGAGCTCGAAGTTGTTGCCCGCCGCGGTGAAGGCCAGCGTGACCGCCCGCGGGTAGCCCAACCCCAGCAGGCGGCCCAACAGCAGGGTCCCGGCCCACATGAGCACGAAGTAGACCAGTAGCGGAACGGCGATGCGCACCACGTCCCAGGGGCGGGAGGTGATCGCCTCTCCCTGCAGGGCGAACAGCGCCACGATGGTGAACAGCAGCCCGTACAGGCCCCACGGGCCCAGCTTCGGCAACAGGCGGGTCTCGTACCACTCCCGTCCGCGGGCCCGCTCGCCCAGGCGGCGGGTCAGGTACCCGGCCAGCAGCGGCACCCCGAGGAAGATCAGGACCGAGGCGGAGATGTCGGTGAAGGAGACCTCCAGCGCCGCCTGCTCCCAGCCCAGCCACCCGGGCAGGCCCACCAGGTAGAACCAGCCCAGCGCGCCGAAGGCCACCACCTGGAACACCGAGTTCAGCGCGACCAGCACGGCGGCGGCCTCGCGGTCCCCGCACGCCAGGTCGTTCCAGACGATGACCATCGCGATGCAGCGGGCCAGGCCGACGATGATCAGCCCGGTGCGGTACTCGGGCAGGTCGGCCAGGAACAGCCACGCCAGCGCGAACATCACCGCCGGTCCGGCGATCCAGTTCACCGCCAGCGAGGCCCAGAGCAGGCGCCGGTCCCCGGTGACCGTGCCCAGGCGGTCGTAGCGGACCCTGGCCAGCGGCGGGTACATCATCACGAGCAGCCCGGCGGCGATGGGCAGGGACACCCCGGCCACGCCCATCCCGGCCAGGGCCTGGCCCAGGCCGGGGACGAGCCGTCCCAGGGCCAGTCCGGCGGCCATGGCGGCCAGGATCCACACGGTCAGGTAGCGGTCCAGGACCGGTAGTCGCGGGGCGCCGGTGGCCGCCTGAGCGGGGGCGCTCACGCCTCGGCCGCCGCGGTGCGGCGGGTCAGGACGGCGGCCAGGCGGTCGGTCGCGGCGGGCAGCAGCCGGTAGTACACCCAGGTGCCGCGCCGCTCGGCGGCGATGAGACCGGCCTCGCGCAGGAGTTTGAGGTGGTGGGAGATGGTGGGCTGGGCCAGGTCGAAGGCGGGGGTCAGGTCGCACACGCACACCTCGCCGCCGTCGCGGGAGGCGATCATCGACAGCAGCCGCAGGCGCACGGGATCGCCCAGGGCCTTGAAGACCCGGGCCAGCTCCACGGCCTCCTCCTGGCCGAGCGGGGTGGTGAGCAGGGCCGGGCAGCAGCCCGCGACCGCGCCGGGGGCGGCGCCGTCCGCACTCTGTTGATTCGACATGCTTCTATATTGACAAACCTCGAAACAGGGCGCAACCTTGCATCGACGGATTTCGATGCAAGACCTGTGGAGGTCCCCGTGTCCCGCATGCAGCTCGCCCTCAACGTCGCCGACCTCGAAGCGTCGGTGACCTTCTACTCCCAGCTCTTCGGTACCGAGCCCGCCAAGCGCCGGCCGGGCTATGCCAACTTCGCGATCGCCGAGCCCCCGCTCAAGCTCGTCCTCATCGAGGGCGAGCCGGGGCAGGAGACCCGCCTGGACCACCTGGGGGTGGAGGTGGACTCCTCCGACCAGGTCGGCGCCGCCGCCGACCGCCTCAAGGAAGCCGGGCTGGCCACGTTCGAGGAGAACGACACCTCGTGCTGCTACGCGGTGCAGGACAAGGTGTGGGTGCACGGCCCGGGCCGGGAGCCGTGGGAGGTGTACGTGGTCAAGGCCGACAGCGACCAGCGGGGCAAGGTCGAGGACGTGCCGGTGCCCGCTCGGGCCGGGGGCTGCTGCGGCAGTTGAGCCCTGATGGTTCCGGTCCTGCCACAGCAGGAAGGCGCGGGCCGCCAACCCGGACACGGGTGCGGTTCCGGGGCGGAGAACGGCAGGGGGACGGGCCATACCTCGCTCCGGTGAGGAACCGCCTCGTGGGGGGCCTCGCGCGCCCGCCTGCGAGGCGTCGCCCGTCCGTGTCGGTCCCGAGCCCTCGCTGTACGGGGGCGGTGAGGGCGAAGCGCCGGACCAGGCGCGGCTCCTACTTCTCCGGCTCGGCCTTCGCCCCCTGTCGGGTACTGCGCCACACCCCCAGCAGCAGGGCCGCCCCGATCGCGGTCAACGCGATCGCCCACGACCCCACCGGGGCCATGGCCGTCCCGCACACGGTGGTCGCCATCCCCATGCTGGGCGCGTCCCCGTAACCGATCCACCCGAAGGAGGCGTTCACGCTGACCAGGGGCCACCAGCCCGCGCCGCACGGCCCGCCGGGGACCAGTCCGAGAGCCACGCCCCCGGCGATCAGGGCGAAGGCCGCCGTGCGGATGATCTGGACAGGGGACACGGGACTCTCCTCGACGCTGGGGGCGTTCACGTCGGTCATTCTGGGGCACCCCCGGATGGCCGTCCCCAGCGGGGCCTCCTCTTCGCCGGACGCCATGCACGGGGCGTCGGCCTCGCCGCGGTCCCGTTCCGCCACACCGCCGACTTCCCTGCTGCGGTAGGGGAGAGCCCGCCAGAGGAGAAGGGATCGGCCATCGGCCTGCCGGTTTCCCCGTCGGCGGCTTCTGCCCCTCTCCAAGATCTACGTCGTACAGGTGCGCCATGCGGCATCACCGCACGGCCACGTCCGCCTCTCGGCCGACATCCACGACATCCGGGGAAGGACCATGGCGAGACCTGCATGGCCGTCGTGACCGACCTCCATCCCTGCATCGTGCCGCGCGACGTCGAGCAGGCACCGGCGCTCACCCTGCGCGAGGCGGTCATCGGTGACCACCGGCGTTCACGGGTCCGGGCCGGGGCGCACCCGGGGCTACCGCGTGCCGCCGCGTTCCGCGTCTTTCGTCGCCCGCCGGGCCCGTGGGGACCGCCCTACGTCGGGGGTGGGACTAGTCCTCGTGGCCGATGTGCCTGTGCGTAGGGCTTTCTAGTGTGGGCGGTGCCCGCGGACAGCACGGGCACACGCACTCCACGACGAAGGGCTGGGCATGGTCGACCGCCGCAGTGACAGGACCGGACGAGGCCGGAAGGCGGCGTTCGCGGGAGCGGCGGGGGCCGGGGCGCTCCTGGGCGCGACCGCGCTCGCCTCCCCGGCCGGAGCGATCATCGGCGGGGTCGACGCGACCGAGGAGTACGGTTTCATGGCAGCCCTGTACGACGACAACGGCGCGCACTACTGCGGTGGCTCTCTGGTCGACGAGCAGTGGATCCTCACGGCGGCGCACTGCACCGGCCCCGAACGAATCACCGTCCGGGTGGGCAGCACCGACCAGACGCGGGGCGGCAGCGAGCGCGAGGTGGCCGAGGTCGTCGAGCACCCCGAGTTCGAGATGATCGATGTCAGCGACGACCCCGCCTACGAGCTCTCGGCGTACCTGCTCTACAACGACCTGGCGCTGCTCAGGCTCGACTCCCCCGTCGGGCAGACCCCCATCGGCATCGCCGACGAGTCGGCGGCCCCCGGAGCCGCCGTGCGCATCCTGGGCTGGGGGATGCTCGACGAGTTCGGGGAGGCGGGCAAACCGGACATCCTCCAGGAGCTCGACACCGAGGTCGTCGACCACGACCGGTGCGCGGAGATGGACCCCGACAGGGACCTGTACTCGCAGCACCCCACCGAGGAGGCCCAGGCCTGCACCACCGACTCCGGCGGCCCCATGGTCCGCGGTAGCGAGGGGGACTGGGAGCTGGTCGGGCTGGTCAGCCGCGACGGCGACTTCGACGCCGACCCGCTCTGTGTCGGCCCGTCGGTCTTCACCGACACCGCGGCGCACGCGGACTGGGTCCTCACCACCGTCGGGGGCGGCCCCTCCGGCGCGCAGCGGCGCTGACCCAGGGGAGCGGGGCGGCCCCGGCCCGGCGCGGTGTGGGGGAGCCGGAGCCCCCCGGCCGCGATCGGCGCAGGGCCGGGCCTCGGGAGCACCGTCGTGAGGACGGCCCCGACCGGGAGGGGAAGCCCGGTCGGCTGGGCAGTGTCCCGTGATCCGGCTCCGGGCGAAGGCATGACGCAGTGTCACTGGCGGCGACGCGGAGCCGGAAGAATACTGGGACGGACTCCACCGTCCGATCCCGGAAGGGCTCACATGAGGTCCGAGCGCGCCGAGGCGACGCAGGGGCAGTTGCGCATGCTCAATCTCAACATCGTGTTCGCGTCGCTCTGCGCCATCGGGGCGCTCCTGATCTCGATCAACGCCGAGAACCCCGTGCACGCCGTCGTCCTGGGCGTGGGGGTGGCGGCTGCCGTGCTGGCGTCCCGGGGGTGGAGCGAGAGCCTTTCCTCCCGGGTCCCGCTCCTCTGCCTGGTCGCGGCCTCGGCCGTATGGCTCGTCGGTGTGCTGGTCCTGGACGACGCGTCCGCGTCCTTCGGCATCTCCGTCGTGGGGACCGTCGTCCTCTTCCAGCTGCCGCGCCCGCGCCGGGGTGCGGCGGCAGTGGCGCTGGGCGCCTTCGTCGTCGCGGTGGTCGCGGCACGGATGGTGATGTCACCCGGTGGCGCCCTCGACGTCCTCCTCGACCACGTCGTCCACTCCACCAGCGTCGCCGTGGTGGGGGTCACCCTCGTGTTCCTCAACCACCTGGTCTCCGGTCTGATCACGGAGCTGGAGGAGTCGAGGGAGCGCGAGGCGGAGCTGGCCGTGGCCCGGGAGAGGGTGCGCTTCGCCGGCGACCTGCACGACATCCAGGGCCAC
>NZ_JBIWMK010000002.1:890658-969003 GCF_044766605.1 Nocardiopsis sp. NPDC101807 | reverse complement strand
GCCGGGCAGGTGTGGATCACCCTCTCCGGGACCGGTGTGCGCATCGTCAACGACGGCGCGCAGCAGGGCCCGGTCACCGGGCTCAGCGGCCTCGCAGCCCTGCGCGAGCGCGTGCTCGCCGACGGCGGCGAGCTCACGGTGGAGCGCGGGAACGGACGGTTCCTGACCGCCGCGAGCTTCCCGCACCCGGGCCCTACCGGGTGAGAAGTGCGCCGGAGAGGGCGGTCGTGCCGGGACCACCTCCGCGGGAGCGGTGACCTGTGTCGGAGGTGAGGCGGGAACACCATGAACTCCCGCCGCAGGGAAAACGATAGAAACTCCTTTCTCTGGAACCTCCTTATTCTCGCGGGTTGCGTGTGGAAAATTCGGAAAATTCTTGACTGCTGTCGGTTTTCGGAGGAAGAATGATGTCGGCCTCAGAGGTGTTGCCCGAATGGGCCTTCGCCCTCTGGGGCATCTCATTGCATTGTTGCAGGCCAGTGTCCGTGTATCAGGCCGAGTCGCGGACGGGCCCCTTCACGCGAAAGGCATCATGCGCCAGTTCAGACGGTTTCTCCCCCGCGTCGCCATGCTCTTCTCCATGATCGCCGCCTCCCTGACGATCGCGGCCTCCCCGGCCTCCGCGCACACCCTCGAGGACGTCGTCTCCGCCCCGGCCGGATGCAGTTGGCTGGACGGTTCGTACAGCACGCTGCACACCTCGCCGATCACGACCCCCTCGGGCACCCGCTACGGGACCGCTTACCTGCTGTGGAGCAATACCTATCAGCAGAACTGCGCGATCACGCTGAAGACCTCCTACCACGGCACCCCTACGTGGACCACGACGACCATCTGGACCCAGCAGGACGGAGGCCGGACCTACGAGCAGGGCAACTTCGGGCACTACACGCGCGCGGTGAGGGCCGCTGCCGGGCAGTGCGTCCGCTACATCGCCACCATCAGCAGCACCGCCGGATCGACCGGTGGGACCACCGCCACCGGAGGGCGCTCCGAGTGGGGCAACTGCACCTGAGGCAGCCTGATCGATAATTCTCCGGAAAAGCGCCGGGAGCAATCTGCTCGCCGGCGCTTTTCCGGAGATGCGTCTGTGCGGGTAAAGGGTCGTGGATTTCCGGGCCACTGCTTTCCCCGCCCGGGGCTTCGGGATCCGGGTCGTGGATTCCTCGGTTTCGTGTCCGCTGGAACAGGCCTGCCGGAGGAACCATTTCGGGCCTTCCGAGGATTGCGCGGTTCGGGGAGGGTCCACCGCGACCGGCTCCGAGGGGCGCATCCTCCCCCGACCGGTCGCGGCCGCCTCAGGACGGGTCCGCTTCGGGTGGCCGGGCACCGGTCCCCTCCGGCCTGCCCTGCGGTCCGTAGGGGGTGGTGATCCACGCCCCCAACAGCAGGGTCGCCCCGACCACGACCAGCGCGACCGCCCACGATCCGACCGGCGCCATGGTCGTCCCGCACAGGCCGGCCCCCATCCCCGTCCCGGGGCGGGACACCTCCTCGTAGGCGAACCAGCCGAAGGAGGCGTCCATGTCGACCAGGGGCCACCAGCCCGCGCCGCACGAGCCGCCGGGGACCAGTCCGAGAGCCACGCCCCCGGCGATCAACGCGAAGGCCACCGTCCGGACGATCTGAACAGGGGACACGGAACTCTCCTCGACGCAGGGGTTTGCCCGTTGGACGCCCCTGTGCGCCCCCCGGTTGCCGCGTGCGGACCCCCCGTCTCCGAGGCCCTGTGGTCCCGGGGGCCCGGGATCGGCTCCGAAGGACGAGGAACACACCAGCCGGCGCCCGAGGGCGGACCGCGCGATGCGGCGGGGCCCGGTGCGAAGCCGGCCCGCCCCCGCCCCCGCCTGCGCGGACGCCGGGCCGGAGCGACGATTCCCGCCCCTGACACCGCGGGGCAACACGGACGAAATATTGGCCTGACCAATCCCTTGACCTCCTGGATCGCCTCCTTGTAGCCTCAGTCACATTGGTCAGGCCAATGGAAGGTGTCATGGACAGCAACTTCGACGCGCTCGTGGACGCCCTCGCCCAGGAGGCGCGGGTCCTGGGTCCGGAATCACGGATCATGACCGAGCGCGCGCTCGCCGAGCGCCTCGGGAACAGCCGCGCCACCGTGCGGGAGAACCTGGGGAGCCTGGAGGTGCTCGGCATGGTCCGGCGCACCCAGGGGGCGGGGACCTACGTCACCAAGCCCGACGCCTCGTTCGTGCGGCTGCTCTTCGACCTGATGTCGAAGTTCGGCCACGTCGACCACGCCAGCGTCGAACGGGCCCGGGAGATGATGGAGATCTCCGTGGTCCAAGAGGCGGCGGACCGGGCCGACCACCACGACGTCGCCGCCCTGCGCGGACACATCGACGACATGGTCCGCGCGACCGCCGCGGGGGACGCCCGGGCCGGGCACGAGGCCGACTACGCCTTCCACAAACGGCTCTTCACCATCGCGGACAACCCGGTCATCGAGCTGTTCGTGGACGGCATCAGCCTGGCCCTCCAGGACGTCCTGGCCAAGAAGCGGGCCCGGGCGCTGAGCGTCGAGGCCGCAGGGCTGCCGGAGGGCTCCGACGAGCCCCGCCGGACCGACACCGTCCACACGCCCATCGTCGACGCGATCGAGGCGCACGACCGCAGCGCCGCCGCGGCCGCCATGGTCGAGCACTTCAGCCTGTGGCGCCGGATCACCGAGAGCCCCGCCATGACGGACGAGCACTAGACCCCACCTGCCGGGACCCCGTGTACCCGGACCCCGACCACCCTGCCCCGCCGGGGGCGGCCCCGAGCTCCGGGACCGCACTGACCCCCTCCCCGAGGGGAGAAGGAAGACACATGAACGCGCCACAGGTTCCACAGCCATGCCCGAAATCGACCGTCATGTTCGTCGGCATCGGCGCCATCGGCCTCCCCATGGCCGAGCGGATCGCCCGCGCGGGCCACACCGTGACCGGTGTGGACCCCTCGCCGCTCCGGCGCGAGGCCGCGGCCGAACTGGGCGTGCCCGCCCAGGCCGACACTGCCGGGATCGAGGGGGCCGACACCGTCCTCGTCATGGTCGCCACCCCCGAGCAGCTGCACCGGGCGGTGTCCGCGCCCGGCGCCGCTCTCGACTCCATGCGCCCCGGAGCCGTGCTCGCGGTGATGAGCACCGTCGGCCCGGGCCCGGTCCGCGAGGCCGCGCGCAGGGCCGAGGAGGTCGGGGTCCGCCTGGTGGACGTGCCGGTGACCGGCGGCGTCGCCGGCGCCAGACGCGGCGCCCTGACCCTCTTCGCCTCCGGCGACCCGGCCGCGCTCGCCGACTGCTCCGACGTCCTCTCCGCCATGGGCGCCGTGCGCGACTGCGGCGCCGAGGTGGGCCGGGGACAGTCCTACAAGGTGGTCAACCAGCTCCTGTGCTCGGTGCACATCGTGGCCGCCGCCGAGGCGCTCGCGCTGGCCGAGAGGCTGGACCTGGACCCCGCGGAGGTCCTGGAGGCCGTGGGCGGCGGCGCGGGGGCGTCCTGGATGCTGGGCGACCGCGGACCGCGCATGCTCCCGGAGGCCGCCGAGGAGGTCACCAGCACCATCGGGATCTTCGTCAAGGACTCCACGCTCGTCACCGACACCGCCGACGCCGTCGGCTTCTCCGCGCCCCTGGCCCGCGCCGCGCGCGCCGCCTACGAGCAGGCCGCCGCCACCGGGCTCCTGGACCGGGACGACTCCCAGGTCATCCAGGTCTACCGCGACTGACACCGCGCGTCGCACACGACCCACCGCGCACGCGAGCCGGACCGCCGCCGCGTCGCGCCCCTTCCGCACCACGGCTCCGAGGCCCGAGGAAGCCGCTCGGCGGAACCACCAAGCCCGTAGGGGTCGCTCGTCATGCCCGGAAACACCCGGCCGTGAACGTGCGGGCCCCACCGATACACGAGAGGGGATCCACGCATGGATGCTCTTGTGCTGACACTGATCGCTCTCGGGTCGATCGCCCTCCTGCTCCTGCTCATCATCCGGTTCCAGGTGCCGGCCTTCATCGCCCTGATCCTGGTCAGCGTCGGAACCGCCCTGGCCACCGGCATGCCCTTCGCCGAGATCATCCCCACCATCACCGAGGGCCTGGGCGGAACGCTCGGCAGCGTCGCCCTCCTGGTCGGCCTCGGGGCGATGCTGGGGGCGATCATCGAGCACTCCGGCGGCGCGGACGCCCTCTCCCGGCGCTTCGCCCGGATCCTGGGGCCGGCGCGGGTGGGGGCCGCCCTGCTGATCGCCTCGTCGGTGATCGCGACGCCCATCTTCTTCGACGTCGCCTTCATCATCCTGGTACCGATCATCTACGCCTTCTCGCGAGCGGCCAGGCTGCCCTCGCCCATGTCCATCGGCCTGCCGATCGCCGGCCTGATGCTCTTCATCCACGTGGTGGTGCCCCCTCACCCGGGGATCGTCGGCAGCTCGGCGATCCTGGAGGCCGACATGGGCCTGGTCACGCTCCTGGGTTGTGCGCTGGTGGTGCCGGTGGGCTTCGTGGCCCACTACACCGCCCGGCTGCTGAACCGGCGCGTCTACACGGTGCTCCCGGAGACGCTCGCCCGGTACTCCGAGGGTCAGTCCGCGGACCCGGGGGACGGGACCGGACCGCAAGGCCCCGACGACTCCGGCCCCTCCGGGCAGGGTGAAACCGGGCCCTCCGGGACCCGGTCCGCCGACCAGGGCGGCGGCTCGGTGAAGGCCCCGGCCAGGACGGAACCGCAGGCGCCCCCGGGCACGGGCAGCGTGTTGACGATCATCCTCGTCCCGATCGCCATGATCGGGCTCCAGACCGTCGGCAGCGCCTTCCTCGCCGAGGGCTCGGCCGCACTGGGCCTGCTGACGATGCTCGGCGCCCCGCCGTTCGCCCTGCTCACCGGCTGCCTGCTGGCGGTGTACCTGCTGGGGGTGCGGCGAGGGTGGTCGATGCGCTCCGTGGGCCGGGTCATGGAGGGGGCCCTGGCCCCGGCGGCCATCGTCGTCTTCGTCACGGGGGCGGGCGGAGCCTTCGCCAAGGTCCTCAGCGAGAGCGGCATCGGCGACGCCCTCTCCGGCGGCCTGCTCGGACTGGGCATCCCCCTGCTGCTCCTGGCCTTCGTCCTGGCCGCTCTGCTCAGAGCGGCCCAGGGATCGGCGACGGTGTCGGCCATCACCACCGCCGGGCTGCTGGCGAGCACGGTCTCCGAAGGCGGTTACAGCTCTGTGGAGATCGCCCTGATCAACCTCGCCATCGGCTGCGGGGCGATCTGCCTCTCCCACGTGAACGACTCGGGGTTCTGGATCGTCTCGCGCTACCTCGGGCTGCAGGTCGCGGACGCGCTGCGCACATGGACCGTGCTGGTCACGGTACTGGGCACGACCGGTTTCGGCCTGGTCTGCCTCGTCTGGGCGCTGGTGTGAGCCCTCACCGCGGACCGGCCCCGCGACGCGACCTCCGGCCCGGACAGGCCGCCGGGCCGCCCCACGGAACCACCACCCGAACCACCGAACCAGGAGGACTGAGATGAACCAGACCGCCACGGCGCCCGGAGGCGGTGTCGACACCGCCCGGACCGACCGGGTGAGGGCCGCCGCCTACCGGATCCGGCTGAACGCCCTGACCCAGGGCGAGGTACAGGGGCAGGGCTACATCGGCCAGGCCCTCGGCATCGCGGACGTCCTCGCCGCCCTCTACGCCGACCAGCTCGACCTCCGGCCCGAGGACCCCGAGTGGGAGGGGCGCGACCGCTTCCTCCTCTCCATCGGCCACTACGCGATCGCCCTGTACGCGGCCCTGGCCGAGGCGGGCGTGATCCCCGTCGAGGAGCTGGACACCTACGCCACCGACGACTCGCGCCTGCCCATGTCGGGCATGTCCACCTACACGCCCGGCATGGAGGTCTCCGGCGGCTCCCTGGGCCACGGTCTCGGCGTCGCCGTGGGGATCTCCCTGGGACTGCGCCGCAAGGACAACCCGGCGCACGTGTACAACCTGCTCTCCGACGGTGAGCTCAGCGAGGGTTCCACCTGGGAGGCCGTGCAGGCCTGCGCGCACCACGGCCTGGACAACGTCATCGCGATCGTGGACATGAACCGCCAGGTCGCCGACGGCCCGGCGCAGGAGGTCATGGGCACCGAGCCCGCCGACGACAAGTTCAGGGTCAACGGCTGGCACGTCCTGCGGGTCGACGGCAACGACGCCGCCGCGCTGCTCGCGGCACTGGACGAGCTCAAGGCCCACCGCGGCCGGCCCAAGGCCCTGATCTGCGACACCACCATGGGCAAGGGCGTGCCGATGCTGGAGTCCAGGGAGAAGCTGCACTTCATGCGGGTGGCCCCGGACGAGTGGCAGACGGCCCGCGAACAGCTCAAGGAAGGGAACGACGCATGAGCGCCACCACCGCCAAGCGGCTCACCTCGGACGCGATGATCGCCTCGATCGCCGACGACGGCGCCCGCACCGCCCAGGCCCCGCTGGGGCACGCGCTGCTCGCCGCGGCGCGGGAGGACCCCCGCATCGTGGGTCTGTCCGCGGACCTGGCCAAGTACACCGACATGCACGTCTTCCGCGACGCCATGCCCGACCGCTTCTACCAGATGGGCATGGCCGAGCAGGTCATGATGGGGGCCGCGGCCGGCCTGGCCCAGGAGGGGTTCGTGCCCTTCGCGTCGACCTACTCGGTCTTCGCCACCCGTCGCGCCTACGACTTCCTGTGCCTGGACATCGCCGAACCGCGCCTGAACGTCAACATCGTCGCGGCCCTGCCCGGTCTGACGACCGGTTACGGCCCCAGCCACCAGGCCACGGAGGACGTCGCCCTGCTCCGCGGGATCCCGGGGATGACCGTCGTCGACCCCTGCGACTCCGTCGACATCGCCCAGGCCGTCCCCCAGCTCGTCGCGCACGAGGGTCCCACCTACACGCGCATCCTGCGCGGCGCGGTGCCCACGGTGCTCGACGAGTACGACTACGAGTTCCGCCTCGGCAAGGCGTCTTTGCTCCGCGGCGGCTCGGACGTCCTGTTCATCTCCTCGGGACTGATGACCGAGCGCGCCCTGCGCGTGGCCGCCGCACTGGAGAAGGACCGCATCGGCGCGGCGGTCCTGCACACGCCGACCATCAAGCCGCTGGACGTGGACACCGTCCTGGCCGAGGTCGCGGCCGACCGGAAGGTCTTCGTGCTGGAGAACCACTCCGTGGTGGGCGGCCTCTTCGAGTCGGTCGCCTCCGCGCTGGTCCAGCGGGGGGTGACCCGGCAGGTGACCCCCATCGGCCTGCCGGACGAGTTCCTCGACGCGGGCGCCCTGCCCACGCTCCACGACCGCTACGGGGTCTCGGTCGGACGCATCGGAGAACGCGTGCGGGCCGCGCTGTGACCGCGGGTTCCGGGGCGCGCCGTGCGGGGCGCCCCGGAACCCCGGGCCCGGGCGGGCCGGAAGGCCCCCTCCTTCGGCCCCGGCCGCCCCGCGGCCGATCCACGGGGCGGCCGGCGAAGGAGCGCCGGGGGCGGATCGGATCCGACCCGCCCCCGTCGCCCGGGGGCGACCACGCCCCTCGACCCGGGTCAGGCGGCGCCGAGCCGGTCGAGGGTCCGGGTCCGCAACCGCTCCGCCTCGCTGCCGGGTTCCGGACCGGCGTTCGCGGAGGCCCCGCAGAAGACGTCCCGCTCCGGGAAGGCGCCGTCGACGAGGAAGCCCGTGGTGACGTTCCAGGCGCAGGCGTTGTCACCGTAGAGGTAGACCCCGTGCCCGTTGCCGTCGACGCTCACCAGCCGCGACCGCTGCCCGAACTTGTCGTCCAGCCTCACGCCTCCGGCGTACGGGGTGGCCGCGTCGCGCAGGTTCTGCACGATCAGGACGTTGCCCGGTCCCTCTCCGGTGACCTCCACCGGGGCCTCGGCCGGCTCGTGGTGCCAGTAGGCGCACGGCATCACGTTGGCGGGGGCCGCGCCGTACATCGGGTACCGCTCCCGGTCCTCGGCGACGCTGCTCCGATAGGTGTCGAGGTCCTCCGGCCACTCGGAGTCGTTGCAGGTCACCGCGAGGAACGCCGACCAGGCGTTGTCCGCGGCCACGAGCTCGGCCGCCTCCTCCCCGCCACCGGCAGGGTTGTCCAGGTAGCGCCGGACCGCGGTCCCGTCGCGGTCGTCCAGGGACTGCCACAGTTGCGCCGTCAGGGCGTAGTTCTCCTCGCCGTACAGTCCGGCGAAGGAGTAGAACCGGAAGGAGGGGCCGTCGACGCCCGCCACCGGCTCGTCGTCCAGGCGTTCCGCGATCTCGAAGTAGGTCTGCCGTACCTCTTCCGGAGAGCTCCCCAGGCCGTAGCTGCCGTCGCGCCGCGCCAGCCAGGCGGCGAAGTCGGGGAAGGCCTCCTCGAAGCCCGGGCCGAACTGGCGCAGACCGTCGTAGCCGAGGAAGGTGTCGCCGATGTTGCTGTCGAGCACGATCCGGTCGGTGCGCCCGGGGAACATCGAGGCGTAGGCGGAGCCCAGCGCCGTCCCGTAGGACACTCCGAAGAAGCTGGTCCTCTCCTCGCCCAGCGCTGCCCTGATCCGGTCCATGTCGCGGGCCGTGTTCGCCGTCGACATGTGGGGCAGCAGCCCGTCGGTGTCGTTGGCCGCGCACTGGTCGGCGACCGCCTCGGCGGTCACGGCATGGTCGGTGACGGCCGCGTCGTCGACGGCGTACGGCGGGATGTTGCCGTAGTACGCCTGGTCGGCGGTGAAACCGCAGCTCACCGGGGAGGAGTGTCCGACCCCGCGGGGGTCCATGCCGATCAGGTCATAGGTGTTCAGGAGGCTGGCGGGCGCCCCGAGGGCGGCCAGATCGGCGGGCATCGACAGGCCGGAGCCGCCCGGGCCGCCCGGGTTGAGCATCAGGATGCCGCGACGTCCCTCCGGGGCCCCTCCGGCCAGGCGGGAGACCATGATGTCGATCTCGGCGCCCTCGGGGGCGTCGTGGTCCACGGGTACCGTCACGGTCCCGCACTCCAGCGGGTACGGACCGGCAGGGACGTCCGCGGGGCACGCGCCCCACTCCACCTCCGGCGCCGGCCCCCCGCCCCGGTCGTCGGCCGCGGCCGGTCCCGCCGCGGTCAGCGAACCGGCGAGGAGGACCACCGCCAACAGCGGCGAGCGTCGTCCCGTGCTCCATTTTCGTTCCACGTGTGCAGCCTTCCGGTCAGCGGATTCCCACCTCCCGGCAGCCCGCCGCCCCCGTGGTGAGGGGCGGCCGTCGCTGCCGGGAAGCACCCCCTCAGACTGCTGTCACCCCGCCGAGCCCACCAGTGACACCGCGTCATCGGTTCACCCCCGCAAACGTCATGGGTGCGCCCGCGGGGCCTGCTCTGTCGTGGCCGACAGGACACCGGCGGGTACGGGCGGCCCTCGCCCGGATCTAACCCGCCATGCCCCGGAGCAGGCCCTCCAGATTGCGCTCGCCGTCGCGGGTCTGGGCGCCCTGGGCCAAGCCGCCGCGGATCAGACGCTCGGCCGCCGGGCGAACGATCTGGCCCGCCCAGGAGGCGTGCTCCCGTAGGAGGCCCTCGGCCAGGTTCCGTGGGGCGATGGCGCGCTTGGCCGCCGCGATCACACCCTCGGGCAAGGAGGCGATGTGGTGGGCGAGACGGTCGACGATGTCGTCGAGCTCGGCGGCGGGGACGGCCCGGTTCACCCAGCCGTAGCGTTCCGCGGTCTCGGCGTCGTACAGGTCGGCGCCCAGCACCGCCTCCAGGGCGCGGTTGCGGCCGATCCGGTCGGCGAGGTACTGCGTTCCCCCTCCGCCGGGGACGATGCCCATGAGGGCCTCGATCTGGCCGAGCCCCGCGCGCCCGATCGCGGCGAACGCCATGTCCGCGGCCGTCACGAACTCGGCTCCTCCGCCGCGCGCCGTCCCAGCCAGCTTGACGACGGTCACCTGGGGCTGGTGCCGCAGCAGTTCCCCCAGGGCCTGGAAGACGTTGACGCCGTCAGGGATGTCGGCCGCGATCTCGTCGAAGGCGTCCGGTGTGTCGACGAGCGACATATCGACGTGGGCTATGAAGAACTCCGGATCGGCGCTGTCGAACACGATCACCCGGACCGACTCGTCGTCCTTCAGCGCGGTCAGCAGGTGCCGGAGGTCGGCCATCAGGGCGGCGTCCAAGACGTTGACGGGCGGATTGTCGAGGGTGACGCGGGCGATGCCGTCTGCGCGACTCACCCGCAGGGTCGCGTAGGCGTCGTGGTTCATGGAGGTCTCCGATCCGTACCTGATAGGCATCTAGGTTCCCGATGCATACTTAGGGTGCGGTGGTGGACGACCGACGTCAATAACGCACTTTCGGCATCGTAGGGATCGCGGAGGATACCGACATGGCCACTTCTGAAACCGGCGCCGGCGCCGGCAGCGACCTCGTCTACAGGTCCGACTGCCCCAGCCGACCGATCCTCGACCAGATCGCCGACAAGTGGTCGATGATGGTGATGGCCGTCCTCGCCGAGCCCACGCGGTTCAACGAGATCAAGCGCCGCCTCGAAGGCGTGACCCAGCGGGTCCTGACCCAGACCCTGCGCCGCCTGGAGCGCAACGGGATGATCGTGCGCCGTGTGCTGCCGACCTCGCCGGTCGGGGTCGAGTACTCCCTCACCCCGCTCGGCGAGTCCCTGCGGGAGCCGTTCGGCCGGTTGTACGACTGGACGGTCGACAACGCGGACGAGATACAGGCGTGCCAGGAGGACTACGACCAACGCGTGCGGGGCCGAGAAGGAGCGGCCGGGAACCCCTCGTCCTGAACCGGCTCGTTCCAGGCGCCGCTTCGGCGTCCGGCCCCGGACCTGGGACCGGATGCCGGATCCCCCGCTGTGGAATCGCCGGCCCCGGAGACCTGTTCGGTGAGGTTCTCGGCCGCCACCGCTTCCCCGGAGACGGCCCGGCGACCTGGCTGGTGCGGACCTGGGCCGTGGCCGTATCGGCGCCGGGGATGTGGACCGGTTCGGTGCGCACCGGGTGCGAGCCGCGACGCGAACTCGACCGGGCAGGGCCGCGGAGAGCGAGAGCCCGCCCCGGACACGCCCCGAACGGCGCAAGATCGGTCAGGCCGCCGACCCGAGGGCGCCGCTACGGTTCGGGCATGACCACTTTTCACGCCTTCCTCGGCTGCAGCCTCGACGGGTTCATCGCCGGGCCCGACGGCGAGCTGGACTGGCTGACCGTCTTCGACGCCACCGGCGCCGAGGAGTTCTTCGCCACCGTCGACGTCCTGGCGATGGGGCGCGCGAGCTACGACGCCCTGCGGGAGTCCACGGAGGACCTCTACCGGGGCACACCGATCCATGTGCTCTCCACGACGCTGCCCGCCGGCCCGCGACCGGACCTGGGCAGTTCGCCGGTGACCGTCCATCCGGGCATCCCCGCGCTGCGGACGGCCCTCGCCGAGGCCGGGGTGAAGCGCGCCTACGCCGACGGAGGCCTCACCGTCCAGGCGTTCCTGGCCGCCGGCCTGCTCTCGGACCTCACCGTGACCCGTGTTCCGGTGCTCCTCGGGAAGGGGATCCCCCTCTTCGGGCCCGACCCCGGCCCCCTGCGCCCGCACCTGGTCTCCTCGTTCGCGACGGAGCAGGGGGCGGTCCAGTCCTTCTACCGCTTCTCGGCGGACGAGGGCTGAAGAAGCGGGCACCGGTAGGCGTCCGCGGGGACCCCAGCGGACGGCGCCTCTGACCCCCACTGCTCGGCAGGCGGCGGGGGCCGGGCCTGGCCCCTTCGCCTGCTTCCCGACCCCGCCGGAGGCAGTGGACCCGGTGACGCCGCACGCCGCCGAACTCGGAACCTTCGAGGTCCCCGTGGAGCAGGGGAGGGGCCGCCGACCGCGGCCCCGCGGTCGAAGCGGGCACCGCACGAACGCGACACCGCTCCGGGGGAGGGCCGGCCGGGAACCTCCCTGGCCGGTCCTCTCCCGCCCGCACCTGCTTCCTGTTCCCCCGACCGCCGCTCCGCAGGACGTCCTTGCTCCCGACAGCCTTCGGAAGCGGGAGTCATCGCAGGTCGGGCCGCCCATCGCCCGAGGTGTAGCCGGTGTGGGCGGGGGAAGGTGGTACGCACGGTCGGTGTGGGGCACGTGCGTGAGAACGCTGGGGGAGACGATGGCTGGTGACCGGACCGGGCTGGCGGAGATACTCGCCGCAGCGGAGGACGCCGCGCCGATGGAGTCCCTCAGCGTGGTGGCGTGCGATCTACGCGACCGCTTCGACGCGTACGCGGTCTCGTTTCTGTTCGCCGACATGATCGGTCGGCAGGTGGTGCGGGTCGGCGAGGAGACCGTCACGCGGGAGGGCCGCGAACCCGAGCAGATTCCGCTGGACGGCAGCGTCTACGACCAGGTGCTGCGAACCCAGGAACTGGTGCAGGGCCCCGGGGACGGGCACGGGCAGCGGGTGCTCGCCCCGGTGACCAACCGCGGCGACGTCATCGGCATCCTGGAGCTGACCCTGCCCCACGTCACCGGGGAGGTCCTGGACGAGGTCCGCGGGGCCGCGCACGCGCTGGCGTACATCATCGTCACCGACCGCCGTTTCACCGACCTCTACCACTGGGGCAGGCGCACCACCCGGATCAGCCTGGCCAGCGAGATCCAACGCCGCCTCCTGCCCAGCGCGTCCTCTTGCGAAGCCGCCCAGTTCGTCCTCGCCACGGCCCTGGTGCCCGCCGACTCCGTCGCCGGGGACACCTACGACTACTCCCTGGACCGCAACACCCTGAACCTGTCCATCACCGACGCCATGGGCCACGACGTCAACGCCGCGCTCATGGCCACCCTGCTGGTCAACGCCTCCCGCAGTGCCCGCCGAGCCGGCGCCGACCTGGCCGAGCAGGCCCACCAGACCCACCGGGCCCTCCTGGACCACGGCGACCAGACGTTCGCCACCGGCCAGCTGGTGCGCATCGCCCTGGACGGCGCCGGCGCACAGATCGTCAACGCCGGACACCCCTGGCCGCTGCTCCTGCGCGACGGCAGGGTGGGCGAGATCAGTCTGGACGTCGACCTGCCCTTCGGTATGCACGTGCCCGTCGCCTACCACGTGCAGGACCTCGACCTTCGCCCCGGGGACCGCCTCGTCTTCCACACCGACGGCATGCAGGACCGCCGGGCGGAATCCGTCGACCTGCCCCGTCTGATCCGCGACACCGCCGACGACCACCCCCGTGAGGTCGTACGGACCCTGACGACCGCGGTCACCGACGCCTCCGGAAGCCGTCCGCAGGACGACGCCACCGTCCTGTGCCTGGACTGGCACGGCTCCCACCACGCGGGCCGCCGTACCCGCGCCGGAGCCGACAGGTGAGCACCGGGCGGCCCCGCCGCCCCCGCGGGCCCCAACAGGGGTCCCGGAGGAGTGGGTCCCCGAGCGGTCCCGCGGTCATCTCCACACCTCAGGACGGTCCTGCCACCACTCCGTGAACACGGCGCGGGTGCGCCCCGCGCTGGTCGACCGGCTCCGGGAGATCCGGCTCCCCGGACCGTCGACGGGGGAGTCCGGGGACGAGGACTCCAGGAGCACCCCGTTGTCACTGCTATCGTTTTTCGATAGATTCCTATTGAGAAGCGATCCAGGGAGACGTGATGGGGAAGTTGACGGTGCTGGCGCTGCGCGCCGTGCTCGTGATGTTGCTCGGAGGCTCGGTGTTCGTGCAGGCGGTCATGGTGCCGCTGCTGGCCGCGGACCTGAGCGAGGCCGGGGCCGACCCGCTGCTCGTGCGCGCCCCCGTGGTCGCGATCGTGTTCCTGGGCGTCGTGGCGGTCCAGGCCGTCCTGGTCTGTGTGTGGCTCCTGGTCACGAAGGTGCGGCGCGGCACCGTGTTCTCCAGCACCGCCTTCCGCTACGTCGACGTGATGATCGGCGCGATCGTGGCGGCCGCCCTCCTGGTGTTCGGGCTCGGGTTCGTCATGGCCCCGGGCGAGGCCGTGCCGCCGGGCGTGGTCCTGCTGGTGGGCGGGGTGGGCATGGCGCTCCTGGGGGTCGCGCTCATCGTGGTCGTGCTGCGGACGCTGTTGGCCCAGGCGATCGAGAGCAGGGCCGAGGCGTCCCGCCTGCGCAGCGAGCTCGACGAGGTGATCTGATGCCGATCGTCGTCGACGTCGACGTGATGCTGGCCAAGCGCAAGATGTCCGTCGGGGAACTCGCGGACCGCATCGGGATCACGCCCGCCAACCTGGCGGTGCTCAAGAACGGCCGCGCCAAGGCGGTGCGCTTCACGACCCTGTCCGCCCTGTGCGAGGTGCTCGACTGCCAGCCGGGGGACCTGCTGCGCTGGGAGCCCGAGCCGGCCGAGGCCCCCGAGCCCGCCGCCACGCGGCCGGGGCGGTGAGTCCGGGGCGGACGAGGCCGACCGGCGAGGGGAGACCGGCGGGCCGGGACCGGTCACCACGCGACTCCCTCTGCGCCGGCACCCCTGCTAGGCGGTCCCCGCCCGCCGGTTGACGACGGCCGCCAGGATCGCGGTGCGCATCCCGGGGACCTCGGCGCCGAAGCGCTCGTGGACCGCCTTGAACCCGGCCCTGTACTCGTGCCGCTCCTGCGGGGTGAACGCCGTCCAGACGTCGCCGTCGGCCGCTATCGCGGCCAGGGCCACGTCCTCGGCGGGGGCGGTCGCCACGGTGTGCTCGGTACGGACCGCCTCGTGCACGCGCTCGCGCAGCCTGCGGACCTCTCCGGGGTGTGCGAGGGTGACCTCGCGGGTCGGGAAGACCCCCAGCACCCGGCCGCGGTCGACCCTGATCGACCCGTTCGCGACGAGCTGTTCGCGCACGGCGCTCTCGGCCGTCCACTCCCGGTCCGGGACGGCGTTGACCCAGTGGCCCGGCTCGTGCGGCGACAAGCCGTCCAGCACCTGGGCCAGGAACGGGTCCTCCGGCGTGCGTGAGGCGTCGCGCTCGGCCCTGCCGTCCCGGGAACGGAGCAGGCCGCCGAGGATCAGCTCGGTCAGCGCCGCGGCGCGCAGCAGGTGGCCGCGGTAGGCGGTGCTGACGGGGTCGAACCGGTTCTTGTCGGTGTCGTAGCTGAGCAGGTAGAGCCGTTGCGGCAGTGTCGGTTCCATTGTCTTCTCCTCGGCGTCCGTCCCGCCCGGGGCGCCCGGTCGGCCGGGGCGCGGAACCGTCTCCCCTCGGCACCGGTGCGCCCGGACCCCGTGCGGGCGTGTCCGCGACCCCGCCCCGGGGTCCGGTCCAGTATTCGCCCTGCTCCGCCGCGATACCAGTGACACGGTGTCATGTCCTCACCTGCACAGGCGCCACGGCCCGGACGCGGTGCGGCCGCCGGACGGCGGCCGCGGGCCCGGGGAGGCGACGCCGCATACGGCTCCCCGGGTCTACCGGCGTGACAGGTCCGCCAGCGCCAGCCCTCCGCCGAACGCGATCAATGCTCCCCCGGACGCCTGGTCCAGGCGGCGCAGCGTCACCGGCCGCAGGCGGCGCCCCGCCAGCACGCGCCCCGCGGTCGCCCAGGCCAGGGCGGTGGCCGCCTCGCAGGCGATGTAGAGCGCGCCCAGCGCGACCAGCTGCACCCCGGCCGCGACGCCGGACCCGGAGGAGACGAACGGTGGTAGGAACGCCGTGAACAGCAGGAGCGCCTTGGGGTTGGCGGCCGCGGTGACGAACTCCTGCCCCGCCAGTTTCCACGGCACCACGTCACGGGCGCCCCCGTCCTCCCGGTCGGGTGCGGACCCGTTCGGCGCGGAGGCGGCGCGCGCCGACCACACCACCCACACCCCCAGCCCGACCATGATGGCAGCCCCGGCGACGCGGAGGATCTCGAAGGCCGTCCGGGAGGCGTGCAGGAGCGCCCCCAGGCCGGTGGTCACCGCACCGAGCATGAGGGCGAACGCGGCGAAGCGTCCCAGGAGGGCGACAGCGGCCGGACGCAGGCCCTGCCGCAGACCGTTGCGGAAGGCGAGCAGGTTGTTGGCCCCGGGCGAGGCGGCCACCGCCAACGCCGCGGGTACGAAGACAGCCAGCTGCGCCGAAGAGAGCATGCCGCCAATCTAAACGGTGACCGGTCCGTGGCCGGGGGACGCACCGGACCGCGCCTCCGGGGCCGGGGTCCCGCCCCGCGCGGGCGCGCCACAGCCCGGGGCGGCCCCGACCGGACGGGGCGCGGTCACGGCGCGTCGCCGACGGGGGTACCGTTCCACACGCGTCGGTTCTCCGGCGGGACAGGGGACCGCTTCCGGCGGCCGGACCGACGCCGGGGCCCGTAGCGCGTCCACGCGGCGCGACGACCTGTACGGGCCGGTCGGACCGGGTAGGAGGGGCACAGGGCGACGGCGCGCGGACGTCGGGCGCCCGCCGCCGCAGCACGTGAGGACGGGGAGTGGCGATGGACGGCGAAACCCTGCAGGACACGGCCCAGGAGCACGCCGAGACCCTGGTGGGGGCCGGGCTGGAGCACCCGTTCGGACCCGACTGGGAGGTCTTCAAGGTCCGGGGCAAGGTGTTCATGCTGATGACCGAGGCCCCCGGCAAGCCGGTCGTGATCCTCAAGTCCGACCCCGGTGAGGCCGAGGCCCTGCGCGAGGCCCACGCCGACATCACACCGGGCTACCACATGAACAAGAGGCACTGGATCACGCTCGCCCCCGGCGACTCCATCGACGAGGGCCTGGTCAGGGAACTGGTAACCGAGTCCTACCGGCTCGTGGTGGACAACCTGCCCCGGTCCCGCCGCCCCGTCGGGTCGGCGTCGGGCAGGCCGACCACGCGCTCGGACGTTCGCGCGGCGGACTGACCACCGGGCCGCACCCGGCCGTCGAGCGGTGACGGGAGCCCCCCGTCCACCGCGTTCGAGGCCGGGCGGCGCGGCGGCTCCCCGTGGTTCGAGGCCGTCCTCGTCGCGGCGAACGCCGTGAGCAGCACGGCCGAACGATCCCTAGACGACGTCGAACTCGTTGCCCTCGGGGTCCTGCATCAGGACCGCGTACTGCCCCGCGTCCGGCTCGTCCGTGGTCCGGAGCACGCGGGCGCCGGCCTCGACCAGCCTTTCCACCGTGGCGGCGACCCGCTGCGCGCGCACCGCCGGCGGGACGTCGCGACCGCCGCCGACCTGCAGGTCGAGGTGTATCCGGTTCTTGGCGGCCTTGGGCTCCGGAACCTGCTGGAACCACACCCGGGGCCCCCGTCCTGTGGGATCGACGATCGACTCCGGGACGTCGCCCGCACCCTCGGGCAACTCCTCCTCGGGCACCCCCACGGCTGCCCAGTGCTCCCGCCACGTGGCATGTCCGCCCGGCGGGGGTTCGGGTATGTATCCCAGAGCCTCGCTCCAGAACGCCACCAGCCTCCGCGGGTCGGAACAGTCGATCGTCAGTTGCAGCTTCATCTCCATGACCGGAGCCTGGCGGACACGTCCGACATTCGTGCCGGACCGGTCCCGCGGACGGCAGGGGCGCACTTTCGCGACAGACCTGAGGAGTGGACATGGCCATCACCGGGGAGCAGCTCCAACAGACCGCGCGCGGCACGGCCCGGGACCTGCCCGGGACCGACCACGGGCGGCCCTTCGTCGACAAGCTGGACGTGTACAAGGTGGCGGGCAAGGTCTTCCTGATCGTCACCGACGACCCCGACGAGCGCATCGTCACCGTCAAGGTCGAGCCCGACCACGGCCGCTCCCTGCGGCGCCGGCACCCCTCGATCACCCCGGGCCGTTACCTCGACAAGACGCACTGGATCTCCGTGGGCGCCGGCGGGGAGATCACCGAGCACATGGTCCGGGACCTCGTGGACCGCTCCTACGAACTCGTCCTGGACTCCGTGCCCCGGGCCCGCCGGCCCAGGACGGGAGGGGACGGCCGCGGGAAGGGGTGAGGCGGGCGCGTAGGCGCACCGCGCCGATCCCGTGGGGGTCCGGGACCGCCGCACGGGCGCACCCGCGGTTCAGGGTGCGGCGGACGCCGCCGGTTCCGGGGCGACGGCGCGGCGGACGCAGTCCCGCAACAGGTCGCGCCGCTGTTCGTGCACCTCCTGCGGCTCCGTCGCGGTGGCGGCGTAGACGTTGCTCACCGGCGACCAGGCCATGGACATGGCGATGACCAGGGCCATCACGTCGAAGGGGTCGCCCTGCCTGATGCGCCCGGCGGCCTGGGCCTCGGCGATGGCGCGGAGCTTGTGGTCGTCGTAGCGCTCGTGCTCCGCGACGAGGTGCCCGGTCGGGTGCCGTTCCAGGCGGGCCCAGGTGGCGAGGCGGATGAGGTCGGGACGGGCCAGGTACTCGTCGTAGAGGCGCACGGCCCAGTCGGCCAGGTCCCCGGCGTCGATGGGGGCGACATCGATGATGCGCTCCAGCGAGGCGAAGAAGATCGCGTCGAAGAGCTGCTCCTTGTTGCCGAAGTAGCCGTAGAGCTGGGCCTTGTTGGTCCGTGCGGCGGTGATGATCCGCTCGATGCGGGCTCCGGCGATGCCGTACCGGGCGAATTCCTGTGTGGCGGCGTCGACGATCCGCCGGTGCGTGGCGGCCCCGCGCGCGCTCGATGGCTGTTCGGGCATGGCCGCCACGTTAGCAGACAGACCAGTCTGTTTGCGTATCCGGCTCCGACGGCCTAGGTTCCAAATAGACCGAACAGTCTGTCTTTGGAGAGATATGCGCACCACCATCGGATGGCAGGCGGACCCCGCGACCCACGCCCTGCACCGCACACGACTCCGGCGCCGGGACCTGCGCCCGGACGACGTCGCGGTGCGCGTGGACTACTGCGGCGTCTGTTTCAGCGACCTGCACGCCCTGCGCGCCCACGAGAGCGACACCGACGGGGCACTGGTGCCGGGGCACGAGTTCACGGGCACGGTGAGCGAGGTCGGCAGCGCGGTCACCGGCTTCGCCCCGGGCGACCCCGTGGCCGTCGGCAACATCGTCGACTCGTGCGGCACGTGCCCCATGTGCCGGGCCGGCCAGGAGAACTTCTGCCGCGGCTTCCCGACCCTGACCTACGGCGGAACCGACCGCCGTGACGGAGAGACCACCCTAGGCGGCTACTCCCGCGAATACGTGGTCCGCGAGGCGTTCGCCCACCACCTGCCCGCCGGTCTGGATCCGGCCGGAGCGGCCCCGCTGCTCTGCGCCGGCGTCACCGTCTGGGAGCCCCTGCGGGCCCTCGGGGTGGGCCCGGGCAGCACGGTCGCCGTGGCCGGGCTGGGCGGTCTGGGACACCTCGCCGTCAAGCTGGCCGCCGCACTCGGCGCCACGACCACCGTCCTCAGCCGCACACCGGACAAGGCCGAGGAGGCCTACGGACTCGGCGCGGACGGATTCGTCGTCTCCACCGACGACGCGCAGATGGAAGCCGTCCGGGACCGGTTCGACGTGGTCGTCGACACCGTCTCCGCCCCCCATGACCTGACCCCCTACCTGCGCACCGTCGCCATGGACGGCACCCTCAGCCACCTCGGGCACCTCGGCCCGGTCACCGTGGAGACCACCGACCTGCTCATCGGCCGCAAGAAGCTCAGCTCCGCCGGCAGCGGCGGACGCCCCTCCACCGCCGCCCTGCTGCGCTTCTGCGCCGAGCACGGCATCACCGCCGACATCGAACTGCTGCCGTCGTCGCAGGTGAACGCCGCCTTGGAACGCCTGGAGCGCAACGACGTCCGCTACCGCTTCGTGCTCGACATGTCCGACCTGGACTGAGCGGCGGCGCCGGCCACGTGGCACGCGCTGCGCCACGGGGCTGCCTCGCGGGCGATCGCGGCCGGCGCCGAGGTCGAGGTGATCTCGGTCGGGCCGGGGCACGCGACCATGCACTTCACCCAGGACACTTGCCAGAGCGTGTTCGCCGGACGTGGCCGGTCTCGGGGAGCACACCAGGGGCCGCACGGCACCGACGACCCCAGGTCAGCGAAAGGGTTCACGCTCGCCGGTCTGGGGTTCCCTCACATCCGGGGCCGTTCGACCATCGCAGCAAAGGTTCCCTTGCCGAAAGCGTTCCTCGGATGGTTCCCCACGGCTCCTCTGAAAGCGGTCTCACGCCGGTTCAATCGATGTTCCACAGGCGGATGACGTTCTCGTAACTGCTGGTGGCCAGATGCTGTCCATCGGGGCTGAAAGCTACGGACAACACGCTGGATTCGTGCCTGTTGAAAGTTCTGATGGTCTCGCCGGTGAAGGTGTCCCACACACGTGCGTCCTCATCCGAACCAGTGGCGAGTAGCCGACCGTCGGGGCTGAACGCCACAGTGTCCACAAAGCCGTCGTGGTCTGTGTAGGTGGCCACGTTCTCGCCGGTGGAAGTGTTCCAGAGCCGGGCAGTCTTGTTCCAGCTTCCTGTGGCGATCGTTTCGCCGTCGGGACTGAACGCCACCGAGGTCACCAAGCTGTCGTTGCCTGAGAAGATCATGGAGGTCTCCCCGGTGGCGATGTCCCACAGGCGTGCAGTGCCGTCGTAGCCGCCAGTGGCGAGTCGCCGTCCGTCGGGGCTGAACGCCACCGAGGTCACGTAATCGTCATGACCGGAGAAGGTCCTGATGTCGTCACCACTGGAGGTGTCCCAGAGGGTCGGGGAGCCGTAACGGCCACTGGAGGCGATCATTTCTCCGTCGGGGCTGAACGCGACCGAGAGCACCTCGCTGCCCTGCCCGGTCAGGGTCATGGTGTTCTCGCCGGTGGAAGCGTCCCAGAGCCGCACGGTCTCATCCACGCCTCCGGTGGCGATGATGTCGCCGTCGGGGCCGAACGCCACACTGTTCACAGCGCCGCTGTGTCCGTTGAAGGTCCTGATGTCCTCTCCTGTTGTGGTACTCCACAAACGGAGCGTGGCGTCGTCGCTTCCGGTGGCGAGCAGGTTCCCGTCAGGGCTGAAAGCCACTGACCGGACGCTCTCGCCGTGACCGACGAGGGTGGACATCGGGGAGGTGAGGGTGTTCCACAGTACCGATGCAAGGAGGAGCGCGAGAGCGGTGACGACAATCGCGAGGAGATACCAGCGCTGCTTCCACCTCGGCTTCTTTTGCCCGGCACCTTCTTCGGGCGGGGCGGATCGCGGGAGAAGTACGGTGCTCGGAACCGGAGGGCCGGAGCCGAGCCGAGCGTGTCGTGGGTGACCGACCGGAACGGTTGCGGGCGAGGGATCGCCCAGGCGCCCGAAGAGGGCGCTTGGGGAGGCGGTCGAGGCAGGCCCGGTGGACGGCGGCGCTGGCAGTGCCTCGGGCCAGGCGGTGTGGGGCGGCGGCCAGGAGTCGTGAAGGTCGTCTTTCTCGAAGCGGGTGAGGATTCGTGCGGGGGTGGGCCGCCGTGCGGGGGCATGGTCCCAGCACTCGAGGATCAGCCCCCGGATGGCCGGGTCGATGTCGCCGGGGTCGGGTGGCGGGCTGATGATGCGGCGCAGGGTCTCGGCCATGGTGGCCCCCGAGAGGGGATTGGTGCCGGTGGCGGCGTAGGCGAGCACGGTTCCCAGGGAGAACGTGTCTGAGGCGGGGCCGACGCGGGAGCCGTCGGTCTGCTCGGGGGACATGTAGGGCAGGGTGCCGAAGACCGCTCCGCGGGTGGTCATGCTGTCGGCGTCCAGGGGGCGGGCGATGCCGAAGTCGATGATGCGGGGACCGTCCTCGGCCAGGATGATGTTGGCCGGTTTGAGGTCGCGGTGCACCAGGCCGCAGGCGTGGATGGCCTGGAGCCCCTCGGCGAGGCCGGCGGCCAGGACGTGCAGGGCGGGCGGGGTGATGGGGCCGTGCTCGCGGACGGCCTGTTCGAGGCTGGGGCCGGGGATGTGGGCGGTGGCGATCCACGGTGCGTCGGCGTCGGGGTCGGCGTCCACGACCTGGGCGGTGTGGAAGCCGCCGACCCGGCGGGCGGCGTCGGCCTCGCGCGCGAACCGGGCTCTGAAGCCCTCTTCTCGGGCGAGCTCGGGGCGGATGACCTTGACGACCAGCTGCCTCCCGGAGGGTGTGCGGGCGAGATAGACCTGGCCCATGCCGCCGGCGTCCAGGCGTGAGACGAGGCGGTAGGAGCCGATACGGGGCGGGTCGGTGGGGTGGAGGGGTTCCACGGGGTTGCTTTCATTCCGGGGAGCGGGGGTGTTGCGCGGGAGGCGGGGCAGTGGCTTTCCCGGAGCAGGGGAGCTGAGGTGAGATCTCGGGTGTGCGATGTGGCCGTGCAGGTGTCACGGGCCTTGTACGTGCACTCCCTCTGATTGTGGTGCATTGGGCCCTGCGGAGTAAGAGGTTCAGGCGGGAACGGCCGAATCCGGCCGGTGGGGTGCCCGGGCTCTGGGGTGCGCAGACGAGCGGGAAATTTCGCTTCCCCTGGTTCCGGGGCGGCTATTCCAGCTTTGCCGGAGAGTTTTCCCTGGATTTTCGGAAGCCATTTCTGAGGGAAGGGAAAGGAGTGTCAATATCGCAGTATCAGGGAGTTCGGTGGGATGTAGGGTGGAAGCGCGTGCGTGCACAGTCTGGGGGAGTGGTTGTGGCAATCTGGTCAGTACTGGGGATCTGCGGAAGCCTCCGTCGGAACTCGTACAATGCCGGACTTCTGCGACTGGCGGGGAGGAGCAACCCCAGTGTTTCCGTCGTCGGTGAAGGGCTGGTCGGCCGTCTCCCCTTGTTCAACCCCGACCTGGACAACGACGACGATCTCCCGGGGGCCGTCGCCGAATTCCGCTCCTGCGCTGATCAGGCCGAAGGCGTGATCATTGTCAGCCCCGAGTACGCGCACGGACCCTCGGGGGTCACCAAGAACGCCATGGACTGGCTGATCGGATCGGGAGGACTGGCCGGCAAGCCGACGCTTTTGATGAGCGCCTCCCCCGGACAGGCCGGCGGCATGCGCGGACACCTGGCGCTCATTCCCACGCTCACACTGATGGGAAGCGTCCTGGTCGACTCGGTCACGGTTTCCGGCGCCCCTTCCCGTGCGGATGCCCGGGGAGATTTCACCGACCCTGCGGTGATCGAAAGGGTGCGGCTGTCCATGGAGGAGATGGCCACGGCCCTGTCCTACTCCGGGCAGAAAAAGGCCGCGAGCCTGCTCCTGGAGTAGGGCGCGGTGGCGTCCGTCCCGCCGCGCCGGTGGACGGGTTCGGACACCGTGCAGCCCGCTGCGGTGCCCGGCGGCGCCGCGTCTCCTCCGGCCACGGTGCTCAGGGCGCGAGGGGAGGCGTGTCCTGTGCGGGCGGGCCCTCGGCGCGCAACCGTGACCGGAGGCGGCCCAGGGTCAGCACGATCACGGCGGACAGCCCCCCGAGTACCCATCCGCCGAGGACGTCCGTCGCCCATCCCGCTCCCAGATACGCCACTGCCACACCGGCCAGCCCCGCCCACAGCACCGCCACCGTCCACCAGGCCACCGCCCGGCCCCAGGTCCTCGCGCGCCCACCGCCCAGACGGGCGATCACCGCGGCGACGGCGGTCGTGCACGCCACGCCCACCGCGGGGAAGGCCCCCGGCGCGGAAACCCCGACCACCGCGTACTCCGGTGCGGGGCCGGGGCGGCCGACCAGGGCGGCGACCGCCAGTCCGATCCCCACCGCGAGGGCCCACCCGCCCGTGGCGGACACGAGCGCGCGCGGCCCCGCCCGCGTCAGCAGCGTCCCGGCCGCGGCCGTGGCCAGCGCGCCCCACACCCCGGTGAGGCGGTGCGCGAACTCCAGTGCCGCCGTGACCTCGGAGTCCCGGTGGGCGGCGAGCCAGCGCAGGACCGGTCCGTCACCGCGTACGGACTCCTCGCCGACGATCACGTCCTGCAGCACCGAGCCGAAGAACCAGCCCGCCGCCATGACCAGGACGACGCCCGTGGTCAGCTGAAGCCCCAGGACGGTGCGGGGCTCGAACCTGCGGGCCAGCCACCGCACCTGGCGGTCGTAGTGTGTGAGCACCTTGCGCACGTTCGGTCGGGCGGCCTGCCGCGAGGCCCAGGCGCGCACGCGGTCGGGGTGGCGGGCGACCCACCGGGCGATGGCCACGGTGGCCCAGACAGCCGCGCCGACGAGCAGGACCAGCAGGACGGCCTCGCCGAAGACGCGCTCCACGTGCTGCCAGGAGTGGCCCGCGAGGTATCCGACCAGGGTGACGGTGGACGCCCACACGGCCCCGCTCAAAGCGTTCCAGAAGAGGAACCGCCGGTAGTCCAGGCCGGTGGCGCCCGCCAGGGCGGGGACCAGGGCCCGGGCGAACCCCACCCACCGGCCGAGGAACACCGCGTGGGCGCCGTAACGCCGCACGAAGCCCTCCGCCCGGGCCCAGCGGGCGGGGCCGATCGCGCGGCCGAGCCGGCCGGCGGTCAACCGCGGCCCCAGGCGGCGGCCGATCTCGAAACCGACGGAGTCCCCCGCCACCGCCCCGGCGATCCCGCAGGCCGCCACCACGAGGGGGTCGGCCCTGCCCAGCCCCGCCACGACACCGGCGAGCAGCAGAGCGGTCTCACCGGGAACGACGAGCCCGACGAAGGCCGCCGCCTCGGCGAAGGGAAGCACGAAGGCGACGACGTAGACCACACCGACCGGTACGGCCAGGAGCCACTGTTCCCCACCCCCCACCCCAGGGCCCCCTCCTCGACCGACGACGGGCGCCTCCCTACACGGGGAACCCGGTCGACAGGGCTGGGGAGGAGGCGGGGGCGTCAGTAGCCCAGCTCCCGCAGACGTGCCTCGCCGATGCCCAACGCGTGCCCGATCTCGTGCCGCAGGACCATGGTCACCTTCTCCTCGACCTCCTCCCGTGAGCGACACACGCGCAGGATCGGCACCCGGTAGAGCTCGATGCGGTCGGGCAGGCTGCCCGGTATGCGCCGCCCGCGCCGTGTGCGCGGCACGCCCACGAAGCACCCCAGCAGCAGCTGCCCGGACTCGTGCGACGGAGGACGGTCGTCGACGAGCAGGGCGACGTCGGCCATGAGGCGCTGCACCCATTCGGGGAGAGCGGTGAAGGACCTGCTCACCAGGTCCTCGAACGCGTCGAGGTCGATCGTGTCGGTGTCCATCCGCCATCACCTCCGCGGGCAGCCCCGCGGCGGCGGGAACGCGTCCGGCCGCCACCGTGCGGGCCGGCACCGCGCCCGAGTCCTCGCACGCCGCGAGCTCCTTCACCGATGGAACGCCGGGACGGTGCCGGAGGCTTCCCTTCGCGGGCCCGTCAGGAGCCCGGGGCGCCTCCGTCGGCGGGGCCGGGGACCGGGTAGGTCAGGGTGACGGTCAGCGAGGCCTCGGCCGAGCCGCTGAACACGACCAGCGAACCCTCGGCGGCGATCGTCACGCCGAACTCCACCGACACCGACTCGGGGCGGACGGCCTGCCGCGCGAGCTCCCGCACCGTGCCGCTGAGCTTGGCGGCTATGCCCTGCACCGCCTCCTGGACGTGGTCGACGGCCTCCGCCGCCTTCTTCGTGACGGCCTCGGTGGCTCCGGAGGTCATCGGCTCGGCCCCGGGCAGCTGCTGGACGGCGACGTACACGTCCACGCCGTCGATCGTGATCGGTACCAACTTCTTGGGGAGGGACACGCTCGCACCTTTCGGGGGACGGAGGGCGCCGGTCCGCGCCCGGAGAACTTCAGAGGTGGTAGGCGCCCCGGATCATGTACGCGCCGTCCGACTGGCGGTAGTAGCCGGGGTCGGGAGGGGAGCCGACCCAGTCCGGCAGGAGGCCGACCACGGCCTCCCGGACCGCCTTGCCGGCCTCCGTGTGCCGCAGCACGTAGCCGGCCCCGGAGGCGGCGAGCCCGCCGGGGGAGCGGGCGATGATCATCCTGCCGACGCCGACCGCGTCCCAGACGAAGTGGGCCGCCTCCTTCCTGGCGGCGCGCTTCTCGTGCCAGTCCGGCGGGCCGGAGTGGTCGAGGGCGAAGAAGGCGCTGGATCCGTCCGTGTACCTGACGTGGAAGCCGAGGATCAGCCCGCTGTCCGGGAGGACGTAGGCGTCTCCGCGCGCGATGTGGAGCGTTCCCCGGCTGCCGTCCGGGTTCGTGTACGCGAGTTCGAGGGCGGGGGTGTCGATGGAGGAGGCGAGGTGGAGCCAGGTCCGGTACCCGGAGGCCCGGGGACTCATGAGGATCAACGTCGTGCACCCTTCGTGCGACCGTGGAGACCGTGGATGGGCGACTGCCGGCGGTTCACGGGAACCAGTCGAGGAACGTGCTGACGGCCTTCTTCAGCACGCTTTCCGTCGCCCGGGAGGCCGTCTCGTCCGTGACGGCGTCGGAGAGGACGGACGTACCCGGCTCCCGGTCGGCGGCGGGGAGGCCCGCGGCGGTGGAGGCGGTCGTCTCGGGGGCGGCCCCGGAAGCCGTGGAACCGGAGGGGGCCGTCGCGTCCGTGCCGCCGCGCCGGTGGACGTACTCGGCCGCCGTGTAGCCCGCTGCGGCGCCGCCGGCCGCGGCTTTGGCGAACCCGAGCCACCGGCCCTTCCGCACGGGCACGTGCCCCTTGCACAGTTCGAGCAGGTCCTCGGTGCGGGACACCCACACGGTGTGCGTCATCCACGCGTCACCGGCGTTGTGGCGGGACGAGACCACCCCGAGCACGCTGTCGTCGCCGCGGCGGCGGACGGGCGCCCCGCTCATGCCCGGCATGACGTCGGCGGACTGGATCCGGCCCAGGCGCAGGCCGTCGGTGCG
The DNA here is from genome assembly GCF_044766605.1 of Nocardiopsis sp. NPDC101807. Taxonomy (NCBI): domain Bacteria; kingdom Bacillati; phylum Actinomycetota; class Actinomycetes; order Streptosporangiales; family Nocardiopsidaceae; genus Nocardiopsis; species Nocardiopsis sp. NPDC101807. The sequence continues at coordinate 942,462 of NZ_JBIWMK010000002.1, read as the reverse complement.
GGCGACCTCTCCCTGCCACCGCCCCAGGGCCTGGACCGATCGCGGCCGGGGCGCCCGGGTCATGTCCTCGATCACGGCGTGGCCGACCAGGGTCACCTCCTCGCCCTGCTCCGCCGAGCCCGAGGCGCGCAGGAGGCGTGCGCTGCCGGGCAGGGCCGTGTCCGTCCTGAGCAGGGCCAGGTCGGCTCTGCGGTTCCTGGCCACCACCCACGCCCGGGCGGGTTCGAGGCCCGGGTCTGCGAGGCTGTCCACCGTGACCTCGGCGATCTCCGCGGACGTGTCCTCCAGGCCGAGCGTGGCGTGGACGACGTGCCAGGCGGTCACGAGATAGCCGTCGGGGTCGATCTGGAAACAGGTTCCCTGTGGCGCGCCGTCGGAGGTGAGGATTCTTCCCATGTATCGCGGAACGTGCGGGGATTCGGCCACCCCGGTGTTCCTTTCACTCGAAACACCATGCTGGGAGGGCGGCGGGGAACGCGGGCGGGGCAGGGTGCCGGTTTCGCGTCGCGGGGGTGCGGGTCGGGCCGGGCCCGGCGGGAAAAACTGGTACACCGCCCATACCCTGGAATTCCTGCACCCAAACGGGGGTGCGGGTGCAGGGATGAACGTGAAAAAGCCTCCACGGATCGTCGAATTCGGTGGCGCGAGTGCGGTGGCGAACGCGGCCTTGAAGGGGTTTGTAGGATTTTCATGGTCTCGTCATGGGCGTCGGGAATTCATATCGTCGGATGATCTGTTGTCCACGCCCGGTCGGCGGGTGCGGGCCCGGGCAGGCACCCGTCGGGGGAGAGCCCTCGGGCAGGGGCGGGAGACCGGGTCGGCCCGCCCCCGGGTGTCTCAGTCCGTGTTCCGGGTGGCGGGCGAGTCCTGGGCGGACAGTTCCAGGGCGAGTTCCATACAGCGCCATCGGGCCGGGGAGACGTCGTAGGGCATCTTGCCGACGGCTTCGCCCGCGCTCATGGAGCCGGCCTCCCGCCTGCCGGCACCGTCCTCGCCCTCATCGGCGGGAAGGGGGTGCAAGGTGTCCCAGGCGTCGAAGAGGGCATCGTCCTCCTCCTCCAGACCGGACTCCTCGATGACGGCCTGCAGGGCGCTTTCGAAGGCGTGCCGTTCGGCGGCCAGGTGAGCCACCCGCGGATCGTCCACGGCGACGCTGTCGTCGAGTGCCTCCTCGGCCTCGTCGATGCGGTCGGAGTCCTCCCGCAGGGCGGGATGCGTGGCCAGGGCGATGAAGCGGGTGGCCTGGACGGCCGCGCCGAGCGGGCCGAAGATCCGCTCGGTGACCAGCAGAGTGTCCAGGTCCGCCTGGCGCAGGGAGCCCTCGGGCAGGTTCTTGAGGCGGTCGGTGACGAAGTCGGAGAGCAGGCCCATCCGGCTGCCTTCGGTGCGCATCCGCTGCACGGCGGCCCGTTGCCGCCTCAATTCCGCCTCCTGCTCGGCGAGGGTCTCCTCCAACCGCTCCAGGATGCCCGGGATACCGTCCCCGCTGCCGGCGCCGGCGGAAGCCGTGCCGGTGGTGAAGGCGTCACGGATGTCGTCCAGGGCGATCCCGGCGTCGGCCATCCTGCGAATCCACAGCAGGCGGATCATGTCCTCGTACCCGTAGCGGCGGCGGTCGTCGCCGCCCCGCTCGGGCTCGGGGAGCAGACCGATCTCGTGGTAGTGACGGATCGCCCGTGGCGTGGTGCCGGCGAAGGCCGCCGCGTCACCGATCTTGACCTGGCGGGGCGGCATGAAGGACGAGTGCATGGGCAGGGGCCTTTCCTCGAGGGATCGGGACGTGAGTCCACCAGACCACATGCCGCTACGGCAGGTGCAAACCCCTGCGCACCGCCCCCGAGCCAAGGCCGGGAAACGCGACCCTCCTCCGTCATGGCCGCAGGTCCGTCACCACCCGGTTCACCGGTTCCAGCCGCCCCGCCCGGTACGGCTCCAGCGACTCCCGCGTCCCCCTCCCTCCGTCGGCGTTTCCGTGTCCGGCGCCCGTTCTGTCACGTCCCCGGCGTTCATGCGGTGCTCCGGTCCAGCGCGATGACCTCGACCTCGATCTGCCAGTCGGGCCGGGCCAGTGAGACGACCTCGACGAGGGTGTCGGCGGGGTAGGGCTCGGCCAGGAACTCGCCGCGCAGCGTGATCACGTGCGGGAGGTTCGCTGCCATGTCCCGTACGAAGATGCCGACCTTGACCACGTCCGTGAAGGCCAGGCCTGCCGCTTCCAGCACCCGTCCGACGTTCCTGAACGCCTGCCGCCCCTGCGCGAGGAAGCCGCCCCCGACGGTCGTCCCGTCCTCCTCGAAGCCCGCCTGTCCGGACACGTACACGAAGCCCCCGGCCCGGACGGCCTGCGATATCCGGTACGGCGCGTACCAGTCCGGCGTGGTCGCGATCTTCTCGACGCGCCCCACGGCGGCCGCTCCCTCTTCGCTGGACATGCTTCTCCCCTGTCTCGGCGGTGCCCGGCACCGGCCCGAACTTTGACGTTACGAAACGTTCCGTAACGCCACGAAAGCTAGGTCATCCCGGGCGGCTTGTCAAAACGAAACGTAACGTCACGCGGGCGGTAGGCTGTGGCCCATGACCTCTGCCCCGAACAGTGAACGGCGTAGCGAGCGCGCCCGCCGGGCCATCCTCGACGCGGCGTTCGACCTGGTGAGCCGCAAGGGCTTCGCGAAGGTGACCATCGAGGGCATCGCCGCCCAGGCCGGCGTGGGCAAGCCCACGATCTACCGCTGGTGGGGCTCCAAGGGCGCGGTGGTGCTGGAGGCGATGCACGAGGAGCTCGGCGACGACTTCGCCTTCCCCGACACCGGGGACATCGCCGCCGACCTCACGACCCAGATCACCGCGGTGAGTCGGCGACTGGTCACCGGCAGGATCAGCGAGGCCTTCAAGGGCGTCATGGCCGAGGCGCAGAACGACGCCGCGCTGATGAAGGCGTTCCGCGAGACCATCCTCGAGCCCAGCATCGCGGAGTGCCGTGCCCGCCTGGATTCCGCCGTCGCCGCCGGGCAGCTCCGCTCCGACGTGCCCACCGACGTGATGGTCGACCTCTTCTACGCGCCGATCCACTACCGGCACTTCCTGGGCTTCGGCGACGACGCGGTCAGGCGCAGCGCCGATCTCGTCCAGGACGTCCTGCTCGGCCTGCGGCCCCGGCCCGACGCGGCGTGAACGGCCGGCGCCCGGCCGCTGCGCGTCGGGGCGGAGCGCTGCCGGGGGGCTGAAGCGGGCGCCCCGCCCGGGCCGTCCCGGCGGGCGTCGGAACGCCGCAGCCGCCTTCCCGCCTGCCCCGCACCGGGCCGCCCGCCCGGCCGGTCAACGCCTCCGCGCCATGCGTCGTCGTCCCCTCCGGATCCCCGTGCGCACTCGGGCGGGGAACCCGGGGAAGGGGGAAACGGACCCCGGGTGTTCACGGCAGGCAGATCCCTCTCCTCGGATGCTCGTGCGGAATTCGCGTGCGGGGGAGGTTCGGCGACGCCGACGCCGGTTCTCCCCGGTGTCACCCACGCGGTCTCACGAGCACGAAAAAGGCCGGTCGGCGGACGCATCCCACAGGCGGGAAGAAAGGCCGCCCCCGGAGGTCGAGTTTCCTCTACCCGGCCACTCCCACCAGGGCCAGTGACGTTCGCGGCCCGCTTTGTTTGACTCGTCGTGAGTGGGCGACAGGGCGCACCCGGGTCCTTCGACCCGCGCAAGCGAACGGAACATCGGCATGGGCAGAAACAGAGGTCGTCGATCCTCGAAAAAGGGGATCGGCGTCCACGACCGGCCACACGGAAAAGAAAAGGACGACCCGACGGTCCTGCGGATCACGGGACTTTCCAAGACCTACTCCCGGGGTGTCGTTCCCGTCCATGCCCTGAGAGGGGTGGACGCCGTCTTCCCCCGAGGGGGGTTCACCGCGATCATGGGGCCCTCCGGATCGGGGAAGAGCACCCTCCTGCACTGCGCTGCCGGGCTTGAGCGTCCCGACGCCGGCGCGGTGCTGGTGGAGGGGCGGGACATCACGGGCCTCTCCGAGAGGGACCTGACACGGTTGCGCGCACGCGCGTTCGGCTTCGTGTTCCAGTCCTTCCACCTCCTGCCCGTGCTCGACGCGGAGGAGAACATCACCCTCGGGCAGCGCCTGGCCGGCCTGCCCCCGGACGAGGCCCGGCTGGCCGAACTCGTGGACTCGCTCGGCCTGGAGGACCGCCTCCGGCACCGCCCCTCCGAACTCTCCGGCGGACAGCAGCAGCGGGTCGCCGTGGCGCGTGCGCTGCTGCACCGGCCGAGCGTGCTCTTCGCGGACGAGCCCACCGGCAACCTCGACTCCCGCTCCGGCGGCCAGGTCCTGGAGGCTCTGCGGCGCGCGGTGTCCGAGCACGGCCAGACCGTCGTCATGGTCACCCACGACCCGGTCGCCGCGGCGCGCGCCGACCGGGTGCTCTTCCTCCGCGACGGCGGCGTCGAGGACGAACTGCCCGACCCCGCTCCGGACACCGTGTTGGAGCGGATCAGGCGCTTGGAGTCCGCGTGATCAGGCTCGTGCTGCGCGGCGTGGCCGACCGGGCGCGCCCACTCGCCCTGTCCGTCCTGACCGTGGCCCTGGGCGCCGGGTTGGCCGTGGCCGCCCTGTCCCTGCAGGGTTCGGCCGACCGGGTGGCCGCCGAGGGGGCGGGTGCGCCCTGGCGGCTCTCCGAAGCGCCGATCGTCGTGGTGGCCGTACCCGAGGACGCCGGTCTCACCGCGACGCCCTCCGGGGAGCCCGCGCGACTGCCCCCCGCGACCGTGGAGGCACTGGCGGGGATCCCCGGGGTCGCGGAGATGGTGGTGGAGGCGCCCTTCCCCGCCTACGTGGTGACCGACGAGCGCACGCTGGGCGGCCAGACGCAGCGCTCCTGGGGGCACTCGTGGGCGCTCGCCGGGGCCGAACCCCTCACGCTCGCCCAGGGTCAGCCGCCCGGAGCGCAGGGGGAGGTGGCGCTCGACGCCGGGACCGCGGCCGACGCCGGTGCGGCCCCCGGCGACCGCGCCCGGGTCCTCACCCCCGAGGGCGCCGCCACCGTGCTCGTCACCGGGATCGTGGACCGTGACACGGCCGGCGGGCAGGACCGGGGCGTCTTCTTCACGCTGGGCGAGGCCGCCGCGCGGGGCGGGGACCCGGTACTGGCGGCGGTGTGGCCCCGGGAGGGGACGGACCCCTCCCGGCTCGCCGAGACGATCCGGGAGGAGGTCCCTCAGGTCAGGGCGTTGACCGGGGGCGAGAGGAGCGAGGCCCTCGCACCGGGCCGGACCGGCCGCGAGACGGCCTCGGGTATGGGGCGGTTCCTGGGCACGGTGTCCGGACTCGTGCTGGCCGTGGCCGCCGTCATGGTCGCCGGCCTGCTCACCACGACGGTGCGCAACCGAGTCCGGGAATTCGCCCTGCTGCGCCTGGCCGGGGCCGCACCCGGGCTCGTCCGGCGCCTGGTCCTCGGTGAGGCCTTGGTCCTGGGCTCCGTCGCCGCGGTGCTCTCATGGGCGGCGGGTGCGCTCCTGGCGTTCCTCCTGGCCCGGTTCTTCGAGGCCGTGGGGGTGCTCCCGCCGGGGTTCGAGCCGGAGGTGGGGCCGCCCGCGCTCGCCGCCGGAACGGTTCTGGCGCTGGCCGTGCCGCTGCTGGCCTCCTGGGCGCCCGCGCGTGCGGCGGGGCGGACGGCGCCGGTCGAGGCCATGCGCGCGGCCCAGGCCGCGTCCGCGCCCTTGTCCCGGGCCCGGATCGCTCTGGGCGGGGCGGTCCTGGGCGGGGCCGTGGCGCTGCTCGCCGTGGCCTGGGCGGCGGCGGGGAGCCGGGGGGCGGTGGTGGCGGCGCTCGCCGCCTCGATGGTCCTCGTCCTGGCGGCGGCTCTGCTCGCCCCGGCCCTGGTCCGGGGCGTGCTGCGCCTGGCGGGTCCGCTGACGTCGAGGGGACCGGCGCCCCTCCTGGCGCACAGGGAGGCGTACGCCGACACGCGCCGGGTGGCGGGTGTGATGACGCCGCTCCTGGTGACCACCGCCGTCGCCTGCGTGCTGCTGTTCCAGGGGCCGACCACCGCTCAGGCGCGTATGCACTCCTACGGGGAGCGCCTCGCCGCCGACCTGGTGGTGTCCGGTCCCCTGGGGGTCGGGCTTCCCGAGACCGCCGCGGAGACGGCAGCCGGGGTCCCCGGGGTGTCCGCCGCCGGCGGTTTCCGGCAGACGGTCACGGCCGGAGCCGGAGCCGCCCTGACGACCTACCTCGTCGACCCCGCGACCGTGGCGGACCTCTACCGGGTCGACGCCGAACAGGGGGCGTGGGAGGCGTTCGACTCCGGCGGGGTTGCACTCGACGCCGGGACCGCGGGGCAGGAGGGCTGGCGGGTGGGCGACACCGCCACGCTCTCCGGCCCCGACGGGCGGCCGATCCGGGCCCGGGTGGCGGTTCTCTACGAGGCGGGGCTCGACTTCCCCGAGGTCCTGCTCCCCCGGCAGGTGCTCGCCCCCCGGATGCTGGACGCGATGGAGAGCGCCGTCTACGTCACGCTGGACCCCGGGGCCGACCCCGCCGGGGTCGCGCGCCGGCTGGAGGGGGCGATCGACGCCGGCCCCGAAACCCTGGTCACCGACCGGCCCGGACACCTGGCCGACGTGGCGGCCCAGGGGGAGGGCGACGACTGGATCACCTACCTGATGGTGGCCGTGGTGGCGGGCTTCGCCGGGATCGGCGCGGTCAACACGCTCGTCCTCTCCGTGGCGGCGCGGAAGGGGAGCTTCGCCCTGCTGCGCCTGGTGGGGGCCTCCCGGGGACAGGTCGTGGGCATGGTCGCCGCCGAGGCGCTGGCGGTGTCGGCGGCGGCGGTAGTCCTGGGGACCGCGGCCGCGCTGGCCGGGCTCGCGGCCTCCGGGTACGCCTTCACCGGTGACGCGGTGGTCCTGTCCGTCTCCCCGGGCCGGTACGCACTCCTCGCCTCGGCGGTCCTGGCGCTGGGCCTGGCGGCGAACCTGGCGCCGGTGGCCGCGGCCCTGCGTGCCCGGCCCCTGCACGTGGCGTCCGCCACGGGGTGAGCCCCCGCCGCCCGGGCGCGCCGGGCCGCCCGGCGCCGTCCGGTCGGCCCGGCGGGGCGCGGGACGCGTGCGCACGGGGAGCCCCTGCGCTCTCCGCCGGGCCGCCGCGACCTGTGGGGGGACACGTCGGCCGTCCACGGCCGGCGAGCTCACGGAAGGTGCGCGGGCGCCGGTGCGGCCGGGACCGCGCCGGGCGGTTCAGGGGTTGTCGACGAGCCCCGTGAGCACCCGGCGCACCACCCGCTCGAACAGGGCGTGCGTGTCCTGGGGCGCTTCGGCGCCGGGACCGTCCGCCAGCGCGGCCAGCAGGAGCGGATGCCGTTCCGCGGTCGCCGCGGAGGCCAGGTGGGAGGCGTGCGCCCGTCGGGGGTCGGCGGGCGCGTTCCGGCGCTGGAGCTCGGTGCGGGCGAACAGGGTCACCAGCCCGTTCAGCACCCCGACGGTCTCCAACCGGGCGGGGGAGGACAGCGGCGTCGGCGCCAGTGCGCGCAGCGCGTACTCCAGGTAGTCCATGCCGTGGGGGCCCACCGCGGGTTCCACGGGCAGGTCGAGCAGCCACGGGTGGCACAGGTGGACCCGCTTGGCCCGGCCGGCGAGGGCGGCCAGGTCCTCGACCGGGCCCCCGGTCAAGGGGACGCCGAGGTCGATCTCCCCGGCGGCGGCGTCCGCCATGAGGTCGAGGAGGTCGTCCCGGGTGGACATGTAGCGGTACAGCGAGGCCGGTCCCGTGCCCAGCCGTCCGGCCACCCGGCGCATGGAGACCGCCGCGAGGCCGCCCTCGTCCGCCAGCCCGATCGCGGCGGCGGTGATCTGTGCCCGGCTGCGCTCCGGCGCGGGACCGCGTGCGCCCCGTTCGGGGCGGTTCCACACGGTCGTCGGTTCCTCGGCCATCGGTCCCCGTTCCACTCCTGTTGCGACGCCCCCTATCCTAATACTGAGAACGCTGATCGCAGTATTGTGGGGAGTGGGAGCACATGGACCGACGACCGTGGACACCGACCCGGTGGGCGAACAACGGCGACGTCCGGCTGGCCTTCGACACGTGGGCCGGCACGGACGGGAACGAGCCGCTCCTGCTCGTCATGGGCATGGGCGTCAACCGGCGGTGGTGGCCTGACGGCCTGTGCCGGACCCTGGCCGACCACGGCTTCTCGGTCGCCCGCTACGACCACCGCGACGCCGGCGAGTCCACGCACCTGCCGCCGACGAGGACCCGCCTGCCCGCCACCGCCCTGCTGGGCAGACGCGGCGAGGCCTACACGGCCGAGGACATGGCCGACGACGCGGTCGCCGTGCTCGACGAGCTCGGCTGGGAGACGGCGCACCTGCTCGGTGTGTCCCTCGGCGGCGCCGTGGCGCAACGCGTCGCGATCCGCCACCCGGGCCGTGTCCGCACCCTGACCTCGATGTCGGCGGTCCCCGCGGACGCGGCGGGGCTGGGCGTTCTGCGCTACATCCGCGTTCCCGCCGTCGCCAGGCTCAGCCGGATGCGCTATCCCGACACCGAGGAGGGAACCGTCCGGGCCGGCCTGGCCATCGCCCGGTTCTGCGCCTCACCCGCCCAGCCCTTCGACGAGCAGGAGGAAAGGGCGAAGGCCGAACGCCTCGCCGACTCCGGCACCCGCGACACCCGGGCGCAGAGCCGCCAGATCGGGGCCCAGTGGCACGGCCCGCCGATCAGCACGATCACGGCCCCCACGCTGGTGTTGCACGGCCGGGACGACCCCCTGATCCGGCCGAACGCCGCCGCCGCGATCGCCTCCCGCGTTCCCGGCGCGCGCCTGGTCACCCTGCCGGGCGTCGGCCACGACATCCCCGCACCGGCGTGGCGCACCGTCGCAGCCGAGGTGCGAACACTCGCCGACGGCTCTCCGGATCGGCCGAACCGGGGCTGATCACATCGCGGACCCGGCCAAGGACGGGGAGCGGGTGGCGGGGATCGGAGCGACGGCGACCGGTCTTGCGCGAGAGCGGTGACGCCTCCGGCGCCGACCCCTGGGGGGCCGGCGCCGGAGGCCGGTGACCGCCGATCCGGTGTGCCCGGTCAGAAGCGGTCGACCAGGAGCCGCCCGTCGGCGGCGCGCTGGCCGGCCAGGCCGCCGCCGTAGTTGGCCTCGACCCGCGCGCGCTCGGAGGCGTTGGGGGCGCGGACGGTGCAGTTCACGCCGCCGGTGGAGCCCGACATCAGCGAGGAGCACGGGCCGGGCTTGACGTCGGGCAGGCCCAGGCTGTGGCCGAGCTCGTGGGCGGCGATGCGCACCGCGTCGTAGCCCTGGGCGGTGCCCTGGCGGCCCATCCAGACGGTGACCTGCCCGCCCGGGCGCACCGGGCCCAGGTGGGCGCGGGGCCAGCCGTCGTCGGCGATGATGCGGATCTCGGCCCGCCGCCCGGTGGGGGCCGGCTCCAGGCGGACGTTGTTGACGCTGGAGTTCCACACGCCCACGGCCGAGGCGACGGCGGAGGCGTACTCCGCGGACTGGCTCGCGTCGTAGTACAGGGTGGTCTGGCGCAGGGGCTGGACCTGCTCCGCGGGTTCCGCGGAGGCCGGTACGGCGCCCACCAGCGTCAGCGCCAGGGCGCTCAGCCCGATGAGGAGGGGTGTGAGGATGCGTCTCAGCATGGGGGTCTCCCTGGGGTGAGGGTGCTGATCTCTCTGGTGACCCGGTGAGGTCGCCCTGATGCTATGCGTAGTGCCGTGCCGCCACAAGACGGGCAGAACGTCTGATTGCGGCGCGGTGCCCCCGGCGTGGACGGCCGGGGCGGGGGAGTCGGTCCCGCCCGGCGGGAGGCCCCGGTGGGCGGGGCCCTGCCCCGGCGGCGGGGGAGCGCGCCGGCGCCCCATCGGGAGGTCCTGTCGGCGGCGCGGAGCCGTCGCGGGACACGGGTTGAGAGTCCGGCGGCGGCCCGGGGGCGTCTCCTCGGCCGTCACGCAGCGGAGTACGGCCTGGTGGCAGAGGCACTGTAACCTACGGTCATGAAATTGAAAATCATTATCAGAACCATGGGCGTCGCAACGACCCTCGCCCTGGCCGGCTGCGCGACGGCGCCCGTCCCCGAAGCCGACTCCACGGCGGCAGCGGGCGGGGGCGCGACCCCCTACCCCCTCAGCGTCGAGAACTGCGACGCCGAGGTGACCGTCGAGCAGGCCCCCGAGCGCGCGGTCTCGCTGAACCAGTCGGCCACCGAGATCATGATCCGGCTCGGCCTCGCCGATCGCATGGCGGGCACCTCGTACGAGACCGACCCCGTTCCGAGCGACATCGCCGACGCCTACGAGGGCATCCCCCTGCTCACGGACGGCCTGCTCGAGCACGAGACGCTGCTGGAGGCGCAGCCCGACTTCGTCTACTCGTCGTTCGCCTCGTTCCTCACCGCCGAGAACGCCGGCGAGCGCGCCGAACTCCACGAACTCGGCGTCCCGACCTACCTCAGCGAGTTCGACTGCACCTACCACGAGGCCGTCGAGGGCGGCGCGACCTTCGAGATGCTGTTCGACGAGATCGAGACGATCGCCGAGATCTTCGACGTGCCGGACGCCGGCGAAGAGCTCGTCGCCGAGCAGCGGGCCGTGGTCGACGAGGGGCTCGCGACCGCCGAACGGATCGAGGGCACGCCGAGCCTGGTCTGGTTCTACTCGACCGCGTCGTCCTCCTCCACCCCGTCGGTCGCGGGCCCCGGCGGGCTCCCGCAGACCGTGACCGAGATGCTCGGCGCCGAGAACGCCTTCAGCGACGCCTCGACCAAATGGCCGGAGGTCAGCTGGGACGAGGTCGCCGCCCGCAACCCCGACGTGCTCGTGCTCGCCGACCTGAGCCGCGGATACCCCGGCGACACGGCCGAGGAGAAGATCGAGTTCCTCAAGAACGACCCGCTGACCTCGACCATGGACGCGGTCGTCGACGACCGCTTCATCGTCGTGCCCGGGCAGCACATGGACCCCTCCGTCCACAGCGTGCAGGCCGTCCCGACCGTCGCGCAGGGCCTCATCGACATGGAGACCGAATAATGACGAACACGAACGCCCTCGAGCGGCTCATCCGTGCCTGGGACGACCAGCAGGCGGCGTACATCACCCACCGCGAGCAGAGGTTCGAGATCATGCTCGACGTCATCGCGCGGACGTGCGCCTCCTCGGACGAGTTCGGGGCCGACGGAACCGGCATGACCGTCCTCGATCTGGCGTGCGGCCCCGGCAGCCTCTCGCAGCGCGTCCTCGACCGGTTTCCGGGCGCCCGGGTGATCGGAGTCGACCACGACCCGGTGCTGCTCGCGATCGCGGGCTCCTGGCTCGGCCGACGCCACGGTTCACGCTTCACGCCCGTCGACGCCGACCTGGCAACGATCGGTTGGAGGGCTCAGCTGCCCGACGGGCCGGTGCACGTCGCCGTCTCCTCGACCGCGCTCCACTGGCTGGAGCCGGCGCAGCTCGTCGCCGTCTACGACACCCTGGGCGCCCTGCTCCCCGCCGACGGCGTCTTCATGAACGCCGACCACCTGCGCTACGACCCGCGCTCACAGCCGTTCCTCACGCAGGCGGCGGCCGCCGACGACGAGCGCACCCAGCACGACGCGCACGCGCGGGGGGTGCAGACCTGGGACGAGTGGTGGGCGGACGCCGTCGCGGACGACGCGTTCGGACAGCACCACGCCGAGCGCGAGCGCCGCTTCGCCGACCGCCCGCCCACACCGCACGCGCCGCTCGAACTGCACCTGCAGGCGCTCGGCACCGCCGGCTTCGCCGAGACCGGTGTCATCTGGCGGTACTACGACGATGTCGTGGTGTTCGCGCGAAGATGACGAAACCCACCCATCCCTCACAGACCGGCTCGCGCGACACGGGCGCGCCGTCCGGCGCCGATCCCCTGGCGGCGCGAGCGACGGCAGACGGTGCCGCGGCCTCTCCGACACGCGCACCGGGCCGGCTGCGCTCGTCCCTCCTCGTCGGCGCCTTCATCGTCGCGCTGTGCGTGTCGATCGTCGTCGCGACCTTCGTCGGAACGGCGGACATCGGGGCGCTCGACGTGCTCGGGATCATCCTGCGCAACATCGGGCTGGGCGCCCTCGCCCCCGTTCCGCCGGCGCCGCCGCTCATCGACGCCCTCGTGTGGGAGTCGCGCCTGCCACGTGTGCTCCTCGCCGCCGTGGTCGGGCTCGGACTCTCGGTCTCGGGCGCGGTGCTGCAGTCGGTCACCCGCAACCCGCTCGCCGAGCCGTACTTGCTCGGGGTCTCCTCCGGGGCGTCCACCGGGGCGGTCTCGGTCATGGTCCTCGGGCTCGGCTCGGGCGCGGTGACCCTCTCGACGGGCGCGTTCGCCGGCGCGCTGGCCGCCTTCGCGATCGTGCTGTTCCTCATCGGGGGCGGACGCGTCTCGAACCCCGCCCGCGTGGTGCTCACCGGTGTGCTCGTGTCGCAGTTCTTCTCGGCGATCACCTCGCTCGTGCTGATGCTCGACGGCGACGCGGACGCCACCCGGGGCTTCACCTACTGGCTGCTCGGCTCACTCGGGGGCGCACGCTGGGAGCCGCTGATCGTGGCGTCCGCCGTCATCGTGCTCGGAGCCCTCGGCTGCCTGTTCTTCGCGTCGGCCCTGGACGCGTTCACCTTCGGCTGGGACACCGCTGCCTCGCTCGGGGTCGACGTGACCACGGCACGGGTGGCGCTCATGGTCCTGACCGCCCTCATCACGGCGGCGGCCGTCGCGGCGTCCGGGGCGATCGGGTTCATCGGGCTGCTCGTGCCGCACATCGTGCGTCTGCTGGCCGGGCCCACGCACCGCCTCCTGCTTCCCCTCGCGGGGCTCGGCGGCGCGATCTTCCTGGTGTGGGTCGACACCTTCGCCCGCTCGGCGTTCTCGCCGCACGACATCCCGGTGGGGGTGATCACGGCGCTGCTCGGTGCGCCGATGTTCGCGATCGTTCTGCGCAAGGCGGCTCGGCGATGACGGCACTGGCAGCGAACGACATCACGTGGTCGGTCGACGGAACACGCATCCTCGACGGGGTCTCGATCGAGGTGCGCCCGAACGAGGTGCTCGCCGTGCTCGGGCCCAACGGGGCCGGCAAGTCCTCACTGCTGCGCATCCTGGCGGGGCTTCGGCGGCCGGATGCCGGGACGGTGCTCCTGGGCGGGGAACCGGTTCGCTCGTTGCCCCGGCGCGCGGTCGCCCGGCGGATGGCGATCGTCGAGCAGTCGCCCGAGGTGCACACCGACATCACCGTCGACGAGGCCGTTGCGCTCGGCAGAACGCCGTACCGCAGCACCTTCGCCGGACTGGACGGCGAGGACCGTGCCGCGATCGAACACGCGCTCTCCCTCACCGGGATGCGCGCGTACCGGTCGCGGTCGTGGCGGACCCTCTCCGGCGGTGAGCAGCAGCGCGCCCAGCTCGCCCGCGCGCTCGCGCAGCAGCCGGAGGTGATCGTGTTGGACGAGCCCACCAACCACCTCGATATCCGTTACCAGCTCGAGGTGCTCACCCTGCTCCGCTCGCTCGACATGACGGTGGTGACCGCCCTGCACGACCTCAACCTGGCCGCACGCTACTGCGACCGGGTCGCGGTCCTGCACGCGGGTCGGGTGGCGGCGTCCGGACCGCCCGCCGCCGTGCTGACACCCGGGCTCATCCGCTCGGTCTACGCGGTCGAGGCCGTCGTCGACACCTCTCCGCACACGGGTGCGCCGGTGGCGACCTACCTGGGGGCCGGGACCGGCAGGCTCCCGTAGTCGAGTGGCGCCTGATCGGGGCCGGGCTCCTGCCGAACGACCGCGGAGAGCCGTGGTCGGGGGCGTAGCGGTTCCCGGGGCTGCCCGCGCCCGCCGAGGGCGCTGCGTCAGCGCCTGCCCGCGCCCCGTCCGCCGGGCGGGCAGGCGCGGCGCCCGAGCGGGGGCCGTCGCCCGGTTCAGGAGGGCCCGCGGTGAGCGGATCCCGTGGGAGAGGCGGAGCGCAAGGGCCCCGCCTCTCCCGGCCGTGCCCGGTGTCGCCCGCACGCCCGTCTGCCACGAGCACGCCGACGGCTCTCGAGACGAGTCCTCGGGTGAGGCCCGAGACCGTCGGGAAGGAGGGGAGCCCCGTCGGCGGACCCCGGTCGGAGGGAGGCTCCGAGGGGTCCGCCGACGGGCCCGCCGCGGAGGCGGACCGGCGGACGCGCCCGACCCGGACGGGGGGCTCAGGAGCGCGAAGCCCCGGTGAGGGTGCAGTCCGGCTGCGCCAGGTCCAGCTCCGACCCGGTGGTCAGGCAGTCCGTGACCATGTGCACCTGCTGGCCGTAGGCGCGGCCCTGCTCGAAGGCGATGTTCCCGTCCCCGTCCACCTCACAGGGGTTGTCGTCGGTGCACTCCCCGCCGTCCCGGTTGTGGGTGTTGTGGACCCCCACCACCGTGGAGCCGTCGGGGGCCAGCAGCGCCGAACCGGACATGCCCGGAAAGACATGGCAGCCCTCGCCCGAGGCGTAGCGGATCGCGTCGTCCTGCTCGTAGCCGCCCTCGCGCAGGTGCGGGACCACGGCTTCGGCCGAGCACTCCAGCCGGGTGTAGGGGACGAGCATGCTGAGCGGATCGCCCGCGCGCACGGGGTCCGAGGCCAGTTCGAGGACTTTGGCCCCCTCCGCCTCCAGCTGGCCGTAGGTCGTGTCCAGGCGGTAGAGGGCGACGTCGGTGCCGGTCATCGTCGCGTACACCAGGCGCTCCAGCCGGGCGGTGGCCTGCGGGTAGCCCCGGGGGTCGCCGACGTGCACCTCGCCGTCGGCCGGGCGGTCGACCAGCGCGCTTCCCGGGGCGGGCCGCTCCTCCTGCACGCAGTGGCCGTTGGTCAGCATGAGCGCGGGGTCCTCCGGCAGCGAGGAGGCGGTGCGCACCACCGACCCCGCACAGCCGCCCAGGTACGCCGCCCCCTCCACGTCCGGGATCTCGTCGTCGGCGGGCACGTCGGTGCCGTCGACGATGCCGTCGACCCACGCGGTGTGCAGGGTGGCGTCGGTGAACCAGACCGGGGCGTCGTTCCCGCTCGGGCCGCTGACCACGCCGGCCACGGCCCACTCACCGTCCTCGCGGACCAGCGCGGGCCCGCCCGAGTCCATGTTGGCCGCGTTGACGCTGCCGTCGCGGCTGCCGATGCACAGTTCGTCGGTGCGGTCCGTGACCCCGCACGCCGAGACCGGCTGGACCACGGTGTCGGCCTCGTGCAACCGGTTCGGGTAGCACGCCGGGTCGCCGCTGTCCTCGCAGGTCATGCCCCAGCCCAGGAGCCGGGCCGGTGAGCCCTCCGCCGGGGTGCTCCGGGCGATCCGCACGGGTTCGGCCCCGACCGGGGCCGCCAGGTGCATCAGCGCGAGGTCCCTGCCCCAGAAACCGCCCTCGTCCTCGCTGGTCGCCAGCCGGTAGTAGTGGTCGACCTCGGCCACCTCGCCCCCGGAGGTGCTGTCCAGCGAACCGATCCGGACCTTCCAACCCTGAGGGACGCCCACCTTCGCGTTGGTCGGGTTCTTGCCGGCGCAGTGGCTGGCGGTCAGCACCCACTGGGGGGCCAGGAGCAGGACGCCGCAGCCGTGGCCGTCCTCGCGCGGCGGCGCGGGATAGGAGGGTTGGAACGAGCCCATGAAGGAGTAGGCGCGGGTGGACTCGGTGCCGCCCACGATCGCCTGCGCCGGGACCGCGGTGAACAGGGGTACGGCGAGCGCGCACAGGGCGCCGAGCAGGAGGAGTTGTCTACGCATGCGCCGGACGGTACCGGGGGCCGTGTTGCGCGAATGTGTGGTGTCGCGCCCCGGCGGAGGCGTCCGGAGGGCGCTGCGGCCCCCGGCCGGGGCGACGGCTCAGGCGTGCGCCGCCGTGGCCCGGAGGCCGGCGAGCACCACGCCGACGATGCGCTCCGCGTCCGCGCGGGTGAACGTGCGCATGCCGCGGTTGACGATGAGGTGCACCGGTCCGGAGATCATCTCGCCGAGGAAGGAGCTGTCGACCGGGGGGAGCTCGCCCCGCTCCACGGCGGTGTCCACCCGCCGCCGCATGGCGGCCACGCGCTGGTCGAGGATCCTGGTCAGCGCCTGGACGGTGGGGCCCTGGCGGGCGGGTTGGAGGGCCTGTTCGAGCGTCCGGCCGAACGGCGTCTCCAGGCCGCCGGCGAGGGCCTCCAGGAAGTCCACCAGGTCCCGGTGGATGTCGCCGGTGTCGGCGACCGAGGCGAGGTCCTCGGCGTAGCGCAGCAGGGCTTCGACCACCAGCTCCTCGCGGTCGGGCCAGTTGCGGTAGACGCTGGTCTTGTGCACGCCAGCGAACTCGGCGACTTCCTCGTAGCGGAAGCCCGCGATGCCGTCGCGCGCCACGAGCTCGGCGGTCGCGGTGAGGATCTGGGCCCTCACCCGCGCGTTGCGGCCACCGGGGCGCCGTGCGGGCGGCCGGTCAGTGTTCCCGTCGGCCATCGCCGCGCCCACCTCCTGGTCCTCTGCTGGGGTGCCGATTGTCGCCCGGTGCGGCGTTGCGGTGCAAGCCGGTCGTCGGTAAGCTCGCTAAAAGCAACGGAAAATTGCTTTAGTGTCGTCGGGTCGACGTAGCAGCGGCCCGGACGACGGCCGCCCTGCTCCGCGGTTCCGCCTGCACCGCCCGCGAACGGCCACCGGGCCGCTCGCGCACCCACCCCCAGCGAAACCTGGAGCGCCCACGTGAACATCCTCGTCTCCGGAGCCGGTGTCGCAGGGCTCGCCTGCGCCCTCGGACTCGGCGCCCGCGGCCACGACGTCACCCTCGTCGAGTACGCCCACCACCTCCGGCTCACAGGAACACCCGTCGACGTCCGCGGTGACGCGATCGAGGCCGCGGACAGGATGGGAGTGCTCGCGAAGATCCGGAAGCAGCGGATCCGGATGTCCGAGCTCGCCCAGTTCGTCGACGGCGCCGGTGAGCCGGTGGCCCCGCTCCCGCTGGCGCAGATCAACGACTCCGACGACGACGTCGAACTCCTCCGCGAGGACCTCGTGCGCATCCTCGCCGACGCGCTCCCGGACACCGCGGCGATCCGCTTCGGCGACTCGATCCAGGCACTGGCCGACGACGGCAGCGGCGTCGACGTGCGTTTCGC
Organism: Nocardiopsis sp. NPDC101807; assembly: GCF_044766605.1. Lineage (NCBI taxonomy): Bacteria > Bacillati > Actinomycetota > Actinomycetes > Streptosporangiales > Nocardiopsidaceae > Nocardiopsis > Nocardiopsis sp. NPDC101807. Next base: position 925,348 of record NZ_JBIWMK010000002.1, on the reverse strand, counting down.
CTCGGGCCGCACCGGCCGGTACGACCTGGTGCTCGGCGCCGACGGCCAGCACTCCGCCGTCCGCGGGCTCGTGTTCGGGCCAGAGAAGGACCACCTGCGACACCTCGGCGTCTACTTCGCCCTCGCCGACCTTCCCGCCGAGGCCCGCACCGGGGGCATCAACCCGATCCACAACGTCCCCGGCCGGATGGCGGGCATCTTCCGGTACAAGGGCAGAGCCGTCGCGGTCTTCCAGTTCCGCTCGGACCCGATCGACCACGACCACCGCGACACGGACGCCCAGAAGCGGATCCTCCTCGACGCCTTCGCCGGCCACCGGTCGTGGCGGATCCCGGAACTGCTCGACGCCGCCCGCGCCGACCCCGGTTTCTACCTCACCTCCGCGAGCCAGATCCACCTGCCCTCCTGGCACCGCGGCCGCGTCGCCCTCGTCGGGGACGCCGGGTACAGCCCCGCCTACCTGTCCGGCCGGGGCACCTCGCTCGCGCTCACCGGCGCCCGCTTCCTCGCCGAGGAACTCGAACGGAGCGGCGGTGACCACACCGCCGCGTTCGCCCGGTACGAGGCCCGGCAGCGCCCCTACGTCACCTCCGCCCAGGGCCGCGTCCACAGCGGCCGCGACCGCATGCTGCCCGCCACCTGGGACGACATCGCCGCCCGCAACGAGGCGCTGCGCGCCTCCGGCGCCGGCGCCCCCTGAGACCGGCGCCCGGACCCGCCCCGCCCCTCGCGGTTCGCGCCCTCCGCCGGGCCCCCGCCCCCTGCACTGGAGAGAACCCACAGTGAAAGACACGCCGGCAATGCCCGCCCCGGGCGCCCAGGAGCACCGCTGGAGCAAGCGGCTCCTCCTCTGGGCGGCCGTCCTCACCCTCGCCAACGTCCTGGCCGACGTGGCCATCGGCTCGCCCATGATGGTCCTGCCCCAGCTGCTGGCCCACTTCGACACCGACCAGGCCGCCTGGCTGAACGCGAGCGCGATGCTGGCCGGGGCCCTCTGGTCGCCGCTGCTCGCGAAGAGCTCCGACATCTTCGGACAGCGCCGGGTACTCGTCGCCACCCTGCTCCTGGCCTGCGCGGGAGCGCTGGTCTGCCTCGTAGCCCCCAACGTCTGGGTCTTCCTGGCCGGGCGCTTCCTCCAGGGCGCCGCCTTCGCCGCCGTCTTCATCACGGTGGCCCTCGTCCGACAGATCTGCACCCCGGGTGTGGCGATGGCCGTGGTCGGGATCGTGACGTCCGGCTCCGCGGTCGTCGGCATCGCCGAGCCGTTCCTGATGCAGCCGGTCATCGAGGTGTTCGGCCACCGCAGCGTGTTCGTCGCGGCGGCACTGCTCGCCGCGGCGGCGGCGCTCTGCGTGCGCTCCTTCATCCCGGAGTCGCCGATCCGCGGCGCCGGCCGGATCGACGTGGGCGGGGCGCTCCTGCTCGGCGGCGGCCTCGGCGCGGTGCTCGCCTACATCAGCCTCGGGAGTGACCTCGGATGGCTGTCCGGGGGCATGGTCGCGCTGCTGGCGGCCGGGACCGCCGCGCTGGCCGGCTGGGCGTTCCTCGCACTGCGGGTCGAGGAGCCCGTCATCGACATCCGTGCCCTCAGCCGCCCGATCCTGCTCACGCTGCTGGCACTGGTCCTGGCCGCGGGGTCCTTCCGCAGCATGCTCCAGCTGACGGGGATCATCGCCCAGGTGCCCCCCGACCTGGGGCTCGGTTACGGGCTGGGCCACGGCGAGGCGGTCGCCGTGCTGCTCGCCGCGCCAAACCTCGGCATCGTCGTCGGCGGCACGTGCGCCGGATGGATCGCCGGGCGGTTCGGTCCCGCGCTGCCCCTCCTCGGCGGCATCGCCGTCGGGGCGGCGGCGACCTTCGCGATGCTGGCGGGGGTGTCGGTGCTCCCGGTCGCGATCGCCTGCGGCGCCATGGTCGGCGTGGCCGCCGGCGCGATCGGCGCCTCCGGCTACAACCTGGCGACCGGCATCGAGGCGCCCGAGCGGCAGGGCACGGTCGCCGGCCTGGTGTCGGTCGTGCTCGCCCTCGGCTCGGTCGTCTTCAACTTCGCCGGGGGAGAGGTGCTCAAGGCGACCCGGATCGCCGGAATCTCGGCCGACGGCGCCCCGGTGAGCACGGCGGCCGGCGTGTACCTCTACGTCGCCATGGCGGGGGTGCTCTTCGTCCTCGCCGCGGTGCCCGCGACCATGCTGGTACGCAACCGGACCGCCGCGCCGTCCGCGCCCGAGGCGTCGGGTTCGCCCGCGGTCGGCCGGTAGCCCGGGGGCCCGGCCCGGCGGCGGTGGGGCCCACCGGCCCGACCCGGCACGGGCGGCGGTGCTTTCCTTGCCGAGTCCATCCGCGGGCACGGCGATGACGGAACCGCACGCCTTCTCTTCGAGGGGCGTGCGGCCGTCCGGCACGTGGATGCGCACGTCCTTGCCGGACGCCTGGAGCGAAGGCGTCCGTGTCGTTTCGAGGAGTTCTCATGAACCATCTGCAGTGGATGAAGGACAGATTCCCCGGGGTCGGGTCAGGGGAAGACCCTGCCGACTGGGATGCCTTGGAGGCCGAATCCGGGATCTCCTTCCCCGAGGACTACAAGGCTCTGCACGATCATTTCGGCCCCTTCGCCCTGGATGACGGCTTCGCGGTCCTGGGCCCTGCCGCCATTGTGCGGGTCCGTGCGGGGGACCGGGAGGACCTGGGGCGGGCGACCGGGGGGAAGGACGGTTTCTTCAGCGGCAGCGGAATCGGCTCCACCCGCCTGGAGGTCGAGGGTGAGTTCGTCTACTTCGACGACCTGCTGAGATTCGGAACGACCGACGTGGCCTACAGCCTGTACTGGCACACTTCCTCGGACGACCCTCACGAGTGGGGGATCGTGGTGGGGGATACGAGCTCGTGGTACGTGTTCGACATGGGGATCACCGCATTCCTCGTCTCCCTGCTCTTGAGGAACCTGTCCTGTCCTCCGCTGGTCCAGGACGGCTGGCCCGACGAGGACACGGAGCTCTCTCCCCTCCGATGACGTATGGACCCCGGAGCCCCGACGGGCGGGTGGAGCCCGCGGACCTGGGCGCACCGGGACCGGGCGGTGCGGGGCGTCCGGCCATGACGGAGCCGAACGCCTCGTCCTCGACGGCCACGACCGGATCGACATCGGAGTGGATGCCGGACAGTCCTCCCGCGATCGACCCGCGACGGCGACGCCGACAATTCTCGGCTCCCGCCGAACCCCGGGAAGCACACCGTCGAGGAAACGGCGGTCCGGGGAGGGCATGCCCATGGAGTTCCTTCAGGAGCCCGGCCTCACTTCTGGGTGGTTTTTGCCGAGCCTCCAGGCGTCCGCCAGTGTGTTTCGGAGATGTTCGCCAGGCGGGACAGGGAGGCGAAGCCCGTTGCGGCGACGTGGACCTCCCAACCGGAGCCGGGGTCGACCTCGACGATCTCCGCGAGCACACCGCCTCCCAGGAAGATCCTGCAGCCCGGCACCGGCCACTTCCAGGCGCCGAACGCTACTTCTTCCATGGGGGAGAGGATCTCCGGCAACGCTTCGTCGGGAACCGCGAGCGCCCACGTCCTGGCTGCGGCGCCGAAAAGGGCTTCTCTGACGGTGTTGTGGACGAGAAAGTCCGCGAGCCGTTCCGGATTCCTCTCCACGGGGTCGTATTCCTCGGCGTCGAAGACGCTGTCCGGCTCGTCCGGGTCGATGCACCAGCGCCAGTCGGCCGCCGAGTCCACCATGAAAACGGCTTTGCCGTCGTCGGGGCGGATTCTCCCGGGTGGGATCATCGACGTCGTGTGAGTGAGTCGGGTGTCCCACCGGCGGGCCAGAACGTGCCAGTCCTTCAGCGGACCGGGGAGCCAGTCGCAGGAATCGGGAAGCGGTGCCGCGCGTCTGCCGGGGGCGCCGTACCAGGTGTGCAGGAACGTGGTCAGGTCGATGGTCCCGGGATCGATCACGCGGTCATTCTCCCGTGGGAGCCGCCGGTTCATGACGTCGTGCCGAGAGCGCAGATCACGGGGTCGCCCGTGGACGCGGGGCGGACGCTCCCTCCCCGGGGGAAAGCGGGGCCGCGGACAGCGGCGCGCGGTCGCCCGCCGCCCGGGCGCCTACTGCATCAGCTCGGTGTGGGGGTGCTCCGGGTCCGCCGGGCAGATGTAGAGCTGCTGTCTGTAGCCGCTGGCGATCTGGACCGCGGTCGGCATCCTCGGGTCATGGCAGTCGGGGTGGTCGGACGGTACAGCGGCCCGGTCCCCGTGCGGAACCCACCCCCGGTCGCTGCCGTCCCACTCGAACGTGGCGATGGTCAGGAGCGGGTCCATCCCGGTGTCGCACGTGGGACAGAACCGGGGAACGGGGTCGGTGGGGCCCCACGGCGCCCAGCCGCCGACCTTCCAGCCGGGGGCCACGGACAGCTGGTCGAGGTAGAACTCCTCCGGGGCGGGCTCGTAGGAGCTGTCCGGGGCGGCGCCGGCCGCCTCCCACGTGCTCCACCGCCCCAGCAGCTCCTGCAGGTCCTTGTCCAACTCCAGGGGGTTGGGGTACTCGGTGACCTGTTCCGGTTCGAGCAGGCACGGCTCGGGCAGGTAGCCCGGGTACTGCACCGCCGCCGGTTCCGGGGGCTCGGTGCGGACACCGGTGACCGCGGCCGAGGACCGCCAGACCAGCGCGGTCCTGGGCATGAACGTGTCCGGTGGGTGGTCGAAGGGGCACCACAGCACCTGGAGCAGGTCCGCCCCCTCTGGGGCGCGCAGGTCGGGCACGTCGCGCGCGTACAGTTGCGCGAGCGGCAGCATCGCCACCGAGCCGTGGTGCGGCGCGACCGGTGGGCTCGTGAGCGGATAGGCCCGGGACTCCAGCCGCCCGAGGGCCTTCTGCTCCCGCCGGGTCCTGTTCCTGCCGCGCACGGCGGCGCGTAGCCGTTCCAGCCTCAGGTCCACCAGGGACATGTCCACCGCGAAGCCCCGCTCGTGGGGGCCGTCGCAGTGCGGCCACGGCTCGGCGGTCGGCCACAGCAGCGGACCGCCGATCGAACTGTCGCGGACGGACGGCGATCCGGGGTAGGGGTGCAACCGGGTCGTGGTGCGCGCCAGCGGCGCCAGTCGGGGGACGACAGCGGTGACGTCGACCGGTCGCGGGGGTGTGGTGCGGGGCATGCCGGCTCTCTGTGGGACAGGTCGGTCCCGGAGGCCGGTGCACCGGCGGTCCCGGCGTTCCGGACGACGACTGCGCTGACCGGCGGTCGGGCTCGTTCCGCCGGGTGCCCGACAGTAGCGGTCACCTGTGACAGGGACCGGTGCGGCGCCGGCGTTCCCGGGGCTCCTCCTCCCGGTCCGGTGCGAGAGCGGCGCGGGGTGCGGCCCGGTCTCAGGAGGACCGGGACGTGCCGACCGGTGCCACGTGGCGGTGCCGCCCCGGCCCCGCCGCGCGCCGTGGGGCCTCTGCCGCCGACGTTTCCCCGTCCGCCGCGGATCCCACCGGGCCAGGGGGCGTTCGCGTGCGAGGCGGAGGGGCACGACACCGTCCCCGTCCGGAACCCCCGTGAAGAGGGGGCACCGGAGCAGCATCACGGAAATCACCTGCTCAGAGCGGCTTTCCCGATACTGTCTGACCATCACGCACGAGCAGCCCGGAGGCCGTCATACAGCCCTTGTCCCTCGCCCGGATCGCCGCCGCCACCGGTGGCCGGATCACCGGCGCCGATCCGGCGACCCCGGTGGGCGGGATCGCCTTCGACCCCGGTGAGGTCCGGGTCGGCGACCTGTTCATCTCCCTCCGGGAAGAAGGGCGGGACGGGCACGGCTCCCTCCTGTGCGCCCTGGAGGCCGGCGCAGCCGCCGTGCTCACCGCCCACCCGGTCGGCGCGCCCGCGATCGTGGTCGGTGATCCGCTGCTCGCGCTGGGCAGCTGGGCCCGCGCCCACGTGGAGGAACTGCCGGACCTGGACGTCATCGCCATCACCGGATCCTCCGGGAGGACCGCCACCCGGGACCTGCTCTCCCGGGTCCTCGAATCCATCGGACCGACCGTGGCGACCCGTGGGCGGTGCGACGACGAGACCGGGCTTCCCCTCACCGCCCTGGAGGCCGACGCCGGCACCCGGTACCTCGTGGCCGGGATGAGTGCCCGCGGGCCGGGCCACATCACCTACCTCACCCAGGTCACCCCTCCGACGGCGGGAGTGGTCCTCGACGTCGGCACCGCGCGGGAAGGGGGGTCGGGCGGCCCCGATCCGATCGCGAAGGCCGCGGTGGAGTTGGTCGAAGCGCTCCCCTCGGCGAGGGACGGCGGGGTGGCGGTGCTCAACGCCGATGACCCCGGGGCGGCGGCGCTGGCCGACCGGACCACGGCCCGGGTGGTCACCTTCGGCACGGCCAGGGGAGCGGACGTGCGTGCTGTCGACGTCGCCCCGGACGAGCGGGGGCGGGCCTCGTTCACGCTCCGGACCCGCGCGGGGGATTCCGCGGTCTGCCTTCAGGCGGCGGGCGGGCACCAGGTGGTGAACGCGCTCGCCGCGGCTGCGGCGGCCGGGGCGGTGGGCATGGACGTCCTCCAGGTGGGGGAGATGCTGTCGACGGCGGTGGGGGAGGGGGAGTAGGGGGTGATGTCCGCGGCGGGCCCCGCCTTGTCCGGGGGCGCCGACGGCGCCGAAGCCGTGGGCACGGCGCCGCGCACGCCGGCGCACCCGGGGCAGGAGCGGAAGGACCGCGTGACCGTCCCGCCGGGGGCGGTGGACGCACCCGGCGGAGGGGCGCACGGCCGGGCCCGGGGGACCGCGCGGACGGACGCCCCGTCCCCCTCGGAGGCGCGGGTGGTGAGGACCGCCGGGACCCGAGGGCCGTCGCGGTGGGGCCTCGGGCCCTCCGGGGTCAGACGGGGTCGGGGTGGGAGTCCACGACGTTGATGTCCGGATCGCGCACCGTCCACTCCACGACGGTCTCCCCGTCCAGGCGGCTGAGTACGTACCGGTTCTCCCGGAACCAGACGGCGTCGGCCACGCGCTTGCCGGCCGGGTAGGAGCGGGTGACCGTCTCGCTGGAGGTGGTGCTCTCGCTGGAGCTGGAGCCCCTGGTGACCTTGAGGTCGCGGCCGATGGTCGTGCCCAGAGCGGCGGACAGGCCCCAGTAGCCGAAGGCGGCGTCGGCCGTCACGGAGATGCCCGTGGTCTTGTGGACCTCGCTGAAGTTGCTGCTGGTCATACCCACGGTCACGGACTTGGTCCGGGTGTGGTCCGAGGCGCCGCTGTGCTCGAAGTAGTAGACCATGTGCCAGTAGGCGTACCGGCGCAGCACGTACCAGGGCGTCTCGTCCGCGCGCTGGCGCGCGGTCAGGTCGCGGTCCTGGACCAGGGGGAAGGGGAGCAGGACCTGGCCCACCAGGACCTCCTCGGTCCTGTCGCTGGCGGGCATCTTGTAGTCGCTCAGGCGCAGGACGTCTCCGATGTCGGTGGGAGAGGCGGTCCGGGTGCGCCGCAGTTCCTCGACGACGGGGTCGATGTCCCCGTGGACCTCCAGCGACCACGCCTGGGCGCCCACGGCCGGGCCCTGCTTGCGCCACATCTCCACGGTGGAGCCGGGCTCGACGCTGTTCCTCCTGACGTTCATCAGCTGTGTGGTGCTCTTGTTGACCAGGTGGACTCCGCCGTCCCCCGGCAGCTTGCGCAGGCGCCACAGGTGGGTGGAGCCGGTGGTGGAGCTGTGCTGTTCCAGGTGGTCGCTGAAACCGTGGTCGTCCCCCGCACGGACCAGGTGGCCGCTGGCCTTGTTGGCCAGGAGCACGGCCCCGTCCAGGGCGAAGACGTACCAGAGCTGGCTGGCGTCGTCGCCGTTCAGGGGACGGATCTCCAGCCGGGCTCCGGAGGCGAGGGCCCTGTCCCGGACGCTCAGGACGAGGCCGCTGCGCTTGTTGCGCACGATGTGGGGTGCTCCGACGGCGATGTCCAAGGAGTTCTTCCTTCCGGTACCCGTGGGAGGGAGCGGTGAAGGGCGCCGAGGGAAGGCGCGTGCCACCGCCAGCCTGGACCCGGGGGGAGGAAGGTGCGGGGGGTTTCGCGAACTCGCGGGAATACGGCCCCGCCCCGCCGGTGCGCTACGCCTGGGTATACGCCTTCTGGTGTTCATGGCCGCGTATGTGCGCTCCGGGGGCGTCCGGGCGGTGGGTCCGGCCCCGAACGCGAGGACCCCGGGGGTGGCGCGGCCCGGGAGCGGTCGCCCGGCGAGGACCCGGGGCAGGCGCGGAAAGGCTGGGGGGCGGTGTTCGGACCTGGCCGTTAACCTCCCCCGGCCGGCCCGGCCCCGGACGCCGCGTCCGCACCGCGGTCCTCACCGGCCGGGTGGTCCCCGACATCGGTGAGTGGGGCGGAGGAGGACACCGGGGCCGTGCCGACCCGCCCGTCTCCCGTGGTCTGCTGCTTGGTGCCGTCGGCGGTGTGCGAGCGGGCGGTGCGACGGACGTGTCCGTGTGTCGACGCTCGGGGGAGGACCGCTCCGGCGTGACCGCCCGGCAGCCGGTACCGGCTGCCGTCACGGGAGGGCCCGGGCCGGCGGAGGCGGATCCGCACCGGGCCGGGGACCACGGCTCAGGGGAGCGCCTCGGGGATCGGTATCGGGCCGTCGTAGAAGTTCACGGTCTGCCGGACGCCGGCGTTCGCGGTGATGACGTGGGTGATCACCTCGGCGACGTTCTCCCGGGAGGTGCGGCCCTCGTCACCCGGCGGTCGGCCGTCGATCGTGCCGTCGGCGTCCGCGAGCCGTATCCTCCCCGTCGCCGGTTCGAGGGTGAGGTTGCCGGGGCCGAGGATGGTGAAGTCCAGTTCGGTTCCCCTCAGGTGCGCGTCGGCGTCGTGCTTGGCCTTCGCGTAGGCGTAGAAGGGGTTGTCCGGGTCGATCCTGTCCACGTCGACCCGGGCGCCCGCGTAGGACACGAGGACGAAGCGCCTGACGCCCCCCTTCTCGGCGGCCCTCATCGCGCGGACGGCCGCCTCGTGGTCGACCCTGGCGGTGCGTGCGGGGTCGCCCCCGCCCGCGCCGGCGGCGAACACCACGGCCCGCGCGCCGTCGAAGGCTTCCGTGAGCGCCTCGACGTCCGCCCGCTCGATGTCGAGCACGACGGGGTTGCCTCCTGCGGCTTCGACGTCGGCGCTCTGGTCGGGGTCCCGGATGACCGAGTCGACGGAATAGCCCGCGCTCGTGAGCTTGGGCGCGGTGAGCAGGGCGACCTTGCCGTGGCCGCCGAGGACGACCACGCGCTCGGCATCCGACATGAGCGCCTCCTTGTGTACCGGTCGCGGGGCCGGACGGTCCCGGCCGACGACTCCTGGTGCCACAACGTATCCGCTCCCCGGCCCCCTCTCCCCGGGCCGTCCTGGAGGAGGGCGAAGTGATCCGTAAGTTTTACGGGCGGGCGGGGCCCGCCCGTCTCCGCGTACCCGCTCGTCCGCGCAGGCCGTGGCCCCGGTATCAGCCGTGCTGCGCGGGTTCCAGGAGGAAGACCGGGATCTGCCGGCGGGCCCCGGACCCCCGGGGCCGGGGCCCGGCGGGGACGGCAGGGGGTCGGGCCGGCGCCCGCCGGCGGCGGTTCGGGGCCTCACGTGAGGCCGAGGGAGCCCAGGGACACGACGGCCGACGTGGTGAGCAGGCCGAGGACGATGTGCTCGTAGCGGGTGTGGCCGAAGCGGTGGAAGGCCCGGGTGCCCGCGGCCTGCCCCAGGAGCGCGGCGCCGACGAGCGGCAGCCACAGGGGGTAGGCCTCCCAGGCGCCCGTGAGCAGGAGCGCCGCGACGCTGAGGGGCAGGCGCACCAGGGAGAGGGTGACGAGGGTGTCGCGCATGGTGTGCGGGGTCAGGCCCCGGTGGACGAGGTAGTAGACGCTGGGCGGGCCCCCGAGGGACGTCGAGGTGCTCAACGCCCCCGACAGGAGGCCCGCCGGGGCCGCCCAGACCGGGCTCAGGACGGCGGCGTCCTCGCGCGAGAGGACCCTCAGGAGCACCGCGGCGATGACGACGCACGCGACGAACACCTGGAGCCCGAGCGCGGGCAGCGCCGTGAGCAGCCAGGCCCCGAGGAGCATCCCCGGGGCCGACCACAGCGCGAGGGCGCACGTCTCGCGCACCGCCGGCCGAGGCACGCCCTGCCGCACCGCCAGGATGGCGATGTCGCAGGCGGTGCCGGTGATCATGATGGTCGAGACGGCCTGGGGACCGCCCAGCGCCGCCGTGAGCAGCGGCGCGCTGAGCAGCGCGAAGCCGAACCCGGACAGGGACTGGACTGCGGCGCTGAACAGGATCAGCGCGAACAGCCCGGCGAACAGGGCGGTGTCATCGGGCGGGGGCACCTGTGCTCCGCTCGTATCCGCAGTCGGCCAGCAGGTCCCCCGCGACGCTCTCGTACTGTGCCGTCCTCGTGTGGCCGAGTTCGCGGCGGAAGCGGCCCACGGAGTTCCGTGTGAGCCGCGCCTTGGTCTTCTCGGCGGCGGGATGGGACCACGGGTTCCGGTGGAGGGGGTGCTCCAGCTCGTGGTGGCGGACCATACGGGCGGACCACCCGACGCCCAGGAAGTCGCACATCCGGCGGGTGACCGGCTCGGGGGAGGAGACCAGGTCCTCGTAGCGCACTTCGAGGTAGCGGCCGGACGGGGCCCGGTGGCGTGCGAAGGAGATGATCTCCACCCAGTCCCGGGCCGCGGTCTCGACGTCCTGGTGGCCCCAGTCGGGCACCGTGTGGAGGTGGGAGGTGATGACGTCCCTGCCGTCGCGGACGATGTGGATGAACCGCGCCCGGGGCCAGATCCTGGCGAACTCGTCCACGTCCCTGATCTTGCGCTGCAGCTTGATGCCCCACATCCGCGCGCCCTGCGCGCGTGCGCGGGCCTCGCTGAGGGCCCTGATCAGCTCGCACCGCTGGGGGAGCGTGACGAGGTTGCCCCCACCCTGGTCGAGCCGGGCGCGGATCGCCCCGGCCAGCTCGGCGTAGCCGATGCCGAACCGTTCGCACTGCTTGACGAAATGGGCCGCGTCGTACCAGTACGGGTCCCCGCTGGAGGTGCCGGGGCCGACCGCGCGCGGGTCGCGCGACCGGACCAGTTCGATCGCCTCCAGGACGTGCGTGCCGAGGTTGGGGGGTTCGACGAAGTCGAGTTCGGGGCCCACGCACAGGTCGGGGTGGGAGTTGAGGACGATGCTGAGCAGGGTGGTGCCGGAGCGGTTCTCCCCGCCGAGCAGGACGGGGTTCATCGGAGCGCTCCCTTCTCGCGGGCGGGTTTCACCCGCGCGGCGGCCTTGGCGGTCCACCACAGGTCCGCCACCGCGGGGGTGGCGCGGAAGGCGTCGGCGCAGAAGTCGGCGAACGGCTGCCAGGGCGCGCCGCCTGGGGCCTCGAAGGGGCTCGTGAGGCCGGTCGCCGCCGGCCCCTCCGCGAGCGCGCGGGCAGTCCGGACGGCGAGGGCCACGTGGTCGTCGGTCACCCCGGCCCCGGGCAGGATCGTCCCCCCGCTCCCCAGGAAGAGCCCGGCGTCGAGCATCGTCCGGTAGAAGCCGCCGGCGAGATCGCCGGTGGCGAAGACCAGGTGGAGGATCCCGTCGTCCCACACCGCGCACGCCGGGTAGCCGGCGGCGGAGAACACCTCGTTGAGCCCCGCCCCCAGGGACGCGGTGGTCCGGTGCACCCGTGCCGTCTCCTCGGCCAGCAGGTCGATGCTCTCCAGCGCCACGACGAACGGCGTCGTCTCGCGCAGGTAGGTGTTCCCGAGGTCGGTGGCCTCGTGGGCGCCGGCGACCCGGGGGCCGAGCAGCACGGCCGAGAGGGCGGTGCCGTTCGCGAGCCCCTTGCTGAGCACGGTGATGTCGGGCCTGGGGTCCAGGCGCGCCGTCAGCCCGCCCGGGCCGACGCGGAACCCCGTCATCACCTCGTCCAGGACGGCGACGCCGCCGAACCCGTGCGTGATCGAGATCAGCTCCTCCAGGTGCCCCGTCGGCATGACGTCGTGCTCGGGGGAGACGACGACGGCCGCGAGGTCGTCGGCGAACTCGCGGCAGAGCGCGAGCAGCTGGTCGGCGTCGTAGCCGAAGTGGTGCACCCGGGGGTCGTACGCGTACTGCCTGGCATCGCCCTGGTACTGCAGCTGCCAGTCGTGCCATCCGTGGTACCCGCTGGTGAGGACGGTGTTCTTGCCGGTCGCCGCCCGTGCCAGGCGCACCGCTGCCGTGGTCGCGCAGGAGCCGGTCCGCATGAAGGCGACCCTCTCGCTGTGCGGGAACAGGTCCAGGAGTCGTTGCGCGAGGTCGACCCGGATCCGGCTCATGGTCCCGGGGAGGATGCCGCCCCCGTCGGCGAGGTGCCGGGTGACGGCTTCCACGATCTTGGGGTGCCCCATGCCGAGGGGCGCGGCGCCGGTGCACGAGGTGAAGTCGACGTAGGACCTGCCCTCGGCGTCGGTGAACGTCGCGCCCCGGCCCCGCACCAGCAGCAGCGGGTTCTTGCGGTCCATGTCCCGCGTCCGTGTGCAGGTGGTGTCGAGTGCTTGCCGTATTCCGTCCAAGGAGACCTCCTAGGAGTGCTGTGCGAGCTGCCTGCTGATGCGCAGGGCGTTGGCGATCACGGTCATCGTCGGGTTGGCGGCGGCCGCGTACGGGAAGTAGGCGGAGTCGGCGACATAGACGTTGTCGCACTGGTGCAGTCGTCCCTCGGGTCCGACCACCGAGGTCCTGGGATCCGTGCCCGCGCGGCAGCCGCCCGCCAGGTGCGCCATGCCCGTGGCGTTGAACTCCTCCTGGGCCCGGACGCCGCGTCCGATGTGTGCGAGGGTGTCGACCGCGATCGAGCGGAGGGAGCGCAGCCGCCGCAGGTCGGCCCGGTGGCTCCTGTGCCGGATCACGACGTTGGGCCCGTCGGCTGAGGAGGGGGCCGGCGCCACGAAGTTCTCGGACATCGGCGTCTCCGACACGACGAAGTGCAGCCGGAGCGTGTCGGGCCGGTCCGGGGCCGACGCCTCGTAGAGGAAGCCGCCGCATCCGCCCCCGGGCAGCCGGTGGTAGAAGTCCGTGGTCGCCGTGGTGCTGAACAGGGTGGGGCTCTCCCGCAGCCGTGCCGAGGAGGGGGCCCGCACCTCGGCGTACCCGGTGAGCTTGAACTGGATGCCCCGTCCCACCTGGTCGTTCCCGTTGGCCAGTCCGTGGGGGTGCAGGCGGCTGGTGGAGCGCAGGAGCAGGGCGCAGCTGTTGAGTGCGCCGGCCGCGATGACGAAGTTGCGGGCCCTGATGGTCGCGTGGCGGCCCCCGGCCGTGTCCAGGCACTCGACCGCGCTGACCCGGCCCGTCGGACCGACCCGGAGGGCCTCGGCGGTGACCGCGTGCGCGAGTCGCAGCCGGTGCTCCGATCCGGATCCCAGCACGAGGGGGAGCACCGACGCCTTCGCGCCCGTCCGGCAGAGCGTCTCGTTGCAGGGACCGCACCGGGTGCAGGCGGGGCGTCGGGCGAAAGGACGGGAGTTGACCCCGAGCGGTGTGGGGAAGTGTCCGATGCCGAGTTCGTCGAACGCCTCGTTGATGAGCTCGGCCCGTGCGCTGGGCGGATGCGGTGGCAGGAGGGGCGCGCACGAGGGCGGCTCGGTGGGATCGAGGCCGGTGGTGCGCGCGATGCCGAAGCGCCGCTCGACCTCGTCGTAGTACGGGCGCAGGTCCTCGTACCCGATGGGCCAGCGCGGGTCGGCCGAGGCGTGTGCGAACGCCGCGGACCTGTCGAAGTCCTGTGTGCGGTAGCGGACCAGGATCCCCGCGTACCGCTCCATGCCGCCGCCGGGGCCGCGCAGGGTCCACGGGTTGGCCGGATGGACGCCGTGGTCGCTGACGAGCACGCTGTCGGTCGTCGCGGCGCGCAGTGCGGCGTAGGAGCTCTCGGGCGAGGTCGCTCCGGCTTCCAGGAGCAGCGTCTCGCCGCGCCTGGAGAGCTCGTGCGCGGCGATGAGGCCCGCGGGTCCTCCGCCGATGACGCAGTAGTCGTAGTCGGGGTTTCGTGGGATCTGACTGAGCTGGACGAAATGCTTCACTGGCTCGGTGTCCCGTGCTGGGGCGTGGCTGGCCGGAGGCCATGGTCGAGTGAGGGGCCTCGGATTACCGCGTGATTCCGACAGGTTCTCGTTCGACGTGAAAGGGAGTAGTGAATCTGGAGCGAATTCTTCCGGCTGGGGCGCCGGGTTCCGGGGCGCTCGGTACGTTGGCGGGAATGGGGTCTGCCGGCACTCCGGGGTCGTTCGGTCTGTTCACTGCCCGTTCTCGGTCGTGGGCGAGAAGCCCCCTGCGGAACATTAGTTCCCTCAATCGTTCCAGTCAATAGCAGTCCCTTATTCGTTGATTTACCCGAATTAGTGTTGGTGTGGGACTTTATTGTTCCTTTGTGGGGGTGGTCCGGGCAGGGAGGCGGACAGATACTTCTGTCCTGCAGGTGATGGCGGTTCTCGGCGAGGTCGTGCACAATCGTGGGGGTGTGCTGTGGTCCATGGGATTCCCTGTGCGGTCGCGGGACCATATCCGCCCGCGGGAAAGGGGTGGTGTTTCCCTTCTGTTTCCACTCGCTCCGAAGGTCGGTGCGGCCCTTCGGGGACAGAGGCGCAAACGCGCTCCGTCATTTTCTCGCGCATCCCCTTTCGCTTCGGCTCCGTCCCGCGGCGGTCCCCTCCGGCGGAGGTGTGGCGCAACGGCGGTTCGGTGCGCCTTTCCCGCCGGCCCGACCGCTCGGCCAATGCCCTTTCGTGCGAGGACCCGTGTGTCCGCGCGCCGGGCCCTCGGCGCGCAGGGCCCTCGTGCACACCGCCCGCGTCCGCCGCGGCACGCCGGTCGGAGCCACCGGTCCGACACCGTCCCCCCGGGGGGACGGCTCCCGAGGGGCCCGGCCGATCCCGGGTGCGCGACCCGGGCCGGACGCGGCGTCGTGCCGCGCCCTCCTCACCCCGTCCGGGCGCGCCGGGCCGCGTTCGTGACGTCGCGAACGCTCCTGTGGTCCGAGGCGTCCACGAGCAGTCCCCGAGCCAGCCGCAGGGCCGCGCGTTCACAGCCCGCCCGTGCCCCGGGGTCGGCGATGCCGGTCAGGTCGGCGGGGCGGGCGAAACCGATCAGGCGCCTCATGAGCTCGGCTCCGCAGAAACCGACGGAGTCGCACAGGACCCGGTCCAGATACGCGCCGCGCTCACCCTCCAGGGCGGCGGCCCCGCGGGCGTCGGCGAAGAGCGCGGCGGGGTAGGAGTCGCCGTGGCCCGACGAGCGCCACAGGGACAGGAAGCGCTCCCGGAAGACGTTCCAGGTCAGCTCCACCTGGTCCAACAGCCAGGTCTGCTGTTCGTCCTCGCGGGGAGAGGGCGTTGCGCGGCGACCGTCCGCGGCGAAGTAGGCGATGAGCAGGTGCGCCAGGAACCCGCCCACGTCGAAGCCCATGGGCCCGAAGCACGCGAACTCGTGGTCGAAGACCCGGCTCCCCGCCGTTCCCACCATGACCGAGCCGGTGTGCAGGTCCCCGTGCAGCAGCGCCTGTCTGCTGGTGAGGTAGCGGTCCTTGAGGCGGGAGGCCGCGATCAGGACGCGGGTGTCGGCCCGGACGGCGGCCACCTCCGCGTCCAGCTCGGGAGAGGTCCAGCTGTTGCGGTGGAAGTCGCGGTAGATCTCCGTGAAGACCATGTCCTCCATGATCCGGCACATCTCGGTGTTGAGCTCGAACTCAGCGACCAGGGCCCGTTTGTCCGCGGCGGGCAGGGCCAGGTCCGAGGTGGCGAAGAGCGTGCGGGCCAGGTAGTCGCCGACCTGCTCGCCCAGCCCCGGGTGGAGGGCCCCTCGGGCGAGGCGGTGGCGCAGGACGGTGTGGTCCTCCACGTACTCCATGACGAGCAGGTGGCGGTCGCGGTCCAGGTGCAGGGGTGCGGGCAGTGCCCCGGGGGCCGCACGCCCGTGCTCCTCCAGGGCGCGGTACTCGTGCACGACGCGTTCGGGGGTCAGCGGCCAGGACCCGCCCGCCACGCGCACATAGGGCGGGGCCTGTTTGACGCACACCGAGCCGGAGGGGCCCAGGACCCGGTACACGAAGTTGACGTTGCCGTCGCCGACCTCCTCGACCCGCCAGTCGCCGGCCCCTCCGCCGAGCCGCGCCCGCGGCCGGGGGAGCGTCTCCAGGTAGGCGGTCAGGTCACGGGCAGTGGACGCGGTGCGTCCGGGCAGGGCTGAATCGGTGTTCTCCACGGCGGCTCCTCCGGTCGTGCGCTTCCTGTCAGGGTGCGTTCAGCGGGCGCCCGCGTCGCGGTACCACTCCGGGGCGGGCAGGGCGAAGTGCTCACGAAGGACGGCCTCCGCGCCGTCGAGGGTTCCCTCGACGGACCCCGGGTCATGGGTCCAGCAGTCGCCGACCACGTGCACGCGCTCGCGTGCGGCCGGCTGCCCCATGCGCCGTGCCAGGGCGCGCGGGTCGTGGCCGGGGCGCCTCGTGTGCCACGCGCCGCCGCTCCAGTCCCGCCAGCAGGCGGCGAGGGGCGGTTCGAGGAGGGGCAGGCCGTGGACGCGCCGGAGCAGGGCATGGGCGCGGGCGACCACGGCGGCGGGCGCCGGCGCGTCGCCCGCGGCGGGGAAGGCGTGGCCACCGGCCGCGCCCTCGTCGGCCCCGCCGCGGAGCCACGGCCCGACCGAGGGGCCGCTGGGGTAGGCGGCGAGCATCGGTGCGGGTGACGGGTGCGGATCACCGTCGGGGGGCCGGCAGGCGCTTCCGTACCAGAGCTGGCGCAGGGGGGTGTCGGTGGTGCTCCTTCCCCGGCTCAGCCCCAGGTCCCGCCACCACGGGCGCCGGTAGAGGTGGAAGAGCTTGAGGGCGGGGACGGCCTCGACCGCCGCCAGGTCGGCGGACAGGTGCGCGCCCACGGGCAGGCCGGTGAGGTCGAGAGCGCCAAGCGGCCCGGGAGGGAGGGCCAGCACGACGGCGTCGGCGCGCACGCGGACGTGGCCGGGCAGGAGGCGACCCCGCCCGTCCGACCGCCGGAAGAGCAGCAGGTGGCGTCCCCGTCCGGAGCCCTCGCCGGGCGTGTCCCCGCGTTCGACCCGCACCAGCCGGTGGCCGAGGCGGGTGGCGCCGCCGGCCCGCGTGAAACGTTCGTGCAGGGCCCGCGGCAGGCTCTCCATGCCCCGCCGCAGACAGACGTACTCGGCGTCGGGCGGGGTCCGGTAGAGCAGGTCGAGCTGCGCGGTCGCGCCCTCGCC
The DNA here is from genome assembly GCF_044766605.1 of Nocardiopsis sp. NPDC101807. NCBI lineage: Bacteria > Bacillati > Actinomycetota > Actinomycetes > Streptosporangiales > Nocardiopsidaceae > Nocardiopsis > Nocardiopsis sp. NPDC101807. The sequence goes on along the minus strand of NZ_JBIWMK010000002.1, from coordinate 908,141 downwards.
CCCTGTCGACACGTCGTAGCCGCCCGCGTCGTGCACGAAGGCGACGGCGTCGCCGCTGAGGACCGCCCGCAGGGCGTCGGGCCAGGTCGCCTCCTCCAGGGGGCGGCCGTGCAGCCGCCCCGTACGGCACCGGGACCTGAAGGCGGCCAGTGCGTGGTCGGCGACCGGCCGGTCCCCTCGGGCGCGGGCCTCGTGGTGGGTGCGGCGGCTCTCCGCGAACCCCGGCACCAGGGTCTGAGCCACCCTGTCCGCCAGCTCCCCTGGCGACAGCCCGCGTTCGTCCGGGCGCAGCCGGTAGGGGAGGGTGGCGCCCGTCAGGTCCCCCTGACGCGCCCTGTTCCCCCTCAGGTGGAACAGGTTCTCCGGCCGTCCGAACTCGAACGGCACCAGGTCCGGTCCCAGCCCCAGGTCATCGACGAGCCCCAGGACCCGGCGCAGGCCCGTGTGCAGCCTCATGGCGCCCAGGTCGGCCCAGGCCCCGGACGGGCCCGGAATCCGGACGGAGTGCATTCTTCCGCCGATCCTGTGGTCGTTCTCGAAAAGGCCGATCCTGCTCCCTCGCCCTGCCTCGGCCAACCTGGCCGCGACATGGCATCCGGCGAGGCCGGCGCCGACGACCGCTACATCCAGATATTGCACACCGGAATCTGTTTCCCCTGAAACCACAGAATCAACACCTGCACTTCCGCCTCACCGCGCTCTTGTCAACCGAGGGCACCGCACGCATACTGAGGGCATAATATGCTGTTCATATTTCCTTGAGACCGGGGAACTGCATGATCTTCCGTCCGCAGGTGCTTCAGGAGACCTCGAACGCTTACGACCAGTTCTCCGAGTACTTCCGCGACATCAGATCATTCTTCGAGGTCCTCGGCGTCCGGTTCTCCCTCCCCGAATACGGGACCCGGCTCACCCCCGTGGCGGGAAAGGCGCTCTTCTCCAACGCCAACAGCTACCTCCTGTCGGACGACAGCGCCTACCCCTACTACCTGTGGCTTCCCAGCTGGCTGGGCCGTTTCTACATCGACGCCGAGCGCATCCCCGAGGGCAGGACCGCCGACGACTGCCGTATCGCCGACGCCGGACTCGTCGCCTTCGTCTGGCCCTGGCTCGGCTTCGGCGACGCCTACGTGCAGAACTCCCCGCACCCGGAATGCTGGTTCGGGGTGACGGACCCGCGTCCGCAGAACCCTGACGAGCCGGTTCTCACCACCGCCCAGAACCTCTTCAACCACTTTCGCCTGGAAAAAACGTTCGAGGCCGAGCGCGGGGGCTGGCTCACCGGTGGTTTCCGTCCAGAGCCGAAAATCGACTGCAACCTGACCGGCACCTGGTACCTGCGCCGTGTCCCCCTGTCCGTTCTCACCGACTACTACCAGGTGGAGAAGAACGTGATTCGGCCGCTGGGCGAGAAATTCACCGAGCTTTCCGGCGCCGCGCGGGAAAGCACTGCCGTCCTCTCGCCCGGGAAAACACAGGGGCCCTTCTCCGGCAACGGTGCGAACGGGAGCAGGTCGAATTCGGAGATCCCCTGAGGGCTCGTCCCGAGAGCCCCGTGGTGCAGCTCCGTCACGGGCAGGTGGCACGCCCGGCTCTGATCCCTGCCCGCCGTGCGGCGACCGGGGCCTGTCGCAGGCCTGCGCCGGTTCTGCGGCCACGACACCGACGACGGCCGTGCGTGCTGACCTCCGTCCCGGGGGCCCCGAGGAGCGTTCGCCTTGAGGCGGGCTGCCCCTGGGGCACGCCGCAGGACGCTTGACCGTACGCCCGGGGTCCAGGGGGGACCACACCCCGGGCACTCCGCACCCGGGCGGCGGGGCCCGGGGCGGACGTGGCCCGTGGGCAGGCGCTGCCTTCGGCGGCCGGGTTCCTGGGAGGGCGGGAGGCCTCAGCCGGGGGCGCGTGTTGCGTCGAGCCGTTCGACGTCGGCTCTGGGGTAGCGGTCGAGTCTGCCGGGGAGCAGGCCGTGGCGCTCGGCGGTGACCTCGAACCTGCCGACGGACCAGCCCAGCAGGTCGGCGGCCTCCTTGCCGGTCAGGCTCGCCTCGATCCAGGCCCGGCGTTGCTCGATGACGGGGGCCAGGTGTTCCTCGGTCAGGGCGTCCAGGTCTCGCAGGGAGTACAGGGCCGAGCCCATGTAGTCGCCGACCGGAGGCAGCGTGCCCCGGGCGGCGAGTTCGGCGACGTCGTCCCTGGTGACGGTCAGGCCGGTGCGCGCGGCCACGCGGTCGGCGGCCTTCTGCGATCCCAGGCCGGGGTGGTCGCCGATCTCGCGCGCGACGTCGGCGGCGTGCTCGGGCAGGGTCTCGGCTACGTGCTGGGACCAGCGGCGCCCGTCGATGTCGGGAGGTGGGATGAGACCGCGCTGCGCGGCCCTCTTGACCTGCCATTCCTTCAGGCCCATGAGCCGGGCGAGTTGGAGGGACCCGTAGCTGCCGCGTCGGCCGGGTGTCTTCTTCTTGGGAAGAGGGGTCGGTTCCGGTGCGGGGGAGTTCTCGGGCGTGGGGCTGGCGGCCAGGTCGGCGAGGACGGCCTCGGTGCGTTCGGGCAGGGTCTTGGCGAGGGCCTCGGACCACTTGCGGTCGTCGATGTCGGGGGGTGGGACGAGGCCGCGGTGCAGGGCGCGGCGGAGTTGGTCGTGGTCAAGTCCAAGCCAGCGGGCGAGTTGGACCGGTCCGAATTCCCTGGGGCGACTCATGTGGTGGGGGTGCTCCTCGTCTGCGGCAGGGGGACAGAGCGGTTCGCCGTCCATAATGCCCGGAGGCGGTGACAGAGGACGGAGAGTACCCAGGGGTGCTGGTGACCGAGGGCGCCCCTCGGCTGTGGGACGCCGGCTGTGCGGGGTGTCGACCTGCGCGGGAGCTCCTCTTCCCCGCTCCCGGACATGCCCGACGGCAACCGGGGGCTGCCCGAGCCCGAGGGGACTGTCATCGGTTCACCCTGATCCGTCTCCTACGGACTCTCTGCTGCTCTCCTGGGGAGCGGCTGCGTACAGGGTCTCGGCGACCGCGATCATGGCCTCACGCTCCCGCCGCGGACGGGGGCCGGGCGGCAGGTCCATCAGCGCGCGTCCGAAACGGGCGAAGAACTGATCGGCGCCGTCGATGCCGTCCGGCAGTGCGATGAACCACCGGTAGCCGCAGGGCTGGGAGGGCACCCGCGCATCGGTGAGGTAGTCGTGGATGCCACCGTCCACGGCCGACCGATCGCCGCGTGTCCTCTCCTCGATTCTGACAGTGCGCTCGCCTCTGCTCTCACAGACCACGTGCACGGGTTCGGGGGGACGCACGTCCAGGCACCGGACCATGTGCTCGGGGCCGACGGCCCAGGCGAGCAAGGCATGCCAACCGGACTCGGGGACCTCGAAGAACCTCCCTCCACCGTCCGTTCCGGTCCCGGCCGGCGGTTGCGCGACGATCGGAACCGCCGACCATGAACGTTCGTGCATCGGAGCACTCTCCTCGACCTCGCGGCGGTCTGCCGCCTTCTGCCCGGGGAACGGCAAGGAATCGCCCCCGCCGTGAACGGAGGGCCGTGAAAAACGCTTTTCCAGCGGACGAATGTCCGTGACACCCTGGGCCCGCGGTCATGCGTATCCCGTCACGGTGCATCGTACTGGAGAGCGTCTTCCGGGCGGTCGCCGATGGCCTTCCGGTATCCCAAAACCGCGCATCATGGAAGTGTTCCCTGCTGGAAGGCGGATGACGTGGTCGGCGAGTCGGACCGGGCCGAGCTTTTCTCGGGGTCGCAGTGATCGAGAAGACGCCGAACATGGAGAGCCTCATGCTCTCGATCCGGGTGGCATCCTGGAACGGGGAACGCCAACTGGACTGGATCAGGCGCACGGGCTTTGCCGAGGACGAGATCGTTCTGCAGCTGGAAGACTGTTACATCGCTGTGAAAAGCTATGTCACGTATGACGAGGAGGAAGAGTTCCCCGACTTCCTCGATGAGGGGATCCAGGAGGTCCTCGATCTCTTCACGCGACTGATCGACGTCGATCCGGAACTGTGGAGCCCCGAGTCCATGGTTTCCGCCGGGCAGTGGGACGTGGTGAGGGACAGGGCTCGGCGCCTCCTGACAGAGATAAGGGGTTCTTCGTGGTCGCCTTTCCTGGATGAGTGATCTCGTCTCGGACCGGGGTCGGCGAACTGGAAAGAGGTGATCGTCCTCGCGTCCATGGGAGTGGTGATGGTCGAGCAGGCTGTGTGCCTGAGTGATGCGTGCGAGGAGTGCGGCGGTGTCCGGAAGGGCTGGGTCGTTCAACTGGTCAGAGGCGGCAGGCTCCGTTGGGAGGTCGAGTGGGAGTGCGTCGGCTGTCAGGTCACCCACCAGTGGGTGTGGGGCCCCGCCCCTGCCCATGTGCGCGACCTGTTGATCGACCGGCACGGCGTGGAGCATCTGAAGATCGTGGGCCGGGTGCGGAAAAGGGGCGTGCTGCTCAAGGTCTTCAGGGAGGTCTTCGGCGCGTCCATCACCGAAGCCCAGGAATTCGGTCGCGAGGCGACGGGCCCCGGATATGCGGGAACGCGTGTGGAGGTGGAACTTCTGTCCCGGCTTCTTCGCGAGAGGGGTGTGGAGGTCGAGGTGGTCCCCGGTTCGCGTGGATGACCCTCGGGGGCGGGGAGATGCGCGGCGACATCCACGAAAGCTCTCCTGCTCCAGCCGTAGAACGTGATCTCGCTGGTGGGGGTGGCGGAGAGACGGGCACGGCCACCGCTGGCCGTCGGTGTGCGAGGACCGAGGATCACGCCTCGCTCATGTGGCCTCCTTGCCGGGCCGGGACGCCTGGCGTCGTCGCGGCGTTAGTCCTCACTGCAGGGGGGAGCAGTCGGCATCGGGATCCCGCGTGATGGCGATCACGTCGTCGAGCCGGTCGCGCACGTCGAGCAGGTCGGTGATCCGCTGGTCGATGCGGGCGCGTTCGGACTCCAGCTGGTCCAGGAGCGCCGGGTGCGCCTCACCCGAGTCCACGCACGGCAGCACATCGCGGATCACCCTGCTGGGGAGGCCCGCGGCGTACAGCTGTTGGATCAGCCGGACCCGGCCGACGGCGGTGTCGGGGTAGTGCCGATGGCCTCCGGGGCTGCGGTCGGCCGGGAGCAAATCCTGTTCCTCGTAGTAGCGCAGCGCCCGGACGCTCACTCCCGACTTGTCGGCGACCTCACCGATACGCACCGGTCCTCCTCTGCTCGGGCGGTCTGCCCGATTTGCACCTGACGTCAACGTCAGGTTCTAGCGTAGTGGGCGTCGGCGCTCGCCGAACGCTCACCTCACCGATCTCACGAACGGCCGGTCCCGGCCGCGTGGAAGGGCAGAACATCATGCGCGCAGTCCGTTATCACGAGTACGGCGGTGTGGAGACCCTCGTGGTCGAGCAGGTGCCGGACCCGCACCCCGGACCCGGTGAGATCCGCATCCGCGTCGCGGTGGCCGGCGTCAACCCCGTCGACTGGAAGGTGCGCTCCGGTGCGGTACGCGAGATGCTCCCCGTGGACCTGCCCGCGATCCCCGGGCGTGACGCCGTCGGCGTCGTCGACGGAATCGGTGACGGTGTGCAGGGGGTGGACATCGGCGACCGCGTCTTCGGCCTGGGCGGCGTCACCGGCGCGACGGCGGAGCTGGCCGTGCTCTCGGCCTGGGCCCACGCTCCCACCGCATGGACGGATGAGGAGGCCGCCGGCGCCGGTCTGGCATCCGTCACCGCGATGGGCGGACTGAAGGTGCTCGGCCCCCTACGGGGGCGCACCCTGCTCGTCGAGGGCGCCGCCGGAGGAGTGGGCAGCGCCGCGGTCGAGATCGCGGTGGCCCGCGGGGCCACCGTGATCGGGACGGCCAGTGAGCGCAACCACGCGTTCCTCGCCTCCCTCGGGGCCGTTCCCACCACCTACGGCACCGGCCTGGCGGAGCGCCTGGCCTCCCTGGCCCCGGGCGGCGTCGACCTCGCACTCGACACCGCGGCCTCCGGTTCCCTTGGCGACCTCGTCGCGATCGTGGGCGACCCCTCCCGCGTGTCGACGATCGCCGACCACGCGAATGCCCAGCGCCTGGGCACGCACCTGGCCAACGCGGAGAACGACTCCGCGCTCCTCGCCGAAGCGGGCGAACTCGGCGGAGAGGGCCGCTACACACCGCGCATCGAGCGGACCTACCCCCTCGAACGGCTCGCGGAAGCGCACGCCCACGCCGAACGCGGACACACGCGGGGCAAGATCGTGGTCCGCGTCTGAGCCCGTCCGACGGTCCAGGGCTTCCCGCGGCTTCGGCTGCGGGAAGCCCGCACCTTCGGCGGGGCCGCTCGGACGCCCCTCGGGCGGGAGCGGCGCTCCGATGCGTTCCCGCCGATCAGGCCCGCTCGGCGACCGTTTTCCCCGCCCGATACCCGGGGTGCCCTAGAGTCGGCCGTATGCGGCCAAGGACGGGACTGGTGATGGTCGGGGCCCTGGCCCTGGCCTGGAGCGAGTGGCTGAACTGGCGCTGGTCGCGGGCCCTCCTGGGGAGCGGTGGCGGAACCGCCGACGCCGTGGTCGTGCTCGGTTACCGCAACCCCCAGGTGAGGGCGAACGCCGTCAACCGGTGGCGGGTCCGCGCCGCACTCCGCTCCATTCCGGCCGGCGGAGCGCACGCCACCCGCCTGGTCTTCAGCGGCGGCGCGGTCGGCAGCGGCGTCGCGGAGGCCCGACTGATGGCCGACCACGCGAAGTCCCTCGGGTTCGACGGCACGGTGCTCCTCGAGGACCGGAGCACGACGACCTGGGAGAACGTCGCGAACGTGATCCCGCTGATCGAGGACGCCGAACGCATCGCGATCGTCTCCCAGCCGGCCCACGCGCTCAAGGCCCGCGCGTACCTGCGGCGCCTGCGCCCTGACCTGGCCGCGAGGCTGGTGCGCGCGGACGACTACCGCCCCGGCGAGTGGGTGCTCGTCAAACCCCTGCTGGCCCTGTACGGGCTGTGGGCGCTGCGCCGTCTCGGGAACGACGAACGCAAGCCATCGCCGTAGGCAGCCGCGTCGAGCCAGGTCTTGGGACGCATCCCCTGCTTCCGGCGGAACTGCCGGAAGGCACCCTCGTAGGCGTCGACCCACTGCTCGGTGTCCACGGGGTGGTAGCGGTTGTGGTGGAGCACCACGGACTGGGCGGGCCGGGGCGGACGGCGCTGCGCCTCTGCGGGGCGGGTCTGCCCACCGCTGTACCGAACACGACGAAGCTGTACCGGGGAAGGCCGAGAGTTCACCGGCCTGTTCCCGTCGGCTGCGGGGGTCGAGGGGGACGACGACAGGATCTGAGGCAAGCCCGGAAGAGGAGCCGGCCTGGTCAGCGGGCAAGGGGAGAGCCGGTCCGGGCTCATCCTCGGCCGGAGTCGGGAACCCGCACGTGCGCGCATCGGCCCGTGTCCGCGTCCACCTGCCACCCGGCGGCGCGCAGCGCCTCCGCGTAGGCGCCGACCTCCGCGGTGAACCACTCTCCGTCCTCCCGCTGAGAGCGTCGGGCCTCGCCGTGGTACACATACAGGAGCCGCCCGCGCGGCTCCACGTAGAAGCCCCTGGGTTCCCCCACCGCCGTCCAGTCCATGGGCGCGTGCCCGGCCGCCTGCAACACGGCCACCGCCCGGAACACCTCGGGGGGCGAGCCCTCCCACGCCGGTGTCCCCTGCCCGCCCCACCACTCCATGCCCGGCGCCTCCACGGGCGCGGCCTCGCCCCGTGCGCGCCGCGCCAGGGCCGCGTCCAGCCCGGCACGGGAGGCCAGGACCCCGCGCTGGATGCCGTACTCGTTCCCGGAGCGGTGCGGCAGCCCCTGGGACTCGCGCTCCTCCAGGTAGTCCAGGTGCTCGCGCAGCGCGGCCAGACCCGTCTGCGTGATGCGGAAGGCGTAGCCGCGGCTGGGGGGATCGCACGGGGCGAGGAGCCCGGCGTCGATCAGCCACTCCCGGCGCCGCCGGTCGCCGACGGAGGTGCGGTAGGCGAGGATGTGCGGTCTGGCGCCCAGGTCGTAGAGGTCGACGAAGCGGGCCGGGGTGAGGCGGCCGGGCATGGGGGTCTCCATCGTGTCGGGGGCGGTGGTGGGGTGTCCGCACGGGTGCGGCGGAGGCGGCCACCCCCACCTTGGCTGCTCCCTCCGACAGTCCGCACCCCCGACCGGCCCGGCCGACACTCGGAAGGCATGGCCGCCCGAGGCCCTCACCGAGGTCATCGCCCTGCACCGGACGCGCCTGCTCGCGGAGGACACGCCACCGACGGCCCCCAGCTGCGAACCGCCTATGACCGGACCGCACAAGGGTTCAGAGCGCGGGTGTCCGGTCGCAAGGGCGCCCTGCCCCGGCCCCGTCCGGCCGGGCCCGCCCACTGGGGAAGCCGACCCCGAGCGCGAGGCCCACGAGCCTGTCGACATCGCCGGAGTCGGTCTTCGCAGGGCCGGTTGTGCAGCCAGCAGGTGGAGTCAGCCCAGATCCGCCATGACGTAGGGCTCCAGCTCGGCGGCGAACGTCTCGCTTTTGACGCCTTGCGCCATGTCCGGGGTGCCGGAGTCGATCGGGATGCGCAACGCGCTCGGGCACGATGAGTACGCATCGAGGTCGCTGCCCGCATCAGGCTGCGGCTTCTTCGTGACGTGCAGGGCGGGGTATTCGGCGGGGGCTGATCAGGATCAACGTTGTCGCCACGGCGAGGCCGGACAGGAGGGCGGATACGGTCAGGACGGCTTGAACCCCGCCGGTGACGGCTTCGCGGTCGGCGCCGCCGTAGAGGGTGTAGACGGCGCCGAGCGCTGCGGTACCGATACCGGCTCCGACGGAGGCCAGGGTGGAGACGCTTCCGGCGACCATGCCGACGCGTTCGGGTGCGGTGATGTTGACCGCCACGGCCAGCACCAGCACCCCGCCGACCTCGGCCCACCCCAACCGGCTGACCAACCTCGACCGGTTCCTGACACTGCTGCGCGACATCGGCCTCGACACCACCGCCGCGCTCGACGTCCACCGGCACCTGTCCCTGCTCGTGTTCTCCTTCGCCCTGATGGTCGATCACCCCGCCGACCGCACCACCACCGCGAACCGACCACTCATTCCCGCCCCCTGGCTGGAGGAACACACCGACCTCGACATCCCCACCCTCCGCGAAGCCGCCGCCCTCCCCACGCCGAGCCCGGATGAACAGTTCCAGGCCCTGATCGCCTTGATCACCACACAGGTCAGAAGCCACCTCCACAGTCGGTAACCGGGTTGCTTCAAGGAACGCACCGCGTACGAGGGATGGCACGGTCTCGTCACAGGCCGGGGCGGTAGAGGGCCTGGACCGGTGGCTGAACGCCGGGAACGAATCCGGCGGAGGCCGCATCCGTCTCCACGTCGGCCCCGTCCACCGGCGAACGGTCTCTCCTGTACGGTCTGCGGCATGACAGCAGAGGGTGCGAAGGCCCCCAGGCCCCGGGTGCAACTGGTCATCGGCATCGTCCGCCGGGGCGACGAGGTCCTGCTCGTGCGGGAGAGCCTCGGCAGCGGCGGCGAGATGCGCTGGTCACTGCCCGGCGGCGGGGTCGAGGACGGCGAGCTCATGCACGAAGCCCTGCGCCGCGAGCTGCGGGAGGAGACCGGGCTGCTGGTGGGCGACCCGGTGCGGACCGCGTTCCTCATGCACATCGACTCCGAGGAGCATCCCTCCGCAGTGGCCGCCGCCTTCGAGATCGACGAGTGGTCAGGGGACATCGCCCCGCAGGACGACGACATCGAACAGGCCGCCTTCTTCCCCCTGCCCGACGTCCTGAAGCTGCTTGGCGAACTGGACAGCGCGACACAGCGGGAGCCCGTCGTCGGCTACCTGACCGGTGCCGTCGCGTCGGGGACCACCTGGCTGTACCGCAACCGGGGCACGCAGGAGAGGCTTGTCGCCCGCTGGTGACGCCAGACCGCATCCACTGTCGTCGTCGCGGCTGCCAACGGTCGCGCGGCCTCGCACATGGCACCCCGTGATCCGGCGTCGAGTTCCGGGTCGGGCCGTGCCCACCCACACCGGCGGCGGCCCCGGCCGCTCCGCCGGCAACCGCGACCACGCATGACATCTGTCATCACGGGCCCGTGCGGATCGCAGAGGGATCCCGTGACCGGTGGCACTCGGTCACGGCCCCGCTCCGAAATACGTTCGTGGCATGTACCGCGATGATGACTTCTCCAGTCCCCTTCCACCGTCACGGCCGGCCGCCGAGCCGTTCCGCGCGGCGTGGAGCGGCGGTGCGGGGCAGGCCCCGCCGTCCCCGCCGTCCGGGGAGCCCGTCCATTCAGCACCGGCCCCGCGTCGACGCGGCCCGCGGGCGGTTCCCCCGGGCGTGGAGTACCACCGCGTGCTCGCCGGGGACGAGCGCCGCATCGGGCGGGGCGTCCTCGCGATCGTGCTCCTGGTGGCGGGGCTGTTCGTCTTCAGCTTCGCCTTCGTCCAGGCCGCCACGTTCCTGGACGCGCGGATGGGCAACGCCAACCCGGCGGCGGGCGGCACCGACTACACGCCGCTCTACCACGCCGCGGGCATGCTCTCCCTCGCCCTGCTCATCCCGTGGAGCATGCTCCTCCAGCGGTGGCTCTACGGGGTGCGGGGCGCCTCGCTGCACTCCGTGGTCTCGGGCTTCCGGTTCGACGTGTTCGGCCGCGCCCTGCTGTTCATCGGCCCCCTCTGGCTGGTCGCCGTGTTCGTCATGAACGCCTCGATGCCCGTCGAGCAGACCTCTTGGCCGGTCGCCGACCTGGTCGGCGTGCTGATCGGAACCCTCCTGTTGACGCCTCTGCAGTCGGCCGGCGAGGAGTACGGGCTGCGCGGCCTCGTCTTCCGGGTCGCCGGGAGCTGGAGCCGCGGGCCGCGCACCGGGCTGGTCCTCGGCGTCCTCGTCTCCAGCCTGCTGTTCACGAGCATCCACGGCGCGGACGACCCGTGGATCAACCTCTGGTACCTCACCCTCGCCGTCAGCCTGGCCGTCATCACCTGGCGCACCGGCGGCATCGAGGTCGCTGTCGTCGTCCACGCCCTGCTCAACACGCTCACCTTCGTCATCGTCATCGCTCTGCACTCCGACATCGGCAGTGCTGTCACGGACCGGTCGGTGGGCACGGGGTCGGCCGTCCTGCTCGTGCCGAGCGTCACCGTCGCCGCGATCGCTGCGGCGGTGTGGCTGCGCACGCGCAGGTCGGGACCGGCGCTCACCCCTTCCGACCCGCACCCCGTGCGGGTCTGACGGGGCGACGGCGGCCATGGGTGCATGGCCGCCGTCGTTCCGTCACGGAGCGGCACGGCCGTGGTGGGGGCGACGCGCCTTCGCGCAGGAACGCCCTGGTTCGTCTGGTGCCCGGTATGCTGCCGTCCTTCGATCGGCTGCCGGCGGGACGGGCGGCCGGAGTATCTCCGGCGAGAGGCCGTACCTGCCCGCTGCCCGATCGTCAGACGGCACCCCCGTGAGGAACCACGCGATGAGCATCCCGCACGCCTTCCCCCTGAAGCCCGTTCCGATCCATGTGCGCGACGAGGTCCTCGACGACCTGCGCGCCCGTCTCGCGTCGACCCGCCCGCCGCTGGACGAGGGGAACGAGGACTGGTCCTACGGCGTCCCCGACGGTTATCTCCGCGACCTGGTCGCCTACTGGCGCGACGGCTACGACTGGCGCGCGGCCGAAGCCGCCATCAACGTCCACGAGCACTACCGGGTGGACGTCGCCGGTGTCCCGGTGCACTTCATGCGCAAGCCCGGCCGCGGCCCCAGACCGATCCCGTTGATCCTCACCCACGGCTGGCCGTGGACGTTCTGGCACTGGTCGAAGGTGATCGACCCGCTCGCCGACCCGGCCGCGTTCGGCGGCGACCCCGACGACGCCTTCGAGGTCATCGTGCCCTCCCTGCCCGGCTTCGGCTTCCCCGGACCGCTCACCGGCTTTCCGGACGTCAACTTCTGGAAGGTCTCCGACCTCTGGCACACCCTGATGACCCGCACCCTGGGGTACGGGAAGTACGCCGCCGGGGGCTGCGACATCGGCGGGATCGTCTCCAGCCAGCTCGGCCACAAGTACGCCGACGAGCTGTACGGCGTCCACATCGGCTCCGGGCTGCCGCTCGACTTCTTCAACGGGCCCCGGGCCTGGGACTTCGCCCGCAACCGGCCCCTCACCGACGACCAGCCGGCCGACGTCCGCGCCCGGATCGTCGAGATGGACCACCGCTCGGCGAGCCACCTCGCCGTGCACATGCTCGACGGCGCCACCCTCGCCCACGGGCTGAGCGACTCACCCGCCGGGCTGCTCGCCTGGCTGTTGGAGCGGTGGAACTCCTGGAGCGACAACGGCGGCGACGTCGAATCCGTCTTCACCAGGGACGACCTGCTCACCCACGCCACGATCTACTGGGCGAACAACTCCATCGCCACGTCGATGCGCTACTACGCGAACGCCAACCGTTACCCCTGGACCCCCTCCCACGACCGCACCCCGGTCGTGCAGGCCCCGGTCGGCCTCACCCTCGTCACCTACGAGAACCCGCCCGGCGTCCACACCGCCGCCGAGCGCGTCCGGGCGTTCAGGAACGGCCCGCAGGGCGCCTGGTTCAACCACGTCAACGTCAACGCCCACGACCACGGCGGCCACTTCATCCCCTGGGAGAACCCCGAAGCCTGGGTGGACGACCTGCGCCGCACCTTTCGCGGTCTCAGGCCCTGACCGGCCTCCGCGGGCTCCCACGGCGGCGGGCCGTGCGGACCCCGTCCGGTGGGGGAGTGCGCGTCCCCTGACCGGCCACTACCGTCGCCGCGCCCCCTGCGCGCGCATGCGTCCCCCCGCTGTCGCCGTGCCCGGAGGCGGCCGTGCGGGGTCCGCCGGGCCGGGGAGGACGGCGGGCACGGTCGGACCGCCCTCAGGCCCCCGGCTCCCGGCGGACGCGCTCCTGGTGGCGACGGGCCTTCAGGCGGTTGCCGCAGGTCTTCATCGAGCACCAGCGGGCGGTGTTGGCGCGGCTGCGGTCCAGGAGGAAGAGGCGGCACTCGTCGTTGCCGCAGGGGCGCAGCCGACCGGGCCTGTGCGCCCGGACCTCGTACCAGGCGAGCACCAGCTCCACCGCGAGCCTCCGTTCGGGCGGCCCGTGCAGAGGCCACCGGAGCTCCTCCCGGCCGACCTCGGGGACCCGGTGGGCGCCGCTGAGGATCCGCCGCAGCTCCGTCTCGGGCAGCGGGCCGCGGGTGGCGGCCTGGACCGCGTCCCTGGCCGTCCGCAGCCAGTCGAGCGCCGGCGCCTCGTCCGGGCCGCCGTGCTCCCGCGCCCACCGCCGCAGCACGGCGTCATCGGCCCACAGGTCCCGCGGCCGGCCGTCCACCACCGGGGTGCTGTTCAGCGCCTCCAGCAGCGCCCCTTCGTCGATCACGACCACCCACCTCCCCGCCTAACCTTCTCAATCCACTTGACAGGTTACCTCGCATGGGGTCCACTGGGGGCATCGATAACCACCAAAACGTATTGATAGGGTTAGTCATGGTCGAGGTCCGCCACCAGCACGCCACCGTTCGCGGGCACCGCGTCTTCTACCGGGAGGCCGGCCCCCGCGAGGCGCCGGCCCTGGTGCTCCTGCACGGTTTCCCCACCAGCTCGCGCATGTTCCGCCACCTGATCCCGCGGCTCGCCGACAGGTTCCGCGTCATCGCCCCCGACCACCTCGGGTTCGGCCACTCCGACACCCCCTCGGCCGACGCGTTCCCCTACACCTTCGACGCGCTCACCGACGTCACCGAGGCGCTCCTCGCCGAGCTCGGCGTCGACCGCTACGCCGTCTACGTGCAGGACTACGGCGCCCCCATCGCATGGCGGCTCGCACTCCGCGCCCCGGAGGCGATCACCGCGGTGGTCTCCCAGAGCGGCAACGCCTACGAGGAGGGCTTCGTCCCGCAGTTCTGGACTCCCCTGTGGGCCTACGCAGAGGACCCGGGACCCGGGACGGAGCCGGCGGTCCGCAGCGCTCTGGGCCTCGACGCCATCCGCTGGCAGTACCTCCACGGCGTGGACCGCCCGGAACTGGTCGACCCCGACACCTGGACGGCCGACCACCGCGACATCAGCCGCCCCGGCAACGACCGCGCGCAGCTCGCCCTCTTCCGCGACTACGCCGCCAACCGGCCCCTGTACCCGCGGCTGCACACGTACTTCCGGGAGAGCCGCGTCCCGCTCCTGGCCGTGTGGGGGGCGGAGGACCTCATCTTCGGCCCCGACGGCGCGCGCGCCTTCGCCCGGGACCTGCCGGACGCCGAGATCCACCTGGTGGACGGAGGCGGCCACTTCCTGCTCGAGAGCCACCTGGACACCGTGGCCGACCGCATGCGGGACTTCCTGGGCCGCGTGCTGCCATGACCCGGAGCGCGGCCGGCACCGGGACGGGGCGCCGACGCGGGCCGTGACGCTCCCCGACCCGCGCGCGGCCACGGCGGCCGGCGTGGCCCGGACACCCGCCGCACCCCGCCGTGAGCGCCGGCGCCCCTCGGCGCGCACGGCGGGGAACGCCCGTGCCGGGCCCCGTCCGGGCCGGGACGGTGGCACACCCCCGCCGGCGGGGCGGGCATCGGAGTTCTCCCGCGCCCGCCGGTGAGACCCCGGCAACCCCGGATGCGGACGGACACCGTCGGCCCGCACCGGCGGGGGGATGAGCGGTGCGGTCGACCCGGAGGGGGCGGCCGCACCGCACACCTGCCGCACACGGCCGCGTCAGGTCTGGAAGGGCGGGGGGTTGGTCCCGCGCATGCGGTAGTCGGGGCGGGGCCGTTCCAACCGGATCGACTCCAGCACGGTGTAGGCGTGGTACTTGGTCTGGGTGGTGGCGCCCGCCAGACGCTCCCACCACAGTTGCCCGTTGCCCGTCCGCTTCTCCAGGACGTGCCGGGTGGTGTAGTTCGCCATGGAGCTGATCCAGTTCTCCGTGCCGACGAAGACCCTGTCCTGGCCGGCGTCGGCCAGGATGCCGACCAGCGCGTCGGAGCCGCTGAACCGCTCGACCGCCGCGGTGGCCCCTTCGAGTACGTCGGCGAAGTACTCCACGCACAGCTCCACCTGCTCACGGGTGCCGTAGTGCATGTGGTGCCCGCCGACGAAGAAGTCGAAGTCGTACTCGAGGATCTGGGAGTGCGCCTCGTACCAGCCGGAGATGTTCTGCGAGGCGTCGCAGTGCATGAACGTCACGGAGCCCGGGCTCAGGATGTCCACGGCGGTGAGCACCTTCTGCCGGGGGGCGTAGACGAAGATGTTCCCCGGGCAGTGGTTCTCGCCCTTGTAGGACAGGTGCAGCTCCACGCCGCCCACGTCGAGGACGTAGTCGTTCTCGAACGTGCGCGTCGGTACCGGGCGCTTGGGGTCGGGGAACCGCTCCAGGAGTTCCTTGGTGATGCGGTGGGCGACGATCTCGACGTCGGGGCCGAACACGGAGGCGGCGCCGATGTGGTCGGCGTGCCAGTGGCTGTAGACCACGTGGGTCACCGGCAGGTCGGTGACCTCCTCGATCGCCGCCAGCATGTTCTCGCCCAGCGTCGGCGGTGCGTCGATGGCGACCACGCCCTCGCCGGTCACCACGAACGCGGCGTCGTAACCGGCGCTGGTGACCCAGTAGAAGCCGTCGCGCAGTTCCTCCACGTGGTAGCCGTACTTCTGGAAGCGCTCACTCCGCAGATACGGGGGGTAGTAACCCTCGGGGTCGGAGGGGTCGTCCTCCCCGACCCGGGGGAAGCCGTAGTGGTCGATGCCGTAGAAGGCCGGGGTGCTGTCGACGGTGATGGTCTTCTGACCGCTGGTGCACATCGGTGAAATGCCTTTCCTCGTTCTTCGCTCTCGTGGAGCATGCGGTCCTCGGCGCGGCGCACGACCGGCCGCGCTGTTCCGGTCACGTGAACCGCAGGACCGCCTTGGTGACCCGACCCGAGCCCGCGTCGTCGAACGCGGTGTTGATGTCGGTGAAGTCGTAGAAGGACAGCAGCCGGTCGATCGGGAACCGGCCCGCCCGGTGGAGTTCGGCGAGTTCGTTGACCAGCAGCGGCGAGACGGCGTCGCCCTGGATGATGCCTTGCAGCGACTGGCCCGCCGCGAGGCGGCCCGCGTCGACCACGGCGCCCGCGCCCTCGTGGAAGGCCACGAAGCCGAACCGCCCCATGGGCGCCAGCGCGCCGACACCCGCGTCGAGGTTCTCCGCCCGGCCGCTCGTGTCCAGGACGTACTCCATGCCGCGCTCCCGGACCGCGCGGAGCTCGGCCGCCAGGTCCCCGACCAGTCCGGGGTCGACGGTGTGGGTCGCTCCCAGCTCGCGCGCGAGTGCGAGCCGGTCGGCGTCGACGTCGACGGCCACGATGACGGCCGCACCCGCGACGCGCGCCGCCATGACCGCCGCCAGGCCCACGGCGCCCACGCCGAACACGGCCAGGGACGCGCCCACCGGAACGGCGAGGGCCTTGAGCACGGCCCCGGCGCCCGTCTGCAGACCGCAGCCGAGCGGGGCCATGACCTCGAGGGGCAGGTCGGCGGGCACCTTGATGGTGTTGCGCTGGTGGGTGAGGGCGTAGGTGGAGAAGGAGGACTGCCCGAAGAAGTGTCCGCGGGGCCCGGGACCGGCCCCGGGGCCACCGGCGGTGCGCAGCCCGTTCGACCCGTCCAGGCGGGCGCCCGCGAAGTTCGCCGCCCAGAGGTTGTCGCAGTAGGCCGCGTGCCCGGAGACGCACGGCTTGCACCGTCCACACGAGTGGTAGGACAGCACGACGTGGTCACCGGGTGCGACGGAGGTGACGGCGCTTCCCGTGCGTTCGACGACCCCCGCGCCCTCGTGCCCCAGCACCGCCGGCAGCGGTGTCGTCATCCGCTGGGCCCGCACATGGGCGTCGGTCGCGCATATCCCGGTCGCGACCATCCGGACCAGGACCTCGTCGGGCCGGGGCTCCTCGACCTCGATGTCGCGGAACTCGAACGGCCCGTCCTGCTTCTCGATCACGGCGGCCAGCGCTGGTGTGGTCGTACGGCGTCGCCCTCTCACAGGGCCCCGCCGACGCCGAAGCGACCGGGGACAGCATTCATCGACGACTCCTGGAAATCGGTGTGGTGCGGGTCGAAAGACCCTCGAGCGGGACTGAACCTACGGCAGCCGTCCGGGCCTGCGAATCGGTCGCCGTATCGGTCACGGCCGCGCGTTGTGGGGCACGCCTGTGCGGCCCGGTGGATCGGGACACCCCGAACGCGTTCCCGCCGTGGTGTCGTCCGCACGCGCACGGGGCCCGACCCGCTCTTCCGGACCGGGGCCCCTCACGCGCCCGGGGACCGCGCCTTCGGCCTTCGGGCCGGTGCCCCGAGCGAGGGGGACGTTGCCCCCGGCCTGCTGTGAGCGCCGCGACCGTCGGGCCCCCCCGCCCCCCCCCCGGGGGGGGGGGGGCGCGCCCCCCGCCCCCGGCCGGGGGCCGTGGGGTGGGTGGGGGGGGCGCCCGGGGCGGGGCCCCCCGGGGGGGCCG
>NZ_JBIWMK010000002.1:611724-890648 GCF_044766605.1 Nocardiopsis sp. NPDC101807 | reverse complement strand
GTGGGCGGGTTTTTGGGGGGTGGGGGTGGGGTTCGCCGGGGGGGCCGGTGTGAGGTTGGGGGGCCCCCCGCCGGGAACGGGGTGGGGGGGGGCCCCCCCCCCGCCCGGCCCCCCCCCGCCCCCGGGGGGGGGGGGGGGGCCCCCCACGCCCCGGACCGGCTACTGCGGCAGGTGCTGTCGGAGGCCGGTCCGCGCGGCTCGTTCCACCCGGGCGATCAGCCGGCTGTTGTGGAGGGCGTGTGCGAACCCCGGGGTGTCGTACGTCCCGTTCCTCATGTCGCGGGCCAGAGCGGCGTACACCTCTCCCACGTTGACGGAGGCGCCCGCCCAGACCTCCGCGGCGGTCGGTCCGGCGCCGGTGGCGACGGGGGCGTCGGGCGCCGTGAACTCCGCACTCGAGGTCAGCACGAGGTCGCCGACCTGAACCCCCGCGGGATGGCCGCCGGTCAGTGCCAGCCAGCCGTCCGTTCCGCGGACCTCCAGGCTGAAGCGGGCGTCCGCCGCAGGCACGCCCGCCAGGACCTGCACCCCCGCCGGCGCCCCCGAGGCGGTCTTGACGACGGCGTCGAGGTGGTCCGGCGTCTCCCGGACCGATGTCCCGCCGGTGTCGGCCAGCCGTACCCGTGGCCACAGGAGTTCGGTGCGCGCGTCGATCTCGGTGACGCGTCCGAGGACCGCCTCGACCACGTCGAGCACGTGGCCCACCGCGATGGTCAGGAAACCGGCTCCCGCCGCCGCCTTGTCGAAGTACGCGTAGGCGCTCACCGACTCCGGGCCGTTGCCGAACGTCGTCGCGCAGACCCGTGCCGAGAGCAGCCGCCCCAGCCGGCCCTCCGCCACGATCTGCCCGGCGCGGCGCACCGAGGGGTTGTGCCGCCCCTGCAGGCCGATCGCCGTGTGCAGCCGGCCCGCCGCCGCGGCCATCTCCTCGGTCTGCGCGACGGTCGCGCCCAGCGGGGACTCCGAGTACACGGCCTTGCCCGCCGCGAGTGCCGCCAGCACGAGTTCGCGGTGGGCCGGAACCTTGACGGCCACGGTGACGAGATCGACGGAGGGGTCGCCGATCAGTTCGAGGGGATCGGCGAACCAGCGTTCGGCGCCGAAGACCTCGGCCGCGCGGCGCGCACTCTCCTCGCGCCGTGTCGCCACGGCCGCCAACCTGAACTCCGGCTGCGCCGCCAGGGCGGGGATGTGCGACGCCCCCGCCCAACTCGCCTCGGTGTCGGCGCCGATGACGCCGACGCGGATCGGACTGCTTGACATGGTGTGCGGTTCCGTTCTCGATGTGCGGCCGGCCCACGGCTGGTCCGTGGGTCCGGTCCGCTGCGGGGTGGTGGGGGTGGCGGGGGCGTCCCGGAGGCGCCGCGCCACCGCCCGGGGGCCGACCGGTTCGGTCGGAGGGCGCGCGGGGCGGTACTCGCCCCGCCGCCTTCTCAGCGGTCGACGGCGGCCATGTCCGCGGCGGAGTGGCGTTCGCCGGAGGCCGGCGCCAGTGCGTTCAACCGGGTGATCTGGGCGCTGGTGAGCCGGAGGCCGTCGGCGGCGGTGTTCTCCTCGAGACGGTCGGCGCGCTTGGTGCCCGGAATGGGAGCGATGCCTTCGCCCTGCGCGAGCAGCCACGCGAGGGCGACCTGCGCCGGCGTGGCTCCGGCCTCCGCGGCGACCTCGCCCACCTCGTCGACGATGCGCAGGTTGCGCGCGAGGTTGCCACCGGTGAACCGGGGGTTGGTACGCCGCCAGTCGGTGGCGGCCAGGCCGTCCAGCGACCGGATGCCGCCGGTGAGGAAACCGTGCCCGAGAGGCGAATAGGGGACCAGGCCGATTCCCAGTTCCCGCAGGGTGGGCAGCACGTCGGCCTCGACGTCGCGGGTCCACAGCGAGTACTCCGTCTGGACGGCGGTCAGGGGGTGGACCGCGTGGGCCCGGCGGATCGTCGCCGAGGCCGCCTCCGACAGGCCGATGTGGCGCACCTTGCCCGCGGCCACCAGTTCGCCCAGCGCGCCCACCGTGTCCTCGATGGGGGTGCCGGGGTCGACGCGGTGCTGGTAGTACAGGTCGATGCGGTCGGTTCCGAGGCGCCGCAGGGAGCCCTCCACCGCCGCGCGGATGTTGGCGGGGGTGCTGTCGGGGCCCGGCCGGCCGGTGTGGGAGACGAGGCCGAACTTGGTGGCGATGACGACCTGGTCGCGGCGGCCGCTGATCGCGCGGCCCAGCAGTTCCTCGTTGACGTAGGGCCCGTAGACCTCGGCGGTGTCCAGATGGGTGGCGCCGAGATCCAGGGCGCGCCGGACGGTGCGGATCGACGCGCGGTCGTCACGGCCTGCTCCGGTGTAGAACGCGGACATTCCCATGACGCCGAGGCCGATGCGCGAGACCTGGAGTCCGCCGAGCGATGTGGTCCGCATGCGGTGGTCCTTCCTGGACGGGTCGCCGGTCCGCGGTGGCGCACCTGTGCCGGTGTGCCCCGGGCCGTGCGAACTTGACGCATCAAGTTCTACGTGACTCAACTTGATCCGTCAACAACAGCGGTTAGGGTGGGGTCATGGCGAGAATCACGGCGGGGGAGCACGGGCCGGACCGGGACGCGTCCCAGGGGCCGACGACCGAGGGGTCGGAGCCCGGGGAAGATCTCCACGCGGGACGGACCGCCCCTCCGGCTGCGCGAACGCGGTGGCTGGAGCCCGACGAGCTGGCGGCGTGGCTGGCCAACTCCGCGCTCATGATCAGCCTGCCAGCCGCGCTGGACGCGCGGATGCAGCGCGAGGCACAGATGACCTTCTTCGAGTACATGGTGCTCTCGGTGCTCTCCGAGCAGCCGGCGCACACCCTGCGCATGAGCGAGCTGGCCGCGCGCACGTCGGCGTCGCTGTCGCGGTTGTCGCACGTGGCGGGGCGGCTGGAGAAACGCGGACTGCTCACACGGGAGCGGGTGCCGGGGGCCGGCCGGCGCACCGACGCGATACTGACCGAGGCCGGTCACGAGGCGGTGGTGGCTGCGGCGCCGGGGCACGTCGCGGCGGTCCGCGAGTATCTGATCGACGGTCTGGGGCCGCAGGATCTCGCGGCGCTGCGCCGTATCGGCACCGCGGTCGAGGCCGCCATCACGCACGGGCGCTCCGGGAGCGGCTCAGCGGCACCGGCTCCTGGGGGAGGAGCGACCTCCCGGGCGGACGGGCCCCCACCGCCGCACGGGTGACTCCTCCGCCCGGTCCCGGGGGCGGGGGCTCATCGGTCGTCGTCGGCGACGGACCGTCACCCCCGGTCGTTCTCGACGCTCCACTCGACGAGCGGGTGCAGGACGCGCATCAGCCCGGCCCCGCGTTCGGTGGGCCGGTACAGGATCTGCACCGGGGTGGTCGGCACGACCGTCCGGTCGATCAGCCCGTGGGACTGCAGTTCCCGCAGGCGCTGGGACAGCAGCTGGTTCGAGATGCCGGGAACATACGCGCGGTACTCGACGAACCTGCGGGCGCCCCGCACGGACGCCAGCAGCACCGAGGCGGTCCACTTCCTGCCCACGATCTCGACCGAGCGCTGGAAGCTGCGGCACACCTCGTCGTCGATGTACGCGAAGTCGTCGGCCGCACCACCGGGGGCGGAGGGGGCCGCGGACGTGCCGGTCGGTCGGGATCTGGTCATGCGGGCAGGGTACCGGAGAGGGTCATCTTTGCTGACCGAGTCATGTCCGTTTTGCTGCTGAAGGGGCCGTTGGGCAGTCTTGGACCATGAACGAACACCGCACCCCTCGGGATTCGCCGTGAACCGGGGCCGCTCGCCGGGACGCGAACCGTACCCGACCACCGGTGCGGCTCGCGCGCCCCTCGGCGCCGAACGAGCGCCATGAACCCGCCGCCTTCCGACACACACGCCGCCGGGGCCGGGGTCCTCCCGGCGACGGCGGAGCCGATCGGCCGCCGGCAGGAGATCGCGGCCCTCGACGGGCTCCTCTCGGGGGCACGCGGCGGTAGGGGCGGCGCCCTCGCGCTGTGGGGCGAACCGGGCATCGGCAAGTCCACCCTGCTGCGCTACGCCCACGACCGGGCCGCGGACTTCGTCCGGCTCGGCCACCGGGCCACCCGATCGGAGTCGGACCTGCCCTTCGCCGGGTTGCACGGGCTGCTGAGACCGGTGGCCGCGCGGATGGGGTCGCTGCCGACGGACGGGGGCGCGGCGTTGCGTGCCGCCCTCGAAGCGGGCGCGGCGTCGGCAGACCCGCTCCCGGTGGGGGCGGCCGTGCTGTCGCTGCTCTGCGCGATCGCCGAGGAACGGCCCGTCCTCGTCTCGCTGGACGACGCGCAGTGGCTCGACGGAGCCAGCGCGCGGTGCCTGGGAATCCTCGCCCGGCGTGTGGCGGCGCATCCCGTGGTGGTGCTGGTGGCCGACCACGGCGACCCGGCCGCCCGGCCGTGGGAGGGCATCCCCGACGTGCGGGTCGAGGGCCTGACCGAGGAGAGCGCCCGGCGCCTTCACGCGACCGCGGCCCCGCGCGCCGACGAGGCCGTGGTGCGGGCGGCGGTCGAGGAAGCGGGGGGCAACCCCCTGGCGCTGCTGGAGTCGGTCGGATCCGACTGGGGCCCCGACGAGGTCGAACCCCTCCCCGGCCGGCTGCGGCCACCCGTCGGACCACGGATGTGTCGCGCCTTCCGCGCCGCGATCGACGCCCTGAGCCCCCCGGCGCGGTCGCTCACCGTGCTCGTGGCGGCCGAGGACCACGGTGACCTGCTCGTGGTGCGACGGGCCGGACGCGCCTTCGGCGTCGACGACACCGCCTGGGACGAGACGGCGGACGCGGGCCTGGTGCGCGTGAGGGGCGACCGCGTGGGGTTCCGCCACCCCGTCGTGCGCAGAGCCGTCTACGAGTGCTGCGGTGCCGCGGAGAGGCGGCGGGCGCACCGGGCCCTGGCCGCCGCGCTGCCGGACGAATCGGAGGAGCACGCCTGGCACCTCGCCTCCGCGGCGTACGACCACGACGAGGACGTCGCCGGACTGCTCGAACGGACCGCGGCCCATTCCCGGCTCCGCGGTGCCATGGAGTCGGAGGCACGGGCGCTGCGGCGGGCCGCCGAACTCTCGCCGGCGCCGACCGACGCCTCCCGACGGCTCGCCGGAGCCGCACGGGCAGCCTGGGACGCCGGGTGGGCGACCACCGCGGAGCGCCTGCTCGACGACGCGGAGCGGTTGGCCCCGGGTGCCCACATCGTCCGCTGCAGCCTGGGTCTGCGAGGCGTCATCGAGGCCTCCCGCGGCGCCCCCGAACTGGCCCACCACTACCTGACCACCGACATGGAGCTGGTCGGGGATCCGGGTACGGCGCTGGAGCTGGGCACCACGGCCGTGCGCGCGGGCTGGGCGGCCGGACGCAGCGATCTGGCGGCCGGGGCGCTGGAGTCGCTGCTGGAACTCGACGTCGAGGAGCGGGCCGGGCTGCCCGTCCTCCTGGCCTGGTGGAGCGACGACCCGGCCGCCGACACCGCGCCGGCCGACCCGCCCGGTTTCGCCGACGCCCTCTCCCTGGCGCGGAGGACGCCGCTGCGGTTGCTTCCGCCTGCGCCTCTCGCCGTGGTCTGGGGCATCGACACGGCGATGGGGGACGCGCTGCGCCGCCGGGCGCCGCACCTGCGGCGGCGGTTCGAGCCGGCCCGGCTCGCCGACGTCCTGGCCCATACCGCGACGCTGGACGGCTTCGCCGGCCGCTGGGCGGAGTCGGAGTCCGCGGCCGCGGAAGGGCTGCGGCTCGCGGAGGACGTGGGCGCCGACCAGATCGCCGCCCACTGCCGCAACTGCCTGGGCTGGCTCGCCGCCGTGCGCGGTGACGAGCAGCGGGCCGCCGAGGCCGCCGACCGCGTGCTCCGGACCGCGCTCCCCCGGGGAAGCCGCGCGGTGAGCGCGGCGTCCTACTGGATCAACGGCATGACGAGCCTGTTCCAGGAGCGCCCCGGGGAAGCGCTGGACACCCTGCTGCGCCTGGCCGACCCCGGGCACGGGGCGATGCACCCGACCTTCGCGCTGCTGGCCGCGCTCGACACCGCCGAGGCCGCTGTGCACGTGGGACGGCTCGACGTCGCCGAGGAACGGGTGCGGCGGCTGCACGCCTGGGCGCGGCGCACCGGAGCGCCGTGGGCGTGCTCCTCCGCGCACGCCGCCGAGGCACTGCTGGGCGGACCCCGCGCCGAGGACGCCTTCCGGGCCGCGCTCGACGTGCCCGGCACACGATCGCAACCGCTTCTGCGCGCCCGCGTCCAGCTGTTCTACGGCGAGTGGTTGCGGCGGGGGCGTCGGCGGACCGACGCGCGTGTCCACCTCGGGAGCGCCCTGGAGGCGTTCGAGCGCCTGGGGGCCGAGCCGCTGAGCCGGCGCGCGCGGCGTGAACGGGACCTCACCGGCCCCCCGGGCAGCCGGGGGCGCCCCGACGCCGGGAAGGACGTCCGGCTCACCGCCCAGGAGCACAGGATCGCCCGGCTGGCCGCTCAGCGGATGACGAACCGCGAGATCGCCGCGAAGCTGCGGATCAGTCACCGCACCGTGGGCCACCACCTCGGCAACGTGTTCGCCAAGCTGGGCATCACCACGCGGTCCGAGCTGGGGGTCACCCACGGCGGCCAGGAGCCGGGTTGAGCCGAGCCGCGGTGAGGGGCGTCGAAGCCGTTCGAGGGCCGGCCGGGGCCGGGACGGTGGCCGCCGGGGTTCGGGCCGCCTCCGGTAGCTCGGGGGGACCTGCCGGAGGCGGCGCCGGGGGCGCCTTCTCGAACGGGGCGCGAAGGTCTCCACTCCTCGCTCCCCGATGTCCAGTCGAGTCGCCCTCCCAGGTTTCAGAATCCCGATAACCTGGTTTGCGCGTGACCGGAACTGAGAAACCTGTTCTGATCCGCGCATGGCGTTTTGTACCCGCCGTGCCGCGTTTAAAAGCCTACGAACGAGTAGATCTCACCTGTGAACGTTCCTGAACGTTTCTGAACGCCTGAGAACGCGATTCCGACGTGTGGGTGCATCGGTCTCATTGGTTCATATTGGGCTCCCAACCGGGCATATCCCGTTCTCCCCCATGCCGCTTCCTCCTCGACTTGAGGTACTTTTCCCCACATCGGCACCTCACGGACATCCACCTCTCGATCGCGACGTCTCCGGGGTATCTGTCGCGATTTCTTTCCACTATGAGCGGGTGTGTTCCGGTCCAGTCGAAGAGGAAAATCCTTCAGGAAAGGGTTGTTGAGCCCATGATTCGCTTCATTTTTCACAGGGGCCCCACCTCCACAGGCGCGGTGTGCGCCTGCGGCCGAACCGGGGGCGCCGCCCCCGTCGCGCACGGGACGGAGGCCGTCCGATGAACCAGCGGCGCCAGCCCGAGAGCGGCCCCCAGCAGTCCCTGTTCCGCTACCGCCCCGAGTACGGCTACGAAGTCGTCCCCGACGCCCTGCCGCGCCGGGTCCGCGTGGACGCCGAGGGGATGCTGTGGGGCGAGGTCCCCGTGGTCCCGGTGGTCTCCGTGACGCCCCCGGAGGAGCCCCGCACCAGGAGCGGCCGCGGCGTGGAGGTGCTCGTCGTCGACGAGCGCTCCTCCCACGGGTCCACGGCCGGGGCGCGCCGTCGGCCGCAGGCGGTGCCGGACCTTCCGGGCCACGACCTCAAGCCCGATCCGCTCCTGGCCACGACCCCCGCCGAGTTCATCGAGACCATGCGCCGCTACCGGCGGTGGGCGGGGGAGCCCTCGTTCCGGGAGATGAACCGCCGGGTGGAGTTCTGCTCGGCCGCGGCCTTCTGCGCGACGCTGCGCGGTGACCAGCTCCCCAAGTACTCCGTGCTGAACGCGTTCGTGGTGGCGTGCGGAGGGACCGAGGAGGACTTCCAGCGGTGGGTGACGGCATGGCGGCGCCTGGACCAGAACGGCGAGGAGCGCCCCACCATGATCCTGCTCCCGCCGAAGGACTGACGGTGCGGGGCGACGGGGCCCGGCGGCCCCACCGGAGAGCGTCGAGGCCTCGTGCGCGGGGAAGGGCAGGGGAACGGGTGTCCGACAATCGGGGCGAGGCGCGGGGCCGGCGCGCCCGGGAGAGCGCGGAGTGCTGCTCCGCCCAGAACGCTCCGGCCGCCGAGGAGGCCCGGCGGAACACGAGGATGCTCCTGCTCACGGCCTTGGGAGTGGTGATCGCGGCTGCGGCGCTGGCGGTCGGCGTGGGCCAGTGGTACACGTCCGCCCGGTCGGCGCCCGGGAGCGACCCCGATCGCTCGACCCTGCAGGTGAACGTCACCGTGCACGAGTGACCGGACACCGTTCCGGGCCGAGCGGCCGGAACGCCCGCGACCGGCGTGGTGCCCCCTGTGCCCTGCCAGGAAACCCGGGGCGCCTCGCCGGGACCCCCACCGGGTCGTGGATGCCCACCACGGGTGGGCGGTGATCGGCGAGGCGCGACCCCACCGGCGATCCGCCGGTCGGGTCGGTCGGACGCGGGAACGCCTGTTCGCGCGACGGCGCCCGTGCCATCGTCAGCCGAGCTGTTCGGCCAACCCGACGATGATCCCCGCGGGGCCGCGGACGTAGCAGAGCCTGTAGCTGTCCCCGTACCGGGCCAGCCCGCCGAGGAGTTCGGCGCCGTGGGTGCGCAGGCGGGCGACGGCGTCCTCGATGTCGTCGACGGCGAACATGACGCGGTGCATGCCCAGTGTGTTGTGCGGCGGGTTGTGCGGCCCGGCGCCGATCGGCTCCGGGGAGCGGTATCTCGCCAGCTCGAGACGCCCGTGTCCGTCTGGGGTGCGCATCATCGCGATGTCGCAGCGTACGCCGTCGAGTCCGACGGTGCGGTCCGCCCAGGGGCCCTCGATCTGCGCTTCGCCCTCCGTCTCCATGCCGAGTTCGGTGAAGAAGGCGATGGCGGCTTCCAGGTCGTCGACGACGATGCCGACGTTGTCCATCCGCTGAATCGTCATGGTGGTTCCCCTTCGTCACGTGGCCCGGTGTGCCCAGGTGTACCCGGGACGGTGCCGGCGCCGCCTTCTCGACACCCGGAAACGGGCTGAGTTCCCAGGGGCCCGCATCG
The DNA here is from genome assembly GCF_044766605.1 of Nocardiopsis sp. NPDC101807. NCBI lineage: Bacteria > Bacillati > Actinomycetota > Actinomycetes > Streptosporangiales > Nocardiopsidaceae > Nocardiopsis > Nocardiopsis sp. NPDC101807. The sequence goes on along the minus strand of NZ_JBIWMK010000002.1, from coordinate 881,616 downwards.
ACCCCCATCGCCCCGGGGTGTCCGTCCAGGACGCGGGGTGATCCGGGGCGAACCCGAGCGGGAACAGCGGGACCGCGAGGACGCGTACCGCTCGCTCGAAGCGGGGCCGCTCCGCCAGGGCCCCCAAGCCGGCCACCGCGGACGGCCCGTGGAGCAGCGACGGCCAGACGGTGGGGTGGACCGCGAGCACGGCCAGGGCGATGAGGAGCTGACGGACTCGGACACAGAACGGCCCCCGAACAACGTCGAGTCGCGCGAGGGCTGTCGTGACCGGACCGGGATCTCAGTCGCCGCCGGGGTAGTCCTGCTCCAGCACGGGTGGGTCACAGGGAGGCGCGGGCGATGGTGCCCGCGGCGAGCGTGGCCAGCATCTCCTGCAGAGCGGTCACGAAGTCCAGTTTGAACGCGGTGAGTGACGGATCGGCCCGGTAGGCGGCCAGCATCGCCTCGGAGGGCCGTGCGTGTGTCCAGACGGCGCCGATGGCCATGATCATGGCCGCGGTCAGCTGCGGTGCGCTGCTGCCCAGCTCGGGAAGGTGCCGGCGGGCCGACGCCGCGATGTCGGCGACGTTGGCCACGGCCGCGCGCTTGTAGCGGGCGGCCACCTCGGCGGAGACGTTGTGTTCCAGCACGCCCGCCTGTGAGCTCAGCAGGTCGCACAGGACCCGGCGCTCGGCGAGGGAGCGGGCCACGACGGTGGCGAACTGCTCCGTGCGCCGGTCCACGGACGCCGCCCGGTCGATGCCGGAGTCGAGGAGGGCTGGCAGGTCGGCGATCCACTGCTGCCAGGCGCGGTCCAACAGCTCCAGCAGGATCGCCTCACGCGATTCGAAGTAGCGCAGCACGTTGGACTTCGCCAGCCCGACACGGCGACTCAGTTCGTTGAGGCTGACGGCACTGGCGGGCATCTCCTCGAGCATGGTCGCGGTGGTGTCGAGGATGGCCCGGCGCCGTATCTCGCGCTGCTCCTCACTGCGCGCACGCTGGAAGTTCGTCATACCCCAAGGATACAGACTGCCGGTCTTTTGACATCAGACCACCGGTCCCTTAACTTGGGGGCGCGTCACAGAAGACCTCCTGACCGGGTGGCCGGTCGCCATGCGGGCTGCTCCGTGGACCACCGTGAGCAGCTGTCTGCTGACGCGAGGGGCTGCCGCGGCACCCCTGGAAGCGAGAACACCATGAGCCCCGCCGCAAGCACCGAAGCGAACGTCGCGGTCGTCAGACGCTTCGTCGACGAAGTCGTCAACGGAGGCGACCTCGACGCGATCGACGAGCTCTGGACCGACGACATGATCTGGCGCGGCGGCAGCCTGGGCGAGCACCACGGCATCGACGCCTACAAGGACTTCATGGCGGCCAACGCCGTCGGCGCCTTCACCGGCCTGCGCTTGGACGTCATCCAGGTGGTCGCGCAGGGCGACACCGTCGTGCTGCTGTTCACCAACAGCGGCACCCACACCGGCGCGTTCATGGGCGCCGCTCCCACCGGCAGGCACGCCCGATGGCTGGGCGCCGGCGTGTACCGCGTCAAGAACCACAAGATCGCCGAAGCCACCTTCGCCGAGGACGTCCTCGGACTGTTCCTCCAGCTCGGCATCACGACCCTTCCAAGCGCCGGATGACCCGCGCGCAGCACACGACGGACAGACGGAGAGACACAGAGATGAACCACTGGACTCCTGACAGCATCCCCGACCAGAGCGGCCGCACGGCGCTGATCACCGGCGGGAACAGCGGGATCGGGCTCGAGACCGCCCGTGTCCTGGCCCGGCACGGGGCCCGCGTCATCCTGGCCGGGCGCAGCCGGGACAAGCTGGACCGGGCCGCGGAGGCCGTGCGCGCAGCGGCCCCCGGGGCCCGGACCGACACCCTCGTGCTCGACCTGTCCGACCTCTCCTCCGTCCGCGACGCCGCCACCCGCGTCGCCCAGACCGAGACGGTCGACCTGCTCTTCAACAACGCCGGCGTGATGAACCTGCCCGAGCGGCGGACCACACGCGACGGTTTCGAGATGACGGTCGGCACCAACCACCTGGGCCACTTCGCCTTCGACGCCCAGGTCTGGACCGCCGTGCGCCGCTCGTCCGCACCGCGCGTGGTCACCGTCAGCGCCATCGCGGCGCGGTGGCCGACGGGCGGGCTCGACGACCTGATGAGCGAGAAGCGCTACCGCGCCATGGGCGCCTACGCCAAGTCCAAGCGCGCCAACGTCGTCTACACCCTCGAACTCGCGCGCCGCACGGCAGGCAGTACCGTCGAGGCGCTCGTCGTCCACCCGGGGTCGGCGATGACCGGACTGCAGCAGCACGGCAACGGCCCTCTGAGCCGCATGGTCACCCCGATCGCCGCGCGCCTGCTCATGGGCTCGGCCGAGGGCGCGGCCTGGCCCTCCCTGTACGCGGCGACCAGCCCGGACGTCACCTCCGGAGAATTCATCGGCCCCGCCGGACGCGACCAGACCTCCGGCACCCCCGAGCCCGCCAAGCTCCCCACGGGCGCCGACGACCCCGCGGAGGGCAGGCGGCTGTGGGCGGCGAGCGAACAGCTCACCGGCGTCCCCTTCGACCCCGGGACCGAGACAGCCCCCTAGACCCCCCACCGGTCGGCACGGGGGAGCACACGCCCTCGACCGGCACCCCACCCACGCAAGGAGTTGGACATGAACACCGGACTGATCCTCGGCGGAGGCGGCGTGGTCGGCATCGCCTGGGAGACCGGTGTGCTCGCCGCCCTGGGCGAGCACGCGGGGTTCACCCCTTCTGCCTGCTCGGTCGCCGTCGGCACCTCGGCCGGAGCCTACGTCGCGGCGATGGCCATGGGCGGAGTCGACCTGGTCGAGCGTGCCCGCGCCGAACAAAGCGGCGCTCTGCTCACGCCACTGGCGCCGCTCCCCGAACCGACCCCCGGCACCACCGCTGACACCGGTGGCGGCACCAGCGCGGTTCCGCCGGAAATCATGCGCCTGATGCTCTCCCCCGAAGGGCCGGGCATCGAGCGGGCACGCGCCATCGGTCATCTCGCCATGGCCGCCACACGCGACCTGGACCAAGACGCGGCCGTGCACCTGTTCCGGTCCCTGCTGCCGCTCTCCAGCTGGCCGGAGGGCGACCTGCGCATCACCAGCGTGCGCTGTGAAACCGGCGAGACCGTGGCGTGGACACGCGGCGACGGCATTGATCTGGCCGCAGCCGTCGCTTCCTCCTGCGCCGTACCCGGTTTCTTCCCACCGGTCCGCTTCGACGGCGCCCGTTACTGCGACGCCCCCCGCCTCCCCGGCGCCGCCGCACTGGCCGAGGAGAAGAACCTCGACGCCATCGTCTTCATCGGCCCCCGAGCGGGAGCACTCGCCAACGTGGCCGAGGACGCAGAACTCGACGCGCTCGAACGACAGGGTCTACGCATCGTGAGGATCACCGACGGCCCGGACTTCACCGAAGTCGCCGGAGAACTCCTCGACCAACGACTGCGCCCCCGCGCCACCCGGATCGGCCTGGAGGACGGCCGCAGGGCTGCCCGGCAGGTCGCGGCGCTGCTGTGAGGGGCAGCCCACCCGCCTGTCGGAGCAGGGGGCGTCGTAGAGCGCGGCGCGATCATCCAGTCCCCGCCGGGCCGGATGACGGCCTGCACCGCGGTCCGGTACGCCGACCACAGGGCGCCCGGCGCCGGCACGGTCTCCACGGCCTTGGGAACCGACCCCGTCGTGTGCTCCGTGCCCCAGGGGTCTGCACCCGCGCAGAGGGCTCCGGCCACCGCCGGGGAGCGCACGCCGCCATCACGACCGTGATCAGCCAGCTCCCCGGTGACCGTGGCCACCCGGCTGGGCCGGACCCCCGCGCCCCGATCCGCGGCCGGCCGGGCGAGCACTAGGGTGGTGGTCTTGTCGTGGAACCCCGGGGCCCGGCCGAGGACCGGGGACACGGGTCCGCGGACTCGGAAGGGGACGGCCGCAGGCGGCTACCCCTGCTGTGCCGGGGTCTCGCCGGTGTCGACGGATTCCGAGTGGCGGTTGCCGAGCAGCACGGCGATGAGGGCGGCGCCGAGCGCGAGCAGTACGGCGGCGACGACGAGCGCGAACGAGAAGCCCTCCGTCGCGGCGAGCGACGGGCCGACCGCGTCGGTGAGGGCGTCGCTGCGGCGCACGGCCAGGGCGACCAGCACCGCCAGGCCCACGGCACCGCCCACCTGTTGGACGGAGCTGAAGAGGGCCGCGCCCAGACCGGCGTTCTCCTCGGTGGTGCCCGTGACCGCGGCGACGGCCAGGGCGGGCAGGCTCAGGCCGCACCCGAGGCTCGTGACGAGCAGGCCGGGAAGCACGCCGGACGCGTAACCGTCGTCCGGCGCCACGCCGGACAGCAGAAGCAGACCGGCCGCGCTGATCAGGAACGACACGATCAGGGTGCGGCGCATCCCGAACCTGAGCACCGCACGGGAGGAGAGCCACAGGCCCACGAGGATCCCGGCGCCGTAGGGCAGGTAGGCCACACCCGCCCTGAGCGGGCCGTAGCCGAGAACGGTCTGCAGGTGGATCATCAGCAGGAAGGCCATCGCGTAGAAAGCGGCGGAGAACAGCAGGGCCGTGCCGTTGGCGACGGCACGGGGCCGGAAGGCCAGGAACGACAACGGCACCAGCGGCTCGGCCGTACGCGACTCGACCACGAGGAACGCCGCAGCCAAGGCGGCGGCGAGGAGCAGCGGTCCCACGAAGGCCGTGCCGCCCCAGCCCGTCTCCCCGGCCCGGAGGAAACCGTAGACCAGGGACACGACGGCGCCGGTGCCCAGTACCGCGCCCGGTACGTCCAGGCGTGCTCGTCGGGCGGCCCGGCTCTCGGGGACCACGCGGGGGAGCAGCACCAGGGCCAGAGCGGCCACGGGCAGGTTGATCAGGAAGATCCAGCGCCAGGAGGTGAGGTCGGTCAGCACACCGGAGACGACCAGCCCCATCGTGCCGCCCAGACCCGCGATGCCTCCCCAGATGCCCAGTGCCCCGGCGCGCTCCTCGGTGCCGGGGAACAGGAGTGTGATCAGGGACAGCGCCGCCGGGCCGGCCATGGCAGCGCCCGCCCCCTGGGCGAACCGTCCGGCCACGAGCTGCCAGGGCTCCTGGGCCAGTCCGCAGGCCAGGCTCGCCGCGCCGAACAGCGCCACGCCGCAGAGGAAGACGCGCCGTCGGCCCAGCAGGTCGGCCGCACGGCCGAAAAGCAGCAGCAGCCCGCCGAAGGCGAGGAAGTACGCGTTGGCCACCCAGGCCAGCCCCGCGGCGCGGAAGCCGAGCTCCTGCCGGATGCTGGGGAGGGCGACGCTCACCACCGTGTCGTCCAGGACGAGCATGAACTGCACGAAGCACAGCAGGAACAGCGCCAGCCGGCGGCGGCCGGCGATCGCGGTGAGGGGTGACGCCGAGGTCATGACGCACGCCCCTGCGGCGTGGTCGGCGGTTTCGTCCTGGAGGAGCGCCGTCGGCGCGGAGGATTGATCGGCATGCGACGAAGCTACGCACGGGCCGTGTCGGCCACAATCCGCTATAGGGCCACATCGTGTCGAGTTGAGGCCATACCCTGGAGCGCATGAGCGAAGACGACATGGGAGCAGTTCCACCCGGGGCGGGGACGATCGTCGTCGGGAGCTTCCCCCTGTCGTCGGGGCAGTGGATACCACCGCACAGCCACACGAAGCACCAGTTGGCCTGGTCCCGACACGGAGTGCTCGGCATCGCCGTCGAGGACACCTACTGGGTCCTGCCGCCCACACGGGCGCTGTGGGTGCCCGCGGGGGTCGTCCACCGGACCGGTGCGACCCGCGACGCGGTGCTGCGCTGTCTTTACCTCGAACCGGACCAGTGCGGTCTGGACTGGACGGAGCCCACACCGGTGGGGGTCAACGGACTGCTGGCCCACCTGATCGAACACCTCAGCCGGCAGGACCTCGCCGACGACGTACGGTTGCGGGCCGAGGCGGTCGTGCCGGACCTTCTGCACCCCCTGCCGACGATGCCCATCGACGTGCCCCGCCCCGTCGACGGCCGTGTGCGCGCCGTGGCCGACGCGCTGCTCGCCGACCCCGCGGACCGGCGGAGTCTCGAAGCCCACGCACGGGCCGTCGGAGTGAGCCGGCGTACCCTGACACGGCTGTTCGTCGACGACACGGGCATGAGCTTCGACCGCTGGCGCACCCATGTGCGGCTGCGGGCCGCCCTGCCGCTCCTGGCCGAAGGCCGATCCGTGGCCCGGGTCGCACACGCCACGGGGTACGCGACACCGAGCGCGTTCCTGGCGGCGTTCCGCCGAACCGTCGGCACCTCGCCGAGGCGCTACCTCGACGGCGACGTGGTGTTCGAGGACTCCGACACGAGCCCCTAGCGCTGGTCGGGGCCGGTCTCCCGCCGAACGGTCGGCTCGCGGGGACGGGACGTGGTTCACGGCAGAGCTGGACGGCTATGCGGACGCGCTGCGCGAGGCCGGATGGAGTGCGCAGCTGGGCGCCTGCCGGTGCGTCCACGTCCGGGCGCCCGGCCGTGGCGCGGAGGAAGCGACGCAGGCCTTCGACCGCCGCTGAGCCGGGCGCAGGCCTGCGGACGGAGCGGTGGTCAGCCCTGGTGCCCGGCTGCCCCGGCCGGGGGCTCGGCGCGGGGGGCGAAGCCGTGTCGGGCCAGGACCGAGCCGCGGTCGAGGCGGAACACGAACAGGGCCAGCCACAGCCCGCCCACCGCCAGCAGGCTCTCCGCCGCCTTGGGCATCGGCCCCACCGTGTACTCACCGCCCCACGGGTCCACCCCTGCGTAGAGGGCCCCTCCCTGCGCGAGCGGGATGCACGCCGCCATCACGGCCACGAGCGCGACCAGGCCCCAACCGAAGCGGCGCACCGCGAACCAGCGCCCGGCCGCGTCGTCGCGGGCCCACATCCGGTACCGGTAGGGGAGTCGGGAGCCGAAGAGGCGGTAACCGGCCCACGCCCACAGCGGCGGCCTCTCGCGCAGGCGCGTGCGCACCCCCGCCAGGGCCAGCCCCCGCAGTTCGGCGCGGTCCACCGTGTCCGCGCCGGGGGCGCGCAGCTCCAGTGCGGTGGCCACGATCTCCTCGCCGCGGCTCTCGCGGTAGTGGCGCGGGTACCAGCGCAGGGCCCGGCGCAGCTGCTGTTCGTAGGCGTCCATCGGTCAGGCTCCTCCTGGCTGGGGGCGGGGGCCGGGATTGAGCAGGCGGTGGGCGAGCTCGGCGAGGCGGGCCATGCGCTCGGTCTCGGCGGCCAGGACCGCGTGCCCCCGGCCGGTGAGCCGGTAGTAGCGGCGGTTGCGGCCGTTGACGACCTCCTCGCCCGCGGCCTCGACCAGGCCCTGGTCGCCCAGGCGGTCCAGGGCCCCGTACAGGGTGCCGGCGCCGAGCTTGACCTTGTCCTCGGACAGCCGGCGCACGGAGGTGATGATCCCGTAGCCGTGGGTGGGCCCCTCGGTCAGGGCCAGGAGGACGAGGTAACTCTGCTCACTCAACTTCATGCAGAGGATATATATCAGGGAGCGTCATATTACGTCCAGGAGTGCATGTTGGCAAACGGTCGTGGTGCCCCTGGGGTGCCGGTTGCTCGTTGTGACGCTCCCCGTCCGCAAGAGGACACAGGGTTACGAACTCGGCCCCGGGTCCTCTACGTTGAGTGCGGCGCGTCAGCGAGGGATCCCGGCTCGCATGCGCCCGCCTCTTCCGAGCCGGAGCCCCTCTTGCGTAGGAAGACCCCCCGCACCCCCCCGCCCCGGTCGGCCTCACGGCCACCGAACCGTTCGCGCCCGCCGCTCCCGCTGACGCCCTCCCTCGGCCGCGGTGCTGATTCCCCGACCCGTTCACCTCCCCGAGTTCCGCCCGCTCCGCCGCGCCTCGCGGGCGGCGCGCAGAGGCCTTGTCACACCAGGTGGGAATGGCGACGATGGTAAGAATCCACTTCACCGGCACCGACTTCGCGCGAACCGTGGTGGCGGCGGAGCCCGACCCGATGTGGGAGACGCTGCTCAGCCTCCACATGCTCCAGAGCCGGGACGGCCGCAGGGTCTTCGGGCACTGGCGCCGCACTCTCGGAGGGGAGCCGTCCGCGGCACTGCGCGACGTCCTGCCCTTCGCGCCCCCGCGCGGTTACTCTCCCGACTTCCTCACCCCCGCAGGGGCCATCGGTCGAGTGGAGGAGGGGATCGACGTCCTCGCGGGCACGCCCCGCTCGCGCCTGCGCGGCGACCTGGAGGTCCTCGGACGCGACCGGAGGCTGCCCGGATGGAGCGCGGACCTGGCGAACGGAGGCACGGGCGCCCTCCGCAGGCTCACGGGTGCTCTGCGCGACCACTACGACCGAGCCCTGGCGCCCCACTGGGACTCCATCCGTCGGCATGTCCACGCAGACCGGGCCCTGCGGGCCCGCACGCTGCTCCAGGGGGGAGTCGACTCCCTCCTCACCGGCCTGAACCCGACCCTGGACTGGCAGTCCCCGGTCCTGGAGGTGCGGAGCCGACTCACCGACCGGGACCTGCACCTGGGCGGGCGAGGACTGCGCCTGATCCCGTCCTTCTTCTGTTGGCGCGTCCCCATCCTGCTCCGGGACCCCTCGCTGCCGCCCGTCCTGGTCTACCCCGTCGACCACGACGCGGTGGGGGCCGACTGGCTCTCGGGCGGGCGGGAACGCCGGAGCGACGAGGCGCTGGGAAACCTCCTCGGCCGGACCCGGGCCGAGGTCCTGTGCACAGTGGCCCGTCACGGGCACTCCACCACCCAGGTGGCCCGCCAGGTCGGCGTCTCCATGGCGACGGCGAGCCAGCACCTGAGTGTGCTGCGGGAGAACGGCCTGGTCGCCACGCACCGGCTCGGCTCCTCCTCGCTCCACACCGCTACGCCCCTGGGGCGTGGTCTGTGCGGTGGTTGAGCGGTGGCCCGGAGCCGCGCCGCCGAGGGTGCGCCCGAGCGGCCCGGCCCTGTCCACGGCCTGGCGGGGTGTTCCCGAGCGCCGCGGGTCAGGCGCCGATGCGGGCGGCGAGGCCGTCCAGGACGATGCCCAGGTGCCGCTCGAACCGCTGGTCGCCGTCGTCGCGCAGGTGGCCGGCCTCCTTGGTCAGCGGGGCGTCCGGACCCAGCCACGCGTCGCGCTCGTCGACCGAGTAGCGCGACGGGTCGGCCTCGGCCGACTGCCCCCGCTCCTGTTCCTCGATGACGAAACCGACGACGAAGGCGACGGCCACGTCGATGGCGTCGTCGGCGTCGGCGAGGCCCACGCCTTGCGCGGTCCAGCGCGTGAGCCACGGTTCCTTCATCCGGACCACCTCGGGGTCGGCGATGCGCGTGCCGCTGAAGATGCGGGCCCCGTCCCGGTGGCGCAGGAACTCCGCGCGCAGGATCCGCGCGTAGGCGGCGAGGTCCTCACGCCAGCCGTCGGCCGGTGACAGGGCCGACACCGCGGTGCTGACGCGTCGCATGACGGTGGTGCCCATTTCGTCGAGGAGCTCCTGCTTGTTGCGCAGGTGCCAGTACAGCGCGGGCGGGCGCACCTCGAGCCGGGCGGCGAGCGCACGGACCGTGAGGCCCTCCATGCCTGTGTCATCGAGCAGGTCCAGTGCCGCTGCCACGATCTGTTCCCGAGTGATCCCCTTGGCCATGTTGACACCTTAACAAAGTTCAGGCAGTCTGACCGCACCCCCAAATTAACTAAGTTAAGGAGATGTCGATGCGCGCTGCAATCGTCAACGGTCCCGGGGCGCCGCCCGTGTGCGCCGAGTTCCCCGAACCCGAGCCGGGGCCGGACCGGGAGCCGCTCACCCTGGTCGGCGCGGGCCTGCACCATGTCGTGCGCGGGCTGGCGTCCGGCCGGCACTACAACAGCGACCACGCCTACCCGCTGGTGCCCGGCGTCGACGCCGTGGCCCGTACCGCCGACGGGCGCCTGGTCTACACGGGCTTCGCCCACGCGCCGTGGGGCACCATGGCCGAGCGGATGGTCACCCCGTTCGAGCTGGAGGTGCCGCCCGGGGCCGACCCCCTCGCCGTGGCCGCCGGCATGAACCCCGGCATGTCCGGCTGGATGGTCCTGACCGCGCGTCGCAAGGAGACGGGCCGGCTCGGCACCGTGCTGGTGCTGGGGGCGACCGGCATGTCGGGCACCCTGGCGGTGCAGGCCGCGCTGGCCCTCGGCGCGGAGCGGGTGGTGGCCGCCGGCCGCGACCCCGAGGCGTTGGAGCGGCTGCGGGCGGCGGGCGCCGTGCCCGTCTCGCTCGCCCACGACGGCCCCGACGCCCTGGCGGCCGCTCTGGCCGCGACCGTCGAACAGGACCCGCCCGCACTCGTGCTCGACTTCCTCTGGGGCACGGTCGCCGAAGCGGCCTTCGCCGCCCTGGGACGGAGCGGCATGGACGAGGGCGCCCCCGAGGTGGCGTACGTGCAGATCGGTTCGCTCGCCGGAGCGCAGGCCGCCGTGCCCGCCGCGTTGCTGCGCAGCCGCCGCATCCGTGTCACGGGCAGCGGCATCGGTTCGGTCTCCAAGGCCGAGATGCTCGCCGAGGTCCCCGCGATCATGGCGTACTTCGCCGACGGAACCTTCCACGCCCCCTACACCGCCTACCCGCTCGACCGGGTCGGCGACGCCTGGGCGCACCGGGGGCGGACCCGCGCCGTCGTCGTTCCGGACTGATCGGCCCCGGAGCCGCGGATCCGTGGCTCCGGGCGCACCCGGACCGGCAAGGCACCACTGGGCAAGGCAGAGGAGAGCACCATGCACAAACGAGCGCTGGTCGTGGGACTCGGGATCGCGGGCATGTCCGCGGCGATCGGGTTGCGCGCGGCCGGGTGGACCGCGGTGATCGTCGAACGGGCGCCCGAACGACGCAGGGGCGGGTACTTCATCGGCCTCATGCCCGACGGCAGGCAGGCGGCCATCGACCTGGGCGTCGCCGATGACCTGCACGTCCGGAACCCCCCTGACGGCGGCAAGGCCTGGGAACTGGGCCGCGACGGGAACCCGACACCGGGTCTGGGCTTCCTGCACCAGTCCGGCCGGCCCGCCGCGGTCGTCCGCGGCGACATCGAAGCCGCGCTCTGGCAGGGCATCACCGGGGCCGGCGGTGAACACGTCGAGGTGCGCTTCGCCACGACGCTCGTCGGGGTCGAGGACGGCGCCGGGGGCGTCGGGGCGGTGCTGGAGGACATCACCACCGGCCACGAGTACCGCGAGTACTTCGACCTGGTGGTGGGCGCGGACGGGATGCGCTCCAGCGTGCGCCGCATGGTCTTCGGTCCGCACGAGGACTACATGACGAACTGGAACGCGATGATCTGTGCCTTCCAGCTCGATGGGCAGGTGCCGTCCTACGGTGCGCAGGACAGCCTCATCAGTGCCCGCGCGGGGCGTGCCGCCTGGGTGTTCGGGTTCGCCGACCGGGCCCCCACGGCGCTGCTGACCTACCGCACCGCCGACATCACCGAGCAGTTCACCGGGGATCGGGTCGAACGCCTGCGCTCGGTCTTCTCCGGCATGGACGACCCGGTCGTGCGGCACGTCCTGGACGGGCTCGAACGGGCTCCCGAATTCCTGTTCGACTCGGTGCACCAGGTCAAGATGCCCCGGTGGAGCAAGGGCCGGGTCGTGCTGGTGGGCGACGCGGCCTGGTGCCTGAACCTGTACTCGGGCATGGGCGCGACCAGTGCCCTGCGGGGCGGTGCCGCGCTCGGCAGGGCACTCCAGGACGAGCCGGCCGACCTGAGCGCAGCACTGGCCGCCTGGGAATCGGGGCTGCGCCCCTCGATCCGGGCCCACCAGCGCACCGCACGGATCAAACAGCAGATGTTCGTCCCCTCCGGCAGGGTCGCCGAGGCGCTCCGCTCGTTGCTCCTGCGGCTCGGCGCCGCCTCACGCGGGCGGAGGCTCGCAAGGGACCGCGACGCCGCCCCGGTCGACAAGCGGTGCGTCGGTGTGGCCGGGGGTCCACGGCGGCGGCGACTCGGCAGACCGAACCGGCCCGTCCCGATCCGGGCGGGGAGGCCGGGCCCGGTCACCGGACCGGAGAGGAGGTGACCATGACGGTCGTCCTCGTGCGCGCCGGGGTCCCCGAGGCCGGTGCGAACCGGAACGGGGTGCGCGCGCACCTCCGCGAGGAGGGCGCGGTGGCGCCGGACCCGCCCGGATCCGGCACACCCCGGCCGCCGGCGGGCGCTGCGGACCCCGCGGTCGGCACCGCGGCCCTGCGGTCCTTGCGGACCTCGCCCGGTCCCTGATCGGCCCACCTCGAAAGACCCGGTCGGACCCTCGGGCGGCCCGGGGCGCCGCCGCGCCGCCTCCGAGGGCGCGACGGCCCCCGGCCCATGGTCCGCACCGACGCCTCTTTCCCCTCGAAGGAGCTTTGTGGAGAACGGCAAGAACACCCCTACGCCCTCACCCGGCGCGCTGCACACGCGCTGGAACCCGAGGCTGGTCATGCAGATCGTGGCCCTGCTGCTGCCGAACATCGTGGCGGACACCGTCATGGTGGCCCCGCTGCTGGTCCTGCCCCAGGTACTCGACCACTTCGACACCACCCAGACCGCCTGGATCAGCTCCGGCGCCATGCTGGCCGGAGCGATGTGGGCGCCGTTGTTCGGCAAGAGCGCCGACATCCACGGCAAACGCAGGATGCTCACGGTCGCTCTGCTCATCGCCTGCGTCGGATCACTGGTCTGCGTGACCGCGTCCGAGCTCTGGGTTTTCGTCCTGGGCCGGATGCTGCAGGGCGCCGCCATCGCGGCGATCTTCCTCACGGTCGCCATCGTCCGCGAACTGTGCGCACCGCGGATCGCGATGCCCGCCGTGGGCGCGGTCGCCACCGGCGCCGGATTCCTGGGGGTCGGGCTGACCGTCCTCATCGAGGCTCTGGCCGGGCGGTTCGGCTTCCAGGCGGTCTTCGCGGCCTCGTTCCTGCTCACGATGGTCGCGGTCGCCTGCATCCGCGGCGTGGTGCCCGACCCCGGCTTCAGGACACCGGGACGCGTCGACGTGGCCGGCGCCCTGCTGCTCGGCGGGGGTCTGACGGCGGTGCTCGGCTACATCAGCCTCGGCTCCGAGCTCGGGTGGTTCAGTGCGGTCACGCTCACCCTGCTCGGCACCGGGGCGGCGATGCTGGCCAGGTGGTTCCTGGTGTCCAGCCGGGTGCCCGAGCCCGTGATCGACATCAGGAACCTGGGACGGCCGTTGCTGCTCACCCTCCTGGTGGTCGTGCTGGGCAGCGGTGCGGTGCAGAGCATGGACCAGCTCCTGAGCCTCATCGCGCAGGTCACGCCCGATCGGGGGCTCGGCTACGGTCTCGACGCGGCGGGGTCGCTGAGCCTGCTGTTCGGTGTCCCGGCCGTGGGGATCATCATCGGCGGCCTGATCTCGGGCTGGATCGCCGCACGCTTCGACCCTTCCGTCTCCCTCGCCGGAGGCGTCCTGCTGGGAGTCGTGGGCGCCACGGGGATGTTCGTGGGCGCGACCTCGTTCCCCGCCGCGATCTGCTTCGCCGTGCTGCTCAACACCAGCATGGGGGCGCTGACGGCCTCCGGGTTCAACATGGCCGGCGAGCTCACGCCACCGGAGCGTCAGGGCGTGGTCGCCGGCATGGTCACCGTCACCAGCGCGATCGGCTCGGTCGGCATGAGCTTCGTCGGCGCCGCCGTGCTGTCCTCGACCACCGTCGTCGTGGACGGGGCCACGATGAACTCCGCCACCGGGGTGTTCGGCTACATCACCGTCTCCGTAGGGGTCTTCCTGGTCGCCACGGTGCCCGCCTGCCTGCTGCTGGCGCATCGGCGCCGCGCGATACGCGACCTCGGCGCACCTCCCGTGGCGGATCCGACCGGGCCCGTGGACCGCTGACGTCCCGAGGCCCCACCACCGCGTCGGCCGGGGCGGAAGCGACCGTCGGCCAGGCTTCCCGGCACACCCGGGGGCACCGCCGTGACGGCCGGGACGGGCCCTGCCGTGCCACCGCTCCTACGGGACGGGCCCCGACGTCCTGCCGTCGCCGGCCGGGTGCGGTGGAGCCGGCCGGTCACGCCGGTGACCACGGCCGGGTCGACGCGGTGGGGCAGGGCGTGGCCGGCCGGGGGAGTCCTGGGGGTCGCCGGGGCGCCGCCGGTGTCACGCCTCGCAGGTCACATCGCGCGCGGGGAGTCGTCCCGTGCGCAGGTAGGCGTTGACGCGCTCGTCGACGCAGGCGTTGCCGTACTCGCCGTACAGGCCGTGCTGGAGGGTGCCCTCCACGGTGAGCAGCCGGGAGCTCGGCCACTGCTCGCGCACGGCCTCGGCTCCGGCGTAGAGGGTGCGGGGGTCGCCCGTGGCGGCGACGAGGAGGGCCGGGACGTCGTTGTCGAGCACGGTCGGCGCCTCGGCGGGCCGGTCCCAGAACTCGCAGGGGGTGATGTTGTTGGCCAGCGGCCCGGCGAGGGGAAACCGCTCACGGGACTCCTCGACCGCGCGCCAGTAGCGGCCGACACCGCGCCGCTCGGCCACGTCGCCGCAGATGATCGCGGTCATCTGGCTGGAAGGTGCCGAACCCGCCCCGGTCAGCAGGAACTCCAGCTGCCCGGCGAGCGCTTCGGACGGCTCGACCGGCTCACGGTCCGCGGCGCGTGCCAGGAGGCGTACGGTTCCGGCCAGGTCGGCGCGCCGCTCGTCGAGGTCGCTCCCGAGGCCGCCGATGAAGACGGCGGGAAGTACGTGCTCGTCCAGCAGGTGCGCCTGCCCGATCCGCAGCGGTTCCTCCGCGGCGGCGTCGAGGATGTGCTCCACCGTCGCCAGGACCTCGGCGCGGGTGGCGCCCAGCCCGTAGGCGCCGTGCCGGTCGGCGGCCCACGACGCCCACGCGCGCAGGGCCTCCTCGTTGGCCGACTCCGCCCCGCGGAGCAGGGTGTGGCTGTACTGTTCCGGGGGGTTGACGCCGTCCAGCACCATACGGTCGGTGCGGCCGGGGAAGAGCTGGGTGTAGACCTCGCCGAGGTAGCTGCCGTAGGAGTAGCCGAGGTAGGAGAGGGAGTCCTCGCCGAGGGCCGCGCGGATGACGTCCATGTCGCGGGCGGTGTTGCGGGTGGTGACGTGCGGAAGCACGTCGCCGTGGGCGCGCTCGCACTGGTCGGCCAGCTCGCGCGCGAGGGCGACCTCCTCGCGGTACGCGGCCCGGTCGGCGCCCGCGGAGCGGAGGAGGGCGGAGCCGAGGTCCCATCTGCAGTCCAGCGGGGTGCTCCGGCCGACGAAGCGCGGGTCCATGCCGATCAGGTCGTAGCGGTCGGCGACATCTCCCATCACCTCCGACTTGGTCAGTGGCATGTGGAGGCTGGGGCCGGCCGGCCCTCCGTCGTTGAACAGCAGCGGGCCGACGCGGTGGGCGGGGTCGGCGGCCTCGAGACGGGACAGGGCGACGGTGATCGTTGGACCGCCGGGGTCGGCGTAGTCGAGCGGCACGGTGACGTCGGCGCAGTCGGCGCCGGCGGCGTCCAGTTCCTGGCCGAGCTGGTCGCCGGGGCCGAGGGTGCAGGCGTGCCAGTCGATGTGCTGGTCGTGGAAGCGTGCTAACTGTTCCGGTGCGGCGGCGGAGGCGGCGACAGCGGTCGTCGTGAGGGTGGCGAGCGCCACCGCGCACGCCGCGAGGGCTCTGATGCGTGGGGAAGTCGGCATGCCCGAACGCTAGGCGCGGCAGCCTTCCGGCGCACGCCGGGCAACCCCCCGGAACGGGGTGGTGCTGTCTCCCTCGAAAGTCTCGGCGTCGGGGGGTAGGAGTCGTTGCGGCGCCTCCCGTGCCGCGCTTTCCGTGGCAGGCAACCCGGCCGTTCCGCCGCAGTGCCGAGACCGTCGCGGGGACGCCGACCGTGCCGTCCGTGTTCTCCGACGGTGCGGTTGACCGGCAGGGCGGACAGGACTGGTCGGAAAAGGGGAGAAAAGCCATGGTCCCGAGGTCGGGTCTGCCTCGATCCGGAAACAGCGATCATGTTTTCCGGAGGTCCCGAAAACCACCTCCGGTTTCTCGGGTCCAGAGTTCTCCCGGGGTCCGCACCGGTTGTTTGCCGTGCTTTTCGTCGCTCCATGACCACCGGGCCAGGTCCGCCGTTCTTCTTCGGAGGCTTCGGACCGTTCTGCCGTGACGGCCGACACCGGCGCCCGGAGGGGAGAGGTGCGGTCGCCCCGTCCTGTACCCGGCCGGCGTGCGGTTGTGCCCTGCACAAGGAACGGAGGGCGGGCCGCCAACGATGGCGCGACATCACGCGGCACAAGAGACCCCCGAAAAACAATCGGTTTCCTCCGGAAGATCGCCGGCGAGGTCGGGACCAGCATTGACGGCATCCGCGCATGGAAGCGGCTCCCCCACGGCAAGACCGGTCTCCCCGCCTTATTCCGAGAATACTTCCCGGTGGGCGGAGGAATCGCATAAGCTGTCTGCTTCTCGGCTCTCAGGCATTGATATGACCTTTTCTCCCCGAGCGGCTTTTCCTGGAGTGATGCATGGCCCGACCGACTCTCCCCGACGGCGCCGGGGGAACGACGTCCTCCCTGCCGCCCGTGGACACCAGCTCCTACACCCGCAGCGAGGCCACCCGCCTCCTGTCCGCGGGGGCCTATCTCGACGCCGGGTTCCGCAGAACCGCCCTCACCGAACTCATCGAACACCCCGAACGCACCGTGCCCCCCTCCCTCGGCTGCGACGTCGCCACCGTGCTCCGGCACTGCCTGCGGGCCAGGAGCATGGATGTGCGGGCCGCGGTCCTGGTCCTGGCGGTCCTGGCCTCCGGAGGCGTGGTGGCCGTAGGACTGGTGGCCGGGGGGCAGGGGGACGAAAGCCTGGCGAACAGGCTCTGGGACGCGATGGTCCGGTTGATGGCGCAGGATGCCCCGAACGCCGAGGAGACGGCACTGGTCGCACTCGTCTCCCTGGCCCTGTTCGTCCTCCTCGGCCTGTCGTCCCAACGCCGGCACGCGCTTCTGGGCCGGAGCGAATCCCTCCTGACGGTGGTCATCGGGGACGCCGCCGATCCGGCCGGGCCGTTCCACCGCCTGCTCGCCCTGCTCCTGGGGCTGGTCAACCTGGTACTGACCGTGCTGTGGATCGTGCCGGCGTGGCCGTTGCTCCGGGGCGGCCACATCCTCGCGGCCCTGGCCGTCCTCGCGGCTCCGGTGCTGCTTCTCGCGATCGGCGTCTGGCACCGGCTCGCCCTCTCCCACGTCCTGTGGGCGGAACTGTCCCGCCACTCCTTCACCGGAAAGGCCCCGGGGATCCCCCCGTTCGCGAAGCGGCACGCGGGCACACTGGCCGCGATCGACAAGGAGCAGTTCTCCCGCCTCGTCCTCTACAACGAGGACGAGCCCTTCCTCGGCGCGGGCGAGTCCTACCGCCCCTGGTCCCTCGCCCTGGAACTCGAACGCCGCCCCGGCCCCCTCGACGGCGCCGAGCCCCTGGACGGTCGCCGCGTACTCGACCTCATCACCCCGCGGCTGGCGAGGCTCGCCGAGATCTCCTCACGGACCAGTCGCGACCGGCTCAAGGACCTGGAGCTGCAGGAGTGCGTCTTCCTCCCGGCGGCTTTCCCCGCGGGCGTGCGGCGTGCCGGCCGCCTCTACGAGGACGGCAGCGTCCGCCGCCACCTCGAAGAGGCCGTGGGGGAGGGCGCCGAGCAGCGGCGGCACTTCCTGCGGATCCGGGTGGGCGGTTGGGACGAGGAGGTCGTCACCACCGTCTTCGTGCGGGTGCACACCCAGGGGGACCTCCTCATCCTCGAGGTGCTGCCCTACGTCCTGCCGCCCCTGCGGAGCGTCTTCCACGAGGTGGACGCCCTCGCCGTGCGGTCCGCCCGCTCCCCGGTGTCGGCCCTGGTGACCGCTCCCGCGATAGCGGTATCCCTCCTGGCCCGCGGGGCGAGCTCCCTCAGGTCGTGGTGGTTCGAGGGGTTCGGGCCCGGGGTCGGCGACACATCGGAGGCGCCCCGGCTCAGCGTCCGCGAGCTGGGCTCGCGTGGCACACGGTCGATGTTCCAGGAGATGGACGTCAACCGGTACGTCACCACCATCCAGGACCGCATCACCTCCGGGGCCCAGCAGGCACTGGCGGAGGCGGGCTACAGGACCGAGGAGTTCCAGCAGCAGGTCGTGAACATCAGCCGTGGAGGCGTGTTCGTCGGCGGTTCCATGACCGGCTCGATCGCCACCGGCGACGGAGCCCGGGCCGTCACCGGCAACGGCGCCCGGCCGGCCTCCGGGAAAAAGGGAAAGGACAAGAAGTAACACCATGACCCACGACGACACCGCACCGGCCGCAGGGTCGGTCTCCATCGGCGGCTCGCTGCACGGCGGCGCGGTCTCCACCGGCACGGGCGGCTCCGCCGAGGCCTCCGCCCCTGCGGAGGCCGAACCCCGGGAGGAACCCCGCTCCGACCTCCCGGCCGCGCCCCCCGGGGGAGTGGCCGGCAGGCGCGCCCCGGGATCCGTCTCCATCGGCGGCGACGCCCGGGGGGTGGCGATCTCCACCGGGGACCACGGCACCGCGCGCTTCGAGGCTTCCTCCGACGCGGTGAAGGACGAGCGCTACCGCGACCTGTTGGAGCAGGTCCGTCTGCTGCGCCGGCAGCTTCCCCTGTTCGCCGACGCGGAGGGGGTCGACGAGGTCGAGGCCGAGCTGGCCGAGACGGAGGAGGAGATCACCCGGACCGGCACCGCCGCACCGGGCCTGCTGCGCCGGCTGTGGGACCGGCTGGAACAGGCGAACACCGCGCTGGGCGCGCTGACCTCGGCCACCGCCCTGGCCGAGACGGTGCGCCAGCTCACCGGCTGAGGGGGGACCATGCCCGATTCCACGAACGCGCGCTGGGACGCCGACCAGCAGGGCTGGGTCACGGGAACTCCTCCGGAATCCGCTGGAGGCGAGGCACCGAGGCAGCTGAACATACCGGCCCCGGTGCTGGTGTTCCTGGTCGTCCTGCTCGTCGTATTGGCGGTGGTGGCGGCGGTCGGCATCAACGCGGGCCCCGCCGAGGAGAGCAGCTCCTCCGACGCGGCGAGCGCTTCCCCCGGTGACGGGGCCGGTACGGCGGACTCCTCCGACTCGGAGAGCGCTTCCGCCGAGGACGAGGCCGATACGGAGGAGCCCTCCGCGGAGGAGTCGCCCGGAGAATCCTCCGGGGCCGAGGATCCGTTCGCCGAAGAGGACGTGGAGTCCCAGGCGCCCGACGGATATGAGCTCAGCACGGATTCCGGCTGGTTCGAGCTCAACGTCCCCGAGGGGTGGCAGCACGCGGGCGACGGAGCGCAGAAAGAGGTCTTCTACGATCCGGAAGATCCGCGCTACTTCCTCCAGATCACCAGCATGCAGGACGTGCATGCCTCTCCTTGGGCGGCCATGAACGCCTTGGAGGCCGAGTTGCAGGGCGAATACGAGCAGTTCGATTATGACGACTACGGCGGGGCGGCGGTGCTGGAGGAGGATCCGTCGGTCATGCAGTTGAACTACCGCTACGACCACGACACCTTCGGCCGCCAGGACGTGTACGTACGTACCTTCCGCGGTGGGGACGGCGAGATCTACGCGGTCTCGGCCGAAGGGGCTGCGGATTTCTACGAACGCACCCAGGAGCGCTGCGAGGAGGCCGCCACTTCGTTCTGCGTGACCGGAGACGACTGCTCCTGACCGGACGGCCGCTCCAGGGCATCGCGTGCGGCCGGCACGAGGGACCGCCCGGGGCTAGTGGACCTCTCCCGCATACAGGAAGACGCCGAGGTCCTCTTCACGGCCGTCCAGCCGGAGCCTCATGTCCTCCGACGCGGCGCGGGTCATCCCCCTCTTCTCGTAGAACCCGTAGGAGCAGAGCGAATCCGTGTACAGGTAGAAGTTCTTCCTGCCGTGCTCCCGAAGGTGTCGCGTGTAGTCCTCGTACAGGGCCTTCCCGACACCGGTCCCCCGGGTGGAGGCGTCGACGGCGAAGAGGGTGAGCTCGTCCGTCAGCGGAGCGGACGTGTTGTGCCGCAGCCTTCGGTAGATGCCGTCGAACGCGAAGTACTGGGCGAGCGAGGGCAGGTCGCGAAGTCCGGTGACGGCGATCCTGGCCATGTGGGCCCAGGTCAGCAACCTGTTCCGGGTCGCGTGGGGGACCCGGGGGTGGCCGGGTACCCGCCCCATGATCACTCCGACCGTCCGCCCGTCCCTGACGGCGACCCGCGTGTAGGTGCTCGCCAGAAGGCGCTCACGGAGATAGACCTCCAGGGCGCCGTCGAGCAGGCGCTTCTTCGACATGTAGCGGTGGATGTGGAACGCCTCGTCGATCATGGACTTGACGTCGGCGGCATCGCTCTCGCGATACGGGCGGTAGGTGGTGTCGTTCATCGTCGTCCTCGGCTCTCAGAGGGTGTTTCGTGTCTTCCCGCCGACGGCAGCGGCGGCGCCGGGTGCTCGGTCCTCCTCCGGGCGAGCCCGGCGGCGAGTTCCGCGAACTGCGCGAGGCCGGCTCGGGCGGCCGCGCTGTCGCGGTGGGCCAGCCAGGACCACGTGATGCCGTTGAGGGTGGTGACCACGAGTCCGGCGAGCGTGCGCTCCCCGCCCACGAACACCAGGTCGGCTTCTTCGCCCAGGCGGCTGATGTACCCGACGGCCTTGTCGAGGGAGTCCTCGTACCCCTGTTTGGGCAGCTCCCGGAGCTCGGGGTCGCGCAGTACGAAGCTTCCGAGGTCGAAGAGGACCAGCTGGGCGTCGGGATCGCTTTCGACCTGGGACCAGTAGGCGAACAGCAACGTGCGGATGTTCTCCTCCGCGCTCGCCGTCGGGGAGATCTCCGGCCAGACCGGGGTCAGGTCGATCTCGATGTCGCTGGCGAGCAGGGCCGCGTAGAGGTCCTTCTTGGAGTGGAAGCAGTAGTGGAAGGCCCCGTGGGGCATGTCGGCCTCCGCGCAGATGGCACGGGTGGTCGCCGTGGCGATCCCCTCCCGTTTCATCACGCGCAGTGACGCCGCGAGAAGGCGACTGCGGCGTTCGTCCGCGCTTACCCGCTTGCGCGCAACCTTCTCCTCCTGGTCGTTCATGCGCCCATGGTAGCTGTTGGCCATGCGACTTGGTCAAGTGACCAAGTCGCATGGCCAACTTTTCGTTCCGGGGCGAGCGCCCCGGTCGGCGACGCGGCGACGCGGGGGCCCTGCGACCGGACGAGCGCGTCACCCTCGCCGCCAGGCCGTCACCGGCCAGGGGGCTGTCGGGGCTTCTCGTCCTGTGTGTTCAGTGTGGTGATGAGGTTGTCGATGTGGGCGGCGGTGGTGTGGGCTCCGGTGTCGGTGGCCAGGTCGCGGGCTTCTTGGAGGGTGCGGACGAGGGTTGCGTGGTCGGGGCGTGTGTCGAGCATGGTGTTGATCTGGGACCTGGGGTAGCGGCGGTGTCCGCCGAGGGTTTTGACCGAGGCGAGGCGGCCGTCTTTTTCCCAGCGGGTGACGGTCTTGGGGTCCACGCGGAAGAGGCGGGCGACCTCTCCGGGGGTGAGCAGGGCCTCGGCGCTCTCGACGAGTTCGGGCAGGGAGGAGGACAACCTTGTTCTCTTTCTGTCTGGGTGGGGGTCGGGGCCGGACCGGGGAAGGTCGTCCGGCCCCGGGCGGGTGGGGCGGGGCCGCCGGCCCCCCTTTTTTGGCGGCGGCCCCGCGGCCCGGCGGTGGTGTGCCACCGGGCGGGGAGCCCCCGGGGCGCGTCCCCGGGGGTGTGTGGTTCACAAGGGGGCGGGGGGTGGTTCAGCAGCCGAAGACGGCGCGGACGGTGATCGCTCCGCAGGGGGCCTGGGTCCAGTCCCAGTAGGCGCACACGGCCTCGACCAGGCGTAGGCCGTTGCCGCCCACGCGCAGGGGTGCGGGGTCGGGGACGGCGGGGAGTGTGGGGGCGGTTCCGGGGGTGGGGCCGTTGTCGGTGACGCGGAGTTCGAGGTGGCGGCGGGTGCGGTGGATCTCGATGCGCACGGTGCCGCCGGGCAGGCCGGAGGCGGTGTGGCGCAGGGCGTTGGCGGCCAGCTCGGTGACGGTGAGGGCGAGGGGGTCGGTCAGGCCGGGGCGGGAGCGGGTGGCGTGGGCGGCCCATTGGCGGGCGGCCCTGACGTGGCTGGGGTGGGGGCCGATGAGGATGCCCGAGGTCGTGGGGGTTCCGCACAGGCGGCGTGGAAGTGCGGGGGGAGGGGCGGTAGGCTGCATTCGTCTCACCTCATGTCTTTCCGGACAGGTGGGGCATCAGCTCCGGTGGCTGCCTTTGACTTCGGCCACCGGAGCTTTTCTGTGCCCAAGAGATGGTTTCCGCCCAAATTGGGAGGAATAAGTGTGATTTGCTCTCTCCTGGCTGGGGAGAAGATGGTGTCGGTTGGTCCATGTGCCGACGTGGAAACTACACACGACACGCCACAACGGACATTTTATCCGCCGGTAACTCGCCGGGTTGTTTCCGTGATCACACGATCTCTTGCAGGTGGCCCCTAGGACAATGGCTTCCACAGATGGGTGTAGCAATTGGCTAGAGTGTTCTGTACTGTGTACTTCGCGAGTAATCGCGTGGAGTAGCGTGTACCTCGAGGAGGTCCGGTGGCCGAGAAAATAACCCCAGCCCGGAAAAAATTCGGACGCGAGCTCGTTCGCTTCCGTAAGGCGGCCAGGTTGACGCAGGCGGAGGCTGCTGGAGCCCTCGGTGTGGTGCCGACTGCCGTCTCCTCCTACGAGAGAGGAACCCGAGGGATTGAACTGGTAGCCGTGGCGACGCTTGATGAGCTATATGGGGCAAAACAGTCACTGATTCGCAAGTGGCACGAAGCGAACCAGGAGACCGGGCTGGATCCCTGGTTCCAACAGCTCTCCGATCTTGAAGAATCAGCTGTTGAACTTCGTGATTACCAGCCACTCGTCTTCCCAGGTCTGGTGCAGACCGAGAAGTATGCTCGCGCGCTGACTGGTGACGTTTGGCCAGGCCGAGGCGCTGAGTCCGTGGAAAGCCTTGTCAAGTCCCGGATGCGTAGGCAGAAGATCTTTGAGCGAACCGATGCCCCGTTCATCCTGATGATCATTGAGGAACCGGTGGTCTACCGCCGTGTGGGGGCGCTGAGCCACGACGATCACGTTGCGCAGATCCGCCGCCTGATCCACGAGATCGAGCGGGATACCCTACGTCTGCAGATCATCCCCCGAGGTGCTCCTCGGCATCATGGGGGGACTGGACCATTTCGGATCAACTCGTTCGCGGACCGTCCCGCGGTGGCCTCGGCTGAGCACATGACGGGGGAGGCTGTGATCGACGATGCGAAGTTGGTCCAGCACTGCATGACCGTATTCGGGTTGCTCCAGGGGGAGGCGCTTTCTGGTGCGCGAAGCCTGGACATGCTGAAAGAGGCGCTTGAAGATGTCTGAGAAGTGGCACAAGTCCAGCTACAGCGCTGGTGGGGGCAACTGCGTCGAGGTTGCGGAGGGCCCGGTCACCGGTATCCGGGACACTCAGAATCGGGAGTTGGGGCATTTCGATGTCCCCGCCCCTGAGTGGGCCGCGCTGGTGAACGCGGTGCGCGGCCGGTAACACCCCTCACATCCTGCACGCGAAGAACCGTGCCCCGTCCGGCTACGGGGTGCGGTTCTCCTGTTCAGCGGGACGACCAGGGCGATGCCGATGTAGTCCGCAGAGTGGTTGGCGAGTGTGGAAGCTTCAGGAGGAAGTCGAATATTACGGCCGCCGG
This sequence comes from Nocardiopsis sp. NPDC101807, assembly GCF_044766605.1. NCBI lineage: Bacteria > Bacillati > Actinomycetota > Actinomycetes > Streptosporangiales > Nocardiopsidaceae > Nocardiopsis > Nocardiopsis sp. NPDC101807. Next base: position 857,944 of record NZ_JBIWMK010000002.1, on the reverse strand, counting down.
GGTCGTGTCAGACTGCCAGGAACGGTGGAGCGCTTCATGGTCCATCGCTCTCACCCGCTGAAGGCACTTGCTTCATCGCCTCGGATTGAGGAGCAGCTAGTGAACGCATGGCACAAGTCCAGCTACAGCGACGGCAGTGGTGGTAACTGCGTGGAGGTCCGCGAGGGGCTGGTCACCGGTATCCGCGACACTCAGAACCGGGGGCAGGGGCAGATCGACCTCCCCTCAGCCGAGTGGATCGCGCTGATGAGCACGGTGCGCGGCCAGTAAGCGGACGCGCCCAAGCCGCCGATCTTTCTTCAAGACGCCCTCTCGAAGCCCTCCATGTGACGATGAAAGGCCTCTGATGAGCACGGTCGACAACCGGTCCTGGCACAAGTCCAGCTACAGCGGCAACGAAGGCGCCTGCGTCGAGGTTGCGGAGGGCCTGGTCACCGGTATCCGCGACACCCAGAATCGGGAGCTGGGGCACCTCGACGTCCCCGCCCCCGAGTGGGCCGCGCTGATGAACGCGGTGCGCGGCCGGTAACACCCCTCACACCCCGCACACGAGGAACCGCACCCCGTCCGGCTACGGGGTGCGGTTCTCCTGTACGAGCAGAAGCCCTGTCCCTCGGGGTCACCCCACCTGGGCCAGCCCGGCAGGCCGCCGGCCGTGGGTGGACTTCTTGGACTGCAGCCAGATGACGACGCCGACCACGAGCGCACCCGCAGCGAGCAGGCCGCCGGCGAGGTTGGGGCTGCTGTCGCCGAGTCCCGTGCTGATGACGTAGCCGCCCAACCAGGCCCCGATGGCGTTGCCGAGGTTGAACATGCCGATGTTCATCGAGGACGCGAGGTTGGGGGCGCCGGCGCGTTCGGCCCGTTCCATCACCAGGCGCTGGATCGGGGAGACGGTGGCGAAGCCCGCGGCGGCCATGAGGAACACCGCGGCGAACGTGACCACGACATTGTCCGCGGCGAGCCAGAACACGAGCAGCGTGACCGTGAGCAGGGCAAGGCTTCCCAGCAGCAGACCCATGAGGTTCTTGTCGGCCAGCCGTCCTCCCAGGATGTTGCCGATGAACAGCCCGAGCCCGAAGACGAGCATGTAGGCCGTGACCCAGCTCTCCGGGGTGCCGGTCGCGTTCATGGTGATCGGGGCGATGTAGGTGATGGAGGTGAAGAACCCCGCCGGTCCGAGGACGGTGATCAGCATCGCGAGCAGCAGTTGCGGGTTGACGAAGGCGCGGACCTCGGCGGCGAAGTCGAACGACTCGTCGGTCCTGCTCGCCGGGATGCAGGCGAGGATGCCGACCAGGACGACCAGGCCGATCGCCGAGATGCCCAGGAACGAGGTCCGCCAGGAGAACTCCGTGGAGACCCAGGTGGCGACCGGGGTGCCGATGAGCGTGGCCAGGGTCAGACCGGAGAACATGAACGCGATCGCGCTGGTCTTCCTGTGCTCGGGAACCGCGCGCGAGGCGATGATCGAGCCGATGCCGATGAAGGCCGCATGGGTCAGTGAGGAGACCACCCTGCCCAGGAGGGTCAGCGCGAAGGACGGGGCGAAGGCGGTCAGCAGGTTCCCGACCACGAACAGGCCCATGAGGACGAGCAGGAACCTCTTCTTCTCGAACCGCTGCCCGACCAGGACCAGGACCGGGGCGCCGAGGAAGACGCCGAGGGCGTAGGCTGTCGCGGCCCAGCCCGCGGTGGTGACCGAGATGCCGAATTCGGTGGCGATCCCGGGCATCAGGCCGGAGATCGCGAACTCGGTGGTGCCGATCCCGAAGGCGCCGGCGGCCAGGGTCAGCAGCACCAGCCGGGTGCGTGGGGCGTTGTCGTGGGAAAGCATGCCCACCAGCCTGGACGGACCGGCCTACGGCAGCCAGACACCTGTTGGGCGTGCGCCCGGGGTTCCTACCACTGACAGGGTCATGCTGGTTCGGGCCGGAGTACCTACCCTGGTAGGTATGACACCTCCGGCGAGCACACCATCGGGGAACCTGGGCGAGTTCCTGCGCTCCCGTCGCGCTGCCCTGGACCCCGAACAGGCCGATGTCATCAGCTGGGGCCGACGCCGCAGGGTCCCCGGGCTGCGGCGTGAGGAGGTCGCCCAGCTGGCCGGCGTCAGCGTCGCCTACTACACGCGACTGGAACAGGGGCAGGCGCGCAACGCCTCGACCGAGGTGCTCCTCGCCCTGGCGCGGGCGCTGCGGCTGACGCCGACCGAGGTCGAGCACCTGCTCGACCTGGCCAAACCCTCGCCACTGCGTCCCGCGCCCCGGACCAGGCCCGAGCGACCGCACCCCCGGGCGCTGGCGATGCTGGAGGCCATCTCGGGTCAGTCCGCCGTGCTCCTGGGGCGACGCAACGACGTGCTGGCCTGGACCCGGACGGGCCATGCCCTGCTGGCCCCGCACCTGCCGTTCGACAGCACCGCGGATCCCGCGACACGGCCGTCCATGCCGAGACTGCTGTTCCTGGATCCGCGAGTGCGGGACTCCTACGTGGACTGGAAGGCCGAGGCGTCCACGAACGTCGCCTACCTGCGGCGGATCAGCGGCAAGTACCTCGATGACACCCGTCTGGCCGAACTCGTGGGCGAGCTGAGCATGAAGGACCCCGAGTTCGCCTCCCTCTGGGCGTCCGGCCGCGTGGGGGAGTGCGTCGGCGGCACCAAGCGCTTCCGCCATCCCCTGGTCGGCGAGCTGAGCATGGAGTTCCAGATCTGGCTCCAGGCCGACAGCCCCGACCACCGCCTGGAGGTCTACACCCCGACCGATCAGATGTCCGCCGACGCGATGACCCTGCTGGAGACCCTCACGCACGACGAGGGGCTGGGCGGCAGGCCTCCCACCGCGGAGGACGCCGACGGCACGGCTCCGGCACGGACGCCGTCGGCGTACCGGAGGAGCTGACCGGCACGCGAGCCCCCGGCTCCGCGCGCACGCGTCGGACGGCGGACGCCCCGCGGCCGCGTCCTCGGCGCGCCGGCCCGAGGGGCGGGGGACTCGTGCGGTCGTGCCGGTTCGCCGACTCGGGTCCGTCGGAGGTCGCGGCCCGCCCGCCACGGCTGTCCGCGACCTGTCGGGCCTGATCAGGCGCTCGCTCTGCCGCTCCCGGGTGCCGCTTTCCCGGTGGTGGCGCATCACACGGGCGGACGGCCCCCCTCTTCTAGTACGTTTGTACTTGTACGCACGTACCAGACATTGGGGTGAAAAAGATGCTGTTCCGGACCTCTGCGCGACGCGCACAGGGGGAGCGCCCATGACCTCCCGCCGGGACCCCGAGGGGCGCCGACGCGCCATGGTCGAGGCCGCAGCGCAGGAGATGGTCGCCAACGGCAGCTCCGCCCTGACCCACCGGCGCGTGGCCGAACTGGCCCGGGTGCCGCTGGGGGCCACCACCTACTACTTCGATTCCCTGGACGACCTGCGCGCCGCCGCACTGCAGGCCATCGCCGAGCAGGCCGACCAGGAGCTGCGCGAGTTCGCGGAGGAGATCCACGGCTGCGACGGCCGCCCCGAGGGCATCGCCGCGCTCTTCGCCGCCTACCTGGGCGACCGCGAGCGGCTGCGCGCCGAGAACCTGCTCTACTTCGCCGGGGTGGACAACCCCGAACTGCGTCCGCTCGCCCAGCAGTGGGTACAGGGGGTCACCGAGATCCTGCAGGCCTACGCCGCGCCCGAAGCGGCCCGGGCCACGGCCGTCTACCTGGACGGGGTCATCCTGTACACCCTGCTCCACGACCGGCCCCTCGACGAAGCGGCACTGCGCATGGCGATCGCCGCCCTGATGAGCACATCCCTGGAAGAGAAGCCGTGAGCACTCCACACCACACCTCCGGCGCACCGGGCGCCACCGCCGGACACCTGTCCGCCGGACGCCGCTGGGCCGCCCTGGCCGTACTGGCCGCCAGCCTGCTCGTGGTGGTCATGGACATGACCATCCTCAACGTCGCCCTGCCCGAGATGGCCGCGGCGCTGTCCCCGACCGCGGCCCAGCAGCTGTGGATCGTCGACATCTACTCGCTGGTCCTGGCCGGCCTCCTGGTCACCATGAGCACCCTGGGCGACCGGTGGGGCCGCAAGAGGATGCTCCTGACCGGCTTCACCGTCTTCGGCGGGGCCTCCCTGCTGGTCCTGGCGGCCGAGTCGGCCCCCGTGGTGATCGCCGTGCGCGCCCTGCTGGGCGTGGGCGGGGCGATGATCATGCCGGCCACGCTCTCGATGATCCGCAGCCTGTTCACCGACCCGGCCGAACGCGCCAAGGCGCTGGGCATCTGGGCGGCCGTCGCCTCCCTGGGAGCGGCCGTGGGCCCCATCGTGGGCGGTCTGCTGCTGGAGCACTTCTCCTGGCACGCGGCGTTCCTGCTCAACGTGCCCCTGATGGCCGCGGCCGTTCTGGCGAGCCTGTTCCTGCTGCCCGAGGCGCGCGACCCGCACCCCGGGCGCTGGGACGCCCTGGCCACCGCCCTGTCGATCGCGGGCATGACCGCCCTGGTGTGGGGCATCAAGCGCATCGCCAAGGAAGGCCCCGCCGACGCCCTGGCACTGGCGGCGCTCGCGGCGGGACTGGCCCTGCTGGTCTGGTTCGTGCTGCGCTGCCTCCACAGCGACGCGCCGCTGCTGCGGGTGCGCCTGTTCGCCGTCCCCTCCTTCACGGCCGGGACGCTGGCGGCGCTGTTCACCATGCTGGCCATGGGATCGGCGCTGCTGCTCGCGGCGCAGTGGTTCCAGCTCGTGCAGGGGCTGTCGCCCCTGCAGGCCGGGATCGGGCTGCTGCCGATGGCCGTCGCCGCCACGGTGGTCTCCCCGCTGGCGCCGGTGCTGGCCCAGCGGATCGGCGCCCGCACCGTCCTGGTGGGCGGCCTGGCGCTGTCGGGGCTGGGCTTCGCCGCCCTGTTCCTCGCCCCCGCACCGCTCACCTATGCGCCGGTCGCGATCTTCCTGACCCTGCTCGGCGCGGGCATGGGATCCCTGGCCATCGCCTCGGCGATCATCATGTCGGGGACCCCGGCCGAGCACGCGGGCAGCGCCGCCGCGATCGAGGAGACCTCCTACGAACTGGGCGCGGTCCTGGGCGTGGCCGTGCTGGGCAGCGCGGCGGCCGCCCTCTACCGCGCCGAGCTGCCCGCCTCCGACCTCACCGCCGCGGGCCTGGGCCCGCAGGGGGTGGGGGCGGCGCAGGAGTCCCTGGGCGGCGCCCTGCACGTCCTGGCCGACCTGGGCCCCGCCGGCGCCGCGGCCGCCGCCCAGGCCCAGGAGGCCTTCACCCACGGTCTGACCCTGGTCGGCGGCATCGGCGCCGCGGTCATGCTGGTGTCGGTCGTCGTGGTGTTCGCCCTGACGCCCAAGGACCTGGACGTGACCAAGGGCCACTGAGGTGCGACCGCCTCTGAGGGGCGGCGGACCGGGCACCGCCCCCGCACCGTCACGGGACGGGTGCGGGGGCGGTCGGCGTCCTCGGGGGCTGGCCGGGGCGGGCTCAGGGAGCGAGCACGACGGTCTTGCCGGGCAGCCGCCCGGCGGCGGCTTCCCCGTGCACGGCGGCCAGCTCGGCCATCGGGCGGCGGTCGGCGACGTGGAGCCGGAGCCTGCCGGCGTCCACCTTGGCGACGAGCTCGGCCAGCTGCGCTCCGTCGCTGCGGACCCACAGGCTCGCGGTGCGCACCTTCCGGTCGGGGTCCTCGGGGACCGGGCCGGCCGTGCTGGCGGCGACCCCGCCGTCGGCGACGTAGTCCGCCAGACGCGCGAGCTCCTCCGGGGAGACGCGCACGTGGTTCACCACGACCTGGAACGGTCCGCCCACGGCGGCCGGGCCCGCGGCGAGGTCGAGGGGGCCGACGACCCGGTCCGCGCCGTAGCCCCGGAGGCGGTCGGCGTGCCGCGGCGCGTCCACCGCGGTCACCTGCGCTCCCGCGTCGACGGCGAGCTGCACCACGAGGCTGCCCACGGCGCCCCCGGCGCCGTTGACCAGGACGCTCTGCCCGGGCTTCAGCTCGGCGAGCTCGAAGGCCGTCTGCCAGGCCGCCAGGCCGGTCAGCGGCAGTGCCGCGGCGTCGACCAGCTCGATCGTGCGAGGCGCCGGGGCCAGGGACCCGGCCGGGACGAGTGCGTACTCGGCGGCCCCGCCGGCGGAGTCGAGGGGCAGCATCGCCACGACCCGGTCTCCCACGGCCGGGCCCGTCACGCCCGCGCCGAGTCCGGCGACGGTGCCCGCCAGGTCGATCCCCGGCACGTACGGGAGGGCGATCGGGAGCATCTCGGCGAGGACGCCGGCGCGGATGTGGTCGTCGACCGGGTTGAACGAGGTGGCCGCCACCCGCACGAGCACCTGACCGGCGCCGGGGACCGGACGGTCGACGTCCTCGTGGCGCAGGACCTCGCTGCTGCCGAACTCGTGGAAACGGATTGCCTTCATGAACTCTCCTCCAGGGTGTGGCGCCGTCGCCGCAGGATGGGCAGAACGCTCTCATTCACTTGCTCAGGAAAGTATTTTCACTTGCCCAGGCAAGTGAAAGGTAGCCCGTCGAAGGTTGCCTGTGCAAGTGAAGCGAGTTGCCCGGGCAAGTAGGATGGGGCTCATGGACACCCCGACCTGGCTCGACGACGACCAACAGGACCTGTGGCAGGCGCTGCTCACGGTCGTCATCGCCCTACCGGCAGCCCTCGACCGCCAGCTGCAGCGGGAGGCGGGCATCTCCAACTTCGAGTACGGGGTCCTGGCCCGGCTGTCCATGGCCGACGAGGCCACGATGAGGCTCAGCGAGCTGGCCCGGGACTGCGACAGCACCCAGCCCCGCCTGTCGAAGGTGATGGACCGCTTCGAGGCCCGTGACTGGGTCGTCCGCCGCCCCGACCCCGGCGACGGCCGGTACACGCTCGCCACCCTGACCGGTGCCGGCCGGCAGAAGCTCGTCGAGAGCGCACCGGAACACGTCGCTCAGGTGAAGCGGCTCGTGTTCGACCCGCTCACCGCCGCCCAGCGCCGCCACCTCGGGACCGCGCTCACCCGCATCGCCGCCACCGTGCGCCAGGAGACCGAGGGAGGCTGAGCGCACCGCCCCCGGACGGTGCCCGACGCCGTCCTCGAACGGCCCCGCCCAGGCCGTCCGACGCCCGCCCCCACCGGCTCCCGCCCCCACCGCGAAGGGATCACGATGAGCACCACGACCGCGGTCGATGACCTCGCCGTCCGCATCCACGCGATCGACTGGGACGGCGACCTGGAGCGCACGCGGTCGCGGGTCGCGCTGATGCGCGAGTACCTGCGCCGCTCGGCCCTGTGGACGCGTGCCCTGGGCGCCAAGGGGTGGCCGTTCTACGACATCGCGGAGTTCGCGGCGCCAAGCGTGCGCGCCGCCGACGAGGTGGTCGAAGGCGTGCTGGGGAGCCCGGTGGTCCTCGAGCAGTACCCGACGGTGGGCACGAGCTGCGTGTGGGCGCTGCACATGGCGGCGGCCCGCGACGCCGGGGCGCCCCTGCCCGACCTGCCCGACCCCTTCGAGCCGCTGATCCGCATGTACGAGCGCGGCGGCGGTTTCTCCCTGTCGACCACCGGCACGATCGACATCGACGCCGCAGGCCTGCACCGGGGCACGCTCCTCACCCACCTCGGGGAGGAGCCCAGGGCCCCCGAGGCCGAGGCCGGGCTCGACGCCCTCGACGGCACGCCGACGCTGACCGTGGATCAGTCCTTCGCTTCGCGAACGTCCTCTCTCTCCCGCGGTAGGGCGATCTCGGTCGAGACGGTGTACCTCATGGCGAGGGCAAAGGCGCACGGTGGCCGAGGCGGGGGACGTTCGCGGCTCGCTGAACCCACCGGCGTGCCGACTGAACGCCACGATAAGCCGCAATAATTCGTCTGCCCTTCGCTCCACGAGGAAAGCGCGGGAACGATGCAGCCCTTGTCCGGCACGCGGCACCGCTGTCCTCACTCTGGCGCAGCGGCCCTCCAGGCGTCGGTGACGCACCCTTCTTCCCAGTGCCACCACTCCTTCCTCCTGCCGTGCTCCAACAGGGCGCGAATTCTCGGCAGGTCCGCCTGCGGCGGGACGTCCAGGCCACCATCCGGAACTGCTCGATGCCCTCGCCTGTCGTGCCGAGGCGGTGGAAGACCTTCAGCACACTCAGCCGGGCGGCGGCCGAACCGTCGTCCTTCAGCACGATGAGGCGGATGGTGCAGTTGTGCGAGGGCTGCACCGTTTCCCCGGCCCAGAGAACACCGTCGTCATCCGGTTGAACCCTGATGACGTCTCCGGCGGCCACTCCGCGGACGAACCAGGGCGTGTTCTCCAGCCGCACCGTACCCTTGCCGAGGTCGGCGGCCCACAGGCTCTCGACATCCGCCGGGGGCCGGCCCTCCCCGTCCATGTCCATACGGAAGTGGACCTTCACAAGGGCGTCACCGGTGTTCGTCACCGGACCATCATCCACGTGCCCCCCACCGGAGCGGAACGCGGAGCGCGGAAGGGGGATGCCTCCGGACCCGGTCGGCAGTCGGCCCCGATCGCCGACGGGCAGCCGCCAGACACGGGCGTGGCGTGGGTCACCCCGCCCCGTTCCACGGAACAGCAGCTGGTAGGGTCTGTGGCGTTGTCGGTTTTGCGTAGGACGGGAGGGGAGTTGGCCGTGCAGTCGTCGCCTTCCCCGCTCGTGCCGTCCTCGACCGACCGCCGGTCCTCCGGCCGGCCGCCCCTCTGCGCGCGGCCCTCTCTCACAGCCATCGGGCGGACGCGTTTCGCCGAGCGCCACAAGATCTCGGTCCGCAACCCCCGCCCCCTGGGCACCAACGGCTACTCCACCTCGTGGGGCACCAACGCCCACGGTGAGCTCAGCGCCTGCCCGCCCGGACGCAGCTGACCCGTTCCCTCGGCAGAGGGCTCTCTCTTCCACGCAACGACCTCTCCCGCCGCACGTGCGCGCACGGGCCGCTTCGGCATACCCGGACCGCGCACACCCGTAGCGGGTAGGACGGGCCTGCCCCGTCCCGGTCGTGCGCGCGGCACTCCCGGAGTGCCCCACACCATCCTCGCTCCCTGATCGCCGGTGGTCCCGTGCCCGTGGGCACGGACCGTCCCCCGGTGTGCGCCGGCATGCCCGGGGGCCGACGAGGAACCGTGAAAGGACGCGGCGTGCCGCTGCTCCTCCTCCTTGCTGTACTCACAGTGACCGTCCTGTCCGTTCCCGTGCTCGACCGCCTGCTGGGCCGTGCCGCCGGGTGGCCCCTGGCCGCGGTGTTCGCCCTGCTCACCGCCACCGTCCTGGCCCGCGGCCCCGACCTCTGGAACGGGGGTCCGGCGCCGGATGCCTCCCTGGCCTGGATGCCCGCCCTGGGCATCGGGCTGTCCCTGCGCATGGACGGCCTGGCCTGGCTGTTCTGCGTCCTGGTCCTGGGCGTGGGCGCGCTGGTCATGGCCTACTCCGCCCGCTACTTCCCGCCCGGGCGCCGCACCGGTTTCTACGTGCTGATGAGCGCCTTCGCCCTGGCGATGACGGGGCTCGTCCTGGCCGACGACATCGTCCTGCTGTTCGTCTTCTGGGAGCTGACCACGATCTGCTCCTTCTACCTGATCGGACTGTCGGGCCCCTCGGCGTCCCGGCCCGCGGTGCGCACCTTCCTGCTCACCGCGCTGGGCGGACTCGCCCTGCTCGCGGCGGTCGTGCTGCTCTGGGTGCGCACCGGCACCACCCGGCTCAGCACCATCCTGGGCGACCTGTCCTGGACCCAGGACACCGGCTTCACCACCGCGGTCGCGGTACTGATCATCGTCGCGGTGTTCACCAAGTCCGCCCAGTTCCCCTTCCACTACTGGCTCCCCGACGCCATGGCCGCCAGCACCCCGGTCAGCGCCTACCTGCACGCCGCCGCCATGGTCAAGGCCGGCGTCTACCTGGCGATGCGGTTCTCCCCGGCCTTCGCCGACACGGCCCTGTGGGGCGCCACCCTGCTCCTGGCGGGCCTGGCCACCGCCCTCCTCGGGGCGCTGCTCGCCCTGCGCAGCCACGACCTCAAGAAGCTGACCGCCTACTCCACCGTCAGCCAGCTCGGCTTCCTCATCGCCGTCATCGGCGTGGGCACCACCCAGGCGCTCATCGCCGCCGCCGTCCACACCCTGGCCCACGCCCTGTTCAAGGCGACGCTGTTCATGGCGGTCGGCGTCGTCGACCACCAGACCGGAACCCGGGACCTGCGCGAACTCGGCGGCCTCCGGCGTGCCATGCCCGTGACCGCGACGGTCGGCGCACTGGCCGCGCTGTCCATGGCGGGGGTGCCGCCCCTGCTGGGGTTCGTCAGCAAGGAGAACCTCTTCGAGGCCCTGCTGCACACGCCCGGTCCCACCTGGCTCGGCCCGCTCGCCGCCGTCACGGCGGTCCTGGCCGCGGCGCTGACCGTCGCCTACGCCTTCCGGTTCGTGTACGGGACCTTCGGCGGAGCCCGGGTGCGCCACCCCGGTCCGCACCGGCCCCGGGAGGCGGGCGCCCTCTTCCTGTCCGCCCCGGCCGCCGCAGCCCTGGCCGGCCTGGCCCTGGGCCCGGCGGCGCCGCTGCTGAACCCCATGGCCGAACGCGCCGCGGCCGACGCCACGGGCGAACGGGCGCAGGCGCACCTGGCCCTGTGGCACGGCCTCAACCCGGCCCTGGCGATGTCGGCGGCCGCCCTGCTCCTCGGGGCCCTCATGGCCTGGGGCGCCACCGTCCGGGACCCCGCGTCCTCCCGGCTGCGGCTCCCGGTGACGGGCACGGGCGTCTTCGAGCGCGTCCACGCCGGGCTCATCGCCCTGGGCGCGCGCACCGGCGACCCGACCCGCAGCGACGCACCGGCCCGGCACCTGGCCGTGCCGTTCGTCCTGATCATCGTGTTCGCCGCCGCGGTGGCCGTCCTGGGCCCGGACTACGGGACGCCGGCGGACGGGACCTCCCGGCCCCTGGACTGGATGATGGTCGCCCTCGTGGCCGTCTCGGTGCTCACCGCCGTGGTGACACGGTCCCGGCTGGCGGCCCTGGCCCTGACCGGTGTGGCGGGGTTCGCCGTCGCCCTCTGGTTCCTGTTCCTGGGCGCCGTCGACGTGGCCCTCACCCAGCTCCTGGTGGAGATCCTGACCGTGGTCGTGGCCGTCCTGGTCCTGCGCCGGCTGCCGGCCCGGTTCCACCGCGCCCGCCCCTCGCGCACCGCCGCCACCGCGCTGATCGCCGTCGCCGCCGGCACGGCCGCGGGGCTGGGCGCCTACCTGCTCACCGGACGCCGGGAACCCTCGGCGGTGAGCACCCACCTGTTGGAGAACGCGCCCGCCGACACCGGCGGCACCAACGTCGTCAACACCATCCTGGTCGACTACCGGGCCCTGGACACCCTGGGCGAGCTCACCGTCCTGGGCGTGGCCGGGCTCATCATCATCGCCGTCCTGCACTCCTCGGGGCTCACCGCCGACGGCGGACCCCGACCGGCGGTGGGACGCACCAACCCGGTCCGGGACGCCGACGCCAACACCGTCATCATGCGCACCGTCGCCCGCGTGCTGATCCCGCTGCTCCTGATCTGGTCCGCCTACCTGCTCCTGCGCGGACACAACGCGCCCGGAGGCGGGTTCATCGGCGGACTGGTCGGCGGCTCGGCCTTCGCCCTGGCCTACCTGGTGGCGCCCAGCGCCTCCGCGGCGCGCATCCGCCTGGCCTACCCCGCCTTCATCGCCGCGGGGGTGGTCACCGCCGTGGCCTCCGGGCTGCTCGGCCTCGCCGACGGCTCCTTCCTGCGGCCCCTGCACGCGGACGTCCCGCTGCCGTGGGGCGGCCACTACCACTTCACCAGCGCGCTCGTCTTCGACGTCGGCGTCTACCTGGCCGTGGTCGGCGTGATCCTGACCGCCCTCAACCAGCTGGGCCTGCCGCGCACCGGAGCCGCGCCCGAACGCACCGCCGCCACCGAACGACACGACACGGCCACCGGAGGCACCCGATGACCCTGGCCATCACCATCGGCGTCCTGATCGCCGGAGCCGTCTACCTCATCCTGCAACGCGGCATGGTCCGCGTCGTCCTGGGCTTCGTCCTGCTCAGCCACGGCGTCAACCTCCTGCTGATGTCCGCCGGCGGCGTCTCCCGGAGGGAGGCGCCCCTCCTCGCCGGGGGAGGCGGGGAAGCCCTGGCCGACCCGCTGCCACAGGCGTTCGTCCTGACCGCCATCGTCATCGCCTTCTCCATCACCATCTACATGCTCACCCTCGCCGCCACCGGCAAGGGCGACGACACCGAGGACGCCTCATGAACACCGTGCTCCTCCCGCTCCTGGTCGCGGCGCCCCTGCTCGGCGCCGCCCTGCTGACCGTCCTGCCCGCCGGACGGGTTGCCCGGTCCCTGCTCCTGGGCACCAGCGCCGGCGCGCTCGCCGCCGGACTGGCCCTGCTCGCGGCCACCCGGGACGGACAGGTGTACGCCCACCAGGTGGGCCTGTGGCCCGCCGGGGTGGCCATCCCGTTCGTCGCCGACACCTTCAGCGCCCTGATGGTCACCACCACGGCCCTGCTCGTCCTGGTGTGCTCGGCCTTCGCCATCGCCACCGGCGAGGCCGAACGCCGCTTCTTCGCCCCGCTGGTCCTGGTGCTCTCGGGCGGCGTGTACGGGGCCCTGCTCACCGCCGACCTGTTCAACCTGTTCGTCTTCGTCGAGGTGATGCTGCTGCCCTCCTACGGGCTGATGGCCATCGCCGGAACCCTGCACGGCCTGCGCGGCGGACGCACCTACGTCACCGCCAACCTGCTCACCTCCACCGTCTTCCTCGCCGGCGTCGCCCTGGTGTACGGCACCGCCGGGACCGTCCAGCTCGGCGAACTCGCCGGCGCCGCCCAGGACTCGCCCGTGGTCGCCGTCGCCACGGGCCTGGTCCTGCTGGCGATGTCGGTCAAGGCCGCCGTCGTCCCGGTGCACGGGTGGCTGGTGCGCACCTACACCGCGCCCTCCCCGGCCGTGACCGCCCTCTTCTCCGGCCTGCACACCAAGGTCGCCATCTACGTCGTCTACCGCCTGTACGCCCTCGTCTTCGACGGCGAGGCCTCACTGCTGTGGATCGGCCTGGTCGTGTTCACCGCGACCATGGCCGTCGGCGTCCTGGGCGCGGTCGGCGAGACCACCACCCGCTCGATCCTGGTCTTCCACATGGTCAGCCAGATCGGCTACATCCTGCTCGGCGTCGCCCTGTTCACCGAGCTCGGCCTCATGGCCGGGATCTTCTACCTCGTCCACCACATGGTGGTCAAGGCCTCCCTGTTCCTGTCCACCGGCGCGATCGAGCACGTCCACGGCACCGGGGACCTGGAACGGCTGCGCGGCGCGGCCCGCGGGCAACCGCTGCTGGCCCTGGCCTTCCTGGGCGCGGCCCTGTCCCTGGCCGGGCTGCCGCCCTTCTCCGGGTTCGTCGCCAAGCTGACCCTGGTCGCCGCGGCCTTCGACGCCGGGCAGTGGACCGTCGCCGCGATCGCCGTCGCCGTCAGCCTCATCACGCTGATGTCGATGCTCAAGATCTGGGGCTCGGTCTTCTGGGGCCCACCGCCCGGGACCGGGACCGATCCGGAGCCCGAACCGGTGCAGGCGCCCGAAACCGCCGGCGGCACCGCCACCGCCGCTCCGGCCGCCACCCGGGCCCCGGCCCGGATCAGGACCGGGCTGGTCCTGCCGGCCGTGGCCCTGACCGCGGTGACCCTGTGCGTCGGCCTGGGCGCCCAGGTCCTGCTCGACCTGAGCGCACAGGCCGCCGCCCACCTGCTGGACACCTCTGCCTACGTCGAGGCGGTGACGAACCGATGAACGGCCTGCTGCGCAGGGCCGCGCGCATCGCGTGGTTCCCCTTCTTCTACGGAACCCGGGTGGTGACCTCCTCGTTCCGGGTCGCCCGGGACATCCTCACCCCCGGCAGCTCGGCGACGCCCGCCTTCCTGGAGGTGCCGCTGCGCTGCCGCACCGACACGGAGATCACCGCCATCGCCAACATGGTCTCCCTGACCCCCGGCACCGTCACCGTGGCCACGCGCACGGACCCGCCCACGCTGTGGGTCCACGGCCTGTACACCGACGACGAACAGGCCTTCCACGACGACATCCGCCAGATGGAGGACTACCTGCTGGCCATCACCCGCCCCCGGGACACGCACCCGCGCACCACCGCGGGAGAGGAGCACCGTTGAACCCGCTCGACATCGCCCTGCTGCTCCTCGGAGCCGCCATGGTGGCCGCCGTCCACCGGATCCTCACCGGCCCCGACCAGGCCGACCGGGCCGCCGGATCCGACATCGTCTTCCTCGGGTTCGTCGGCATCGTCATCGTCCTGGGCCTGCGCCTGGACTCCGCCGCGGTGGTCGACCTCGTCCTGGTGTGCGCCCTCATCGGGTTCCTCGCCGCCCTGTCCCTGGCCCGACTCGTCTCCGGAGGCAAACGATGACCCCCCTCGAAGGACTCGCCCTCCTCTGCGTCCTGGCCGGCGCGGCCGTCTTCGCCGTCGGAGCCTGGGGCCTGGTGCGCCTGGACGACTTCTACGCCCGCCTGCACGGGGTCTCGATCGCGGCCGGGCTGGGCACGCCTCTGCTCCTGCTCGGACTCCTGCTGTGGTTCCCCACCGTGGAGAACGCCGTCAAGATCGGCCTGGCCCTGCTCGTGCAGCTGGCCACCGCGGCCGTCGGAGGCAACGCCCTGGCCCGCGCCGGCTACCTGGCCGGCACCCCCGCCGCCCCGGACACCCGGCGCGACGCCCTCGCCGAGGCCGACCTGGCGCCGCACCGCGAACAGGACTGACCGGGACCGCCCCGCCCCGGCGGCCCACCGTCGGGGCGGGGAGGGAGGACACTCATGGACGACATGCTGGTGGGCGAGGTCCGCACCTCGCTGCAGGTCCTCGCCCTCGTGGCCACGGCGGTCACCGGGCTGCTGCTCCGGCTCGCGCACCGGGCCCACACCCGGCTGCGCACCCTGGAGCAGGCGCACGCCCCGCCCCTGCGCGACCTGCCCGCGCCCGGAACCGTGGTCGCGGTCGACGGCAACGCCGAGACGGGCCCCGACGGCCTGCTCACCGCGCCGTACTCGGGGGTCTCCTGCGTGTGGTTCCGCATCGAGGTGTGGGACCGCAGCCCCAACCCCGACACCTACCACGAGAGGATCCGCCACACCCTGCTCTACTCCAGGCAGAGCCGCACCCCGTTCGCCCTGCGCGACCGGACCGGCGCGGTGCTGTGCGAACCGGACCGCGCCGCGGGGGACCGGCTGCCCCTCACCCACGAGTCCTTCGAGCCGGGGGAAGGGGGCGGTGGCGGGACACCGCACGCCGAACACATCGCCCCCGACAGCGGGCGCGTCTTCCTGGAGTGGGCCCTCGCCCCGGGTACCCGGCTGCTGGTGCACGGCACGGTCGCGCGCGGGGACGGCAGGACCGTGATCCGCTCCACCGACGAGGACACGCTGCTCGTCTCCACCCGCCCCGCGCCCGAGTTCAGGGACGCCCAGCGGATGACGATCCTCTTCACGGCCCTGGCCTTCGCGGTGTCGCTGACGGGCTTCGTGTGGCTCGTCCTCACCTGAGGAGACCCGGTTCCCGCAACCGAAGCTACGGCGAGCCGCAGAGCAACCCGTCAGCAGCTGCACGGTCCGGATCGTGGCTCGGCCGCCGGACAGTTCCGGCACGTGCTCGCGGGCCTGGTTCTCCTGAACTCCCACCGGAGCGGGGGAGCCCGGCGCGGTTCAGCCGGGCTCCCCACGGGACGGGCCCGAAGTTCACGAGAGGAAGATCCGCAGGTCCACGGGCTGGAGGCCGTACCGGGTCTTGAACCAGGAGTTGCGCCTACCCGCGGTCACCGTTGGCCTTCCCTCGTCGAAGGCGGTCCTGACGGCCTGGCCGAACAGGACGTAGGACGGGCTGAACCCCTCGCAGGCCCCGTAGTCCACGCCGAGAGTCCACAGGTGGTAGCGGGTGTCGTCGACCAGGCTCACCAGCGCTCCGACCAGGTTCCCGTCCATGCGCAGCTCGGTGACGCGTGCACAGGACCCCAACGAGCCCAGGAACCCCTGGAACACGCCGGGCAGGTAGTAGTCGGCGTTGTCGTGTTTGGACCCCGCCGTGCCGCGGGCCAGGGCCACGAAACCGTCCAGGTCGGCCTCGTCCACGCCGAGCACCCGGATCTTGACGCCGGCCTCCTCCGCTCGGCGCAGGTGGCGGCGGAGCTCCCTGCGGGGTTTGCTCTCCAGGGTCATGAGATAGGGGTCGAACCCCGCCAGTCCGGAGATGTCCATGCTCCAGCGCTGGTCGAGGTGGGTGCCCGACAGGCCGGCGGAACCGAGCAGGTGCTCCTCGGCGCTGCCCGCGCCGACGTTGGCGACGCCGTGCAGCGCTGCCCCCCACTCCTGCGCGAGGTCGCGCATCGCCCCCAGCGCGAGGAGGGCGGCGTCGGCGCTCCTGGCGGGGACGACCGTCTCGTAGCAGTGCCACACGTGGGTCAGCAGCAGGGGGCGGTCCAAAACCTCGGGCCGGTTGGCCGCCAGCGCGCCCATCGGATCGACTCCCCGCTGGAGGTAGACCGGCAGTACCGCGTGCGCCTCCCCCGCTCCGTCGTGGACGAGGATGTGGGCGCTGCGTTCGACCGGGTGGAGCGGGAAGGCGTCGAAGGCGCGCAGGAACTCCGGGGAGTAGAACACCGGGGCGCGGGTCGCCCTGGCCAGGCGCTCCCACGCGCCGGTGTCCAGCTTGTCGACGTCGAATTCGAGCGTCACGTGCAGGGGCATGGTGCCTTTCTCCTCGATGTGTCAGGCCCAGTCCAGCAGGACTTTGCCCGCCTTTCCGCCGGCCGCGGTGGCGAAGGCTTCGACGTGCTGGTCGTAGCGGAACTTGTGGGTGATGACGAAGGAGGGATCGAGCCCGTTGGCGACCAGTGCGGCGACACTGCGCCAGGTCTCGGGTATGCGCCGGCCGCTCACCCCCTGGATGTTGAGCATCCTGGTGGAGATGTCGGCCCAGTCCACGGAGGTGTCCTTGGACGGCAGCCCGAGCGCCACGATCCTCCCCCCGGGGCTGACCGCGTCGAGCATGGTCTGGAGAGCCTCGGGCGCTCCCGACATCTCCAGGCCGATGTCGAAGCCCAGGGGGGTTCCCCCCGCCGCGCGCAGCTCGTCGGGGCCCGCCTGCGGAGCGGTGGCGGGGGTCACGTCGATGTGCTCGGCCAGCCCGAGCCGGTAGGAGCTGATGTCGGTGATGACCACCGCCCTCGCCCCCATGCGCGCGCAGATCTGTGCGGCCATCAGCCCGATGGGGCCCGCGCCGGTGATCAGGACCGACATGCCGCTGATGGGGTGGGTCGTGGCCGCGTGCACGGCGTTGCCCAGGGGGTCGAAGATCGAGGCGACCTCCAACGGCACACGGTCCCCGTGCACCCACACGTTGGCGGCCGGGACCGCGACGTACTCGGCGAAGACCCCGTCGGTGTGGACGCCGAGGTTGGTGTTCCTCAGGCACAGGTGGCGGGCCCCGGCACGGCACTGTTCGCATCGGCCGCAGGTCAGGTGGCCCTCGACCCCGACGATCTGGCCCTCGTGCAACCCGGTGACCGCGCTTCCGGTCGCGACGATGCGTCCCACGCACTCGTGCCCGGGGATCAGAGGGGTGCGGACCGCGCTTCGGGCCCAGTCGTCCCAGGCGTGGATGTGCAGGTCCGTCCCGCACAGCCCGGTCAGGAGGACACGGATGAGCACATCGTCGTCTCCGTGATGCGGGACGGGCGTCTCGATCAGCTGGAGGCCGGCCACCGGGCCGGGCTTGAAGAGCGCGGCCATGGTGGTGGGAAGCCCGTCGTTCATGCCCGGGCCAGCGGTGCGAGAGGGACCGCGATGCGCTGATCGTTCATGTCCACGAGCCACTGGTCGATGTCGAGCAGCCACCAGGACCGGATCTCGACGAAGTAGAACCGCCGGTCGCCCTCCCCCTCGAATTCGGTGAGGGGGAGCCGCCACTCCTGGCGGGTCTGCTCGTCGGGGAAGTTGCGCTGGTAGTAGAACTCGGCGACCTCTTCGAGGTCCTCCCCGGTCACCGGGGAAGCGGTTCCCGTGAATTGCGCGCCGTCCAGCCCGAAGCCGGGGAGACCGGTCATGAAGATCGACCCGGAGACCATCGGGCGGGCGTGGATGTTCTGCGAGTGCCGCGCCCTGCGCAGGGAGTACCAGAGGAGGCGCAGGGGTTCGCGGAGCGGGACGTAGTTGACGGTCGAGGCCCAGGCGCCCTCGGGGTCCTGGGTCGCGAGCGTCATGAACCGGCCGTTCTCGATGAGGAAGTTACTTCTCTCTGCAAGTTTCTGTGAATCAGACATTTTTCTCTCCGTCAGGTCCGGTCGATATGCCCCTCGTCAAGGGGGGCAAACGAGATTGCTTCCATGTTTTCCGGCGTTTCGGAGGTCTATTGGTTTTTTTAACAGGAGGTGCTAATTTCCTCATTTGAAGCAAGAGATCAAGGTTTTATCAATGGCAACAGAAGAGGCTTTGCGGCTCATAAGACATTCTTTTTTCTGGCGTACAGTCGGAAGAGGAAGAGCACACCGATGACCGCCGCCCGGATCGGCGGGACCTGGAGGAGGCCGCCATGGCCCAGTTCGACGCCCTCGGCACCATCTACGACGATTTCGCGCAGACGCCGTTCCGCAGGTACCTCGAACTCCCCAGCGTCGCCGGGGCCCTGGGGGAGGTGTCGGGGCTCTGTGTCCTCGACCTGGGCTGCGGGACCGGCCTGCACAGCCGGACGCTCGCGCGCGCGGGGGCGGCGCGCGTGGTCGGAACCGACGTCTCCCCGGGGATGCTGGAGCACGCCCGCGTCGCCGAGCGCCACCACCCCCTGGGCGTCGACTACGTCGAGGCCCCCCTCCCCGACGCGTTCACCGGGCTCTTCGACCTCGTGCTGTCGGTGTACGTCATGCCCTACGCCGCCGACCGCGCCGAGCTCGACGCCCTGTGTGCCCAGGCGTACGCGGCCCTGAAGCCGGGAGGCCGGCTCGTCGCCCTCCCCGCCAACCCCGGCCTCAGCACCAGCCCCGGCTACTACAGCCCCTACGGGTTCTCGCTGACCTTCGAGGCACCCCTGGCCGACGCGTCGCGGATCGTCCTGCACATGGGCTCCGAGACGATCTCCGCCCGCTTCTGGACCAGGCACACGCTCGACACCGCGCTCGCCGGCGCCGGGTTCGGGTCCGTCCGCGCCGTCCCCCACCGCGTCTCGCCCGAAGGGGAGGAGGCGTTGGGAGCCGACTTCTGGCGCCCCTACCTGGAACAGCCCCACGCGCTCATCCTGGAGGCCGAGCGCCCCGGCGCCGTGTCGGGGAGACCGGACTCCTGATCGCCGGTGGGCTCACAGGGCTGGGCCGCGTCGACCCGGCCGCGGTAGCGGTCTGCGGTGCCGCCGGAGCACTCGTCGGCGACCCGACCGGTTTCGAGACGGGGCGGCGCCTCGGGCCGCGGTCGAGGAGCAGTCGGCTCGGACGCCTGGTCGGACCCGCGCGCTGGGAGCGCGCGGAGGGGTCGTCGTCGCGATCGTGGCACCGACCCGTGCCGGTCGTTGCCGCCGGCTGGGTCACACGCCATCACCGGCGGGTGCGCGCGTGGGCCCGGCGCAACAAGGTCGAGCTGTGCTCCACCCCCACCCACGCCTCCTGGGCCGACCCGATCGAGGCGCACTCCGGACCCTTGCTGCAGTTCACCACCGCCAACTCCCACCGCCAACTCCCACCGCCCCGACCACGGGGCTCAGCCCCGGGCCCTGCATGCCTGCCTGCGGTGGCGCAACGCCAACGCCCGCGACCCGCACGTGCTCGCGGCCCGACGCCGCGAACGCGCCCGGGTGCGCAGCGAGAAAGGCCTGTGCTGGGGAGGCCGACCGTTGTCCATGGCGGCGTCCGTCCCGGTCGGGGGCCGCGGTGGCCGGGATCACCGCCCCGTCGGTCGTGACCGCCTTGACCCCGACGCAGCGTCCGGGTCTTTCCTGGTCGCATGCCGCTCAAACAATCCCTCGTCGTCGTCCCCTACCTCGCCTCGCACCTGCTGAGCCTGCTCGGCAACGGCATCGCGGCGGTCGCGCTGCCGCTGATCGTGCTGCAGACGACCGGCAGCCCGCTGGGCACGGCGGCGCTGGCGGCCGCGACAGCGGTCCCGGCCGTGCTGGTCGGACTGCTCAGCGGGGTGGTGATCGACCGGATCAACCGGCGGACGGCCTCGGTGGTCTCCGACCTGATCTCCGCGGCCTCCGTCGCCGCGCTGCCGCTGGTCGACCTGGTGTGGGGCCTGGACCTGGCGTGGTTCATCGTGCTGGGCGTCCTGGGCTCGTTCGGGGACGTGCCGGGGACGACGGCCCGCGAGGTGCTGGCCCCGATGGTGGCCCGGCACGCCGGGCTCGACCTGACACGGGTCGTCGGCCTGCGCCAGACCCTGACCTCCGCCGCCCTGGTGATCGGCCCGGCGGCGGCCGGTGTGCTGCTCGCCGCCTTCGACGCCGCTTCCGTACTGTGGATCACCGCGGCGACCTCGGCCGCCGCGGCGCTGCTGACGCGGACGCTGCCGCGTCGGCTCGGTGAGGTCGGGTCCGACGGGTCGCCTCGCCGGTCGGTCCTGCGCGAACTCGGGGAAGGCATGGCGGTGGTGGTGCGAAGCCGGTTCCTGCTCGGCACCTCGGGCCTGGTCGTCGGCCTGGCCGTGGCGCTCGGCGGGCTGCAGGGCCTGGTGATGCCGCTGTACTTCGACCTCATCGACCGCCCCGACCTGCTCGGCCTCGTCCTCACCGCACTGGCCCTCGGGATGCTGGGCGGCGCTGCGCTCTACAGCGCCATCGGCAGACGGCTCCCCGCGCGCACATGGCTGGCGGCCGGGCTCGTCGTCACCACCGCCGGCTTCCTGCTGATGGCCTCCCTGCTGGCCCCGGCCGTCGTGTTCGCCGGCGCCGCGGCCCTGGGCTTGGGCAACGCCGTGGTCGGAGCGGTCATCGGGGTGCTGCAGGTCGAACGGACCGCCGGCGCGGTACGCGGACGGGTGTTCAGCGTCAAGACCGCCCTGCTGATGGTCGCCGCACCGGCGGGGATCGGTCTGGCCGGGGTGGTGGCGGAGTACGGGACCCCGGTCCTGGCCGGGGCCGGCGTCGTCGGGGTGTGGATCCTCGTGCTGCTGGCCGTGATCATGTCGCGTGCCCTGCGCGACCTGGAACCGAAGGAGCTGTCCCATGCTCAGCGGTGAGCTCGCGGAGCTGGCCGGCGTCACCGTTCGCACGCTGCGCCACTACCACCAGATCGGACTGCTGCCCGAGCCGCCGCGCTCGGCCGGAGGCTACCGGGACTACGACGTGGGCCACCTCGTCCGCCTCCTGCGCATCACGAGGATGACCGCACTCGGCGTACCGCTGTCCGCGCTCCCCGCGGTGCTGGACGATCCGGCGGCCGCGGAGGAGCTGCTCGACGAGCTCGACCGCCAGGCCGCCGCCGAGATCGAACGGCTCGTCGCCCGCCGGGCCGGCATCGCCGCGCTGCGCCGCAGCGGCGCCCCGCCCGACCTGCCGCCGGAGCTCTCGGCATGGCGCACCGGCCCGGCGGTGGAGATGCCGGCGGACATGGCCCGCTACGAGCACGAACAGCTGGTCCTGGTCGGCCACCTGCTCGGCGAGGACGGCGCGGCGGGTTTCGCCGCCCTGTTCGGCGGGGCGGACAGCGGCACGGCCGCGTCCGCACCGCTGACGGCGCGCTTCTACGCCCTCGGTCCCGACACCCCCGACGACGAGGTCTCCTCGCTGATCGACGACCTGGTCGCGCACCTCGAGCCGCTGGTGCAGCGCCTGGCCGGCCTGCCCCCGCTCGACGCGCAGGCCGAAGAGCTGATGGACGAACTGAACCGGCAGAACCTCAGGCCCGTGCAACACCGCGTCCTGCGCCGGGTCCAGCAGCGGCTGGCCCGGCCCGACGGGGCCTGACGCGGCTCCGCGGCCTCGCACCGGTCCGTACCCCGAGGCGCACCGTGACCCAGGACATCTCCCGCGGGCTTGCGTACGACGCGACGTCGGGGTCTTGACTCGGGGGCATCGCATCCACCGACCCCGAGGATCCGCCATGACCGCTCCCTCGAAGCCGATCTCCGTCGAAGAGTTCTTCGGCCCGCCCGCCCGTAGCCGGGCCCTGCTGTCCCCGGACGGTGAGAAGGTCGCCTACCTCGCCCCGTGGCACGGACGGCTCAACGTGTTCGTCCGCGACCTGGACTCGGACTGGACCGCCCCCGACGACGCACACGACGCCGGAGCCCCGGACGTCCGGCGCGTCACCTCCGACACCCGGCGCGACATCGACGCCTTCTTCTGGACCACGGACGGCCGCCACCTGCTGTTCCAGCAGGACGCCGACGGCGACGAGAACTGGCACCTGCACCGCGCCGACCCTTATCGCCCCGACGAGCCCGCGGTCGACCTGACCCCCTACGAGGGTGTGCGGCTGCTCGGCGCGCAACTCCCGCCGGACCGGCCGGGCACCGCGTTCGTGCAGCTCAACATGCGCCGTCCCGACCTGATCGACCTGTTCGAGCTCGACCTGGCGACCGGCGGCCTGACCACGGTCGCGGAGAACCCCGGCGACGTCCTCTCCTGGCTGCGCACCCCCGGCCGTCTGCTCGCCTTCACCATGGAGGAAGGGGGCGACCACGTGCTGTCGGAGTGGGCCGCGGGTGAGCGGCGCCCGATCGCGCGGTTCTCCGGCGCGGACGCCCTCTTCGGGGTCCTCCCGACCGCGCCCACCCCGGACGGGAGGGGACTGTGGATCGGTTCCTCGCGCGGCTCGGACCGCACCCGCCTGGTCCGGGTCGACCTGGACACCGGCGAGCAGACCGGGGTGGACAGCCACCCCGTGTTCGACCTGGACACCCCCCGCCCCGAGGCCGACCCGCGCTTCCCGTCCTCGCTGATCCTGCACCCGGGCACCGGAGAACTCCTCGGCGCCCGCTACCTCGGCGCCCGGCAGGAGGTCCACGCGCTCGACGCGCACTTCGCCGCTGTACTGCCCCGGCTGGCCGAGCTGTCCGACGGCGACCTGGGCCACGTGTCCTGCGACGCCACGGCGCAACGCTGGGTGGTGGACTTCACCCACGACCGCGACCCCGGCGTCACCTGGTTCTACGACCACGCCACGGGACGGGCCCGCCGCCTGTTCCGGCCGTTCCCGCACCTGGACCCGGCCCGGCTCGCACCGGTCACCCCGATCACCGTGACCGCCCGCGACGGCCTGACCCTGCCCTGCCACCTCACCCTGCCGGTCGGGGTCGAGCCGCGCGGCCTGCCGACCGTGCTGCTGGTGCACGGCGGACCGTGGTACCGCGACAGTTGGGGCTACGACCCGGAGGTGCAGCTGCTGGCCAACCGCGGCTACGCGGTACTCCAGGTCAACATGCGCGGCTCCACCGGTTACGGCAAGGCCCACACCCGGGCCGCGATCGGCGAGTTCGCGGGCAAGATGCACGACGACCTGCTCGACGCCCTCGACCGGGTGGTCGAGCAGGGGATCACCGACCCGGACCGGGTCGCGATCTACGGCTGCTCCTACGGCGGCTACGCCGCGCTCGTCGGGGCAGCGTTCACCCCGGACCGGTTCGCCGCAGCGGTCAGCTACACGGGGATGTCCGACCTCGTCGACCTCGTCCGGTCGGTCGTCCCCTTCGCCCGCCGCGCCGTCGAGAACAGCTACCTGCGCTACATCGGCGACCCGGACGACCCCCGCCAGGAGGCCGACATGCTCGCCCGCTCTCCCATCGTCCGGGTCGACGACATCACCGCGCCGGTGCTGCTCATCCACGGCGCCAACGACGTCCGCGTCCACCGCCGCAACTCCGACCGCGTCTTCGACGCGCTCCGCGCCCGCGGCGCCGAGGTCGAGTACCTGCTGAACGAGAACGAGGGCCACTGGTTCGTCAACACGGACAGCAACATCGAGCTGTACCGCACGCTCGAACGCTTCCTGGCCCGGCACCTGGGCGGGCGCTCCTCCACCACCGCCTGAGCCGGAGCGGTCGGGAGGGGGCCGCGCTCCCTCCCGACCCCGGCGCTCCGTAGGCGGGGGTGCGTCGGCCGCCTGGCCAGCCCCGCCCCCGGATCCGGGGAGGTCCGGCTGATTAAGGGCCCTGTCACGGCCCCGGCCCTCGCGGTCCCGTCGGCGGGATCCGTGTGGTCCGCCCCGCCCGAGGAGGCGGGGGCGCGGCCGGTCGCGGGTCACGGCGGGGTTCCCAGGGCCTGTTCCAGCAGGGCGTCCGCGGCCGCCCGACCGTGTCGGCCGTAGTCCCCCTGGTTCAGGACCATGGCGCGGCTGGCCGCCCCGTCGGCGAGGGTGACCAGCTGCTCGGCGATCGCGTCGGGGCGGGGGCACCCCAGTTCCGCCACCAGCGCGGCCACCAGCCGCACCATGCGCAGCTTCTGTTCGCGCGCGTAGGCGTGGACCGGGTGCTCCGGGTCGGGGAACTCCGCCGCGGCGTCGATGAACGGGCACCCTCGCACCACGGGCGTGTCCGCGTCGGGCTGGTCGAACAGGCGGAGGAGCCGTTCGCGGGGGCCGATGTCCTCCCGGAACAGCACGTTCTCCATGGTGTCCCCCGAGTCCACGAGCGCCCGCAGGTGGGCGACGGCCAGCTCGTCCCTGGTCGGGAAGTGGGCGTAGAGGGTCCGCTTGGAGACCGGAGCCGCCGCCGCGACCTGCTCCATGCTGGTCGCGGTGATCCCCCCGGCCGTGAACAGCCGTGACGCGGCGGCCAGGATGCGCTCCCTCGCCCCGCGTCCCCTACGTGTCGTGTCACTCGCCACAGTCATGCGCAAAGTATACGCCTCCGTTTACTTGGGGTGCGGGTGTCGCTATGATCGGCCTCAAGTAAACGGAACCGTTTACTTGTACCGTCGTCGAGGAGCCCCCATGAGCCACCCCGCCCACACCGAGCTGAGCGCACACGCGGAGAAGCTGATCCGCGGTCGGCGCGCGACGCGCGCCTTCCGCCCCGACCCCGTGCCCGAGGAGACGATGCGCGCGATCTTCTCGCTGGCCGCGGCGGCGCCGTCCAACTCCAACGCACAGCCCTGGCAGGTGGAGGTCGCCAGCGGCCCCGCACGGGACCGACTGGCCGCTGCCCTCCGGGAAGCCCACGCCGCGGGCCGCACGTCGGTCGACTTCCCCTACGGCGACGACCTGTACTCGCCGGT
Organism: Nocardiopsis sp. NPDC101807; assembly: GCF_044766605.1. Lineage (NCBI taxonomy): Bacteria > Bacillati > Actinomycetota > Actinomycetes > Streptosporangiales > Nocardiopsidaceae > Nocardiopsis > Nocardiopsis sp. NPDC101807. The sequence continues at coordinate 832,750 of NZ_JBIWMK010000002.1, read as the reverse complement.
GCAGCAGGAGCGGCGGGCCGCCTTCGGCGGCCGGCTCTACGGGACGCTGGGCATCGGCTTCGACGACCACGCCGCACGTGCGGCGTACGACGCCGAGAGCCTGCGGTTCTACGGCGCGCCCCACGTCGCGTTCCTCTTCGTCTCCGGTGAGGACAACGCCCGCCTGGCCGCCGACGTCGGCGCCTACATGCAGACCCTGCTGCTGGCGATGGCCGCCTACGGCGTGGCCAGCTGCCCGCAGGGCCTGCTGAGCTTCTACGCCGACGACGTGCGCGCCGAACTCGGCGTCACCACGGGGAAGCTGCTCGTGGGGATCTCGTTCGGCTACGCCGACGACGCCGCGCCGGTGAACCGCCTCAGCACCGGGCGGGCCGCACTGGGGGAGACCACGACCTTCCACGGCTAGTGCTGTGACCGCAAAGGCTCACCGGCCTGGGACGTGTGTCTTCCTTTGGCTGAGCAGGCGTTCAGGAGCACTCGCGCAAGGGGACCGTCGCAGGAACGCAGCGCGTCACACGCCGGCGGATGAGCCTTGTCGTCGGGAGAGGGATAGCCTGCGTCGCTCTCGGTCGATCTCGGTGACGACCACCGTGATCTCGTCGCCGACCTGGGCGACATCTGCTGGAGTCTCCACCGGTGTCCAGGCGAGCTCCCGCAGGTGAACCAGTCCCTCGATCCCGTCGGCGACCTGGACGAAGACCCCGAACGGGATCAGCTTGGTGACCTGGCCAGGCAGTTTCTGCCCCACCGCGATGGTGTCGGCGAATACCTGAAAGGGGTCCGGCTGTGTGGCTTTCAAGGACAGTCTGGCCTCCAGGTTCCACGTGTCGAACTGGAGGAACTCGCATGAGACGCGCTGCCCGACCTGCACGACGTCGGTGGCTGCCTCGAAGCGTCGCCAGGACAGTTCAGCAAAGGAGATGAACCCGACGCCGGGGAAGACCGGATGGTCGGGTCCGTCGTCCAGCGCCACGAACACACCAAACCGTTCGATCGCTGTGACGGTGCCGGAAAGGAACTCGCCGCGGTGCAATGACTCCAGGAATGCCCAGAGTTCTGGGTTCTCAGACGGTCCACCCATCATGCTCCAAGCCTTTCACGAGGAGCTTCGCACCGGATAGGAAGTGCGCTCACGCTGCGGTCTTGAGGGGACGTCCGCCCCAGCGGATGCCCTTCTCGCTGCGGATGCGGGCGCGTTCCTTGCGCTCGGCGGCCATGACGTCGCGGTGGCGGGCGTTGGCGTTGCGCCAGCGCAGGTAGGCGTGCAGGGCCCGTGTCTGGACGGTGTGGTTGGAGTGGTGGGAGTTGGCGATGGTGAACTGCCGCAGCGGTCCGAGATGCGCCTCGATCGGATTCGCCCAGGATGCATAGGTCGGGGTGAAGCACAGCTCGACCTTGTTCTTCCCTGCCCAGCGACGGATGTCGGCGCCTTTGTGGGCGGACAGGTTGTCCAGGATCACGTAGATCGGGGCGCCGTCGGGCCGGGCGGCACGGATCGACTTCAGCGCGGCCAGCGTGGTGGCGGCACCCTTTCTGCGGCGGTTGATGCCCCACAGGCTGTCGTCGCCGACCGAGTAGCAGCCATGGAAGTACCGCACGCCGTGAGTGCGGTGGTAGGTGGCGGGCAGCCGGTCGGGACGATTCTGCTCGGCCCAGCCCGAGCCCGCGGTGGGACGGATCCCGAGCGGGCCGAACTCGTCGAAGGCGAAGACCCGGTCGGGGAAGCGGTCGAGGACCTCCTCGATCCGGTCCAGCTTCGCCTCGCGGTCGGGGTCCGGGGATTCCTTCCACGTCTTGGTGCGCTGGAAGGTCACGCCGCGGCGGGCGAGCAGGCAGCGTAACGCCTCGCGGCCGATCCGGATCACGTGGCCGTGGACTTTGCGCAGGTAGGCGACGAGCTTGCGCAAGGACCAGCGGGTGAAGGGCTGGCCGAGCTTGGTCGGGCGGGTGATGGCCATCTGGATGACGAAGTCCTCGTCTTCAGGGCTGAGTTGGCGGGGACGGCCTCCCGCCCACCGAGGGTCCAGGCAGGCCAGGCCGATCTCGTTGAAGCGGTGGATCACGTCCCGGACGGTGTCCTCGTCTGCCTGCACCAGCTGGGCGATCACGGGCACCCGATTCCCGCCGGCCGAGGCCAGTAGCATCATCGCGCGCCGGTAGCGCACCGAGTTGGTGCTGCCCCGGCGCACGATCTGCTGCAGTTTCTGCCCTTCCTGGTCGGTCAGTCTGCGCACATGGACAGGCTCGGCCACCGCACCTCCAGCGGTCGGAACGGACGTCACCGCCCATCCAACTGCCCAACCAGCAACCCGGCGAACCTTCCCGGTCAGAGCACTAGAGCCCGGAGACGGCAGCGGGTCCGGCCGCCGGGACGCCGCGGCTCGGAGCAGGAGCGCTGCGGACACCCCTGTCGGGGCAGGGCGTGGGGGAGCGGGGCCCGCAGGATCAGGGAAGGCGTACCAGGCAGGCGTTGTGGTATCGGTACTCCACCACCTCGACCCAGTCCTCCAGGTACTCCTCGCAGCTCTCGCCCGGATCGTCGGGAGGCGTCGCCTCCGTTCCCCAGCTGGCCGTGTGGGGAACCCGGTACTCGGCTGCGGGAGTCCAGCAGGGGACCTCGGCCACCGAACCGCCGAAGTCCGTGGCGCAGTCCCGCAGTTCGAGTTCGGGCGAACCGCCTTCCAGCACATGACTCGCCCCGACCGAGAGCGGCTCGTGGCCGGCGTACAGCAGGACGGCGAAGGCCACGACAGTGAGCGCGGCCAATGCTCCCTTCCGTCCGGCCGTCTGCCCGGGAGTGGTGGAAGGGCCCGGCGACGACGCGACCGGGGGCAGGACGCGCGTCTCGTTCGGGGTGACGACCTCGGTGAGGGCCTCGGGCAGCCATGCCCCCGCCGGGCGGTCCGGGCCTGTCGGGGGCCGTGTGCCGCAGGCGGCCAGGACGCTGTCGGGGGTGGGTCGCTGGGCGGGGTCCTTGGCCAGGCAGGCGGAGACCAGGTCTTCGAGGGAGGCGGTCAGGCCGGTCAGGTCGGGTTCGGAGTAGATGATGCGGTGGGTGATCGCGTGGGCGGGGCCTTCGCCGAAGGGGCTGCGGCCGGTGGCGGCGAAGGCCAGCACGCACCCGAGCGAGAACACGTCCGAGGCGGGTCCCACCGCGTCCCCGGTGACCTGTTCGGGGGACATGAACGCGGCGGTGCCCAGCACGGTGGAGGTGCGGGTGTGGGAGGTGGCGTCCAGGGCGCGGGCGATGCCGAAGTCGATCAGGCGGGGCCCGTCGGCGGCCAGCAGGACGTTGCCGGGTTTGAGGTCGCGGTGGACGATGCGGCAGGCGTGCACCGCGATGAGCCCCTCGGCCAGGCCCGCTCCCAGGGCGGCGACCGAGTCCGCCGGGAGCGGGCCGTGTTCGCGGACGGCCGCGTGCAGGGTGGGGCCGGGGATGTAGGCGGTGGCCAGCCAGGGCGGGTTCCCGGCAGGGTCGGCGTCCACGACCTGGGCGGTGTGGAACCCGCCCACCTTGCGGGCGGCCTCGACCTCGGCGGCGAAGCGGCGGCGGAACTCGGGGTCCTCGGCGAGTTCGGGGTGGACCACCTTGACCGCGACGTCGCGCCCGCCGGGCGAACGGCCCAGGTACACCCGGCCCATACCGCCGGCGCCCAGGCGGGCGCGCAGCAGGTAGAGACCGATCCGCTGTGTGTCACCGGGAGAGAGGGGGGCGCCCGCTCCGGAGGCAGCGAGGACGGACGGTGCCGCAGCCTCCTCCGGGGGCTCTGTGGAGGGTGCCGCTCGGCGACGGGCACGCAGCACCACGACGACCAGCGCGACGGCTACCAGCAGGGACAGGAACAACAGAAATGGGGGGCTGCCGTAGTCTCGCATGCCGCGACGTTAGCCCCGGGCGCGGGTCCGCGCGAGGGAGTTGTGAGGTCGAGGCGTCCGATCTGCCGCGGGGGCCTGCCGACGACGTGTTCGACGCCGTTCCCGACACCGGCCGGGACCTCGTGTTCCGGGGTGTTCTCCGCCCTGCCGTGCCCGAGGGCTACGTCTGGCCGTTCTCGGACAGGTCCTTGACGACGGTGCGGTGGGGTGTGAAGCGGACCAGTCGGCCGTCATCCGCGTGGGGCCGGAAGTCCGGGTGCCCTACCCCCTCGTCACCGCCCAGGTAGCGGCGCAGCGTACCTCTGGCCTGAACCCGGTCGAAGGGCGCGATCGTGTGACGTCGTGGATACCCGCCGGGTTCCGCCGTCAGGTGCCGGACCTGGTCCGGCCTGACGCCGACCGCCTCCGGCCGGCCCTTCGAGCGGCACGGGCTCCCCGGCGTAGCGGGAGCGGGGGCCCGTCCGCGCGCCGCGTGGGTCCGTGCGGGGAGGCGAGGGAGCGGTCAGTCTGAGGCGATCAGGGTGAAGCGGAAGACCTGGTCCCCGGACCCGGTCACCCGCAGTCACTGCCGACCGTCGAGGGAACAGAAGTAACGGTGGTCCGGAACCGCGGATCCGGTGCACGCGATCGTGTCATCGACACGACCCCGCCCCGGGGGCACCGGTGGGGCGGAGGTTGCGGCATGACGCGTTCAGGTGATCCGGTCGTCTCATTCCCCGGACAAGGGGTCCCGAATGTTCGCACGGTGTCGTGACATGGGCGGCTGTGGCGAAGCCGGTTCGGGGCGGAGCCGTTTGTGCCCGCACGGGAGCGGCGAGGACACCACCCGGCCGCACCCCCGAGGGGCGGCACAAGGCACCTCTCGTCCTTGTCACGCACATCCGATGCGGGCCCTCACCCGCTGGGAAAGAGCACATCCCCATGGCGCACATCCACGCCCACGTCACCACCGGATTCGAGAAGCGCAAGGAGACCCTGGCGGGCGGCACCGCCTTCATCCTCTACTGGGACCGCTCGGACCTGGGCATCTACTACCCGGTCAGCCTGCTCGGCGGTTCCGGCGGCGACAAGCACGACTTCGCCTTCAAGGACGGCATCTCCCCCTCCTCCATCCTGCAGTTCCGCTTCGACACCGCCTACGACGAGCTCACCGAGGCGGTCCTGGACGACACCAACCTGCACTTCCGCCGGGGCCGCACCGGCTCCTGGGAGCGGGCCGTGCAGCGCAAGGGCAGCGACTACTACATTGCCGCCCAGGGCTCGGACAACTCCATGACCGGCATCCAGCAGGGCCACGTCTACGACGACCAGATCCGCTTCGCCCTGCGCATGGCCATCGCCGGCAAGGGCGACTCGTGGATCTCCGCCGACGAGAACTCCGGCAGCATCCGCATGCGCGACGACGTCATGCGCCGCGCCCACCTGGTGGCGCTGCGCCGCGGCGACGACCTCGGCGACGCCACCGGCGGGTACGACGCCAAGTTCTACCCGATGTCCTCGGCCGAGCTGATCGACGAGATCAAGTAGGACCGCAGCAGCGGGACGAGGCACGGGCGCCCTGACCCCCGGGGCGCCCGTGCACGTCTGCGGTCGGCGGGAAGGCGGCCGTCCGGCCCTGTGGGAGGGCTGGGCTGCGCCCGGTTGACGCAGACACGGAGATGCCCCGCGCTGTCACCCCTGCCCGCAGGCGCCGTCGTTCGCGCGCGGGCGGGGAGCGCCGGCCGCCTCTGCGCCGGAGCCGTGTTGCGCGACGTCGTGTTCGACTGCTCCCACCCCGCCTCCCCGACCCGCTTCTGGGCGGAGACGCTCGACGGGTACGAGGTCGCCCCCTACGACGACGGAGAACTCGAACGACTCCGCCGAAGGGGATCGAGGCCCCCGAGGACGATCCCTCGGTGCTCGTCCGGCCGGTCCCGGAGGCCGCGCTCCGCTTGCCCTTCCACAGGGTCCCCGAACCGAAGAGCGCCGAGAACCGGGTGCACCTGGCCCCGTGGGCCGAGGACGTCGAGGCGGAGGCCGGACGGCTCGTCCGACCGGGCGCCACCAGGAGGGTCCGGATCGAGGACTGGGTGGCGACGGCCGACCCCGAGGGCAACGAGTTCGACGTCCTGCCTGCTGAGTGAGCCGCGCCCCACCGCGTACCCGCAGTGCCGACCGACGTCCCCGGTATTCGGTGTTGCTATGTACCGGTAGTCAGTAATACTATGCACCAGTAGTCAGTGCTGATGAGTAGTCAGAGGAGGCGTTCCGTGGGCAAGCAGGCGACGGAGATGCTCAAGGGGGTCCTGGAGGGCATCGTCCTCGCGATCCTGTCCGGCCGACCTGCCTACGGCTACGAGATCACGGCGTGGCTGCGGGACCAGGGCTTCTCCGACATCGCCGAGGGCACCGTCTACGCGCTGCTCGTCAGGGTCGAGCGGCGCGGCCTCGTCGACGTCGAGAAGGTCCCGTCCGAGAAGGGGCCGCCGCGCAAGGTGTACTCGCTCAATTCCCAGGGGCGTGCCTACCTCGAAGAGTTCTGGAGGACGTGGAGCTTCCTCGCAGAACGACTTGAACAGCTCCGAGAAGGAGGACAGTGAACATGGCCCCGAGTTGGATCGAACAGGTCACGGGACCGTTCGAGGAGAAGAAGCGGTACCGCCAGTACAAGGCGCGCACGAAACAGCTTCCCGGGAACTACCGCACGGCGATCGAGGCGCTCGACCGGTACCTGATGTACTTCGGCTCGATCACGAAGGGGGACGTCCTGATGGAGATGCTGGACGACCTCATCGACCTGTTCGAGCAGAGCGCCGCGGCCCGAACCCCGATCCGGGAGATCGTCGGGGAGGACCCCGTGGAGTTCGCCGAGACGTTCCTGGCGAACTACTCGGAGGGCCAGTGGATCAAGAAGGAGCGCGAACGCCTGGCCCGGGCCGTCGAACGCGCCGCCGGAGAAGACACCGGGAAGGAAGAGGGATCCCTGTGACGAGGACACAGCAGCAGCCGGCGATCCGCCTGCGGGGCCTGGAGAAGTCCTACAAGGACCTGCGCGTGCTGCGCGGGGTGGACTTCGACGTCGCTCCGGGCAGCATCTTCGCCCTGCTCGGCTCCAACGGGGCGGGCAAGACCACGGTCGTGAGAATCCTGTCCACCCTGCTCAAGGCCGACAAGGGGACCGCCGCGGTCAACGGCTTCGACGTCGCCGCACAGTCGGCGAACGTGCGGGAGTCCATCAGCCTCACCGGGCAGTTCGCCGCCGTCGACGAGATCCTCAGCGGCCGGGAGAACCTCGTGCTCGTCGCCAGGCTGCGCCACATGGAGGACCCGGGCGCGATCGCCGACGACCTGCTCTCCCGCTTCTCGCTGATGGAGGCGGGCGGGCGGAGGGTGTCGACCTACTCGGGCGGCATGCGCCGCCGCCTGGACATCGCCATGAGCCTCATCGGGAACCCGCCGGTCGTCTTCCTGGACGAACCGACGACCGGGCTCGACCCCCAGGCGCGCATCGAGGTGTGGGAGGCGGTGAAGAACCTCGCCGGGAGCGGCACGACGGTCCTGCTGACCACGCAGTACCTGGACGAGGCCGAACAGCTCGCCGACCGGATCGCGATCCTCCACCGGGGCCGGATCATCGTCGACGGCACCCTCGCCGAGCTCAGGGCGATGCTGCCGCCCGCCGAGGTCGAATACGTCGAGAAGCAGCCGACCCTGGAGGACGTCTTCTTCGCGGTCACCGGCGACTCCGACAAGGACGGCGAAGACCGCCGAACCGCATTAGAGAAGAAGTAGGGGACCGACCATGGCAACGCACTTCCTCGGCGACACCGCCGCCCTCACCGGACGGACCCTGCGCCACGTCACGCGCAGCCCGGACACCATCATCACGACCGCCGTTATGCCCATCGCCATGATGCTGATGTTCGTCTACGTGTTCGGCGGCGCGATCGACACCGGGTCGGTCTCCTATGTGAACTACATGCTGCCCGGCATCCTGCTCATCACCATCGCCTCGGGCATCGCCTACACCGCGTTCCGCCTCTTCACCGACATGCAGGGCGGGATCTTCGAGCGCTTCCAGTCCATGCCGATCGCCCGGTCGGGCGTGCTGTGGGCCCATGTCCTGACCTCGCTCGTCGCCAACGTCCTCTCCCTCGTGGTCGTCGTGGGCGTCGCCCTGCTCATGGGCTTCCGGTCGGGGGCCGGGGTGGGGGCATGGCTCGCGGTCGCCGGCATCCTGATCCTGTTCACCCTGGCGCTGACCTGGATCGCCGTCATCCCCGGCCTCTCCGCGACCTCGGTGGAGGGGGCGAGCGCCTTCTCCTACCCGCTCATCTTCCTGCCGTTCCTCAGCTCGGCGTTCGTGCCCACCGACACCATGCCCGGCCCGGTGCGCTGGTTCGCCGAACACCAGCCGGTGACGTCCATCGTCAACACGATCCGCGACCTGCTCACCGGCCGGCCGGTCGGCGACGACGTCTGGACCGCCCTGGCCTGGTGCGTCGGCATCCTCGTCGTCGCCTACGCCTTCGCCATGGCCACGTACCGCCGCAAGATCAGCTGAGCGCGGCCCCGCCCGGCCACCCGCCGAGGACGGGGAGCGCGGACCGGCGGCGCCAGGGGCGCCACGGCACACCGGACACGACCCCGCCTCCACGGACACGCCCCACCACGCTTCGTCACCATGGGTGATCGTGTGGATGCACAAGGAAACTGTTTCTGTCGTCGGCGGCGCCGAGGGCGAAGCGGGCCCCGCGCCGGTACGGAACCGGTGCGGGGCCGCCGTGGTGGAGGGGTGCCGGCAGGGGACGGCCGACGTCGTTCGCGGCCGGGGCGGGAGTACTTCGTCGGCTCCCCGAAGCGCGGACGTGGCCCGAGGGCACGGGCTCCGCGGCCCTTCGTGGGCCAACCGCGGGAACGGTGCCGGCCCCGAGGGCGACAGCGGCTCCCGGTCGCGGGGATGTCGGTGGAGCGTCCCCGGACCGCTGTCGCGGGCCCCGCCGACCTCAGTGGCCCGGGGCGTCGACCTGTCCGGAGGGCCCCGTCTCCGCGGACAGGGTCTCAGGGAAACCGCAGTGGCGCAGCCCGGGAATGGGCTCGTAGTTTCCGCCCCCGGAAACGTTCACCGCCGGGAACCAGCCCCACCCCTGGTCCAGATAGGCCTCATCGCCCTGTGTGTACAGCCACCAGTTGTTGCGGTAATCGCCGACCGGGGGGTTCTCCAGGTAGGTGAATTGCTGCTGGCAGACGAACCATGCCCTGTTCGCGTAGAGGTATCCAGAAATCTCACCGGGGTTGTCCCTGCCGACACCCCTTTCGAGGTTGCCGCCGAGCCATGCGTTGCAATACGTCGTCGACCAGGAAGTTCCGTGGTGATCGACCACGGTCGGCCCTGCGCCGGAGCACCCCTGCGCCGCACTGGCGGGCCCGGCCGCAGCGATGCTCCCGGCCAGCGCTGCCGCGACAAGGAGGATCCTCGTCATTTTTCTCATCGTTCTCGTCCCAGTGGTGGTATTGAGGGTGAACGTCGTTGATGACGATCCTCCCGTGTGTGGGGGATGTCCACTGGAAAACTCGAACAATGGCCGATCCCGGCCATGGTGGATGGTGTGGAACCGGTGTCACGCCATTCTCGCGTGCCTCAGAATTCCCCTCCTGTGAGCGTGTCGCCGTACGCCGATGCGCGTGTGCGGGCGGGTGCGTCGGCGCGCCGGTGTCAGCGTTCCGGCTCCGGGTCGGGCCGGCGGGTCGGGGCGTATCTGGCGAGCATGGTCTGGACGGCCTGTTCGACGGCGTCGTGGATGTCGGAGGCCGCGGGGTCCCAGTCGGTCAGCAGCATGCGGGGCCACAGGACGTAGTTGGCGATCATGCCGAGGAACTGGTTCGCGGCGCTCACCGCGTCCGGGACATCGGCGTTGCCCGCCTCGTGCTCGGCTTCCAAGTAGTGCTGGACGGAGGTGAAGTAGGGCAGTTTGCCGAGCTGGAACTGCATCCGTCCCAGTTCGGGGAAACGGGGCAGTTCGGCGATGACGATCCGGAACAGGGCCGTCATGCCGGGCCGGCCGACCAGGTCGGCGTAGCGGTGGCCGATGGTCGCCAGTCCGGAGCGCAGATCTCCGGTCTGCGGCCGCTCGACGGCGTCGCCGGCGTCGCGCTGCCAGGACTCGGTGACGATGGCCTCGAAGAGGGCAGCCTTGGTGGGGAAGCGCTTGAACAGGGTGGACTTCGAGACCCCGGCCGCTTCGGCGACCCGGGCCAGTGAGGTGCCGTCGTAGCCGCGGTCCAGGAACAGTTCTGTGGCCGCGGCGACGATCGCCTCGCGTTTGCGCTGAGCGAGCCTGCGGTGGTGCGCGGAGAGTTCTGCTGCCATGCGGACAGTATGCCGCAGTCCCGAGGCGAGTCACTTGACTCGCCACACGGTCCTGCCTACGATGCGGGAACAAGGCGAGTCGAGTGACTCACCTCTTATCTGCGGCGCCCGGGTGGACCCCGGTGGCCGCGCGGTGGAGGAACGTTCATGACGATCGACAAGATCGCTCTGGTGACCGGTGCGAATCGCGGCCTCGGACGCGGCGCGGCCCTCGCTCTGGCCAGACGCGGGGTGCGGGTCCTGGTCACCCACCGCGGTGATGCGGCCGGGGCCGAGGAGACAGTGGAACAGGTGAAGGCGGTGGGCGGGACGGCCGCTGTTCTCCGGCTCGACATCAGCGAGGTCTCCTCCTTCGCGTCCTTCACCTCCGAACTGGGCGAACAGCTGAGGCGCTGGGGTGCTTCGCGGCTCGACGTCCTGGTCAACAACGCGGGAGTGGGGATCTTCGGACCGCTGGAGGAGGTCACGGTCGACGACTTCGACACGGTGATGGGCACCAACGTCCGGGGCACGTTCTTCCTCGTCCAGTCACTCGTGCCGCTGCTGGCCCAGGGCGGCCGCGTCATCAACGTCTCGACGTCGCTGACCCGCCACACCAGCCCCGCCACCTCGGTCTACTCGGCCTCGAAGGCCGCCGTCGAAGCCCTGAGCCGCACCCTCGCCGCAGAACTCGGCCCGCGCGGCATCCGGGTCAACTCCATCGCCCCGGGGCCGACCGCCACCGATTTCAACGGTGGCGCGATGCGGGACGACGCCGAGACGCGCCGGGATCTGGCCGGACGGACGGCGCTCGGCCGCGTCGGCGAACCCGAGGAGATCGGCGACGCCATCGCCGCACTGGCCTCCGAGGACCTGCGCTGGGTCACCGCCCAGCGCATCGAGGTCTCGGGCGGCGCCCTCCTCTGAGAGGCCGGGCGGACGGCCCCGTGGCCATGGCCGCCGGCGCCGTGCGGACCGACGCACGGCCCTCCCGGCGGTGCCCGCCGCCCACGGAGCCGACCCCTCGCCCACCGCCTTCGAGCCGGACTTCGCGACTGCTCCCCAGGGGACGCCGACCACGCTCACCGCGGGCGCCGTCGCCCTCGCCCGAGCCCGTCCGGGCGGTGGCCGTGGGCCGGGCCGCGGTGGCCGGCGTGCGGTGGTGCGTCGCGGCCGGGTGCGACAAGACCGCCGCCTCCTGCGAAGCGGCGGTCCCTCCCGCCCCGTTTTCGCCCTGGGCGGGACCTGGGCGACGACGGACCCCGGGCGCACCGGCCCGGGGGCGCGGGCGGCCGTGCGCCGCACGTGCCGCCCGGCCGACCGTGGCGGGCGGCCGGGCGTGCGGGTCAGGAGGAGGGCTCGGCGGCCGCGGTGCGCCGCACCTTCACGGCGGTGACGGTGCGCCCGCTGGTCTCGGCGACCTCGGCCTCCCAGGAGCCGAAGGAGACCTTCTCCCCGGGCGTCCTGGGGATGTGGCCCAGGATCGCGATGAGCAGGCCGGCGACGGTGACGTAGTCGCCCTCGGGGGGATCGTTCAGCGGCAGGTCCAGGTCGGACAGGTCGTGCACCGGGTAGGTGCCCGGCAGCGTCATGGTGCCGTCGTCGTTGGAGACCACGGTGCGGATGTCGGAGTCGGTCTCGTCGTAGATCTCCCCGACGATCTCCTCCAGCAGGTCCTCCAGGCTGACGATGCCGTCGATGCCGCCCATCTCGTTGACCACCACGGCCAGCTGCTGGTGCTCGGCGGTCATCCGGCGCAGGGCCAGGGAGACCACCAGGGAGTCGGGCAGCAGCATCGGCTCCCGCGCCAGCTCACCGGCGGCTCCCTCACCGCGGACCAGGTCGGACCAGTGCACGACGCCGAGCACCTCGTCGAGGTCGTCGTCGGCGACGACGGGGGCCCGGGAGTGGCCCTGGTCGGCGAGCATGCGGGCGGCCTCCCCGGCCGGGGTGCGGGCCGGGATGGTGAAGACCTCGCCCCGCGGGACGACGACCTGGCGCAGCCGCCGGTCGTCGATCTCGAAGGCGCCCGAGATGATGGTGCGCTGCTCGGCGGTCATGCCGCGCTGGGTGGCGAGCATCTCGCGCAGCTCCTCCTCGCCGATCTCCTCCTTGGCGGCGGTGGGGTCACCGCCGGTCAGGCGCACGACCAGGTTGGTGGAGGCGCTCAGCAGCCACACCACGGGTCGCGAGAGCGCGGCCAGCACGTCCAGGGGCCGGGAGACCACCAGGGCCCAGGTCTCGGCGCGCTGCATGGCGATGCGCTTGGGCGCGAGCTCGCCGAAGACCAGGGTGACGAAGGTCAGGACGATGGTGACCAGGACGACCGAGACCGGAGCGGCCGCGGAGCCGAGGAAGCCGAGCGGTTCGACCAGGGGCTGGGCCAGGGCCACGGCCGCGGTGGCCGAGGCCAGGAAGCCGGCCAGGGTGATGCCGATCTGGATGGTGGCGAGGAAACGGTTGGGGTCCTTGGCCAGGCGGGCGACGGCCCTGCCGCCGGGCCCCCGCTCCGCCAGCTGCTTGATCTGCCCTTCGCGCAGTGTGATCAGGGCGATCTCGCTGCCGGCGAAGAGGGCGTTGACCACGACGAGGACCAGGACGAGGCCGATTTGAACCCCGTAGCTCTCCATAACTGCTGTCGTCTCCGATGCTGCTGGTGAAATGTGTGGTTCCTGCCCGGTTCCGGGCCGCACAAGCCTCCCACAAACAGCAGTCGGCCCAGAAGGACCGCCGCGAACCCCGGCGGCGGGGCGGGCGGGGCCGCGGCGGCCCGCCCGCCCCACGCACCAGTGCGCGCCCCGCCCCGCGGTGCGCCGACGCACCGCGGGGCGACCTCGCGGTTACGCCTGCTTCGGCAGGGTGAGGATCTCGGCCCCGTCCTCGGTGACGGCGATGGTGTGCTCGCTGTGCGCGGTCCGGCAGCCCGTCTCGCTGCGCAGCGTCCATCCGTCGTCGTCGGTGACGAGCCGGGCGGTGTCCGCCATGACCCACGGCTCCAGAGCGAGCATCAGTCCGGGGCGCAGCTTGTACCCGCGGCCCGGCCGCCCGGTGTTGGGGACGTGCGGGTCCTGGTGCATCGTCGATCCGATGCCGTGGCCCCCGAACTCGGTGTTGATCGGGTACCCGGCACCGCGCAGGACCTTGCCGATGGCGTGGGAGATGTCGCCGACGCGGGCCCCGGGGCCGGCGGCGGCGATGCCCGCGGCCAGTGCGCGTTCGGTCGCCTCGATCAGCGCGAGGCTCTCCGGCGGCCGGGAGTCGCCCACGACGAAGCTGATGGCGGAGTCCGCGGCGACCCCTCCCAGGGAGACGGCGAGGTCGAGCGTCAGCAGGTCGCCGTCGGCGAGCGCGTAGTCGTGCGGGAGGCCGTGGAGCACCGCGTCGTTGACGGCGGTGCAGATGTAGTGGCCGAACGGTCCGCGTCCGAAGGACGGCGCGTAGTCGACGTAGCAGGACTGCGCGCCGGCCTCGGTGATCATCTCCTGGGCCCACCGGTCGATCTCCAGGAGGTTCGTGCCCACCGTGCTGCGGTCCCTCACCGTCCGCAGGATGTGGCCGACCAGGGCCCCTGTCTCTCTGGCCTGGGGCAGTTTGCCGGGGTCCAGGATCTCGATCATGCGGCGCCTTCCTCATGCAACCAATAACTATACCGTCCGTACTATACCGGCTTTCGGGTTCTCCCGAGGCCGGGCCGCCCCGCGCACCCGGGAAGAACGGCGGCGGGGAGGACGGCCCCAGGAGCCGGCGCCGGGAGCGGTTCCTGTTCCGAAGTTCTTCACCCCGGGCAGCGGCCGGGAAGTGTCCCATACTGGTGCGCATGAGTGACACACCCTCCCCGCGCTCTCCCGGCCCGCTCCGGGCCATCGCGCTGGCCGCCGCGGTCCTGGTGGCCGCCGCCTGTTCTCCCCCCGCTCCTCAGGGCGGACCGGGTCCCGCCGCCTCCGGCGAGCCGACGTCCTCCGCCGACGCCGGTGAAGCCTCCTCCCGGGTCACCGGCCTGAACGCCGACTTCACCACCCAGGCCCAGCTCGTCGAAGGGCTCACCGCGGCCGTGCGGAACGTCGGGCGCACCACGGACGGCAAGGGCGCCCCGGCCCTGGCGTTCGACCTCACACTCACCAACGCCACAGGCCAGCCCTTCGACGCCACCCGCGTCGCCGTGTTCGTCTTCCACGGCCCCGACAGCAGGGAGGCGTCCCCGGTGATCCTGGAGTCCGACGAGAGCGGCAACGGCACCCTGGCCCACTTCGACGCACCGATCCCCGACGGGCAGGAGGCGACCGTCACCTACGGGTTCGACGTGTACGCCGACCACGAACAGGTCTTGATGGAGATCGTCCCCGAGGGTTCCGAAGGGTTGTACTTCAGCGGCACCGTCCCCACCTGAGAAAGTCCGTGGGGGACGCCGGTCCGCGCTCACGCGCCCGCGACGGCCGGACGGCGCCGTGGCCGGGCTCCTGCGCGGGGCGGCGAACCGCCCCGGGCCCTCCCCGACGGGTCCGGCATTCTCCCGCACCACCCCGGCAAGGAGAACTGTTGAGTTACGACGTGGTGGCCCTGGTCGCGGAAAGGCCCGACGACCCGGCGATCGTCAACGCCCTCCGAGGCCTCGACCCGGAACTGCGGCTGCACCGGCACAAGGACACCGGCGTCCTGCAGATCCGCGACGGCCACGGCCGTCTGCTGGTCACCCTCGAACCCGGACAGCGGGTCGAGGCCGCGGGCGAGGTCGAGCGCCTGCTCGGCGCGGAGGTCGTGGCGGGCCTGCCCGACCGGTTCTGGTGGGTGGAGACGCGGGCGCGCCCCGACGAGCAGGGCCGCGAGGCGGCACACCGGTTCGCCGACGGGCTCGCCCTCGCGCTCGGGGGAGCGGTGTGGACCTCGGGCGCGGCCGACTTCGGCCTGTGGGAGGAGTCCGAGCACCCGGCGGCCGAGCGCGCCGCGGCCAGGGCGGTCCTCATCGCCCAGGACCGGGACGTGGTGCCCTTCTCCTCCTGGCTCAGCGACGCGGTGGCCACCCACGCGGGCCGCAAGACGCTCCAGGTGCTCACCCCGCCCACCGCGCGGCTCACCTACGGCGTGCGCACCTTCCTCGCCGGGCCGCTGGGCCGCTGGGTCGTGCGCGGCGAGGACGGCGGCCACTACGACGGCCTCACCGGGCTCGCGGTGCACTGGGACCACACCTACGGGTTCCTCGCCGACCAGGAGCCCTCCGGGCCGAACTGGGCCGCGAGGAACCCCGGCGCCGCACCGGTATCGGGGTTCCTCGCCGGCTTCGCCGAAGGCGCCGGTACCCAGGTGGTCGTGGACGTGTCCGTCCTCCACCCGGGCCCCGCCGCCCCGCGTCCGGGCCGCGCCGCGGAGATCGTCGCCGAGCACCTGGCCGGGCACGCCCCGGCGGCCTGGGGGCCCCACGAGCCCGCGCTCCGGGAGTGGGACCGCGAGCGCATCGCCCGCTTCGCGGCCGGGCGCGGCCCCGGGGCGACGATCCTCTACCTGGCCGGGCCGCTGGGCCGGGGGCGTCCGCTCGCCGGGCAGATCAGCCTCACCCGCCGGGACGACCGCCTCCTGGAACGGATCTCGATCGTGGCCGGGTTCGAGGACCGGGAGAGCGTCCCCTTCGGCGCGCTCCCGGACCTGGTGCGGGCCCTGGCCGCGGAAGGGCTCCTGGAGAGCCTGCGGGTACGCCGCCTGCCGGGGCACGGCGACACCACCCACGGACCCGTGTGGGCCGGCCCCCCGACCCCGGTCGGGGTGGCGGTGGGCCCCGAGCGCCTGCGCGCGATCGGGCTCGGCCGCGCCCAGGCCGGACCCCTCAGGGGCACTCTCCTGGGGGAGGGCGGGGACCGGGCGCTCTGGTACCCCGTGGTGCAGGACGCCGCATCGCCCCTGAAGGGCCTGTGGCTCATGCGGCGCCAGACCGACTACCTCGCCTCGGCCTCCCCGGGGTGAGGGGCGGACCGGATCCACCGCCGACAGCCGAAGACGTTCCGGCCCCGCTCCTGTGGTGCGCCGGGCGGGTGGCGGACACGGGTGCGCAGGACATGCCCCGTGCGGGGCCGAACGGTGTGACGCCCGGGCCCCGCACGGGACGCGAGGATCAGCGCTCCATCAGGGCGAAGACCCCCCAGCCGAGGTACTCACGCGTGGCGCGCGCATAGCGGGCGGGCTCGGCGTCGAGCTCCTCCCGCACCTCGGGGGCCAGCTCGTCGTCCGGGTTCCGGTCGAGCCAGCGGCGCATGTTGAGCCACTGGGCCGCGGCGTACCGGTCCCAGCTGTCCTGGTCGGACAGCACCATCTCCACGACGTCGTACCCCAGGCCCTGGAACCGCTCGATCAGCTCCGGAAGCGACAGGAAATCGGCGATTCCGGTGGCGTTGCAGGCCCTGGCGGTCTCCTCGTCCGGAGGGGTCCGACGCCAGTACGGCTCACCGATCAGCATCAGGCCCCCGGGGCGCAGGCTGCGGCCGAGCAGCTCGGCCGTCCCGGCGACACCGCCGCCGATCCAGGTGGCGCCGACACAGGCGGCCAGATCCACCGGCTCGTCCGCGACGTGGCCGGAGGCGTCGCCGTGGACGAACTCGACACGGTCGTCGACGCCGAGCTCGACGGCGCGGGCCCGGGCCTGGGCGGTGAAGACCGTGCTGATGTCGACGCCCGTGCCCGTGAAGCCCAGGTCGCGAGCCCAGGTGCACAGCATCTCGCCCGAGCCGCTGGCCAGGTCGAGCACCCGCGTCCCGGGGTCCAGGTGGAGCGCCTGACCCAGGGCGGCGAACTTGGCCGGGGTCAGCGGGTTGTGGATGCGGTGGCTGCTCTCGCGGATGGTGAAGATACGGGGAAGGTCCATGACCTGATTCCTTTCCGTCATGCCTTGAAGTTCGGGGACTGCTTGATGGCGCGTCGCAGGCGTGCGCCCTGCTTGTCCTGCCGGTTCATCTCGGCGCGCAGCCGCGCGTCGGTGCGGGAGGCGGCATGGGCATTCTCGCGAAGCAGCCGGTGGTAGCTGTCGAGACGCCGCCCGGCGAGTCGGCCGTCCTCGACGGCGGCCAGGACGGCGCAGCCCGGTTCGGCGGCGTGTGCGCAGTCCGCGAAGCGGCAGTCCCCGGCCAGTTCGGTGATCTCGGCGAAGACCTGGTCCAGGCCCTCGTCGGCCTCGTGCAGGCCGACGCCGCGCAGGCCCGGTGTGTCCAACAGGACCCCGCCGCGGGGCAGCGGCAGCAGCTCCCGCCACGCGGTGGTGTGCCGGCCCTTGCCGTCGCTCCCGCGCACCGCGCCGGTGGCCAGCAGGTCCTCGCCCAGCAGGCGGTTGCCGAGCGTGGACTTGCCCGAGCCCGAGGACCCGAGCAGGACGACCGTGCCCGCCAGGGCGGCGGCCAGGACGTTCATGCCCTCGCCGGTGGCGGCGCTGGTGACCAGCACCTCCACACCCGGGGCGACCGTGGCGACCTCGGACGCCGCCGACACGGGGTCGGCGGACAGGTCGGCCTTGGTGAGCACCACCACGGGCGTGGCGCCGCTGTTCCAGGCCAGGGCGAGCATCCGCTCGATCCGCCCGTGCCTGAGCGGATCGGCGAGCGGGACGGTCACCGCCACGGTGTCGACGTTCGCCGCCAGTACCTGGCCGTGGGAGGTGCGCGAGGCGGTCGAGCGGACCACGGCGGTCCTCCGCTCCAGTACCTCCGCGACGGTGGCGGAGTCCGAGGCGGTGGCCGGCCGGACGGCCACCCAGTCGCCGGTGCACGGCGTCAGCCGGTCACCGTTGGCCGCCGGGGCGACGGGCGCCGCGCGAACGGGACCGGTCTCGGCGACGACGTCGCACAGGCCGCGTTCGGCCCGCACCACGCGGCCCGGGACCAGACCGTCGGCCCGCGACGGGGCGAAGGAGAGCTCGCGCTCGGGGTCCCAGCCGTAGTCGGCCGGTGTCAGGACGCGCGTGGGCGGGGGGGAAGGATGATGTGAAGCGTGTTGATGAAACACAGTGGAGACCCTTGGAAGGGGGCCCCGCCGGACGGCAGGCGCGCCGGAACCACCCCTACAGGGGAGGAAGGCAGGCGAAGGTCAGGACGAGGCCCGGGAAGTGAGGATGGTCCGGGCACCGCGCACAGCGGCGGTCTCCACGACAGTCATCAACTCACCTCCCTCGGTCTCCGCAGGCGAACCGGTCGTCGCCGCGCCAGAAACTCTAGCACCCGATTCGACGAGTCCGGGTGGGAGTTCCGTCACCTGCTCCGGGACGTGGCCGCGCCGACCCGCGTCGGGCGGCACGCCGCCCGACGCGGGTCGGCGGCGACGCACACGGACGCCCGCGGTCCCCGGCCGCCCCGGCTCGGGAGGACGCCGTGGGGGAGCGGCGGCGTTGCGCGGCGTTCGCGCGGCGGCCGCGATGCGGCGAGGATGGTGCCCGACGTCCATGGGCCCGTGGACGGCATGGACGAAAGGGAGGGTTGTGGTGGAGGAGGCGCTGGGGCTGGTGTCGGTCCTGTTCGGGGTGGTGGGGGTCTCCGCGGTCTGCATCGCGGTGACCCGTTCGGGCTCCGACGGTCGGCTGCCGCGTGACGTCGCGGTCGGGATACGCACACGGCACACCACGGCCTCCGAGGCTGCGTGGCGGGCCGGCCACACAGCGGCCCTGCCCCAGGTGGCCGCCACCGCCTGGGTCGCCGCCGCCACCGTTGTGCTCGCGGTCCTGGCCCAGCTCTCGCTCGGCGGGGGGTGGGGCGTCGTCGCGGGGCTGGGCGGCATGGCCTGCGAGGTCATCGTGCTCGTACGTGCGACGATGACGGCCGATCGGGCCGCCCGGAGCGCCTCCTAGCGCAACTCCCGACACGGCGGCCCCACCGAGAGGACCTCCGATGCGCAGCGTGATCTCTTCGATGGGCGTCTCGCTCGACGGCTACATCGTCGGGCCGGACGGCGGCTTCAACTGGACGGAACCCGGTGACGAGGTCTTCCGCCTCGTCACCGACGAGACACGCGGGATCGGCGTCTACCTGCTGGGGCGGCGGCTCTACGAGACGATGCTGTACTGGGAGACCGCCGACCAGGACTCAGAGCTCGACGCCCCGACGCTCGAGTGGGCCGCGGTCTGGACGTCCCTCCCCAAGGTGGTCTTCTCCACCACGCTGACGGCGGTACGGGGCCGTGCCCGCCTGGCCTCCGGCGGTCTGGCGGAGGAGGTCGAGCGGTGGCGGGCCGAACCCGGAGAGGGCGACATCGCGATCGGCGGCGCGACGCTCGCGGCCGCGGCGGCCGAGCTGGGCCTGATCGACGAGTACCGGGCCAGGGTCCATCCGGTGCTGGTCGGCGGCGGGATCCCCTTCTTCCCCCGGCGCGAGCGCCGGGTGGACCTCGCACTCGTCGAGAACCGCACCTTCGATTCGGGGGTCGTGTACGTCCGCTACCGCGTGGCGCGCTAGCGCCGCCACGGGGACCTTCGCGCAGGAGGGGAGGGGTCCCCCCGCGCTGTGCGCGTCCGGCTCGCCCGGTCCTACGACGCCGGTGCCCCGGCCCTGGGTGCGGTCCCCGGCGCTTGTCCCCGATACCCGGGCCCGCCCGCAGGTCAGCCGCCGAACAGCCGGTCCAGGCGGGCGTCGAGGATCTCCAAGGCCCGTTCCCCGGCCATGTGGCCCAGGAGGGTCTGCACCCTCAGCCCGTCCGCCAGCGCGAAGACCTCGGAGGCCGCCGACCGCGGGTCGGTCGTGGCGCAGACCGTCCCCTCCGCGATCGCCTGGCGCACCGCCTGCTCCAGGAGGACCTGAAGACCCTCGTAACCCTGGAGAAGGGGCGCGGCCAAGGCCGGCTCGACCAGCGCCCGGGCCAGAAAGGCGACTCCGACGCGCTGCGCCTCCACCTTGCGGGGGTCGGTGTCGAGCAGCCCGGCCAGGACCGTGCGGATGACGGTGCGCGGCGGCGCCCCGGGGACGGCGGCCAGGTCCCGGCGCGTTCCGGCCACGTCGCGTTCCCCCACGTACTCCAGCGCGAACAGCAGCATCTCGTCCTTGGTCCGGAAGTAGTGCTGCACCCGCCCCATCGAGATCCCGGCCTCGGCCGCGACATCGCGAAGGCTGACGGCCTCCAGGCCCCTCGCGGCGACGAGCGAGCAGACGGCCTCCGCGATCTGAGCACGCCGCTGCCGGTGGTCCACCTGTCTGGGCAACGCTTCCTCCGTCTCCGGTCCGACGCATCGCATTGGACCACACTCCCCGGGCCAAGGTTACAATGCAAGCGCATTGCAATGCGACTGCATTGCATGGAGAGGGGTCTGGCATGTCGGAAGTACTCCGCCTCGTGTTCGTGGAAGCCCGGATCTACGGCCTCACCCTGGTCGCCGGCGTCCTGCTGATCCTCCAGGGGTGGGGGTCGGGGGTCACCGAACTCCTCCGGGGCGCCGGCTGGGGACCCCTCGCATGGGTCGCCGAGCGCGTCGCGCTTCCGGAGGACGCACCGTTCCTGCTCGGTGCGCTGGGGTTCGTCCTCGTGCTCTCCGCCTGCTTCGCGGTCCAGCACGACTGACCGCCGACCCGGGCGGGCGGCCCGTTCCCGGGGCGGTTCCGGTGGCGCGGCTCCCGGCGCGCCACCCCCGGCGCCCGGAGCCGAGCACCCGCCGGGCCCAACGGCGCGGAACCAACCCCCGCGCCACCGCGTCACAAGCCCCGATGAGAACTCAAGAGAAGGCGGTGGCACCGTGAGCCACGTGCAAGACGCACTCGTGCTGACCCCGAACCGCCGCAGGGTCTGGACCAGGCTGGCCTTCGCCGCGGTGCCCATCGTGACGGCGACCATCGGCATCCGGGTGAAGGCCGGGCCCGTGGCCGGCCTGATCGCGGGCGCCCTGTTCGCCGTGATGATCCTGCTGCTCCTGCTGCACACGCACCGATCCAGCATCGTCCTGACCCCGTACGAGTTCATCGAGAAGGGGCTGGGCTTCCAACGGCGCCGCCCCAGGGCCCGCATCGCCCGGCTGGTCCGCGCGAACGTCGTCGTGCCCCGCTCGGGCTCCAACGACACCCTGTACGTGCTCGACGCGAACGGTGAGGTGGTGATCAGGCTGTACGGCGCGAACTACTCGCCCCAGGACATCGACCGTCTGGTCCGTGCGCTCGCCGTGCCGTGCGAGGGCCCCGACCGGCCCGTCACCTACGCCGAGCTGGCCAGGACCCACCCGCACGTCCTGTCGTGGGTCGAGCGGCACCCCGTCCTGCTGGCCTGGGTGGTCGTCGGCGTCCTGCTCCTGCTCGTCGCGGTGTTCGTCCTGGTCATGCTCCTGCTGGACGTGACGGGGTACGTGTAGGACCGGCCCTGCGAGGGTGCGCGACCCGCCTGCCGTCCGCGAGGCCCCGACGGCAGGCGGGGACGGGAACGCCCTTTGTCACCGGGGCTCAGTAGCGTCGCGGCCATGTCGCACACCGCGTACACCTATGCCTATCTGAGGCCCTCCGCGGTGCACAGCACCGCGACGGGGGACACCCTCAGCCTCCAGACCTCCGGGGGGACCACCCCTGCGGGGAGGGCCGACCGCCCGCGGTTCTTCGCGGGCTTCCTGACGAACCCCCAGGTCGCCGCGGCCGGTCTGCTGAGCGTCGCCGACACCGCCGCCGCCCGCTACTACCGGCCGCAGAACAGGGCGTCACTCGACCCGGTGGTCACCGGGAGCGGCGACCGGCTCCGGTTCGAGTCGTTCTCCGGCTGCTGCGGGGTGTACGCACGGCTCGACCTGCTGGACGAGGCCCTCGACGGCGACGACGTCCGGCACGGCACGACCAACGTCGACGTCAACGCCCCCCTCGCCGACGCCCTGGGCCGCGTCGGGCCGCGCGACCCGCTGCACCTGGAGGTCGGCCCCGACGAGCTGGCCGTCACCACCTTCGACGGACCGGTGGTGGAGAAGAAGGTGCCGCTGCCCGACCGCTGGCTGCGCGGCTTCGCCGAAACACAGGTCATCGCCTCGGGGTTCGACCCGCGCGCCGAACTCGACGCCGTCGAAGCCGTCCGCTTCCTCCGGTCGCTGCCGCGCCCCAACGCCGCCCGGGGCGCATCGCGCGGAGCCCTCTGGGCGGTGCCGTCCGGCCGCACGCTGCGCACCACCGCGCGCGCGGTCCCCGGGGCCGTGTGCCTCGCGGGCCCGGAACGGCTCGCCCCGCTGACGCGCGTGCTGCGCCACGCCACGGGACTGCGGGTCCACGGCCCCCGCGTCGCTGCCGGAAGCGCCCCCGTGGCGAGCGCGTGGGAGGTCCTCCTCCCCGGGATGCGCCTCACCCTCACCCTGTCCCCGGACACCGCACGCGGGTTCTCCGGTGAGGGCGGCGTCCTCGACGCCCTGGCGTCGGAGGATTCGACCGACGACGCCGACCTGGTGTCGGTGCTGCTCGCCTGGGAACCCACCGTCGACGTCGCGGACCTGGCCGCGCAGTCGGGGCTCACCCCCGAGCGCGTACGGGCGGCGCTCACCCGTCTCGGCACGGCCGGGCGCATCGGCTACGACGTGTCGGAGGCGGCGTACTTCCACCGCGAACTGCCCTACGAGACCGGGCGGGCCGAGCGCCACAACCCCCGGTTGAGGGCCGCCAGGGCCCTGGTCGAGACGGGCTCGGTCCGCTTCGACGGTGACGCGCCCGCCACCGTCACCGTCACCGTCGACGGCCACGTCCACCGGGTCCGGTCCACGGAGGGGCGCCTGACGTGCACCTGCCAGTGGTGGGCCGAGTACCGCGGGGGACGCGGCCCGTGCAAGCACGTCCTCGCCGTCCGCATCGCCCGCCCCCGCACCCCCGCCGACCACCCACCGGAGCCCCGATGACCGACCGCCCCGCCTACGACATCCCCGACACCGCCACCCCGGGCGTGCGAGCCGTGCTGCGCGCCGTACGCAAGGGCCGCGGGGAAGACGTCCCCCGACTGCTCGCACCCCTCGCCGACGCGGAGCGCCGCACATGCCTGCCGGTGCTCAAGGCCTGGCGCAGATCGGTGCGCGACAGCTGGGAGCCCGAGCACCTGGCGGTGCGCACGGCCCTGTTCTACGCCGGCGCGGGATGTTCCACCGGCACGGCCGACGCGGCGCAATGGATCGCGAGCCCCGATCTGCGCTGGGGCGATCGCGACGCGGCACTGGTCGTCTCCGTGGTCGCCCATCGCGGACCGCAGTGGCTGGCCAAGGTCGTCCACCGGCTGGCCGAACGCCGCACCGTGGCCGAGGAGGAGTACCCCCTGCTCTCCCTGCTGGCGCGCGCCGCGGGCTGCGAACTCCCCGCGACCGACGGCGTCGTCCTGGGCTGGGAGCAGAGCATCGGCGGCTGGGGCCGCTCGATCGAGGACGACCTGCGCGAGGACCCGTGGCTGACCACCATGGTTCCGCGGCTGTTCGAGGTGCCCGGGACCGGGGCGGACTTCCAGTACTCCCGGCCGGACGACGCGGGCTGGCCGCACGCACTGGCCCGGCTCGCCGGGGAAGGACTGCTCGACCGGGCGATGCTGCTCGACGGCTGCCTGTCGCGGCTGCCGCGCGAGCCCCGGGCCGGCACGGTGCGGGGCTTCCTCGCCCTGTTGACCGCGCTGGACCCGACCCGGGACGAGCACGCGGCACGCCTCCTCACGTGGGTGCGGATGCTGCCCGACGCGCACCCGCAGGCGGTGGCGCGCGCCCAGCAGGTCCTGGCCGTGCTGGACGAGGCGGGCCGCGTGGACGACGAGCACCTGGTCGAGGCATCGCTGGCCGCCCTGGTCCGTCCCGAGAAGAAGATCGTGC
Organism: Nocardiopsis sp. NPDC101807; assembly: GCF_044766605.1. Taxonomy (NCBI): domain Bacteria; kingdom Bacillati; phylum Actinomycetota; class Actinomycetes; order Streptosporangiales; family Nocardiopsidaceae; genus Nocardiopsis; species Nocardiopsis sp. NPDC101807. The sequence goes on along the minus strand of NZ_JBIWMK010000002.1, from coordinate 808,805 downwards.
GGACCCAGCTGACCCTCCTCGACAAGGCGATCAAGCGCGACCGGTCACGCGCCGACGTCCTGCTCCCCGTCACCGCCGAGGCGTTCGGTCAGGAGGAGCACAGCCTCCAGGAGCGCGCCCTCGCCCTGGCCGTGCGCCACAGCAGGTACGCGGACCCCGCCGTGCTCGCCGGGCTGGCGGCCGACTCCGGCAGGCTCGCCCTGGACCTGCGCCGACGGGCCGCGGACGCGTTCGGCGACGCCGTTCCCGGGCAGGCCCCGGCGGAGAGCGGGGACGCCCCGCTGCCGCCCGCGCCGGAGCCCGAACGGCTGGCGCCGCCCCCGCCCACCGCCGCCGAGCTCGCCGAGGACGTGGCGGCGCTGCTGCGCGGCAACGGCTCCCCGGCCCAGGAGGAGCGCGCGCTGAACGCCCTCGTGGTGCACGCCCGCGCCGACGCGGACGGCCTGCGCGCGGCCCTCGAACCCGTCGCGGCACGCCACCGCGAGCGCGTGCCGTACGTGAACGCCTCCGACGCCCTGTGGTTCGTCGTCCACACCGCCGTGTACGGTCTCCCGCCGCGGAACCCGGACTACATCCGCTCCCTGGTCGAGGGACACCAGTGTCAGCACCAGGCGACCGGAGCCATCCGCTTCCTGCGCGCGGACGAGGTCGCGGTACGGCTGCACCGTGACCCCCCGCCGGGCCTGCTGGCCACGCCGACCTGGTCGACGGGGACGATCGACCCCGCGGACCTGGCGGCGCGGATCGCCGACTACGAGCGCTCCGGCGCCGAACCCGGGCCGGTCGACCTCCGGCAGGCGCTGCTGCGTCTGGACCGCGACGTCCCGCCGGAGGCGCACACGGCCGCCGGGCGCCTCACGTCCCCGGCGGGGCGCCGGCTCGCGGACTGGCTCGCCTCGGGCGGACTGCCCGACCCCGCCCTCACCCGCGCCGCCGAACCGCTGCGTCTGCGCTCGCCCCGTCCCGGCGTACTGGTCCGCACCGCGGCCCTCCCCGGGCACGCCGCATGGCCCGAGCCGTTCCGGTCCCTGCTCGCCGAGCACGACCCCGTCGGCAGCCCGTGCAGGTGCCACGGCGGAGGGGAGTGCTCCGCGGAGGCGCTGGCGATCCTGCCCCAGCACCGGGAGGTGGTCGCGGGGCGCATGCTGGTGTCCGTGGCGATCCACGCCGAGTACGACCGACTCGACGAGCACGCGCCGGTGCTGCCCGCCCTCGCGGAGTCGGGCGGCCCGGCCGGGCCCGCGACCCACCTCGTCATGGCCTACGGCCTGGGGGCCCGCCGCCCGGAGTCGCAGGCGCACGCCGTGGACGCGATCCTCACCCTGGCCGCCCGCGGCCAGCTGGACACGCAGCGCCTGGGCGAGGACGTCGGCGAACTCACCGTCCTGCGCCGGCTCAAGACGCAGCGCTACGTGAAGGTCCTGCGCGAGGTCTCCCGCGGCGGGGCGCACGCCCTGGTGTGGTCCCTCCTGTCGGCGTCCCTGCCCGTCCTGCTGCGCGGCGCCCCGCCGTCCGGCCTGTCGGCCGTGATCACCCTGGCGGCGGACTGCGCGGAGCTCTCCGCGGCCAAGGGCCCCGAGCTGCCGTGCATCACCGAACTGGCGTCCCGCCCGGGATCATCGCAGCTGGTCAAACAGGCCCGGCGCATCCGCGACACGGTCACGGCGCCGTAGCGCGTGTTCGGGCGGGGCGGGCGGCGGGACCGGAGGCGGCTCGCCCGCCGGGTCGCCTCCCGCCCCGCCCGGGCCGGGAAGCCCGGTGGACACGCGCGGACCCCCGCGCACCCCTTCATCCGCAGGAAGGGTCCCGGCGCCCGCGGATGCCGTCGAGGAGGAAGGCGGTGCGCCGGTCGTACGCGTCCCGGGGCGGGCGGGCGCCGTGTTTGAGCGCGAGTGCGTTGTCGACGACGAGCGCGTGGAGGTCCTCCGACGTGAACTCGGGCCGCAGTGTCCCGGAGGCGTGACCCGCGGCGACGAGTTCGCCGTTGATCTCGCCCGCGGCCCGGCAGATGTCCATGAGCTGCTGTGAATGGGGGAATTCCTGCAGCAGGACGTCATTAGCGGTGGGCTGGCGGTACTGGAGGTCCCGGATCGCGGTGATGTAGTACGCGATCCTCTCCCCGGCGCCGTCGAGGGCCCGTGTCCGGTCGATGGCGGCGTAGAGCTCGTTCGCGACGACCTCTTCGATGACGGCCTCGATGAGCCCGACCCGGCCGCCGAACCGGTTGAAGATCGTCGCCTTGCTCACCCCGGCCGCCCTGGCCACCTCCTCCAGCGGCACGGTCAGTCCCCGCCCCTGGAAGGCGCCGATCGCGGCGCGGCGGATCTGCTCCGCGTTGCGCCGGGCGTCGGCGCGCAGCCGAGGCCTCGCGGGTGTCGCACCGGTCATGGTCCCTGCCGTTCCTCGCTGACGCCACCATAAGTTGACTCCTGGGGTCAGTTTATCTACGGTCGACGGCGAACACGAAACTGACCACGCTGGTCAACTTAAGCGGAAGTCCGCCACCGGGCCGGACGCCAGCGCTGACACCCAGGGAAGGCCACGGACATGATCGTCGTCACCGGTGCCACCGGCACCCTCAACGGAGCCACCGTCGAGCACCTCCTCAAACGCCTGCCGGCCGACAGGATCGGCGTCAGCGTGCGCGACGTCGCCAAGGCCCGGCACTTCGCCGACCGCGGCGTGCGCGTACGGCAGGGCTCCTACGAGGACCCGGCCGCCCTGCGCGACTCCTTCGCCGGCGCCGACCAGGTGCTCCTGGTCTCCGGGAACGACCCGACGGCCGACATGGTGGGTCTGCACCGCAACGCGATCGAGGCGGCCGTCGAGGCCGGAGCCCGGAGGATCCTGTACACGAGCCAGCAAGGCGTCGCGACCGACGGCCCGTACCCTCCGGCGGCCGTTCACGCCGCCACCGAGACGATCCTCGCCGGGGCGGGGGTCGCATGGACCTCCCTGCGCTACGGCTTCTTCTCCCACAGCTTCGCCCCCCTGCTCGGGCCGTGGCGGGAGACCGGGGTGATCGCCGCGCCGGCCGACGGACCCGTCCCGTGGACCGCCCCCGCCGACCTGTCCGAGGCCACGGCGGCCGTCCTCTCCGGTGAGCGCTCCTTCGACGGAGCGGTCACCCTGATCGCCGGTGAGGCCGTCACCCTCGACGACTTCGCCGGGATCGCCTCCGAACTCAGCGGCCGCTCCGTCGAGCGTGTCGTCGTCGACGACGAGCAGTGGGTGGCCGACCAAACGGCGGACGGTGTTCCGGAGCCGGCGGCCCGCTTCATGCTCACCATGTTCCGTGCGACCCGTGAGGGCTACTTCGCGCAGCAGGATCCGCTGCTGGCCGAACTCCTGGGCCGTGAACCCCGCGGCGTCGCTGACCGACTCGCCGAGCAGATCGGGGCCTGAAGGGCTCGGAGCGGGGCCGGGGAGGACGCCTGGACCGGGCCCCCGGCCATCGGCCACCGGTCATCGGCCACCGGACGCGGCGACCGGGGCGCCGGTGTCCGCCGGACCACGTCGTCGAGCGCGCAGGTGCTCCGGCTCGCCCGCTTCGGAGCCGGTCCATCGGTCCGAGGTCTCTTCGCGGTGCCGCTGCGTCACGGGACGGCCGCGCCCCGAGCCAGTTCCTCGGCATCCGAGGTCGCGCACAGGCCCTTTCCCGTGCAGCGGATCCGTCCTCGAAGAGGGGTGCGATCCGGCCCAGGGGCGAAAGGGCTCGTCTTCGCCGGAGAACGCCAAGAGTGACTCAAGTCACCCTCTTGGGCCATGTGGTGGCGATACAGAACATCCGGCCTGCTCAGGTCGATCCCGGGGGTCGCAGGGACGTAGTTCGAGGTGGAACAAAGTCCCTGAGGAAAGTCACCACATGTAGGCATACTGCAACTGCAAACCCTCAAAGGCAGGTGTAGTCCTGACAAAAGAAGAAAGGCCGGACGGATGAAGTTCGAGCTGGTCGATCCCCCGGATCGCCCCCCGACCGGCGAATTTACCGGTCCCTCCTCCGCGAGCCGGGGCCCGGACGAACAGGCCGTGCCTCCGTCGGTCACGGAGCACCCCGACGCCCTCCCCCCACCGGTCAGGCAACGCATGAACACCGCGGTCGAAGGCGTTCGCGCCTCGCTCGGCCGGCTCAGGGCCCGCGTCGCAGACAAGTACACGGCCGAGGCCGTCCACGCCGCCGCCCAGGTCCGCGACGCCGACGCAGGCGCCGCCTTCCACCCGCACCGGTTCACCGCCCGCACCCGGGAAGGTGAGCGATGAGCCAGTGGGACATCGACGTCCACGGCGTGGCGCTGACCCTGAGCGACTTCAGCACCCAGCTCGGCCTGGACGGAGACGGCTTCTCCGCCACCATCGACACCACCGCCGACGGCATCGACATGGCCCTGGCCAACGCCAAGAGCCCCCCGGTCGAAGCGGCCCTGGGCGGGTTCCTCGGCCACTTCACGACCCAGACCGACGCCATGTTCACCCGCAGCCTCTCCTGCCTGCAGGGCGCCAACGACGCTGCCCTCGCCTACGACCAGGGACAGGAGGAGATGGCCGCCGAAGCCCAGAGCCAGGCCGGCACCGGCTTCAACCTCGACCTGGGACCCGACGCCCCCGCCACCCCCGGAGGACCGCGGTGACCTTCGAGCCCACCCAGCCCCAGGACGGGGTGGACCCGAACATGTTCACCCTCATCGACCCCGAGGCCATCCCCTACCCCCTGACCGACACCTGGTCGCTCAACTACGCCGCCGAGACACTGCGCACCGGCGGGGAGAACCTCCTCGGCGACGCCGAGGACATGCACTCCACCTGGGGAGGGCTCCAGGCCCACTACGTCGCACCGGAGAGCGAGACGCTCTTCGCCGCCATGGACCCGGTGGTGACCCGCGGCGAGGACATCCAGAGCGACCTGGCCACCGTCGCCGACGCCCTGGAGGAGCTGGCCGAGGCCGCCTCGACGGCGCGCTCCTCCCTCAACACCCTCAGGATCGAGGCGCAGTCGTTCTGGAACAAGCACCACGACAAGAAGGTGTGGTGGCTGGACAAGGACGACGAGACCGACGAGTGGGCCCTCCAGGAGAACATCCGGCTCAAGGACGGCGTCAACACGGCCTGGGCCGCGTTCAACGAGGCCGAGAACGCCTGCGCCACACGGATCTCCGCCCTCTTCGGCGGCCCCTCCTACGCCTCGCCCGACCAGGCGGGCGGGGACGACGTCCTCGTCTACGGGCTGCCCACCGACGCCGGCGAGCGCGAGGCCCCGGGGTTCGACGAGACCTTCCTGGACCCGGCCAACGACTTCACCGCGTGGCTGGGCACCGAGTTCCACCCCTCCATGGCGCGCTTCTCCAACAGCACCGACCAGGCCGCGTGGGACATCGTCGTGGTCGACGGACTGTGGGGGTCCGCGGTAGGGCTGACCTCGCTGGTCGGGCTGTGGCACCCCCAGGGCGGATGGCAGATCACCCCCAGCGGGCGCTGGGAGAACACGAAGAACACCGTCAAGGACGGGTGGATGGACGCGATGACCTTCATCGGCGTCCACGACGACCAGGGATGGGTGGCCGACGGCGCCGAGGGCACCAGGTGGGACCGCTGGACCACCAACATCGGCGCCAGCTGGGACCAGGCGGTGGAGGGGCACACGGCCTGGTCCAGACATGAGGAGGACCCGGAGTACACCGGCGCCACCAGCATCCTCAACACCGCGCTGATGACCGTGGGCATCCCGCTCAAGATCGGCACGACCGTGCTGACGCTCGGGCCGGGCGGAGAGGCGATCACCCCCTCCGACCGGGGCGGCTCCTACTCCGACGGCGACGACCAGTCCTCCCAGTCCGGCGGGCGCCCCCCGGTGGGCCCGAGCAGCCCCCTGCCCCAGCGCCTGGAGGAAGGAAGCACGCCGATCGGCGAGCGCTTCCAGCACGACCTCACCCTGCTCCGCGGATCGCTCCTGGACCCCGACCAGTACCGCAGCACGCCCGCACCCCGGCCGGATGCGCCCTCCCCGCCCCCGAACCGGCCAGTGGTCGGTAACGGCGGAGACCAGCCCTCCCCGACCCCGCACCAGCGCGGCGACACCCCGCAGGGCCAGGGGGAGGGCCCTTCACCCGACCGCCCCCGTCCCGAGGACGCGGACGCTCCCAGAAGGCCCGACCCGGACACCGAAGCTCCCGCGCCGACCACACGCCCGGACACCGAAGCACAGCGCGTCGGCAACGACGCCCCGCGCGCCGAGGACGAGCCCGAACGGCGTCCTACGCGACGAACGGACGATGACGAGTCCGACGTCCAGGACGACGATCGTCCCGTCCGGCGTGACGACGCTCCAAGGGAAGAGCCCGCTCGCCCGGAAACCTCCACCGGCGGCGGCGAGGGCGGCGGTGACCAGCCGCCCCGGGACCGCACCTCCACCGGTGGGGATGACGATGGTGTTGATCGCAGCGGCGACTCTGATAATCAGCCAGGCAAGCCGCCTAGGTCAGGGCGAAGAGAATGGACGGCCTCGTCAGATATTGAAGGACCAGCGAGAGATAAGGTTCTGCGGGAGCCTCACCCGAGGCACACCATGGGTGGAGTCAAGCATGGTCAGGTGAAAGCTGAAAACAGTCTCGTGCTCCCCTATGCTGTTGACTCAATGAGGATTGATATTGGCGAGATCGCTTCTGGGAGGGCTGAATTCGATGCTAAAACTCAACAGTACCAGGTGAACGGGCGAACGTATGGAGTCGAGCCTTCTGGTACGGTTTTCCCTGTATCTGGCCCTGGTATTGTGCAGCTGGATAGAATTGCATATGGCGCACTGAAGCACATAGCTCGTGCGGGCGGTGACATGAGTAAGTTGCAGAGGATGTTCGATAACGATCCAAAATTTAGGGACAATCCGGATTCGGTCGCCCTTGCGAGAAAGATATACGAGGAGTATGGATGATGTACAACCTTCTTCTGGCTGGGATTTTTAACCCGGTCGGGTTGCGGGAGGCGCTGGCCAAGGTATTTGATCTCCCTGTCGTCCGCATTGATGTGGTGGATGAGGAGGAGCTTGAATATCGTAACTGGGATGCCTGGGTGTCTGTCGAGTACTCGGTGCAGAGTGGGGATGTGTCCTGCTCCCTGGCTGTCTATGCAACTGAGGATGTAAAAGAAAAGCCAAGCGAGGAGGGGATTTCTCTTGGGCTGTCCGGTTTTCTAGATGCTGTTATCCTGTTCCCTGCGGAGGAGAAATACCCCAGTCTCTGGAGGGTTGCGACGCCTAGGGGGGAAGTCGCATATGCTCGCCTTCGAGAGCCGGAGGATGATGCTGAAGTTTTCAGGATCACAGATGTCGAAATCCCTGTTCCCGAACTTCCCGGAGCAAGTATTTCGAGGTTCCCGGAGGTTATCAAGGTACTTCAGCTTCCGACGCCGATAGTTGACTCCTATATTCCCGGCGAAGCGGAGGGGGGGCTTTGGGAGATTCGTGGTCTTGCCGTTAACTGGGAGCGCCTCACAGTGCGCATGGCGACTGGGTGGCCACCGGTTGCATGGTATCCGGCCTCCATGTATGAGGAAGACCTTCGATTCAGGGATAAAGTGCAAAAACTTGCGCAGGATATATCTGATGATGATCGCGGGTTGGTTCTTGAAATGTTGGACGAAGTTGATGGTGTATACCGTGGAATGACCGTTGAAGATGGTGGTCTGGCTCTTGCTGAAGCGTGCGGGCTGTCTCTAGGTGATTTCGTGGGTCGACCTTGGTACTGGTTGCGTCGGCCATATGAACTGCCTTGGAGGGCTGAATAAATTACCCGTTGTCCGGCTTGGTGATTGATTGGCTCTTCTGGCTTCCAGCGGGGGCGGAGCGGCGGCGAAGGAGATGGCTGACACCGCTTCCCATGACCGCCGCTCCCTGGGCTGCCGGCTGACGGGGTGAGCGATGGGGCGAGCGCTCTTCTCTTGCCCCTGGGAGGGAGAAAGCCCTGGGGTGAGGGTCCTTGGTGCCAAGAGGTTCGGGAAGCCGTCTGATCAGGAACAGTCGAACCAGTAGGCCATGGGGCGTTCCGGACACGACCAGCACTCGAAGACGTACAGACCGCCGGTGTCTCCCAGCATCAGTCCGGCGGGGTTCTGCGCCTCGCGGGCCTGCTCCGAACCCCACGGCTCCCCGTCACCTATGGTAGCCCGGTCCTCGACCGGGAGCCAGGTGCGCCAGGTCGCCCCGTCGTACTCCCAGCTGGACACGGTGAGGAGGTGGTCCATCCGCCGCTCGCACCAACCGCACTCCGGCCACACCGGTTCCTGGGTCCAGCTCGGATACCCTCCCAGCTTGATGCCGGGTGCTTCGGCGAGGTGGTACTGGTAGTGCCAGCCCGTCTCCCGCTCCAGCCTGTCCAAGCGCGCCCCCAGCATGTCGGAGAGGTCCTCCGGGAGGTCCAGGCCGGGGTACTCCACCACCCGCTCGGGGTGGACCGCGCAAGGGTCGGGAACGTAGTACTCCGAGGCCTCTGCGTGTGGCGCGGGCGTCTCCCTCACCTCCTTCACGGAGCCCGCGCTGCGCCAGTGCACCTGCGGCAGGGGGCAACGGGGACTGCCGTGGTCGTAGGGGCACCAGAGCACCTGCAGGAGGTCGCATCCCGGCGGGAACGGAAGACCGGGGGCGTCCGTGCGGTGGACCTGCACCACGGGTACGAGGCAGACCTCCCCCTCGTAGGGTGTGCCGCTGTTCCTCTTGTAGTGCTCCGCGTCGCACACGGGCCAGGGCTCGTCGGCCGGCCACAGGAGCGGTCCGCCGACGGAGCTGTCGCGGAACGAGGGCCGACCGGCGCGAGGGTGGAGCCGTACCGCCTCCCTGCGCAGGGGACGCAGTTCGGGGAAGAGCGCCTCGACATCCACGGGGCGAGGCGGGGTGCGGCGGGTCACGTGGATCACTCCTGTGTCGGCCGTGTCGGATGCGGAAACCGTAGTGACCGGGTCCGACAGCCGACCGACCGACGGCTGTGCCGGGCGGCGCCCGGTCCGGCATCGGGAGACGCGGATCAGCCCGGGGCCGCCGACGGCGGGCGGCCCTCAGGGGCCGAGCCAGGTGTGCAGGCGCTTCGCCAGCCAGGCGGGGTTCTGCAGCGGGAGGCCGTGCCCGCATCCCTCGACGATCTCCAGCTCGCTGCGGGGGAGGGCCCGGCGCAGCGTCTCGGCCGACTTCCTCATGAGCGTGCGCTCCCGGGCCCCGACGAGAAGGAGCGACTCACCGGGGAAGGCCGACCACCCTTCGGGCGCGGTGAAGCGGATGTTCTCGCCGACGGCCGCGAGCAGGGTCCCCCTGGAGACGGTCGAGGAGGTGCGGAGGTAGTCGTCGAGGAGTTCGGGCGGGACGAAGAGCTCCTTCGCCTGAAGCCGGGCGAACCCCTTATGCCTGGCCAGCCCGGCGGTCGCACCGAGCAGGGCGAGGAGCAGGCGCGGGGCCGCTGAGGGGACGGCCTGCCCGCTCACGGCCGCGACCCGGTCGACCAGGTCCGGCCGGCGGGAGGCGAGCAGGACCGCCAACTGGGCGCCGAGGGAGAACCCGACGACCGCGGCGGGCGCCGCCGCCTCCTTCTCGAGCAGCGACTCGAGTTCGGCGACCGCCTGCCCGTGCGAGCGGTAGGCCGTGTCTGCGCTGCGGTCGTGGCCGGGAAGGTCCGGCACGAGGAGCCTGAGGCCCGGGTCCAGGTGCGCCCTCAGGGGCTCCCACATCCACCCGGCGACGCCGCCGCCGTGCAGGAGCAGCACGGGTCTGTCCTCCACGCGGCCGAAGGTCCTCATGTACACGTGCGTCCTCTATTCCGGGAGGGCGGAGCGGTCGGGCGCGGGGGAGGATCCGCCGGGCCCGAAGGTCGCGGCCATTATCGCGTCCGTGGCGTGCCGCCGGATCAGGGCCTGCCACGAACTCCGATGACGGTCCGGCCGGACGCCCCGGCGGGCGGAACGGGATCGCACGGACCCGCGGCACGATCACACCCCGGTTGACCTGCGAGCTTGGAGGGAAGGCCGGTAGGGGACGCACGGCCCCGGATTCGACATGCAAGTGCTCACTTGCCTATTATGGTGGCCGTGGCCGACAACCTCTTCAAAGCCTTGGCCGACCCGACTCGCCGCACCATCCTCGACGAGCTCACGGAGAAGTCCGGGCAGACGCTGTTCGAGATCTGCTCGCGGCTGAGCATGAAGCACCGGCTCGGCATCTCGCGCCAGGCGGTCTCCCAGCACCTCGCCGTGCTGGAGTCCGCGGGTCTCGTCGAGACCAGACGGGAGGGGCGCTACAAGTTCCACGACCTGAACACGGCCCCGCTGCGGCACATCGCCGAGCGGTGGCCCCCGCCAGACACATCCGGACCGGAGGAGAGCTCCCCGTGAAGATTCACATGACCAGCGTCTTCGTCGACGACCAGGCCCAGGCCGAGCAGTTCTACACCGAGGTCCTCGGCTTCGTGAAGAAGCACGACGTCCCGGTGGGCGAGAGCGACCGGTGGCTGACCGTCGTCTCGCCCGACGAGCCCGACGGCACCGAACTCCTCCTCGAGCCCGCCGCCCACCCGGCCGCCAGGACCTACCGCGACGCCCTCGTCCAGGACGGCATCCCGCTCGCCCAGTTCGCCGTCGAGGACGTGCAGGCGGAGTACCAGCGCCTGCGCGGCCTCGGCGTCCTCTTCACCCAGGAGCCCCTGGAGATGGGCCCGGTCACCACCGCCGTCCTCGACGACACCTGCGGCAACCTGATCCAGATCGCGACCGAGCCGCGGTAGGCGGCGACCCGTGTACGGCGCCCGTCGGCGCGACCGGCCTGCGGGCGACCGGGCGGGCCGTCCCGTGTGCGCCGGGCCGCGGGCGGCGGCCCCCCCCCCCCCCGGCCCGGGGCGTCAGAACTGGTGTTCACCGCCGTCGACGTACAGGGTGGTGCCGAGCATGAAGCTGCTGTCGGGGGAGGCGAGGAAGGCCACGGCCGCGGCGACCTCCTCCGGGCGTCCCATGCGGCCGATGGGGACCCCCGCCGCGAGGCCCGCCTTGGCGTCGGCCGCGTTCTTCTCGCCGACGGCGCCGTCGATGCCGGGGGTGTCGATGGCACCGGGGGAGACGGCGTTGACCCGGATGCCCCGGCCCTTCAGCTCGTTGGCCAGGGTCCGCGCCAGGGAGCGGACCGCGGCCTTGGACGCCGCATACAGGCCGTAGTCCTCCCAGCCGTCGTCGGCGCGGATCGAGGCGTTCAGGATCACCGACGCGCCCTCGTTGAGCAGCGGCAGGGCCTTTTGCACGGTGAGCAGCGTGCCCCGGACATTGACGCCGAAGGTCCGCTCGAACTGCTCGTCCGTGGCCTTCTCCAGCGGTGCGAACGAGACCGCGGCCGCGTTGGCGAACAGCACGTCCAGGCCTTCGCCGCGCTCCCGGACCGCGGCGTACAGCCGGTCCAGGTCGGCGGGGTCGGAGATGTCGCCCGCGACCGCGGTGGCCGCGGGGCCGATCGACTCCGCCGCCCGCTCCAGCACGTCCCGGCGCCGGCCGGTGACGAACACGTGGGCGCCCTCGGCCGCCAGTCGCGCGGCGGTGGCCAGGCCGATCCCGGTGCCGCCGCCGGTGACGACGGCGGTCCTGCCTTCCAGCTGTCCCATGGGTGAACCCCCGAAAAAGTTAGGTACCGAGCGGTACAGAAAAAGACCCTAGCACTTCTGTACCGTTCGGTACCAATGGTGCGGGTCGACGGCTCGGAGCCGGGGAGGGGCCGGGCGTCCCCGTGCCCGCGTCAGCGCTCCGGGCCGCCGCGCCGGGCCGACGGGGCCGCGGCGGACCCGCGTTCTCGCCCCCGCTCTCCGCCCGCTCCCACCGCGCCGACAGTGACACCACGTCACGTCCCCACCCCTACGAACGTCATGGGGAAACAGTGACGCGGTGCGACTGCCGTGCGGCGGCTCCGACGGCTGGAATGGGGGCATGCCAACGCAACCAGTCATCGAAGTCGAGCGCATGAACGTGAAGTACGGCGACTTCCACGCCGTGAAGGACCTGTCCTTCCACGTGGGGCGCGGGGAACTCTACGCGCTGCTCGGCACGAACGGGGCGGGGAAGACCTCGACCCTGGAGGCCGTCGAGGGCCACCGCCCCGCCACGTCCGGCACCGTGCGGGTCTTCGGGAGCGACCCGCGCGACCGCCGCGGCGTCCGCCCCCGCACGGGCATCATGCTCCAGGAGAGCGGCTTCTCCCCGGACCTCACCGTCCGGGAGTCGGTCCGCCTGATCGGCCGGCTCAGCGGGCGCACGGACAGCGTCGACCGCCTGCTCGGCGTCGTCGACCTCACCCGTAAGGCCGGCACCAAGGTGTCCCAGCTCTCCGGCGGCGAGAAGCGCCGACTGGACTTCGCCACCGCCGTGTACGGGACACCGGAGCTGGTCTTCCTCGACGAGCCCACCACCGGCCTGGACATCCAGTCCCGGGACGCCCTGTGGGAGGCCGTGGACCGGCTGCGCGAGGACGGCTCCACCGTCGTCCTGACCACGCACTACCTGGAGGAGGCCCAGCAGCGCGCCGACCGCATCGGGCTCATGCACCAGGGCGCCTTCCACCGCGAGGGGACGGTCTCCGAGCTCACGCGGACGCTGCCCGCCACGGTCCGCTTCTCCCTCGCGTCCTCCGCCCCGGCGCTGCCGCTGCCCGCCGTGCCCCAGGGCGACGGAACGTTCCTCGTCGAGACCACCGGTCTGCAGGAGGACCTGCGCGCGCTCCTGAACTGGGCGCACGACCACGGTGCGGAGCTGCGCGACCTCCAGGCCGGCCCGACCCGCCTCGACGACGTCTTCCGGGCCATCGGCAGCGAGTAGACCGTGCTCTCCTTCCCGGGCCCGGCCCTCACACGCCACCCTTCTTCCGCAACCTCCAGTCAAAGGATCCCCGCCATGCTCGCGATCGCCCACGGTGAGCTGATCCAGATCTTCCGGAACCGGCTGATCCTGGTCACCATGCTCGTCATGCCCGCGGCGTCCAGCGCGTTCTACATGTACCTGCAGGACCGCATCCCGGCCCTCGACCTCGGGGCCGTCGCCGCGGTGCTGATGTTCCTCGTCGTGACGATGGGGCTCTACACCACCGCCGTCACCACGCTCGCCTCCCGCCGCCAGAACCTGTTCCTGAAGCGGCTGCGCTCCACCGCGGTGGACGACACCCGCATCCTCGCCGGGCTGCTGCTCCCGGTCACCGCGATCACGCTGGCCCAGGTGGGCGTGGTCCTGGTCGTGCTGTCCGTCGTCGCCGACCCGCCGGCCGACATCCTGCTCACGGCGGCGGCCACCCTCGCGACGGTGGTCATGATGATCGGCCTGGCCCTGGCCACGGCCGGCGTGACCAACTCTCCCGAGCACGCCCAGGTGACCACGCTGCCCGTCCTCATCGGCGTGCTCGCCGTGTCCGGCTGGGTGGGGTTCACCGGCACCGAGGAGCTCACCCTGCTCAAGCGGCTGCTCCCCGGCGGCTCGGCCTCGGAACTGGTCGTCAACGCCTGGAACGGCGGCGTCCCGCTCTCGGAGTCGCTGTACCTTTTGGCCCCGACCCTGGCCTGGGTCGTCGTCGCCGTCGCCCTGGCCGCCCGGATCTTCCGGTGGGAGCCCCGCCGCTGAGCCACGGGGCGGCGGGCGCGCGGACGGCGCACGCCACGGGGGCGCTGCTGCCGGCCGCGGCCGGAGCCGGGCGCCCGCACCGGGAACGGTGCGGGCGCGGCGGCGCCCGGGCAGGGCACTCGCGGGCCCGTCGCGGAGGGCGCCAGCTAAGGCAGCCAGTTCCGCAGCGCCATGTCGGCGCTGTCCTGGAGCTCGTCGCTGCCGAGGCCGTCGGCGGCCTGGACGGCGATGCCGAACGCCACCGTCATGACGTACCGGGCCAGCCGCCGAGGGTCGGCGCCGTCCGGGAGGTCGCCCTCGTCGACGGCCCGCCGGAAGCGCTCCTCCAGACGCCGCGTCGCGTCGTTGCGCCAGGCCACGAGCATGTCGTGCGCGGGCCGGCCCCCCTCGCCCGACGCCAGTGCTCCCTGCACGCCCAGGCACCCGGGAGGGCCTTCGGGCAGGGTCGTGGTCCGCACCGCGCCGCGCAGGAGCGCCTCGGCGACCCGCCGGGCGGTCGGCTCCTCCATGGCGCGCGTCGCGTAGGAGGCCGGCCCCTCGGTGTAGCGCTCCAGGGCCTTGCGGAACAGCTCCTCCTTGTTGCCGAAGGCCGCGTACATGCTCGTCTTGGTGATCCCCATGGCGCCGGTCAGGTCGGTGAGGCTCGCCCCCTCGTAGCCCCTCTCCCAGAAGACGCGCATGGCGCACTCCAGCGCCTCGTCGGCGTCGAACCCCCTGGGACGGCCGATGACGGTACTCCGGGAAACAGCCATGCCACGATCCTAACCGCTCGGTACAGAAACCCGGGGTGGGGAGCCGCGGCCGGGCGGGCCCCGGCCTCCGTCCGGCCCCGCGCCGATGCCGCCCAGGCGGCATCGGCGGGTCCCCGCCCACGTGGGCGGGCACCCGCCGTGCCCCGGGAAGGGCGTCCTACGTCAGGGGCAGGCTCCGACGGAAGCCCTCACGGGCGGCTTCACCGGTCGTCGGTGTCGAAGGCCTCGGCGACGGCGAGGCTGTCCTCGTAGACGTGGTGCCTGGTGACCAGGCCGTCCTCGAAGGTCAGGTGCATGGCGAACCGGGCGCGGTACGCGCGTCCGGTGGGCCGGGCGGTCTGGCGGATCTCCCCGAGCACGACCGCATCGCTGCCGTCGACGAGGACGCGTTCGATCTCGGTCGCCGCCTGCTCCGGCACATGGTGCTCGGCGATCTCGCGGTAGTGTGCGGCCGCGTCGGCCCGGGTGGACCGGTGACGGATCCAGGGCGTGGCGGCGCGGCCGTGCTCGGACTGCGGCCAACTCAGCTTCCAGTCGCCCCGCTCGGCGTACAGTGCGGCGATGCGCTCGGGGTCGCCCTCGCCGATCCTGCGCAGCAACTCCTCCACCGCTGAGCGGGTGTTCGCGGTTGCTGTTGTCGACATGGTCGGCTCCTCCGTAGGGACCGCCTCCTGCTCGGGCGGCGAAGGCCCCAACCTAGCCCGCGGCGAGGACGATCGGGCTCTCCCACGATCGGGGCAGGGGCTGCCCCGGGCCGCTCATGGACGGAGACCCCCGGTCGTGCGAGGCTGCCGCCCGTGGCCCCGGAAGCCGTACCCAGCCGGGCGGCGTCCCGGGGGGGCCGTCACCGCTAGGGTCGCTCCATGGTGAGAGGGAACCCGGGCACGCGGGGGCGGCTCGAACAGGCCGCACTGGAACTGTTCACGGACCACGGGTACGACAACGTGACCGTGGCGCGCATAGCCGAGCGCGCGGGCACCACCAGGAGCTCGTTCTTCCGCTACTTTCCCGACAAGCGCGAGGTCCTGTTCGGCGGCTCGGAGCGGCTGTCCGCCGCGGTGGCGCAGGCCGTCCTCACCGCAGACGCGGACGACCCCCCGGTCACCGCCGTCTTCGGCGCCTTCGCCCAGGTCGGCGCCCGCCTGGCCGACTACGTCGACCGTGCCGCCGAGCGCCGAGCCGTGATCGGGAGCAGCCCCGACCTGCAGGAGCGCGACCGCACTAAGCTCGCCGCCCTCGCCGGGGCCGTCGGCGACGCGCTGGTGCGGCGCGGCGTGGAACCCGGCTCCGCGAGGATCGTGGCGCGGGTCGCCGCGGCCTTCTACCAGGAGGCCTTCGAGCGATGGGTCGACGCCGGCGGTGAGGAGGAGTTCGGTTCCTGCCTCCTCGCGGCCGCCGCCTCCCTCCAGGAGGTCCGTTGACCGGACCCCGACGGCGATGACCCGGTCCGGCGCCGACGACGGTCCCGTTCCCCGGTCCCGGACCGCGGGGGAACGGGCCCGCACGCTCATCCGTCGCTCGTGGGGCCGGTCCCCTCTATCGTGTCCGCCATGGTCCACCCCCCGCTCGAGGCTCTGCCGGAGACGCTGTCCACCCGGCTCCCCGACGTGTCCCTGCGCGTGCTCACGCCCGCCGACGCCGCCGACATCCGGGCTCTCCTGCAGGCCGACACCGCCCATCTGACCCGCCACGGCGACTTCACCGCACAGGTCCGGGCTTCCGTGGAGGAGATCGAGGAGGCACTGGCGCACTCCGGCGGGAAGGAACGCGCCTACGGCATACGGCTGCGCGAGAGCCTGGTGGGCCAGGTCAGCGTCATCGCGGCCGCTCCGCCGCACTACGGCCTGGGCTACTGGCTCGCCCGGGCCGCCACCGGGAAGGGTCGGGCGGGCGCGGCCTGCGCCGCTCTCATCGGGAGCGCCTTCACCGTCCTGGGCGCCACCGACGTGTTCGCGGGCGTCACCCATGGCAACGACCCGAGCGCCGCCGTACTGCGCAGGCTCGGATTCTCCCCGGTCGAGGAGTTCCCGGCCTACACCCGTTTCCACCTGCCGTTGACCTCCCCCGGCCCCGGGGGGTGTCCCGAGGCGCTCGGTCGATGAGCGGTCGTCGTGCGATCACTCGCACGACGACGATGAGGTCCTGAATCCCGGCCGGCGCCGCACCAGCGGCCCTTGCGCGGTGGTGGGGCGACGCCGTCGTCGACAAACGTCACCCGGTGCGGCGCTAGTCGCGTCCGCCGCGGCACCAGCGCTGTGCGGACAGTGCGGCCGGGGCGTCCGCGAGCCGGTCAGCGAACGGCCGCACGACCTCCACCGCCTCGTCCGGCAGAGCCCGCACGACCGCGATCATCCCGGTCGTGGCGGTCCCGTCGTCGTCGACGAGGAGTGCCGTGAAGTGCAGGCTACCGCCGGGACCGGCGGCCGACGGCAGCAGGTCGGACTCACCCCCGGAACGGGGCCTCGGGGCCCACGCGCCGGTGACCAGAGTGTGGGGCGCCTCCTCCCCGTCCGTGTCCGGCTCGCGGTCGGACAGGAGAACCGCGCGCAGGGCCGTGTACCCGGCGTAGAGCCCGGCCGACCAGTAGGGCTCCTCGGTCGCGAACCGCTCCGCGGCGGCGCGGTCGGGGACCTCGACCACGTGGACGCTCCCGGTGTGCTCCTCACCGTCGTCGTCCAGGGTGGGGCCCCGCAGGACGAAGCGGTCCTCGAACCGGTCCATGTAGGACCAGTGCTCCTCCGCGAGGTCGTATAGTTCGGACCCCAGCCCGGGGCGGTCCTCGGCGTGCACGTGAAACAGCATGGGTGAAAGCTACCGGTGCGCCCACCCGGGGCAGCGGACCGGGGCAGGGCCGACCGCCCGCGCTGACGACACCGGTGTCCGGGCGCCCCACGTTGCGGGGGACGGGGCCGAGCGGCCCCGATGCGACCGGACGGCGGCCCCGCCCCGGCAGGATTCCCTGCCGGTACGGGCCACCGTCCCCGGTGACCGGTCAACGGTCCGGGGGCGGTTCGCCGGTCACCGCACCACGGCCTTCCGCAGAGCCCGGAACTCCAGTCCCGCGTAGACCGCCACGACCACCGCTCCGCTCAGCAGGAACGCCGTTCCCGGACCGGTGAGCGGGACCGCCCCCGTGAACACCAGGACCACGAGCGCCACGCAGGACAGCGCGTTGCCCGTGACGACCAGGGTGACGTACCGGACCGGGACGGCAGGGTAACCGGCGATCAGCCCCAGGGCGGCGGCGCCGCCGAGCATGGCGACCCCGAACGGGACCGACCAGGCGAGCGGCAGCCCCAGCACCTCCGCGAACGGCCTGCCGGCGGCCAGCAGGAGCGCACCGAAGACTGCGGTGCTCCAGCCGTCGATCCGCAGGACGGTGCGCAGCGGTTCCGCCGCCCCGCCGCCGATCGCCGTGCGCGCGGCTGGCCCCTGCCCTGTCGATGTGCTCATCACGGCTCCTTCGCCTTCGTGCGGTCCGTACGGGCCGCGTGGGGAACACTCCCACCGTCCGCTCAGCCGCTCAATGACCTCAGAGGTCATGGCGGCGCCCCCTCCCGGCCGAGGACCTATGCTCCTGGGCATGGAAACGCGAGAGCCGTCGGCCGCGGGCTCCCTGCTGCGGGACTGGCGCCGACGCCGCAAGCTCAGCCAGCTCGACCTGTCCCTGCTGGCCGACACCTCCGCGCGGCACCTGTCGTACATGGAGACCGGGCGGGCCCGACCGAGCCGGGAGATGCTGCTGCGGCTGTCGGCCGCGCTGGACATCCCCCTGCGCGAGCGCAGCGCCCTGCTGCTGGCCGGAGGCTTCGCCCCCGCCTACCGGGAGAGCAGCCTCGACGACGCGTACATGGCCTCGGTCAGCTCGGCCCTGGAGACCGTCCTGGCGACGCACGAGCCGTACCCGGCCGTCGTCGTGGACCGGCTGTGGAACGTGGTGCGGGGCAACTCCGCCATGTCCCTCCTCATGGAGGGCGTTCCCCCGCACCTGCTGGAGCCCCGGCCGAACGTCTTCCGACTGGCGCTGCACCCCGAGGGCCTGGCCGCACGGCTGGTCAACCTGGGCGAGGTGCGCGAGCTGTTCCTCGACCGGTTGCTGCACCAGGTCAACGCCACCGCCGACGCCGACCTGCGGGCCCTCTACGAGGAGGTGTCGCGCTATCCCGCCCCCGGGCAGCACTCCGGCGCCGACACCGGTCCGGCGGGCGAGTCGGACCCCATCCGGGTGCCGCTGCGCCTGCGCACCCCCTTCGGAGAGCTGGCGCTGTTCAGCACCATGGCCACCTTCGGCGCACCGGCCGACGCGGCGCTGTCGGAGCTGGCGATCGAGCTGTTCTACCCTCTGGACTGCTTCACCGCCGACACCCTGCGCGCCCTGGCGTCGGGATCCCCGGTGGGCTCAGCCGCCCCCGAGCACGTGTCCCCGTAGCCCGGCGGCACGTCGTGGCGGGGCGTCGGCGACGCCCCGCCACCGGCGGAGCCGGGGGCGAACGCCCCTTTCCCGGCCCTTGCGTCCTCCTCGCGCCCGGCCCCCGGAAGCAACGAGGAGCACCGGCACACGTGGACCGACCTGTCGGCGGACGCCTCCCGGCCCTCGAACGGCCGGGAAGCACCGCCTGACGGTGCCGGGGCCAACCCCCGCCCCCGGACCTCGCGGGGTGGGCGCGGGAGTGGGGCGGCGCGGTGCGCCCTTCCACCGCCCCGCTCTTCCACCGCGCCGCGCACCGGCGCGCTCGGGGCGGGTCACGCCTGACCGCTTGCGGACAGGCGGCCCCCGGCCCCGCACCGGCCCCCGCGGCTCCGGCGCCGAGAGGTGATGACGGCCCGGCGGCTCAGGAGGGCGAGACGTGGTCCTGGTAGGCGGTGCTGTCGGTGAGGGCGGCGGCGAGGCCGCGGATCGCCGAGATCCCGACCTCCTCGGCCTGCCGCAACGCTCCGGGGACCTGCAGCTGGTAGCTGCGCGCCTTGGCCTCTCCCGCCGCGATCAGCGGCAGCACCGCCGTGAAGGGTGACTCCGGGATGCCCATCGCCACGGCGTTCACTCCGTGGAAACGGTGGGCGAGTGCGTGCATCAGGTCGCGCCAACCCGCTCCGTCCATCGGCGACTGCGGTGCGGAGGCGAGATTGGCGCCGGCCGCGTCGAACAGCGCCCCGACGAGCTTCCTGCTGTTCTCGTCCGGTGCGGCGGAGGTCGAGTCGAGCAGGTCCAGCAGCTCGCCGGCCTGCTCGTGGTCCTCGATGCCGAGGAAGAACTCCTCGTCGAGGCCCAGCAGGCGGCCCACGTACCACCAGTAGCGGTAGAGGAGGGACTGTTCCTCCTCGGTGAGCCGGTAGCCGATGCCCTCCAGGAGCTTGAACGGCACGACGGTGAAGTCGAGCCATGTGCGTGCCACGTCGGCCTGGTTGATCGGCGTCCCCCACCGGTCGGCGTCCCAGCCGTGCCCGGTGGCCGAGGCGCGGACGCGTGCGTGCAGCAGCCGGACCTGGACGGTCTGCACGAGGCCGGAGGCGCCGGGGAGCAGGCCGCCGGGCAGGATCGCCGAGGCGTTCCACAGCCCGGTCTCGGCGAGCCGTCGCGGCGCCGTCGAGGTCAGCCGGCCGGTGCCCACGAGCAGTCGCGCGATCGAGGGGGAGCTGTAGGTGTGGGTCAGCGAGCCGACGGAGAAGGCGAGGCTCCTCCAGTGGAACGGCACGGCGAGCGAGGGACGGTCGCCCTGCTCCAGGAGTTCGCGTGAGACCCATGCGGGCACGGCCTCCGCGTGGGCGAGCAGGGCGTCGACGGCCGGCGGGGCGTCCGGCACGCTCGCACGGCCCTCGGCGAGACCGCGCTGGAGGGCGGTGCGGGCCGAGCGGCCGTGTGCGTCGAACTCGGCGACGACGGCGTCGGCGAGCGGGTCGCCCACCCGCAGCATGCGCACCAGGAAGTCGACACGGTCGCCGTGGCGGGCCCGGGCGGCGGCGAGGCCGACGAGCCGCTCGGGCACGGACTGGGTGTGGTTCACATCGGTCATGGGGTCGTTTCTACCTTTCCGCGCCCGGAGGCAGCCACGGCCCGCCGATCCCCCCTTCCCGTGGCGGAGGCGGGTCCCCGGGGCGTGCCGGTCCGGGCCGCGGGGCGGAGCGGTCCCGTCGTACGGGGGGCGGTCCCCGCTGTCCCACCTTCTCTCTATCCTGCATAGAATGACTTCTATCTTCCATAGAAGAGCGTGGTGCGGGTCCCGCCCCGCGGCGTGCCGCGGTCCGGCGACCCCCGCACCACCGAGGACGAGAACCACGAGACCCCGCGCCAGCGCGCGACACCGGAGGTGCCCTCCATGCCGGAACGGACCGGACGCCCGATCGCACCGGCCCTGGTGCTCACCGGAGCGGCCTGCGTGGCCCTGGCCCTCGTCCTCCTGTTCGCGAGGGCCGAGCTTCTCCGCACCCCCTCGGCCGGGGCGGACGGGGAACCGGCGGCCACCGTCAGCGAGGACATGAGGCAGGCGGGGGAGGAGCTCGCGCGCAGACAGGCCGACGACCCCCGCGCGATGGGAGCGGTCGACGCACCGGTCGTCATGGTCGCCTACTCCGACTACCGGTGCCCCTACTGCGCCGCATGGGTGCGCCGGGTCCAGCCCGAGCTCGTCGACGCCTACGTCGCGCGGGGCCTGCTGCGCATCGAATGGCGGGAGTTCCCCTACCTCGGCGAGGACTCCCGCCTCCTGGCCCTGGGCGCCGAGGCCGCCGCCGGGCAGGACGCCTTCTGGGAGTACCACGCCCTCGTCTACGGCGCCCCGCAGGAGTTCACCGGGGACGACGCCGCCCTGCGCGCACGGCTGGAGGCGGCCGCGCGGGAGCTGGATCTGGACCCGGAGCGTTTCGCGCGGGACCTGGAGGGCGCCGACGCGGAGGAGGCGGTCGAGGAGGACTTCGCCGAGGGGCAGGCGACGGGGATCAGCGGCACACCCGCCTTCCTGGTCAACGGCGACCCCGTCCTGGGGGCCCAGCCGCCGGAGTCCTTCACCGCAGCCGTCGACCTCGCCCTGCGCGACGCGGGACGCCGGCCGTGAGCCCCGACCCGGACGGGCCCCGTCGCCCGCCCCGCCCCTCCCGCGCGGCCCCGCCCGGCACGGGGGCGGCGGTCCGCCGACCGTCCGCCGCCGCGGCCCTCTGCCTGCTCCTGGCCCTCGCTGCCTGCGCCAGGCCCGAGCTCGCCGACCCCGCCGACGCCCTGCCCCTGGACGGGGACCCGACCCCGGCCGCCGCGGCGGGGCCGGACCTGCTCCCCGAGGTCCTCGACGGAGCGGCCGGACGGGCCACGCCCTACTCCTCCGAACCCCGCGGCTCCGACACCGGGTTCGTCGGACCCGTGGTGCCGGAGGGAGGCGGCGAACTCCACTTCGTGGGCATGGACGCCGACGGGCGGACCCGCTGGACCACCGAGCGCAACCCGAGCTGCACCGGGTTCACCCTCACCCGCACGCAGGACGGCGACGACCTGGTCGTGCTGCTCGACAGCGACGCGGCCCCCGACCGCGGGCTGCTGGCCACCCGGACCACCGCGGCCGCCCTGGACCCCTCCACCGGACGCAAGGTGTGGGGCCCCACGGAGGTGCCCGGCACCTGGGTGGGCCCGGGGCTGGTCTTCGCACGGGTCGCCCACACCGTCATGAGCGCCGACACCGGCCCCGCCGTCGCCCTGTCCGCGGACACCGGGGAGGTCGTCGCGGACGAGACCCGGGGCGGGGCGGTCCTGCACGAGTACCAGGGCACCGTGGTCCTCCACCGCGACGGCGCGCTGCGCGCGGTCGACGCCGGCTCGGGGGACGAACTCTGGGACCACGCCGACCTGGCCGTCCCCGACGCCCTGGAAGGGGAACCGGGGGAGACCTCCCTCTCCTACGGCCCCCGCCCCGCCAGCGGCTCCGCGCCGTGGGCGGTCGTCACCTGGGAACGGGGGGAGGCCACGGCGTTCACCGTCCACGACCTGGGGGACGGCCGCACCCTGGCCGAGCCCCTCACGGGGGCTCCTCCCGTGTCGGTGGGCGACGAGCACGGGCGCGCGGCCGTCGCCGGGACCTCCGCCCGCTCCGGCCGACCCGTCATCGCGGGGTGGGACCGGGCCTCCGGGGGCCGGGCGTGGACGGTGGGGGCGGACCCGGGGGAGCGGCCCGTCGGCATCGTCTCCGGGTACCTGTACACCTCGCTCGGCGGGGAGAACCGCGTCCGCTCCATGGCCGACGGCGCCCTCCTGGGACGCGGCGACTGGCGGATCCCCGTGGCCGGGACGGCGGGCGGCACGGCCGTGGCGGCCGTGCCCGGCGACGGCGGCGCCGACTCCTACACCGTGTTCCCCGCGCCCGGCGCCGACCGCGAACGGGAAGGAGCGTGATCACTATGCTGAGGGAGGATTCGACGTCGATGCGGGGTGCGGGTGCGATGATCGCTGGGCTGGGACCACTGGAGGCCGCGGTCATGGAGGTGCTCTGGCGGGCGCCCGAGCCCCTGCCCGTGCGCGGCGTCCTGGAGGGCCTCACCGACCACGAGGTCGCCTACACCACCACCTCCACCGTCCTGGAGAACCTGCGGCGCAAGGAGTGGGTCGACCGCGAGCGGATCGGCCGCCTGTGGTTCTACCGCCCCCTGCGCGACCGTTCGACCCACGCGGCCGAGGTGATGCACGAGGCGCTGACCGGCAGCCGCGACTCCGAGGCGACGCTGCTGCGCTTCGTCGACACCATGCAGCCCGAGGACGTGCGCGCCCTGCGCGCCCTGCTCTCCGAGGTGCCGGGCGAGGAGGAACCGTGATCTGGTCCTTCGCCGCCCTGTGCGCCGTGGCCGCGCTCGGGGTCAGGGGCCCCGAGCTCCTGCGCCGCACCGCCCGCTCCTGCGACCCGGGCCCGCGCACCATGCTGGCGCTGTGGACCGCGGCCACCGCGGCCTGGGTCCTCTCCTGCGCGACCCTGCTCGCGGTGCTCGCCGCCGACCTCCTGGGCCCCTCGGTCAAGGGCGTCCTGGCGGCGTGCGTCAGCGTTCTGCAGGCCCTGGAGCGCAACCACGCAGGGTGGGGGATCGCGGCCGGGACGGCACTGGCCCTGGCCGCCCTCCTGCGCCTGCTGTGGACCGCCGCCCGCCAGGGGCGGGCCGGCCTGTCCTGGAGACGCACCCACCACGACGGCCTCCTGGCCACGGCGCAGCGCCGACGCCTGCACGGCCAGCCCGTGTGGCTGCTGGAGACCGCCGAGCCCGGCGCCTACTGCGTCCCCGGCAACCGGGGCGGCGTCGTCATCACCCGGGGCGCCCTCGGCGCGCTCACCGCCTCCCAGGCACGCGCCGTCCTGACCCACGAGCGGGCGCACCTGCGCGGCCGGCACCACCTCGTCGTGGCCTGGGCCCGGCTGCTCGACCGCGCCTTCCCCGGGGTCCCCCTGTTCCGCGCCGCGGCGCGCGAGGTCCCCGTCCTGGTGGAGTGGGCCGCCGACGACCACGCCGTGCGCGCCGTCGGGATGCGCCCCCTGGTCCACGCGCTCGGCTCCCTCGCCGGGGCCGCACCGGCCGGGGCACCGCAGACCCTGTCCATCGGCGGCGCGTGCCCGGTCGAACGCGTGCGCCGCCAGGTCCGGCCGCCCGAGCGGTGCCGCCCCTGGAGGGCGCGGGCCCGCACCTGGGCCACCGCCGCCCTCGTCGCGCTGCCCCTGGTGTTCACGGTCGCGTCGGCGCTCGCCGCGGTGCTGATCCCGCACTGCCGGTGCGCCGCCGGCTGACCCCTCCGCGTGACCGCGAGGCCGCCCGCGGCTCCGTGGGCCGGACCCGGTCGGCGGCAGCGGTC
The DNA here is from genome assembly GCF_044766605.1 of Nocardiopsis sp. NPDC101807. NCBI lineage: Bacteria > Bacillati > Actinomycetota > Actinomycetes > Streptosporangiales > Nocardiopsidaceae > Nocardiopsis > Nocardiopsis sp. NPDC101807. The sequence continues at coordinate 784,640 of NZ_JBIWMK010000002.1, read as the reverse complement.
GGCGGGACCGGCCCCGCCCCCCGGCCCGGGCGCCCACCGGCAGCCGCCGGAGCTCGGCGGGCGACCGTGCGCCCGGGACCGCGAGGGCCACGGAGTGTCGCCGATGTCGAGGGCGGTGGTGCCGCCGGGCGGGTAGGCGGACCGGGGCGACGCACCCCCGATCCGTGTTTCTATCCACCTTAGCGGATCTACTATGTTGGATAGAAATAACTGCCGGGTGAGGAAAGAGGCCGACGATGTCCGATGCCCCGAAGCAGGGAGAGCAGCCCGCGGGCCGCTCCTCCGGAGGCGGCGCCTCCTGGAAGGTGCCGCTGGCGGCGGGCGCGGCCCTGCTCCTGGTGACCGCCGCGGTCGCCGTGGTGCGGTTCTCCGAGGACCCCTCGGAGGAGACGGGCGGGGCACGGGAGGCGGGCGCGTCGGACGCCCCGTCCGGGGCCGCCGCCGACGGCCCCGGGGACACGGCCCCCGGCGGGGCCGACACGCCCATGGCCCGCAGGCAGGCCGACGACCCCACGGCCCTGGGCGACGTCGACGCACCGGTCGTCATGGTGGTCTACTCCGACTACCACTGCCCCTACTGCGGCCGATGGGTGCAGGAGACCCAGCCCGAGCTGGCGCACTACGTCGAGTCGGGCGACCTGCGCATCGAGTGGCGGGACTTCCCCGTCATCACCGACACCTCCGAGGACGTCGCCCGGGCCTCCCGCGCCGCCGCCGAGCAGGGCGCCTTCTGGGAGTTCCACGAGGCGTACTACGCCGCCGCCGAGGAACCGGGCGAGCGCGACGCCGAGCAGACCCTCGCCGAGGTCGTCGACGAACTGGGGCTGGACGCCGGACGGTTCGACGAGGACCGCGCCGCCGACGCCGCGGCCGCGCAGGTCGAACGCGACTTCTCCGAGGGGCTCTCGATCGGGGTCACCTCGACCCCGGCCTTCCTGATCAACGGCCGGGCCGTCATGGGCGCCCAGCCCCTGGAGGTGTTCGAGGCGGTCATCGACGACTCCCTGGAGGCCGCCGGCGCCGGGGACGGGGGCGGTCGGCAGTGACCGACATCGGTTTCGCCGCCGCCCTGGCGGGCGGGGTGCTCGCCCTGCTCAGCCCCTGCAGCGCGCTCCTGCTCCCCTCCTTCTTCGGCTACGCCTTCCGCGACCCGCGCCGCCTTCTCGCGCGCACGACGGTGTTCTACCTCGGACTGTGCACCACCCTCGTCCCCCTGGGGGCGGGATCCGCGCTGGTCAGCCGCCTGGTCTACGGGGAGCGGGAACTCCTGATCGCCGTCGCCGGATGGCTCGTCATCGCCTTCGGCATCGCCCAGATCGCGGGCTTCGGCTTCTCCTCCGGCCTGGCACGGCGCGTCCAGGGGCGCCTGGCCGGCAGGACCAGCGGGGTGTCGGTCTTCGCCCTGGGGGCGGTGTACGGGTTCGCGGGCTTCTGCTCCGGCCCCATCCTGGGCGCGGTGCTGACCGTCGCCGCCACCGGCGGAACCGTGCGCGGAGCCCTGCTCCTGGCGGTCTACGCCCTGGGCATGGCCGCGCCGCTGTTCCTGCTGGCGCTGCTGTGGGACCGCTACGACCTCGGCTCCCGCCGCTGGCTGCGGGGACGCGCCCTCCGCCTGGGCCCGGTCGAACTGCACACCACCGCCCTGCTGTCGGGCCTGCTGTTCATCGGGGTCGGGGCCGTGTTCCTCACCTCGCAGGGGACGGCGACCCTCTTCGGCGGAACGGGCCGCCTCGCCGAGGCGGCGCACGGCGTCCAGGAATGGGTCTTCGGGGTCGGCGGACCGGGGGCGGACACGGTCCTGCTGGCCGCGGCGGGCCTCCTGCTCCTCGGGGTCGGGCTCCGCGGCTGGTACCGCCAGCGCGGGGGCGCCGCGGGGCCGGAACCGGCACGTCCCTCCGGGGCGCCGGGGCAGGAGCCGAACCGGAACGGGGGCGCCCCCGTTCCGCCCGGCCCCGAAAGCCCCTCGGGCCCGGCGGCCCCCTAGTACCGACGGCCGCGGGAACACCGGTGGACCTACCGCCGGACTGTCGGTGGGCACCGGACGCGGAGATGCCGGTACCGTCGCCGGTTCCGGCTGCTCGACGGGTTCCTCGCGGACCGCGAGGGCGGCTCCGAGGGGTGACCGGCCCGGAGTGCGCTCGCAAGCGGGGACGGACCGCCCGCCCGCCCCCACCGCGACAATGATCCAGAGCACTGACGTCTCGTCCCGACGTCCTGGCGACCCGACGCCGGGAACGGCCCGTGCCCGCAACGCGAGGGGCATCCGCCGGCACGGCCCGGCGGCACTTCGCGCACATCGCCCCCGACCCGCCTGAGGATCCAGAGGTCCCTGCCATGAGCATCCTGACGACGCATCGCGCCCTGCTGAGCCGTCTGCTGCCCGACGACGAACCGGACGGCCTCGCGGTACGCCAGGGGCAGTTCCACACCGTGGTCATCGGCTCGGACCGCGTCGTGTGCCTGCCCCGCACCCGGGCGGCGGCCGCCCGGCTGCCCGAGCGGGCGGCCGTGCTGCACGCACTCGCCGGCCTCGACCTCGGCTTCCGCACACCCGAGCCGCTGCTCCGGGGCGGCGCCCACGGCACCGGCGAGGAGCCGTTCCTGGTGCTCGGCCGCATCCCCGGGGAACCGCTGGAGCCCGACGCGCTCGACGACGCCCGCGTGGCCGGCGCGGTGGCGGAGCAGTACGCCGTGCTGCTGTCCGGTCTGGCCCGTGCCGGCGCAGGCGAGACGGTACGGGCGGCCCTGCCCCAGGAACCGGAAGACCGGTGGCGGCGGTTCGCGGAGGACGTACGCGCGGAGCTGTTCCCGCTCATGTCCGACGGCGGGCGCCTGCGGGCCGAACGGGAACTCGCCGTTCTCGACGGCCTTCCCCACGTCGACCGGGCAGTGGTGCACGGTGACCTCGGCTCCGAGAACGTCCTGTGGGAGTGGGAGCACGGCCTGCCACGCCTCTCCGGGGTGCTCGACTGGGACGATGTCGCACTCGGCGACCAGGCCGAGGACCTCGCGGCCATCGGCGCCGGCCACGGCCGCGGCCTCCTGGAGCGGGTGCTCGCCCTGGGCCTTTGGCCGGACGACGGACTTGCCACCCGCATCGCCGCGATCCGCGGCACGTTCGCCCTGCAGCAAGCCCTCTACGCCATCCGCGACGGCGATGCGGAAGAACTGGCCGACGGACTGGCCGACTACCGCTGAGGAGCACCGGCGCATCCGCCGCACCGAGCCCCCGTCGACGGAGGCCCGGCGAGCGCAGGCGGCCACAGCACCGGACACGGGGCGGGCGCCGGTCCGTGCCCCGGCGGGCGCCGGCGCCTCAGCCCCGGGGCGTGGCCGGGCCCGCGGGAACGTTGGGGTGTGAGTGGCCCTGGTGAAGGGTGTGACCCTTCCGACAGCCAGAACGGATACACCCGGGGGTATGCTGGCGGCCATGAGGCGAAAGGATGCAGATGAAGCCTGAAATGGTCGGCGACGCCCTCACGAGGCTCAAGCGCGCCCAGGGGCAGCTCTCCGGTGTGATCTCCATGATCGAGGAGGGCGAGGACTGCGCGGCGGTCCTCCAGCAGCTGGCGGCCGTCTCCCGCGCCCTGGACCGGGCCGGGTTCAAGATCGTCGCCAGCGGCATGCGGCACTGCAACACCGCCCGTGACCGCGGCGAGGAGCCCGAGCTCACCGAGGAGGAGCTGGAGAAGCTCTTCCTCGCCCTGGCCTAGGGCTTCACGGGAGCCGTCCGCGCGTCCGGGCGCCGTCCGCGCCGGGCGCCGGACCCTGCCGCTCCTGCAGGGGCAGGTCTGTGCAGTTCGGATACTCCCCCCAGTATGCCCGGTCGGCCGAACCGTACGACACGGGGCCCCTCCTTTTTCCCCGAGCCCGAGGGACCGCTCCGCTCTCCGGATACTCCCCGGGGTATGGAGGAAGGCGCCTCCCGGCACACACGAACCGCCGACGGCCCGCACGGGCCGTCCTGGAAGACGCGGAGACAACGGAGACACATGAGCGGCAACAGCATCGACGTGCACGCCGTGCGCACCCTGGTCGAGACCGACCCCGGCACCCTGCTGGTGGACGTGCGCACCGCGGCCGAGTACGAGAGCTCCCACATCCCCGGAGCGGTCAACCTGCCCCTGCAGCGGGTGGACGACCACCTGGAGCGCATCGCCGCCGACGCCGGGCGCGGCCTCGTGCTCGTCTGCCAGTCCGGGGCCAGGGCCCGCCGGTGCCAGGACAGGCTGGCGCAGGCCGGCCTGCGGGACACGGTGGTGATGAGCGGCGGCATGAACGCCTGGGAGGCCCAGGGAGCCCCCGTCGTGCGGGGGCGGGAGCGGTGGGCGCTGGAGCGCCAGGTCCGCCTGGTCGCCGGGGGCCTCGTGCTCACCTCCGTGCTCGCCTCCCTCCTGTGGCCGCCCGCGGTGGCGGTCGCCGGGCTCATCGGCGCCGGACTCGCCTTCGCCGCGGTCACGGACACCTGCATGATGGGCGCGGCCCTGGCCCGACTGCCCTACAACCGGCCCCGCAACCACGTCGACATCGAGGACTCCCTCGAACGGATCGCCGCCCGCCGGTGACCCCTGCGGGCCGGGCGCCGCCGGAAGCGGCCCGGACCACCGCGCGGGCCCGCTTCGAGGAGCGGCCCCGAGCCCCGGTCACGGCCCGCAGCCATCGCCGCACCCGCCCCTACGGATACTCCCCGGGGTATCCGAAGGAGCGGCGGACCACCACCCACAAGGAGAAGACATGCTTCTGGAACGCGTCTACGACGACGACCTCGCCCAGGCGAGCTACCTCATCGGCTGCCAGGCACGAGGAGAGGCCGTCGTGGTCGACCCCCGCCGCGACATCGCCGAATACCTCGACCTGGCACGCAGGCACGGCATGCGGATCGTGGCCGTGACCGAGACCCACATCCACGCCGACTACCTCTCCGGCACACGCGAACTCGCCGCGGCGACGGGCGCCACGGCGTACGTCTCCGGTGAGGGCGGGGAGGACTGGCAGTACGGCTTCGAGGCCGAGCGGCTCCTGGACGGCGACACCGTCACCGTCGGCAACATCACGGTCCGGGCCCGGCACACCCCCGGGCACACCCCCGAACACCTGTCCTTCCTGATCACCGACGGGGCCTTCAGCGACCGGCCGGGCTACCTGCTCTCCGGCGACTTCGTCTTCGCCGGCGACATCGGCCGCCCCGACCTGCTCGACGAGGCCGCCGGGGGAGAGGACACGCGCTTCGAGGGCGCGCGCCACCTGTTCGCCAGCCTGCGCGACACCTTCCTGGCCCTGCCCGACCACGTCCAGGTCCTCCCCGGGCACGGGGCCGGCAGCGCATGCGGCAAGGCCCTCGGAGCGCTCCCGGCCACCACGGTCGGATACGAGCGCCTCAACGCCTGGTGGTGGCCCTACCTGCGCGACGACGACGAGAAGGGCTTCGTCGACGAACTCCTCGACGGACAGCCCGACGCCCACGCGTACTTCGCCCGGATGAAGCGCCAGAACAGGGAGGGGCCCGAGATCCTGGGCCCCCTGGCCCCGCTGCCCGAACTCGCCGCCGCCGGGGTCGGCAGCGCCCTGGAGGAGGACCGGATCGTGTTCGTCGACACCCGGCCCCACACCGAGGTGCACCGCGGCACCGTGGCCGGGGCGCTGAACATCCCCGGGCCTGCCAAGGCCGCGAGTTTCGGCGCCTGGGCCCACGACCCGGAGGCCGAGCCCCGTCCCCTGGTGCTCCTCGCCCCCGACGGCGACACCGCCGGAGAGGTGCGCGACCACCTGCTGCGGGTCGGCATCGACCGCGTCACCGGCTACACCACCGGACTGGAGGGCCTGCCGACGACCGTTCCGGCCGTCATCGCCCCCGCGCAGCTGGAGGACTACGGGGCCGCACTCGTCCTGGACGTGCGCAACAGGACCGAACACGCCGCGGGACACATCCCCGGCTCCGGGCAGCTCAGCGCGGGCCGGGTCCTGTGGCACCTCGACGAGCTGCCCGACGACGGCCCCGTCGTGACCTACTGCCAGGCGGGCGCGCGCAGCTCCGTCGCTGCCGGCGCCTTGCGCCGCGCCGGCTACGACGTCGTCGAACTCGACGGCGGCTACACGGGCTGGACCGCCTGGAAGCAGGGACGGGACACCCGGTCCTGAGCAGCCGCCGACCCGGCACGGCGACGGGGCGGGGCCCGCAGGCCCCGCCCCCTCCCACGGCGCCCGCCCGTACGGGGCGGCACGCCAGGGCGACCGGCTGTCCCGGCCGCCCCGACCGACGCGACGGGCCGTCCCCGACCCGACCGGGGGCGCACCGCCCACGCGACCGCGAACGCACAACCACGCCACGGAGAGTGACCAAGCATGGAGTTCCCACTGATCCTCGTCGTGGGCCCCGCCCTGGTGGTGGGGCTCGCGCTCGGACTGCTCGGAGGCGGCGGCTCCATCCTGATGGTCCCGCTCCTGACCTACGTCGCGGGCATGGACCCCAAGGGCGCCGTCGCCGCCTCCCTGTTCGTCGTCGGCGTGACGTCGCTGGTCGGCGCGGTCACCCACGCGCGCAGGGGCAACGTCCGGTGGCGCACCGGCCTGGTCTTCGGTGCGGCCGGCATGGCGGGCGCCTTCCTCGGCGGACTCGCGGGCGGCCACGTCCCCGCGCCCCTGCTGATGACCGCCTTCGCCCTCATGATGGTCGCCACCGCGGCGGCCATGCTCCTCGGGAGGAGGAAGCCCCCCACCGGGGACGACGAGCGGCGGCACGGGGGCCTGCCCCTGAGGCGGATCGTCCTCGACGGCCTGGCCGTGGGCGCCGTCACCGGCCTGGTCGGCGCGGGCGGCGGCTTCCTCGTGGTGCCCGCCCTGGCGCTGCTCGGCGGCCTCGCGATGCCCGCCGCCGTGGGGACCTCGCTGCTCGTGATCGCCATGAAGTCCTTCGCCGGGCTCGCCGGGTACCTGACGACGGTGAGCCCGGACTGGACGCTGGTCGCCGTGGTCACCGCCGCCGCCGTCGCGGGATCGCTCGCCGGCGCGCCACTGGCCTCCCGGGTGCCCGAAGGCGCGCTGCGCAAGGGGTTCGGCGTCTTCGTCCTGGCCGTGGGCGTCCTCGTCCTCGCCCGGGAGCTCCCCCCGCCGCTGGGCCCCGCCGTGGCGGTCGGCGCCGCCGTGCTCGCGCTCCTGGGCGTCCTCTGCCGTGTCGCGGGGGAGCACTGCCCCCTGCCGCTGCGGGCACGGGCCTGAGGAGGGCGGGCGCCGGAGCGCTCCGAGCCCCCGGACGCGGGGGCACGACCCGGCGCCGTTCGGGGAGCCCCGGCCGGGTGCGGCCCTGTCCCTATGCCCCGCGCCTGCGCCGCCGCGACGGTCGGACGAGCAGTCCGATGACCACGCCGGCGGCGACCGCCACGGCCAGTGCGGCCCACAGCGGCGACGTCAGGGAGACGACCAGGAACTGGATCTGCGCCGTGTCCCGGTTCTGTGCCACGAAGAGGACGGTGACGACGAGCAGGGCCAACGCCACCCACATGCGGGGCGGGACCGACGACAGTCCCTTGCGCGACGCTCCGTGCCCGGCGGTCCCGTCGACCGGTGGTGGAGCGTTCATCGGATCGCCTCCTGCGGTCGTGGGAAGGGGTGCTCGGCGCGGGGCCGGTGTGCTTCCTCCGGCTCCGGCTGCCGGACTCCGTGACCGGTAAGGACGGTCTTCCCCGCCCCGCCGCGTGCGAGGGCCGAGAACCGGAAAATCTTGGCCCCGATTCGACAGGCGCCGCGGGTCGGGACCGCGTGTGGGCGGGCCGTCGGGGTGTTCGTTCCACGGACGAACGGGGGTGGAGGCGATGACAGTGCAGGTCGGAGCCGGTGCGGGGTGTTCGTGTCAGAACCCCGACTTCCTCCGCGTCCCCCCGGGGACGCCCGTCCCGCAGCGGTGGGGGCGGGGGAGCGGCCGCGGCCCGGGGAGCTCCTTCCGTGTCCTGGCCGGGCGGACCCCGCCGCCGCACGCCCGGGCACCGGGGGCGGTCCCGCGTGCCCACCCGGCCCGGCACCCCCCGGTGGGCCCCGCCCCGGCCGCCGCGGGATGATGATCGCGGGGCCGGCACAACGGTCGGCGCAGTCGAGGGGAGCCCCTGCCGTGACCGGACGTCTCCTGCACGCGGGACCGGTGATCGTCGACGTCGTGATGGCGGTCGACGCCCTTCCCCGGGCCGGCGGGGGGGTGTTCGCCTCCTCCGCCCGGACCCTGGCCGGAGGCGGTTTCAACGTCATCGCCGCCGCGGCGCGCGCGGGCATGGAGGTGGTCTACGCGGGGGCGCACGGGACCGGGCCCCACGGCGACCTGGTCCGTGCCGCGCTGCGCTCGGAGGGGGTCGCGGCGGCACACGCCCCCTTTCCCGACACGGACACCGGCTTCTGCGTGGCCCTGGTGGACGGCGACGCGGAACGCACCTTCATCACCCGCTTGGGCGCCGAGACGGAGGTGTCCCTGGCCGAACTGCGCACACTCCGGCCCCGGCCGGGGGACTTCGTCTACACCGTGGGGTACTCGCTGCTGCCCGGACCGCGCGCCGACGACCTCCTCACCTGGATCGGCGGCCTCCCGGAGGGGGTGCGCCTGGTCCTGGACCCGGCGCCGGTCGTGGGCGACCTTCCACGGCGGACCCTGGACCGGGCCCTGGCCCGCGTCGACCTGCTCAGCCTCAGCGCCGTCGAGGCCGCGACCGTGACCGGGAGCACCGCCCCCGAGGAGGCAGCCGCGCTCCTCCTGCCCCGGATCCGCCCCGGCGGCGCGGTGGTCGTACGCGACTCCGCGAAGGGCTGCGCGGTGGCCGGGGCCGGGGACGCACCCCTGCGTGTGCCCGGTTTCCCCGTGCGCGCCGTGGACACCAACGGGGCGGGCGACGCCCACGTGGGCGTGTTCACCGCCGCGGTCGCCGGCGGCCTGCCCCCCGTGGAGGCCGCCCGCCGGGCCAACGCGGCCGCCGCGCTGTCCGTCACCCGCCGCGGACCGGCCACGTGTCCGACCGCGGAGGAGACGGACGCCTTCCTCGCGCGGCACGGGGACGGGGCGCTCCCGGGCCGGGGCCGGTGAGCCGGCCGGAGGCGTCACCGGTGGGAGGCGGGGGCCCTCCGACGGCCGGGCGGCCGGTCCTGGAGGGGCGGGGCCGGAGAGGCGGTGAGCGTGCGAGGGTGCTAGCTTCCCTCCCGTGACGGAGCACCAGGAGCGGACCAGGGCGGCCTACGACGGGGTCGTCGAGCTGTACGCGTCGATGTTCGCCGACCGGTTGGAGACGCAGCCGTTCTCGCGGAACATGATCGGTACCTTCGCCGAGCTGGTGCGCGGGACGGGCAACCCGCGTGCGGCCGACGTCGGGTGCGGGCCCGGGCACCTGACGGCCATGCTGCACGAGCTGGGGCTGGACGCCTTCGGGCTCGACCTCTCCCCGGCGATGGTCGACCACGCCCGGAGAGCCCGTCCGGGGCTGCGGTTCGAGGAGGCGCGGATGGAGGCCCTGCCGGTCGGGGACGGCGCGCTCGGCGGCGTGCTGGCTCACTACTCGACGATCCACACCCCGCCCGCGGAGCTGCCCGCGCTGCTCGCCGAGCAGGCGCGTGTGCTGGCGCCCCAGGGCCTGCTCCTGGCCTCGTTCTTCGCCACCGACGGACCGGAGCCGGTCCGCTTCGACCACAAGGTGGCGCCCGCCTACAGCTGGCCGGTGGACCGGTTCTCCGCGCTGCTGGCCGGGGCCGGGCTCGTCCCGTTCGCCCGGCTGGTCCACGACCCGGCCTCCGAGCGGGGCTTCCTCGACGCCCACGTGCTGGCCCGCCTGGACCGGATGGGCGGATCCGGGCAGAGCTCGCCCTGAGGACGGGCGGGGGAGCCCGCGGCCGTGCCGCGACGCAGGACCCGGACCCCTTGTCCCCGCACCCCGCAAGGGGCGGGCACGCCACCCCATCAGCGGTCTGGCCTCCCGGCCGACCGGCAGGGGCACGGTCCGACCCAGAACTCAACGGTTCCGGCGACGGAAGTGCTCACCTGCCGGCGGCTGCGGCACCGAGCCCCACCGACCCGGCACATCCCCTCAGGCGGCGTCGACGACCTCGTGCAGGCGCAGCCGCCGGTTGAACCCGCCGGCCACCCGCGCGACGACGGTGCGCGGCAGCAGGCGCGCGGGCCAGGTCATGACCCGGTTCACGGTCCGGCCCGGGTAGGACACCGCGCGCCGCCGGGCGTAGTCGTCCAGGGTGTGGGCCGCCACGGTGGCCGCCGTGTCGGCCTGCGGGCCGATCGTGGCCGAGGTGCCGTCGAAGAAGCCGGTCGCGATCGCGCCGGGGTGCGCCGCCATGACGTGGACGCCGGTGCCGCGCAGCTCCTCGGCCAGCGCCTCGGTGAAGGAGAGCACGAAGGCCTTGGTCGCGCCGTAGCTGGCCTGGTACGGCATGGGCTGGAAGGCCGCGGTGGACGAGACGTTGACGATGCCGCCGGAGCCGCGGGCGACCAGTTCCGCCCCGATCGCGTGGGTCAGCGCGAGCAGGCCGCTGACATTGAGCCCGACGGAGGCCAGCTGCGGCCCGAGCGGGCGGGTGAGGAACGGGCCCACGCTGCCCGCGCCGGCGTTGTTGAGCAGCAGGTCGACGGTCAGGCCGCGCTCGCGCAGCTCCCGCAGGATCCGCTCCGGGCCGTCCGGGGCGGCGAGGTCGCCGGTGACCACCTCGGCCACCCCGGCGCCCGGCGCCCCGGGGCCCTGTCCGCCGTGCCGTTCCCGGATCTGCGCGGCGAGCTCCCGAAGGTCCCCTTCGGAGCGGGCCAGCAGGATCACCCGTGCTCCCCGGCGCGCCAGTTCCAGGGCGTAGGCCCGCCCCAGCCCCTTGGACGCGCCCGTGACGAGCGCGGTGGTACCGCGGTAGTCGTCCCCCATGGGTCCTCCTTTGTTTCGAGTCTCGAAGCATCAAGCTAGCATGATCCTTCGATGCTCGAAGCGTTTGTAGAATGGAGGCATGACCACACCCGAACTCACCGCGGTGGTCGCCGCGACCCACGACATCTGGATGCGGACCAACGACCTGATCGGGCAGGCGCTGGCCGGGCACCAGCTGACGCCGGCGACCTTCCAGGCGCTGTGGGCCGTGGACCCGGACGAGCCGCCGCCCTCGATGAAGGTGATGGCCGAGCGCCTGTACTGCAACGCCCCGAACCTGACCTTCATCACCAACCAGCTCGCCGACAGGGGCCTGGTCGAGCGGGCCGTGGATCCCGACGACCGCCGCTCCCGCGTCCTGGTCCTGACCGACAAGGGCCGACTGGTCCGCGAAGAGCTGGTCCGGACGGCACTGGAGAAGTCCCCGCTGGCGGCGCTCTCCGACAGCGAGCTGAGGCAGCTCAGGGCCCTGCTGAGCCGCGTGGCCCGACCCGGCTGAACACGGGGCCGGGGCGCTCGCCGGCGCCGCGCCGTCCCCCCGGTCCCCGGGCGGGCGTCCCCGGCGGCACGACCCGGTCGGGCGGCCCACGGCGCGCCCGGTGGCCCCGCGGGCGCGAGACCGGACGGAACGGGCCCCTGGCGCCGCGCCTCGGTGGTCACCGCCCCCGGCTCCGGGGCCCGTCGACCTACGGCCGCCCGCCGACGGCGGTGAGCGGCGCGGGCGCGGCGGCCGGAGACGGCGTGGACGGACCGGCCGACTGCCCGGGGACGAGCGCGCCCGCGCGCCGGAACCCGCTCGGGCTGACGCCCCGGATCCGCTTGAACGCCGCGCTGAAGGCGAACGCGTCGGAGTAGCCCACGGCGCGGGCGACCTCGGCGACGGTCGCCGCCTCGCGCTCGACCAGCAGGTCCGCCGCGAGCGTCATGCGCCAGCGGGCGAGGTAGGTCAGCGGCGGTTCCCCGACCAGGTCCGCGAACCGCTTGGCCAGGGTCGAACGCGACACCCCGACCCGCACGGCCAGGGAGGAGACCGTCCAGGGCGCCGCCGGTTCGGCGTGCAGCAGGCGCAGCGCGGCGCCGACCACCGGATCGCGCTGGGCGGCGTACCAGGACGGCGGCTCGCCGCCCGGCCGGTCGAAGTAGTCGCGCACCGAGCAGACCAGCAACCAGTCCAGGAGCCGGTCCAGGACCACCTGCTGGCCCGGGGTGTCGGCGGCGACCTCGGCCGCCAGGTGCTCCATGACGGGATCGGTCCCGCCGCCGGAGGCCACGCGCAGCACGACGGGCAGCGCCTCCAGCAGCCTGCGGCTGACCTCGCCGCTCACCGGATAGGCGCCGACCACCAGGGTCGTCGCGCCCTCGCCCGGGTCGCCGCAGCTGTCGCTCCAGCCGATCCGGTGCCGGGTCCCGCCCTGCTCGGGCGTCGCGCAGTGCTCGCCGCAGTCGACCGGATCGGCCGGGGTGCCGGGCTCGTCCACGAAGGAGAAGGGCGCGGGCCCCCGGACGATGACCGTCTCCCCGGCGCGGAGCGGCTCGGGCGGGAGCCCCTCCGGCACGATCCAGCCGCCCCCGCCCAGGACGGTGCACAGCGTCAGCGGCGCCCCGTCCACGAAGCGCAGCGCCCACGGCGGGGCCAGGGTCGAACTGCCGAACAGCGAGCCCTGGGCCCGCATCCCCCGGAAGAGGTCACCGAACGCGTCCATGCCCACGAGGTTAGACGATCGCAAAGGTCCCCCGGGGTCTCACCCATGGAATCGTCCGGACGGATACCGTTGAATCGCTGTCATGAACAACGACACCACCCTCGTCCTCGGCGCCACCGGCAAGACCGGCCGACGGGTCGCCGCCCGCTTGCGGCTGCGCGGCCTCCAGGTGCGCGCCGCCTCCCGCACCAGCCCCACACCCTTCGACTGGTCCGACCCCGGCGGCTGGGACGCGGCCCTGCAGGGCGTCACCGCCGCCTACGTGGTGGCCCCGACCGTGCCAGGACCGGTGCACGAGTTCGTGGAGCGGGCCGGGGCCGCGGGCGTGCGGCGACTGGTCCTGCTCTCCGGGCGCGGCGCCGACACCTGGGGCGACTCCGATTTCGGGCTGGACATGCGCTCGGCCGAGGACGCCGTGCGCGGCTCGGCACTGGAGTGGACCGTCCTGCGGCCGTCCAACTTCGCCCAGAACTTCGACGAGGACCTCTTCCACGCCCCGCTGGTCGCCGGGGAGCTGGTGCTCCCCGCCGGAGCGGTCCCCGAACCGTTCATCGACCTGGAGGACGTCGCCGACGTGGCGGCCGCGGTGCTGGCCGAACCCGGGGCGCACGCCGGGCGCACCTACGAGCTGACGGGGCCGCGCGCGCTGACCTTCGCCGAGGCCGTCGAGCTGATCTCCCGCGCGTCCGGACTGCCCATCGCCTACAAGCAGGTCTCCCCGGCCGAGTACGCCGAGGCGCTGGTCCGCGAGGGCTGGGGCGAGGACGACGCCCACCACGTCGCCGAGATGTTCGTGCTGATGGAGCGCGGGGTCATCGCCGAGACGACGGACGGCGTCGCCGCCGTGCTGGGGCGCGGGCCCCGCACCTTCGAGGACTACGTCGTGCGGGCCGCCGCGGCGGGGGCCTGGCGGCCCTGACCCCTACGGCGGCCGTACCGGGCCCCGCGCCCCGGCGGACGGGAACCCCGTGCGCCGGGAGGCCCCGGCCGCCGCCGAACCCGTGCTCCGCGCCGCACGCGCGAACGGACGGCGCGGACCGACCACCGTCACCGCCACCTTTGGAGAGGAAAGCGATGAGCACCGCCACCGACCTGCTGACCACCGAGGACCTGGAGTTCCTCCGGCGCCCCCTGCACGGGTTCCTGTCCGTGGCCGGGGGAGCGGAGCCGCCGCAGCCCCGGCCCGTGTGGTTCGAGGCCACGGACGAGGGAACCCTCCAGCTCTTCACGGAGCCGGACGCGCTCAAGGTGCGCCGCCTGCGCCGCGACCCCCGCGCCTCGATCGTCGTCGCCGCCCCGGTGGGGGAGCGCGAGCGCTGGGTGTCCGTCGTCGGCCGCGCCACGCTGGAGGCCGACGGTGCGCGCGACCTGGCCGCACGCCTGGCCGCCCGGTACTGGGACCTGGAGGACCCGGCGCGCGCCGAGGAACTCGCGGTGATGCTCGCCGACGACCACCTCCGCGTCGTCCTCCACCCGCAGACCGTGCGCCGCCTGACGAACTGACCCGCCACGGGCGCCCGGCACGGTTGCGCACCTCCGGGACCGCGAGGCGCCGCCCCTCGCCGTCGCCTCTCCCGCACGAGCCCCGACCGGCCACGTCGTCCCGCTCCCCGCACCGGGCCCTCCCAGCGGCCCCGCCGAGGCATGACATCTGTCATGCCGGACCCGTGCGGATCGCGTGGGAAACCGATGATCGGTGACACTCCGTCACGGCCCGGCTCCGGTCTAGGTTCGAGGCATGGCCCCCGACGACCACCGCTCCCCCTCCCGACCAGGCCCTGCCGCCGCCGCTCCCCGCCCAGGCGGGGACGGCCGCCGGTGTCCGGTCCGGGCCCCGGGGCGCGGAACCTCGGGAGCACGGCAGCGTCGGGACCGACACGGGTGAGGACGGACATGGGACGAAGGCGTGGAGCAGGACGGAACTGGGCAGTGATGGCGGTGATCGGCCTCGCCGGGCCGCTGGTCGCGGTGCCGGCGGCGGCCGACGAACAGGCCACGGAGCCCGCGGAGCGGGTGGAGTGGGGCGCCTGCCCCGAGGAGGTGGCGGCCGAGGCGCCCGGGATCGAGTGCGGCCTGGTGCCCGTGCCCCTGGACCACTCCGACCCCGAAGGCGCGCAGATCGAGATCATGGTGTCCCGGCTGGCGAGCCAGAACCCGGACCAGCGGCGCGGCGTGCTGATGTTCAACCCGGGCGGCCCGGGCGGCTCCGGGCTGACGATGCCTGCGGACCTGGTCTCCCGGGGCCTGCCCGCCGAGGTCGCGGACAGCTACGACCTCATCGGCATGGACACCCGCGGAGTCGGGTACTCGGCACCGATCAGCTGCGGTTTCACCGCCGATCAGGACTACCGGGGCGCCATCCCGCCCTACGCGGTCGACGACGCGGCGGTCCTCGACCAGGCCGCTGCCTCCGAGGCGGTCGCCGCCCGGTGCGCCGCCAACGACCGCGACGGCAGGCTGCGCCACGTGTCGACGGCCAACACGGCCCGCGACCTGGACCTGATCCGGGAGGCGCTGGGAGAGTCGAAAACCAGCTTCTACGGGGCCTCCTACGGCACGGCGCTGGGCGCCGCCTACGCCTCGATGTTCCCCGAGCGCTCCGACCGGATCGTGCTCGACAGCAACATCGGCGACACCCACCTCGACCACGAGGGGATGCGCAGGTACGGCCTGGGCGCCGAGGAGACCTTCCCGGACTTCGCCCGGTGGGCCGCCGAACGCCACGACGAGTACGGCCTGGGCGACTCCGAGGAGGAGGTGCGCCAGACCTACTTCGCGCTCGCCGAACGCCTGGACGAGACCCCGGCGGACACGGTCGGCGGCCCCGTCGACGGCGGCCTCTTCCGGCTGGCCACCTTCGTGGGGCTCTACAGCGAGCTGTCCTACCCCGCGACGGCGCAGGCCTGGCAGGAACTGCGCGACTCCGACCCGGAGGCCGGGGAGCCGGCGGACGGGACACCGGACACCGGCGCGGCAGTCCCCGGTACCCGGCCCGCGACGGACGCCGGGCTGTCGCCCTACGACAACTCCTGGTCGGTGTTCCTCGCGGTGACCTGCAACGACGTCGAATGGCCCGAGGACGTCGACACCTACCGGCGCAGCGTCGCCGAGGACCGCGAGAGGTACCCGCTGTTCGGCGCCGCCTCCGCCAACGCCATGCCCTGCGCCTCCTGGTCCTCCGGACCCTCCGAGCCGCCGGTGGAGGTCCTCGACGAGGGGCCGGGCAACGTCCTGATCGTGCAGAACCGGCGCGACCCGGTCACCCCGCACCTGGGCGGGGTGCTGCTCGACGAGAAGTTCGGCCAGCGCTCCCGGCTGGTGAGCGTCGACGGCAGCGGGCACGGCGTCTACGTCAACGGCGACAACGCGTGCGCCCACGACGTGACCACGGCCTTCCTGGTCGGGGGCGACCTGCCGGAGCAGGACATCTCCTGCCCGGCCTGAGCACCCCGGGGCCCGTGACCCGAGGGGCCCCGGCGCCGCTCCCGCCGACCGGCGGGAGCGCGCGGCCCGCGCGGGGGTGACGCGTGCCCCGCGCGAGGGCGGGCGGGGAGACCTCCGGCCCGCCCCCGCGCGGGGTCGCGCGACCGCCGCCACCGGGACCGGGCGCCCCCGGACCGGCGGACGTGCGCCCCCTCGCCCCGGAACCGGCCGCCCCCGCGGGCCAGGGCGCGCGGGGACCGTCCACCGTCAAGACACCCGTCCCCCCGCCGGGGCGGCCCCGAGGCCGCCGAGGCGTTCCCACACGACGAACAGGGAGCCCGAGATGCTCGAGGAGTGGCAGCGGCGCCGAGCCGCACGACGTGTAGAACCCGGGAACGGGAAGCCGCTGAAGCCCTTCCGCTGGTGGCAGCCGCTCTCCCGTGTCCTGTTCCACCTCCCGCTGCGCGGCGGCGACGGCGGGCGGGCGGACTACGCCGTCGAGGTCCGCTACGCACAGCGGTTCTTCTCCGAGGACGGCAAGGGCAGGGCCCACCTGTACCTCGACGGCAGGCACCACGCCCAGTCCCGGCTCCCGGCCGCCTTCCCCGTCCGGGGCGGCACGGTCGAGGTGGCGCTGACCCCCTTCGGCCTCAAGCGCTGCCACTACGTCACCGACGGGGGAGCCGAACACCAGCTCGTCCCGGACCGGCGCTCCGCCGAGGGCCGGCGTGCGCGACTGGACCGCGAGCACCCCGTGCTGAGCCGCGGCATCGGCCTCTGCTCGCTGGTCCTGCTCGTCGTCCCCGCGCTCCTCCTCGTCCCGCAGCTCGTCGAGGCGGCCTTCCAGGTGCCGCCCGTGACCGAGCGCTTCGGGACCTTCACCTCGCCCGTCCAGCTGCCGCTCTGGCTCAACATCGCGCTCGCCCTCGGCGCCTCCGCGGCGAGCACGGAGCGCGCGCTGCGCCTGCGGTACAACTGGCTGCTGGACTCCGCCGCCCAGGGGGAATGACGGCGCGGCGCCCCGACCGTCCACCGGGCGACCGGCTCCCCCTCGCGCGGACCGCGCCCGCGCCGCCGCGCGGCCGAGGACGGGACAGCCGCAGGGATGGGTTTAGGGCTGTTGGAGGCTTCGGGGAGATGCCGCCCCGATAACAGGACAACAACCCTCAACGGTTCTTTCAAGGATACGGTTGAGGGATATGAGCCAAGACATTCGAGACTTCGCGACCTCGCCGTGCGAGCTGCTGGCCCTCGGCGAACCGGTCCACCCCACACAGGAACCAGCCTTCGGGGACGTCCGCAACGACGTCTTCGCCTCGCTCGCGGAGCTGGGCTACCGGTCCATCGCCCTGGAGACCGACCGGGTGGCCGCGCTGGCGGTGGACGACTTCGTCCGGCACGGGAGGGGAACCCTCGACACGGCGATGGACGAGGGCTTCTCGCACGGCTTCGGGGACCTGGAGGCCAACCGGCGACTGGTCTCCTGGATGCGGGGGTACAACGAGAGCCGCCCCGCCGAGGAGCGGCTGGCCTTCCACGGCTTCGACATCCCGGCCGAGAACACCAGCGCACCCAGCCCCCGGCGCCACCTGGAACACGCGTGCGCCTACCTCGGGGCCGCCCCGGACCTCGCAGGTCTGCTCGGCGACGACGAGCGGTGGAGCCGCCAGGAGGCGATCCTGGACCCGGCGGCGTCGGTCGGCGCCGGCCCCGGGGCCGAGCGGCTGCGTGTGATCGCCGACGACATGCTCACCTCGCTCCACGCACGCGCACCGGAACTGGTCGCGGCGACCTCCCGCGCCGACTGGTTCCGGGCCCGCACCCACCTCACCGCCGGCCTCGGCCTGCTGCGCTACCACGCTCAGGCGGCCCGGCGCGTCGAGGAGAGCGCACGCATCTCCGGCCTCCTGGCCACCAGGGACGCGCTCATGGCCCAGAACCTCCTGGAGATCCGCGGCATCGAGGCCGAGCGCGGCCCGACGCTCGCCTTCGCGCACAACAGCCACCTGCAGCGCAACCCGAGCTCCATGAGCATGGCGGGCATGGACCTCGGCTGGCACTCCGCGGGCTCCGTCGTCGGCGCCCTGCTGGGTCGGCGGTACACCGTCGTCATCGGCAGCCTGGGCCGCAGCGCGGCCCTCGGACTCGCGGAGCCGGAACCGGACACCTACGAGGGCCTCCTCCAGAGCCGTGCCACCCCCTGGGGCCTGGCCACCGCCGCCGCGGTCGCCTCCGGGAGCAGACGCACCGACGCCCGGCCCGAGAGGGGCTACTTCCCCCTCGACCGGGCGCTCGTGGAGGCGGCCGACGCGATCCTGCACGTCGACGCGGACCGCGCCCGCGCCGCCGCGCACGCGCCGGACGGACCCGGGCGGGCCGAGGGGGAGGCCCGGGCGTGACCGGCCACCGCGCGGCACCGCCCGCGCCCCCACCCGGCCGCCGAGGCCTCCCCGTTCACACGCCGCCCACCCGCGGCTGACGCGGGGCCCGATCCCCGCGCACGGGCGCCCCCCATGACGTTCTCGCCGTCGCCCCGCCCGCACAGCCCGCCCCCGCGCACGGGCGCCCCTCCGCCCGATCGGGCGGAGGGGCGCACCGCGAGCCGCTCCGGAGGCGCGACCGCGCTCAGTAGTACACGGCGAGAGGCCCGCGCGGTCCGTCCACGACGGTCACCGGAGTCTCGAACACGCGTGTCAGCACCTCGTCGGTCATGATCTCCTCCGGGGTGCCGAACTCCACGACCGCACCGTCCTTGACCGCGCAGATCCGGTCGGCGTAGTGGCCCGCGAAGTTGATGTCGTGGAGCACGACCACGACCGTGCGCTCCAGCTCCTCCGCCACACGGCGCAGGTGCTTCATCATCTGCGCGGAATGGCGCATGTCGAGGTTGTTGAGCGGCTCGTCGAGCAGCACGTACTCGGTCTCCTGCGAGAGCACCATCGCCACGTAGGCGCGCTGGCGCTGCCCGCCCGAGAGCTGGTCCAGGTAGCGGTTCTCCAGCCCGCCCAGGTCCAGGAAGTCGATCGTCCGGCTGACGACCTCCTCGTCGGCCGCCGTCAGCCGCCCCCGGGAGTGGGGGAAGCGTCCGAACGCTACGAGCTGGCGCACCGTCAGCCGGGTGACGAAGTGGTTCTCCTGACGCAGGATCGAGACGACCTTGGCCAGGTCCTTGGACGCGGTCCTGGCCACGTCGTGGCCCGCGATCTCGATCACCCCCGCGTCCAGGCCCAGCAGGCGGCCCGCCATCGTCAGCAGCGTCGACTTGCCGGCCCCGTTCGGACCCACCAGCGCGGTCACACCGCCCCGGGGGATCCGCAGGTCCACGGGGCCGATCGCGACCTCGCCGCTGTACTCCTTGCGCACACCGCTGAGCGTGATCACAGCCGGCCCTTTCTGAGGATGACGAAGAGGAACACCAGGCCGCCGACGAGCTCGATGATGATCGAGACCACGCCGTTGGCGTAGAAGACGTGGCGCATGACGAAGTACGCGCCGCTGAGCACGACGAAGCAGGTCAGCACCGCCACCGGGAAGACGTACCGGTGGGCGTGGGTCCCGGTGAACTGGTAGGCCAGGGTCGCCACCAGGAACCCCAGGAACGTCATCGGCCCCACCAGCGCGGTGGAGACCGCCATGAGGACCGAGACCAGGAAGAGCACGCGCATGGTCTCGCGGCGGTGGTCCAACCCCAGGCCCGTGCTCGCGTCACGCCCCAGCGCGACCGCGTCGAGCCGCCGCGAACCCGCCCACAGCAGGACCGCCGCGCCCAGGCACAGCGGCACCGCGAGCGGCAGGTAGGACGCGTCGGCGTTGGAGACGTTGCCGAACAGCCGCGCGGCGAGCACGTCGAACTCGCTCGGCGTGAGCAGGCGCTGCATGAACGTGGAGACCGAGGCCAGGCCGCCGCCGATGACGATGCCGATCAGCAGCATCACCTGGAGGTTCGCGTACCGGCCCGACAGCAGCCACCCGTACAGCAGCATCGCGAAGCCCACCATGAGCACCAGCTGGAGCGCGAACTGCGGGAGGCCCTGGACCGCCACGACCCCGGCCACGCCCAGGAAGTACACCGCCGTGGTCTGGACGGCGACGTAGAGCGCCTCGAACCCCATGATCGACGGGGTGATGACGCGGTTGCCGGTCACGGTCTGGAACCCCACCGTCGCCACGGCCTGGCAGAGCGCGACCACGGCCATGACCACCAGGTCCGTCCCGCGCATCTGCGCGATGCGCCAGAACCCGTCCGAGCCCACGGGCATCGGGTTGTCCCAGGCGAGCAGGCCGAAGCCGAAACCGGCGGCGAGCACGCCGAGCACCGCGACGACGGTCCGGTAGCGGCGGCGGGCGCGCCCGGTGGGCAGGGCCCCGGAGGAGCGCCCGGGCGGTGCGGGGAGCGGTCCGGTCACACGGGAAGCGGTCGTCTCAGCCATGGCGGCGCTGCCTCAACAGGAGAAGGACGAACACGGCGGCGCCCACGACTCCGAGGATCAGGGACACGGGCACCTCGAAGGGCATGATCACGACTCGGCCGATCAGGTCGCAGACCGTGACGGTGCCGACGCCCAGCAGGCACACCCACGGAAGGTTGCCGCGCAGGTCGTCGCCGCGGAACATCGAGACGACGTTGGGGACGATCAGCCCGAGGAAGGGCAGGTTGCCCACGACCACGGTCACCACGCCGGTCGCCACCGCGATGAGGCCGGTGCCCAGCAGGATGACCCGGTCGTAGTTCAGGCCGACGTTGGTCGAGACCTCCTCGCCCAGCCCCGCGACCGTGAACCGGTCGGCGGCGACGAACACCGCCACGGCCGCCAGCGCCACGATCCACAGCAGCTCGTATTGGCCCCGCAGCACGGAGGTGAAGCTCCCGGCGAACCACACGCCGAGGTTCTGCAGCATGTCGGTCTGCAGCGCGACGAAGGTCGAGACAGCGCTGACGACGGCGCCCAGCATGATGCCGACGATCGGGACGATGAGCGAGGAGCGCAGGGTGACGCGGCGCAGGAAGAGGAAGAACACCATCGTGCCGACGAACGCCGCCACGACCGCGCCGACCATGCGTGCGCCGATGCTCGCGCCGGGCACCAGGATCATCACCGTGAGCAGGCCGAGCCCGGCCCACTCGGTGGTGCCGGTGGTCGTCGGCTCCACGAAGCGGTTCTGGGTCAGCAGCTGCATCACCAGGCCCGACATCGCCATCGCCGCGCCGGCCAGGACGAGGGCGACCGTGCGGGGGACGCGGGTGATGGCGAACATCTCGCCGCCGTCGTCCGCGCCGAAGACGTCGTACACGCCGGTGAACAGCGAGAGCACGACCAGGGTGCCGACGAGGGCGGTGCCGACGAGCAGTTTTCCGTCGAGGAGGCGTTTCTTGCGCCGCGCCCGGGGGACGGGGGTCGCGGTCGTCATGCCCCGCCCCCGCGCGGGCGGGCGCCGGCGGCGTCGCCGTCGCCGGCGCGTGCCGTTCGGTCGGACCGGATCACGCCCGGGCCTCCAGCGCGTCGGCGAACGCGTCGAAGAACTCGGTGTAGGTCTGGATGCCCTCGTTGGTGTAGGTGTCGGCGGGCATGTAGAGGATCTGCTCCTCCTGCACGGCCGTCACGCCCGCGAGCGCCTCGGAGTCCGACAGGATGTTCGAGGCGGGCTCGTACCCGGCGTCGTCGGAGGCGACGGCGGCGTCGCGGTCCATCACCAGGATCCAGTCGGGGTCGGAGTCGGCGATCGCCTCGACCGAGATGTCGTCGCCCTGGTGGTCGTCGCTGGCGTCCTCGACCTCCAGCGCGGGGGTGAGGCCGAAGATGTCGAAGGCGGGGCCGAGCGTACGGCCCACGCCGGGGGCCAGGTAGCCGATCTCGCCGCCCGAGGTGTTGACGGCCATGACGGACTCGCCCTCGTCGTAGGCGGCGTTCACCCGCTCGACGGCCGCGTCGAAGTCGGCGACCAGCTGCGCGGCCTCGTCCTGCTTGCCGAAGACCTCGCCGAGCACGGTGACCTGGCGCTTGAGCTCGGCGTCGAAGGGCTCGCCCTCGCGCGGGTCGAGCTCCAGGATCGTGGCCTCGGGCACCAGGGAGGCGATGTCGTCGTGGTACTGGGTGAAGCGCTGCCCGTTGACGACGACGTCCGGCCCGGCGGCGACGATCGCCTCGAGGTCGGGCTCGTTGTGCGTGCCGATGTCGATGACCGACTCGTCCCGCGTGTAGCCGATGGTGTCCGGCATGAGGGACACCGCGCCCGCGGACAGTTCCACGCCCCAGTCCGAGAGGGTCTCGAAGGTGCGGTTGTCGAGCGCGACGACGGACTCCGGCGGGGAGGCCACGGTCTGGGCGCCGTTGTTGTCCTCGACCTCGATCGTGCCGCTCGGGGCGGAGGCCTCCTCCGCGTCCTGTCGGCCGGAGGCGCAGCCGGAGAGGAGGAGGGCGGAGGCCAGGACGATCGAGAAGGCGGTCAGGGGACGGCCGGGGGACTGCATGGAGGTTCTCCTTCGCATACGTGAACAAAGGGGAGCCTAACCTAACCATCGTGTGGAATGTGCATGGGTGTGCCCTTATGAGGTGTTTCCCTCAGCGGGAGCGCCCGGTGGCAGGATGTCCGAAGGCCCTCTCACCCCATGGCTCGGGAGAGGGAGGAAGCCGCGCACCCAGCGGTCCGGCAGAGGGGCCCTCTCCTCCGCGGACGTGCCGTCCGGGCAGTGGCCTCCACGCCCTCCGGGCCCGCCGGGCGCGGGCGGTCGGCCGCGACGAGCGCCCGGCGTAGCGGGACGGCGGCGTCGGCGTCCGCGGTGCCGTGGCCGGTCTGAGGCCGCAGCAGCCGGGGAGGGGCTCCAGCCGCGGCCCGTCGCCGTCGGCCGTGACCACCGGCGCCGACGGGGTCCGCGGCGGCCGGGGTCAGGGGGTGACGATGTCGAAGTCGGGGTCCACGCCGTCGAGGACGCCGAACAGCGTGGTGAGGGCCCCGGTGTCGCCCTCCGTCCGGATCCCGTCCAGGCTCTGCGTGGCGACGAGCCGCAGGAGCTGTGCCTTGGTCAGCGTCAGGGTCAGGTCGGCGTCACCGCCGTCGTGGGCGGTGGTCCGGACGAGGACGCCGTTGGCGAGCTTCAGCCTGACCTCCGCCACCGGATCGGTGAAGTTCCAGTCGATGGTCAGGGTGGTGTCCCAGGCGCGGGGACCGTCGACGCGGATGGCCACGGAGTCGAAGACCTGCGCGATGCTCAAGGCGCCCATGACGTCGGGGGAGGAGCTGTCGACGGGCGTGGGAGCCTTGTTCCCGCGCAGTTCCGCCGCCCCCTGGAGGTAGAAGTTCCGCCATGTGCCGTTCTCCGCACCGTGGCCCAGGGCGTCGTAGACCTCGGCGAGGAGCGCGCGTGCGGCGGTGTCGCCGGGGTCGGCGAACACGACGTAGTCGAGGACCTGCGCGGCCCACCGCAGCTCTCCCGCCTCGACGGCGGCCCTGGCCTTCGGGAGGATCTCCCCGGCGCCGCCCATGAACTCCACGTGCTTCTTCGCCGACTCCTCCGGCGGCAGTTCCCACAGGTGGGCGGGGTTGCCGTCGAACCACCCCATGTAGCGCTGGTAGACCGCCTTGACGTTGTGGGAGACCGAGCCGTAGTAGCCGCGGGCGTGCCAGGCGCCCTCCAGGGCGGGAGGCAGCCGGAGCCTCTCGGCGATCTCGGCGCCCGTGTGCCCCTGGTTGAGCATGCGCAGCGTCTGGTCGTGCAGGTAGGCGTACAGGTCGCGCTGCTGGGACAGGAACAGCGTGAGCTCCTCCGTGCCCCAGGTCGGCCAGTGGTGCGACGCGAACAGCACGTCGGAGTCGCCGGAGAACAGCTCGATGGCCTCCGTGAGGTAGTTCGCCCACACGTGCGGGTCCCGGACGAGCGCGCCGCGCAGCGTCAGCACGTTGTGCAGGGTGTGGGTGGCGTTCTCGGCCATGCACAGGGCGCGCCGGTCGGGGAAGAAGAAGTTCATCTCCGCGGGCGCCTCGGTCCCCGGGGTCAGCTGGAAGACGGTCCGGACGCCGTCGACCACCACTTCCTGCCCGGTCCTGGTGACGTACGTGTTCGGCTCGATCAGGGAGATCGTCCCGGCGGAGGTGGTGGGCCCCAGGCCCGCGCCGATCTGGCCGGCGGCCCCCTTGGGCAGCACGGCCCCGTACATGAAGACCGATCGCCGGTTCATGGCGGTGCCGGCGTAGACGTTCTCCGCGACCGCGTGTTCGAGGAAGCCGGAGGGCGCGATGACCGGGACCTCCGTACCGTCGGGGATCACCCCCCGGACCCCGCCGAAGTGGTCGGCGTGGGAGTGGCTGTAGATCACCGCGGCCACCGGGCGCTCACCGCGGTGCTCCCGGTAGAGGGACAGCGCCGCCGCCGCGCACTCGACGGACAGCAGGGGATCGATGACGATGACGCCTTGGTCGCCCTCGACGAAGGAGATGTTGGACAGGTCGAAGCCCCGCACCTGGAAGACGCCCTCGGCGACCCGGTAGAGGCCGTGCCTGGCGGCGAGCCGCGACTGGCGCCACAGGCTCGGGTTCGCCGTGTCGGGCGCCTCCCCCTCGAGGAAGGCATAGGCGTCCAGGTCCCAGACGACCCGTCCGCTCCGGTCCGTGATCTGCGGTTGTGACGCCGTTCCGAGGAAGCCCTTGTCGGCGTTGTCGAAATCGGTCCGGTCGTCGAACGACGGCTGGGACACGGAGGGTCTCCTTCGGGAGCTCGGGGCCGGTGGGCACCCACCCCATCCCCCACCCCGCGACCACGAACCGCAGTCGCATCATTGCTTTAGGCAATGATGGCGATCCCGGCCCGATGCCGTTCGCCGATCCGCGCCGACGCCGGGGCGGGCCGTGCGCCCGGTCCCGTCAGGACGGGAAGAGGCGCGGCTCAGACGAGGGGCGCCCGGTCGGCGTCCAGGACGTTGACGCCCTCCGCCTCCAGGAGTTCCTCGAAGGCCGCCAGGGAATCGCCCGTGATCAGGGCGGCCTCGCTCCGGTGGATCGGCAGCAGCCACAGGAACCGCGCGCTCCCCGCCTCCTCGGGCGCGTGCTCCAGCGCCGGCCCGTAGGGGTAGGGCGGGCTCACCAGCAGGTGGTCCATGCGTGAGCCCTCCGCCCACGGGCCGCCGACGTCGATCACCGAGCCGACGCCGAGCCGGTACTCCTCGAAGGAGTGCAGGTGGCCGACCACGGCCAGGGTCTCGGCGTGGGCCGGGTCCTCGGTCGGAGCCATGAGGAAGAACTCGGCGCCGTTCCCGGCCCCGTGGACGGACGAGCCCACCGTCACGTAGACCCAGCCCTCGCCTTCGCCCCTGGGCGCCACCCGGTAGGTGGCGAAGCCCGGGACCCGGTCGAGGAGGGGCGCCTCCGCCCAGGTGGCGTCCTCCACCGCGTATCCCTGCCAGAACTCCCGGACGTGCTTCTCCAGCGCGCGGATCCGCGCGTCCTCCCCGGTCGCCAAGGAAACCGACCCTCCGTCGTCGTGCCTTAGGCCCCCGGGGCCCTGCGGCCCCGGATCGCCCGATACGTGGATGTTCCGAGCGGCCAGACTACGGCTTCCCGGCGCCCTCCGGCGCGGGGGAGACCGTCCCGGACCCGCTCTGGTGCACGCTCCGTCCGGGGTGCCTCGGCAGTGCCGAGTAGACGGCCGTCGTGCTCAGCAGCAGCCCGGTGACGAAGTACATGGTGTACGCCGCCCATCCCGGGGACGCGAGGAGTCCCAGGAGCACGGCCGCGATGAGCAGCGGCACCACGGCCAGAAGCAGCGACCACCCCACCCGGCCGCCGCCGTGCGTGTCGGCCAGGCGGCCTCCCGCCGCGCAGAGGGGGATGACCAGACCCAGGAGCTGCACGGGCGCGTAGACGACCCCGGCGGCCGTGGTCAGCATCATGGTCCCGTAGTGCAGATGGGGGAAGGCCGCCGTGAACGCCATCAGCAAGGCGACCAGGACCGCACAGTGGACCACGAGCGCGATCAGCCACCGCAGCGCCCACAGGGCCCTTCTCCGCCCCGGGGTCATCCGTACCGTGTTCCGCACCAGTGGTCCGCCTCTCTCGGTCGAGTGCGATGCCCCCGACGTCGCGGTGGGCACCGCCGGGGGCCGGAAACGGCACAGGCGTGCCGCTGGCCTCCTCTGCCGGAAACCCTAGGCCGGGGTTCCACGCGGCCCGATCCGGGGTCCGCGCCACGGGCGGTGCGGAAGGCGGCCCCGTGCCCCGGGCCCGCGCTGCCACGGCGTGTTCACACTGAAGGGCAAAAACGAGGCATAAGCGAACCAAACATCACATCGGTGCATTCATCTGTTAACAAGTCCGTTTTCTATCGCCGTTAACGTCCAGTTCCACTGGTTGCGTGGCTGCACAGTGGCATCAAGGGGTAGAAGGAGGAGTCGTGTATGCCGTTGGACCACACCATGTCCGACTCCTCACGCAAAGCGATCGAGGTCCTCACCGGCATCCAGGTCCCCAAAGCCGGCATCGCCAACCTCGGCCGCGCCTCGGAGATCTACACCGCCCTGGACCAACGCCTGGCCGTCCTGGAAGACCTGTTCGACCTCAGCCGCAAACACGCCCGCCGCCACTTCGACGGCAACACCGCCGACCGCTACGAACGCTCCCTGGACCAGTTCACCCGGGGTGAGAACAACTACGTCGGCTCGGCCCGCGACAACTCCAACGTCATGTCCGCCGAACTCTTCAAGGCCCGCGCCAACGTCGAGTACATGCACATGATGGTCATCGGCCAGTTCGTCCAGCTCCTGGCCGAGATCGCCTGGGCCATCGCCATGGCCAAGTTCACCTTCGGCGCCTCCCTCAAATGGATCCCGGTCTTCAAGGCCATCCGCAGCCTGGCCATGCGCCGCATCCTGACCTGGCTGCTCATCACCGTGCCCGGCCACCAGATCATCAGCCAGATCTTCGCCAGCATGGACAGCATCATCCAGCGCATCCAAATCGGACGCGGGACCCGCCACCACCGCGACAACGCCCTGACCGAGAGCGCCCACAAGGGCGCCGTCATCGAGGGCGCGCTCTCCGCGGTCTTCTCCGCCGGCATGGACGGACTGTTCAGCAAACACCTGTCCGACCTGTTCACCAACGGCCTCAAACACCTCAACGACCTGCCCGACCCGCCCCCGCTGATCAAAACCGGCCCCGACGGACCGCCCCCGGCAGGGCCCCCCACCGGCCCCCCGGTCCGTGAGACCCCCGACGGGCCCCCACCCGGACCGCCCTCAGGTCCCCCCGACGGCCCTCCTGCGGGGCCGGTGCGGGACGACCCCCCGCCGCTCAACCGCGACACCGACACCCCGCCACCCGGAGGTGGCGGCGGTCCCGACGGTCCCCCCACCCGCCCCAAGGACGACCCGCCCGCCGGGCCGGTCAAGGACGACCCGCCAACAGCACCGGTCAAGGACGACCCCGCACCCACACCCGCGCCCAAGGACACCCCGGGGTCCGTCCCCGCGCCCAAGGACACCCCGCCCGCGTCCCCGTCGTTGAACAAGGACCTGGCCGAGGTGTTCGGCCGCCACAACGACGAGTTCCTCACCCCCTACAACCCCGCCAGCCCCGTCGGTGCCGGAGCCTTCGACAACGCGACCAAGGCCGCCGCCGCACGCAACGACTTCGCCGAGGTGTTCGCCCGCAACTTCGGCGACCACCTGGGCGAGAGCGCAGCGCGCGATCTGGGCCGCGACTACGCCACCACCCTGGCCCGCCACTGGAACGACCCCGACCTGGGCCGACACCTGCGCGACACCATCGGCGACCGCCTGCCCCCGCACATGCGCGACCACCTCGCCGACGTCCCCGTCAACCTGAACAAACCCCTGGGCGAGTACTTCTCCACCACCGGCGCCTACACCCAGCAGGTCGGCGGGAGCATCGGCACCGGCGCCCTGGAGGGCTACCTCGGCGAGGGCCTGGGCAGCATGGCCGACGGACGCGGCTGGGAAGCCTCCGGCTACTCCGCCACCGCCGGCGCCACCCAGGCCGGTATCCAGCAGGGCGCCACCGACGGCATCCTGCACGGCACCGAACTGTTCAAGGACAGGGACAGACCCGACCTCGACACCTCCACCGTCCCGCCCCGGACCCAGAGCGAGTCCCCGACCGGGACCGGGCCGGAAGTCGCGGGCAGCGAGAACGGGCGTCCCCCTGCCCAGAGCGGATCCGAGCGATGGGAGGGCGATCCCGGCGGGCAGGGCGGCGATCCGGGCGGGCCGGACCGCGGAGCCGGACGCGGGGACGGGGAGGGCCGGGGGCAGGACGGGCGACCCGACCGGGAGGGCCCTGCGGCCACCGCCTCCTCCTACGACCGCGACGACCTGTCCGACATCGACGACGTCCCCGACCTGGTCAGCGACACCGACTCCGACTCCGTGTTCGGCGACGACGGCTCCGAGTTCGGCGACCCCGGCGACCGCGACCAGCCCAACAACGACACCGTGCGCGTCCACCAGGACGAGGACGTGCGCACCCCCTACCCCGACCCCTTCAAGACCCCCGACACCGGCAAGGACGCCTTCGGGACCACCGAGGCCAAACACCCCGGCTTCACGGACACCGCCTTCCCCGGCCTGGGCGACGACCTCTTCCACCCCGGGATGAACGACGGCCCCCTGACCGTCAACTTCCTCAACGCCATCGTCCCCGACAACCCGACAACGGCCACCCCGCCGCCCGGCGCCGAGCAGACCGCGCCCCCCGGGAACACACCCGACACCGGCAACGGCACGAACCCGGCCGACCGCTCCGCTCCCGAACCGGAACAGCACACACCCGCGCCCGTCGCCGTGGCGCCCCCGATCGGCCAGGCAGCCCCTCCCCCCACGACCGCACCGCAGAACACGACCACCGACAACAACCAGCGCCCCACACCCGCCGAACGGGACAACGGCGGACGTCCGTCCCAGCGCGCCAACGACATCCGCACCCCGGGCCCGTCACCGCAGCGCTCGGCCTTCAACGACACCCCCCAGGCCACCACCGAGAGCGCCCCGCCCGCTCCGCAGACCACGACCACCGGCGACCCGACCGGGCTGGACGCCCCAGCTCCCTCGACGGACGACCAACGGGCGAACCCGGACACCGCGCCCGACCCCGAACACCCGACCTCCCCGGCCGAGGTCCCGCTGCCCCCGTCCCCGGCCACCGAGAGCGACGGCCGCCAGGACACCGACACCACCACCGAGAGCGGACCGCCCCGGCACACGCACGACACCGACCGCACCCCCTCCGACCGCGACGGCGAAGAGTCCGACCAGCGGGACGAGGCCACCCCCCGCGACGACGACCGCCCCCAGGACAGCGACGAGGACCAGGCCGAAGAGGGCGGGGTCCCGGCCGGTGAACAGGCCGAGGACCGCTCCGGCGACGGCGAGGACAAGCGCGACGACCAGGAACACCACCCCCGGGACCAGAACGACGACGCATCCGACCGCAAGGACGACAAGGATGACAAGAAGGACGGTGAGGAGGGCGGGGACGAGAAACGGGCGGACGACGAGCCCACGCCGGAGGAGCCCTCCGTCGACGGCGAGGACGGCAAGCAGCAGGACGGGGAGAAGAGCACCGACAGCGCTCCGGACCCCGACCCCCAGGAACACCACGACCCCCCGAACGCCGCGAAGACGGAGAACGTCCCCGCCCCCGAGGTCACCGCGAAGTCCCCGACCGAGGACAGCAGCGGGGAAGCCCCCTCACGCGAGCGCGACGCGGATCGGGAGCAGGCCCCCGCGGAGCACGGCGGCACCGACGCCACGGCGACGTCCCGGGACCGGGCTCCGGAGACCGGGCCGACCCCCGAACCGGATCCCGACTACGCCGGGACGGTGGTCGCGGACCGGAACACCCCCCACGACATCGGGTACCTCCTGAACTCGTCCCTGGTGAACGCCAGCATGGTCCACGCCCAGCACCTCGACGCGTTCGTGGACGGCACGCTCGGGAACGACGATGTGACGGCCCCCGACGGCGTGCGCGACGAGGTCCGTGACCGGATCTCCGCCCAGCAGGACAAGAACATGTCCACCTTCTTCACACCCGACGGATACTCCACGGAGGTGAAGGGGGACGACGGCTCCGTCTGGACGGCCCGGGTGAAGCTGACCCTGCCGGAGGGCAACTTCTACCACGCGTCCTCGGAGGCCGTCCCGGGCACGAAGACCCCCCAGGCCAAGATGGCCGCCGAGGTGGGTGGCAGCGCCGCCTTCGAGGGCAGCGGCGGACACGGCGGCAACAAGGCCTTCAACCTCGGCTTCACCCTCTCGCCGTTGATGCTCGGCGCAACCGGGGTCGGTGACGTCGGCCCTCGGGCGATCTTCAGCTTCACGAGCTCCACGCGCCAGCGACAGACCGCGGCCGGCACGACCGTCACCTTCGAGTCGGCCACGGCCTACGAGGCCACGGGCACCCCGGAGGTCTATGCCGCGGACCTGGGGATGGACTTCGTCCTGGAGCGGACCTCACCGCCGCCGACGTCCTCCCCGACGTCGGACACCGCCTTGCGGGACGGGACGGCGCCGTCGACGGACCGGTCTCCCGGGGTCCGGGACGCCTCGGGCCGGGAGCGAACGCCCGCCCCGCCGAAGGAGGAGGACGCCACCGCCGCGAACCCCCGGGTCCAGCGGCGGACGCACTCGTCCAACGGGCTCGCGCTGATCCTGCCCGGCAAGGTCACCCCGCACAAGGGCCCCGCGACGATCACCCTGTCCGACCCCCTGAGCGGCGGTCCCGCCGGGAAGGACGGCACCTCTCCTGCCAGGACTCCTCACCCGAACGTGGCCAACGGACAGCCCATCAGCCTCGGTGGCTTCCGGGAACGGGCGGGGAAGAACGGGGAGGAGACCCAGGACGTTCCCTCCCTGGCCGACTGGGTGGCCGACAAGGTGGCGCCCTCCGGCGCCGGCCCGGGGAGGTTCAAGCGCGCCGCTCGCCACCTGCTTCCCGCCGTCGGCAAGGAACGACGACAACAGCTCCTGGAGCACGTCCAGAACCAGACGAAGAAGAAGTTCTCCGACGAAGTGATGCTGGAGGTGTTGCCCAAGTCGACGCGGAAGGCACACTCCATCACCCTGACCACCCCCGATGGCGAACAACGTCGTGTGAAGATCAGGTCGGTCCCGATCTCCTACGTCGCCAAGCCGTCGAGCCTCCCCGAGGGCGGACAGAACCGCTCCGGCAAATCCGAGCACGAGACCTCCCACTCGTTGCAGAAGCACAAGATCACGGGTGGCACCGGGGGAGCGGGAGTCGGCCTCGACGTCGGTTTTCCCGGGACGAACCACGGCGTCCGGTTCGACATCGTGTCCGGCGAGGGAGGGCAGAGGCACCGCTCGACGGAGGAGAGCGGAACCGGTAACTCCGGCTCGGTCAAACGCACCTCCACGGACAGGGCCGGTTCGGGCGTCTACGAGGTCACGCGCAACTACTACGTGCACTTCCAGGGGGATCCGGAGCCGCACAGGCTCACGGGCACCAGCCTGGAGATCCTCACCGACGCGGACGCGTGGGCCATCAGCGGCCGGACGCCCCCGGCCCCCAAGGGAGAGGGGGGCGCCAACGGCCAGGACAGGACCACCGACGACCACGACGCGGAGACCGACGCCTCCCGGGACCGGAGCACCCCCGAGACCGCCCCCGGCCCGGACACCCGGACCGACGACGCCGGAGCCGAGCCGACCGGCACGTCGGCCCCGGACGCACAGGACTCCCGGCGCGAGCGGACGGGAGAGGACCGCACCGCCCTGCCGCGCGAGATCGTGCCGAAGGACTTCACCTGGCCCACGAACGACCTGTACCACGGCCAGGGCAAGGATCCGCAGCGCACGGTCTACGACCAGATCCTCCACCAGGTGCTGACCGGCATCGCCAAGCACCGGCCCGGACTGGTCATGCCCGACATCACCAGTGACTCCAAGAACTTCAACCGCCCGCCGGGCGAGGGGTCGCGCAGTTTCTCGGAGGTTCTGCGCAGCCAGAGGCTGCTCAGCCGCGACCGGAGGACCGCCGAATCCAACACCGCCAAGATCGAGAAGGCGATCTCCGACGCCGGGTTCCTCGGCGGGCTCGACTCCCTGAGGGACAACGGGATCTCCGTGACCCTGAGCGAGACCGCGAGAACCGGCGCCTCCTCGGGCAAGTCGACGGGCACCTACCTTCTGCACGCCCCGACCATCACCCTGCGTATCCGAGCCGACTTCTCGGACGTGCGCCACAGCGGAGGCGGGAAGGACGGCCAGGAGAGCAGGGGCGGTGAGAAGAGCAAGGACGGCCAGGAGAACAGGGGCGCTGAGGAGAACAAGGACGGCCAGGAGAACAAGGGCGCTGAGGAGAGCAAGGTCGGAAAGAAGGAGCTCTCCTTCAAGTACGGTGGCGCCTCCTCCTACAGCAGCGGCACCGGAACCCAGGACCGCAGTACGGCGAAGGGCACGTCCGGCGCCTACGCCCGCGAGAGCGGAGCGGCGGACGCGAACGGGTACGCGCCCCGGTCGGGCAGGGCCTCCGCCTCCACCACGTTGAGCAAGACGACGTCGGGCTCGCGGAACCTGAGCACCAAGGTCCAGAGCGAGCACGGTGTCAGCTACCCCGAGGACACCGTCGACACCTGGACCGCGACGGCGATGATCTCGGCCCGGCTGTACGAGCACGACGACATCGGCATGGCCAAGCCCGACGCGAAGACCAAACCGGTGTCCGAACGCGGGATCGCGCTGTTCGACCCCGTCGAGACGCTCTTCACCGGGGAGACCCCCAAGACGCCCTCCGACGCCGCCCGGGCCGGCCAGGACCCGTCCGGCCGGCAGAAGGACGCCCCCCAGGACCGGACCACGGCGGATCCGGAGCCCCCCGGCGAACGGCCGGAGCGGTCCGACCGGCGGCGGGACCGGTTCATGAGACCGTTCCGCACGGAGACGGGCGACGCCGCGGACGAGGGAGGACGTCCTGCGGACACCCCCTCCCGGAGCGGCGCGCCGCAGGCGGACCAGGCCGGGGCCGGCAGGAGCCGGGAGCCCGGCAGCCCCGAGGTCGTCGTGATCACACCGATGTCGTCGGAGGACGCCGAGAACATGCTCCGGGGCTTCACGACGGCGGCCCCCGGAAACGTCCGGCAGCGCCCGGGAGGACTGGTGCGCGCGACGAAGCGGTTCGCGAACCGCTTCCACACCGAGCCGGACGGCACCGACAGAGGCCGGGCTCCCACCGACCGGGCCGACGCCGATCGGCGAACGACCCCGCAGCCGAACACGACCACCCGGACCGACGCCACGACCCGGCCCACGACTCGGACCGGGGACACCGGCGAGGGCACCACCGCCCGGCCGACCGTTCAGACCGACGGCGCCGTCCAGGACAGCACCGGCACCACCGACCAGCGGACGAAGGAGCAGCGGCAGGCGGACACCCTCCTGGACACAGGGGCCACGTTCGAGTACACCGCCACCACGTTCACGACCGAGGACGGCCAGGTCAACAGCCTGGTCGAGGCGTACTACGGGAACTTCCCCAACCGTGCTCCCTGGGACACGAACGGGCCCGGCAGGCAGTCGGACTTCCAGCGGTTCAAGCGCTCTCTGGAAGAGCTGCGCCTCGAACGCGACCTGAAGAAGCTGCGCTCCTACCTGACCCGGTCCGAGGGCAACAGGCAGTACATGGAGCACGTCCTCTCCGAGGACAACGTCCGCAACAACCCGCAGACGTACAGTTCCTCCGGCCTGCGGGCGAACACCGAACTGACCGGTGACCTGCGATCCGGTCACAACGCGCGCATCACGTCGGCGACCAGGTACGAGCTCGGGGCGATCACCCGCCTCGAACAGTCCGACGCCGCGCTGAGCTGGGAGGACAAGACCAGCTACGAGGTGTCCACGAACACCTCGACGAAGAAGGACCTGACCGTCCAGGGTGCGGGCGGAGGCCGGTACAACCCCAACCCGGCGGAGCCGACCGCCGGCGGCGCCCGGCACTCCGAGGCGCCCAACTCCGCCTCCGACCCGCAGGTGCACCTCGGCCCCGCGCTGAGCAAGAGCATCTTCGACTGGACCGTCAGCGACAAGCCCTCGCAGAAGTTCTCGGAGACGATCGGGTTCAGTCCCGGGATCGACAAGTCGTACAAGTTCCACGCCTCGGGGCTGGTCAAGCAGGCCGTCGAGTTCTCCAGGAACCTGCGCCACGGACCCCCCGTCCCCCACTCCCCGCGCTATCGCGGCTGGCAGGCCCACCTCGACGACCTCACCCGGGGGCTGCTCCACGTCCGCGACGCCCAGCAGTCGGGCCTGGTGGAGGACAGGGTCGTGGAGGAGGCCGACGGCACCCTGTCGAGGGCCCCCCAGCCCGAGCCGGAGCGCCCCGGGCAGGCACGGGTGCGTCCGGGCGCGGAGGACTCCGGGAAGTTCATGCGGCCCCCCTCCGCGGACCGGGCCCTCAAGGACCTCGCCGACGATCTCGCCGCGTCGGGCTGGGAACTGACCGGGAAGTCCCGGTCCGACATCCTGGACGCGCTGACCTCCTACCGGGGCCTGCGCCCCAATTCCGGGCCCCCGCTCGCGGTGCGGATCAAGCCCGTCGGCCACTCCGTCTTCAAGGGCAACACCACGTCGACCACACCCGTCGCCTTCGACGCCGTCGTGAACCTCAAGCTCGACACGGGCAACCCGCAGGTCGACTACATCGGCGGCAAGACCCTCTTCAAACAGCAGCAGACCCTGGAGACCGGCAACAAGGGGCAGCAGGAGCGCGCCGGCAACGCCGGCGCGGGTGTCCAGGAGGCGGTCATGCCGCCGCTGCCCCATGCCGAAGGCGGCCAGCCGTCGAGCGGGGAACCGGGACCGGCGAGCCGCCCGACGATGATGGGCGTGTTCGGCGACCAGTCCGGGGCCAGGGCCCACAACGAGGGCGTCGCCGTCAAGGACTCGGACAAGCGGACCGTGCAGGTGTCGATGGACCTCCCCTACGCCAAGATGTCCATGGACAGCCGACTCACCATCGACCTGGAGATCCCCGAGAAGCAGGGCTTCTCCACCACCCTGGCCTGGGAGGGCCTGGAGAAGGACGAACGGCGCAGCTTCCGGGGCGAGGGCGACGCGGGCACGGTCAAGGCCCTCTACCCGGCCTTCTCCATCGACCTGCCCCGCGCCGGGGACGGGGTGGACGGCTCCACGGACACCTCCGGCGACGACCGCCCCGCCCCGCCCGGCGACCGGGCCCCGCTCTCCCGGGACACGGCCGCCGACCCCCGGAGCACCCAGGACGGCGGCGGTGCCGACCGCACCGGCGCCGCTCCGCAGACCCCGCCCCGGAGCACCCCCGACGACACCGCGACCACCCGCACCGAAGGCCGGAGCGCCGACCGCACCCCGCCTCCACCGGCCCCGGAGAACCCCTCCTCGGACACCCACGCGTCCCTCGAGCAGATGATGCGGGACTGGACGTCGGGCAGGAGCCCGGTCGGCGGCCGCGACATCCGGGACGCCGTGGTCATGCCCACCGCCATCGTCCCCGACGGCCAGGACCCCCGCGACACCGCCCACGTCGTGGTGGCCAGGTCGCTCGGCTGGACACCGCCGCCCGACGCCGTCGTCGACGGGCGCTACACCCCCGAGGCAGTCAAGGAGGCCCGCGCGCTCGTCGCGGACAAGATCGGGCTGAACGTTCGCAACGACGCCATCGACCACAGCCTCAACCCGCTCTCCCTCAAGTCGCTCTTCCTCCAGGCCCTCGACCCCGGCGGCGTCGAGATGATCAGGA
Source organism: Nocardiopsis sp. NPDC101807 (assembly GCF_044766605.1). Classification (NCBI taxonomy): domain Bacteria; kingdom Bacillati; phylum Actinomycetota; class Actinomycetes; order Streptosporangiales; family Nocardiopsidaceae; genus Nocardiopsis; species Nocardiopsis sp. NPDC101807. The sequence goes on along the minus strand of NZ_JBIWMK010000002.1, from coordinate 748,888 downwards.
TGGGCCGGACGCGGCTGGCCGTCCGGGCGCTGCCCGACCTGAGGTCCGGGAAGATCATCGACTACAACCCCGACGTGCGCCTGAGCGACTCGTCGGAGTCGGAACAGACGGTCACCTCCTCCCAGAGCACCTCGGACTCCCTGGCCGCGAACCTGGACAACATGCCCGCCGGGCGGGTCGGCGGAACCGACCAGCCGCCCCGGGGCGGCCTCTTCGGCGCCGCCGGTGCGGGGGACAGCACGTCCGCGGGCGGCGCCGCCTCCCAGGACACCAAGGCCAAGGACCCCTCCACGACGACCCGCACCCGCACCGGCCCCGGCTATCTCGTGGAGTTCGACACCACGTGGGGCGTGGGTGCCAAGACGGAGCTGCGCGGCGCCTGGTACAAGCGGGCGGCGAAGAGCATCGGCCACAAGAGCGCGGACACGGGCCGGGCCGCCGTCGACCGGGTGCGCCGCGGGCTCGGCAGGGAGCCCCGGCACACCTCCCCCCGGGAGAAGCCCGCACGATGGCAGCGCGGTGAGGTGAACACCAAGGTCCGGACCTGGATCTCCCACGGCGACGCGGTCAAGCTCGGCATCATCGCCCCCGACGGGGTCGACCACCTCAAGCCGCTGATGGACCGGATCGCCGAGACCCAGGAGACCCTGGCCACGGCGGAGAAGGACTACCTCGACGCGCGCGAGCCGCTGGACAGGGCCGCCGCGAAGGTCGTCGGCACCCGGAACGCACTGGACGGCGCCCGGGGGGAGGGCGCGGGCCGGGACGGCGCGACCGACGGGGCGCCGTCCGGTCCGGAGCGGGCCGAGGGGGCGGGCCGGACCCTGTCCGAGCCCGGTGGTCAGAGGACCGAGGACGCGCGCAGGGCGCGGGAGGAGTACGACAAGCTCCAGGACGCCCACGACAAGAGCCTGGACGCCTTCAACACGGCGCTGCGGGAGTGGGCCGACGCTCTGCGCGCCCTGCGCCGGGGATTCACCGACACCCCCGCCGTGCAGCCGCCGCTCACCGGGGGCACGTCCTCCGACGAGGGCGACGACAAGGGCAAGGCCCCCGAGCGTCCGGCCGACGGAGGTCCCTCCACCGAACCGACGGGCGGGGACGGCGGCACGGAGACCGGACAGGACGGTGCGCCGCCCACGGAGGCCGACAGCGGTCGGGCGCTGCGCGACAGGCTGGGCGAGGCCTTCGGCATCACCCTCACGGGGACGGGGGAGGACTCCGGCCGGTCCTTCGACCACGAGTCCGAGGACGGGGACGCCCTGGTTCCGGAGAGCTACCGGGCCCAGGTCCACGAGGAGGACGACACCGCACCGCTGCTGCCCCCTGCCTCCGCCCCGAAGGGCACGGGCGGGCGCGGGAGGGACGGTTCGGAGAACCTGGACGACGCCGGTGACGAGGAGGAGGCGCCGCACGTCCGCTGGTTCGACAGGAACTTCCCGGAGGAGGCGGCAGGGCTCGGCAGGGAGGAGCGCACCCGCCTGGTGCGGTCGCACGGGGAGCGGGCGCTGGCGGTGGGCCCGCCTCTCCCCGACGGGGCCCGGTACGAACTGGACCTGGGCGGTCCCCACGACACCTCCTGGCCCGGAGCCCCCACAGAGCGGCACCCCTTCCGGCCGCCGGAGGCCGATGGCCCGCCCGGGCCCTCCACGGACCCGGGCGCCCCGCGGGAGCCGGACCCGTCCGTCGAGAGCCCTGAGCGGCGGCCGCAGCCCACCTCCTCCGAGGAGGAGTCGGCCGCGGCGGCCCTGGACGCGGTGTTCACCTTCGACGGGCAGCGCCTCCCCCTCCACACGGGGACCGGGCCCGACCACGACACAGACCTCCCGGCGGACCAGGACACCCTCTCGGAGGCGTCCACGCCGGACCCCGACGCACTCAGGGACATGCGGCTGCGACTGGAGCGGCTGCGCTCGTCGACCCCGGCCCCTTCCGAGGGCGACCGGCCGTCCCCGGTCGACACCGGCCTGACGGGGGACCACGGTCGGCAGGACCCCCCCGACCGGACCGACCGCGGTTCCGGGGAGCGGCCCGCTCCCCGTCGGCCGCAGCCCCGTGAACGGCCCGCCCCCTCCACGGACCCGGACCGGAGCGAGTGGGACAACCGGCTCCGGGCCATGCACGACTGGAGGGCCAACTGGAAGCACAGGGCGCGGACGCCGGAGGAGGGGGACCGCCTGCGGCAGGAGTGGCGCGCCCGGTGGTCGCTGCCCGCGACGACCGGGCCGAGCGGGAGCGGGCCCCTTCGGCACGGCGCCGACCCGTTCGGCGGCCGTGCGGCGCAGAGCCCCCCCGACCGGGCCCAGAGCCCCGGTGCCCCCGGGAGCCGGCCCGTCCCCCCGGCAGGGCCCGAACCCGCAGGGGAGGACCGGCGCCCTCCCGCCCCGACCGGGACGGATCCGGGAGCCGACGGACGATCGCCGGACCGGGCGACCGCGCAACCGGCCCGGCCGGAACCCGGGGAAACCCCCGGCGCCCCGTTCCGCTCCGACTCCGGGACCCCGGGCGGCGAGGGTTTCCCCGCCCTGCCCCAGCAGCAGACGGTCGTCCCCCCGCCGGGGGCGGCGCCGCCCCCTGTCGAACAGGAGCCCCTGACCTCGGCCCCGGTGTCCGACCTGTTCGCGTTCTTCGAGCAGGAGCTGAACGGTTCCGTGGACAGCGGGGACGGCGACTCCGCGCAGGACGACGGGCGCACCCCCTCCGGGGAGGGGACGACCGCGGAGCCCGCCCCGGTCCTCGACGACGGCCGGGGCCTGGAGGCGGCGGACCCCGAGACCGGCCCCGGGGAGTCCGGGCCCGTCCCGGCACGGCGGCAGCCCCACGACGAGGACCAGGACGCGTCCGAGAACGAGGACGGTAACGAGAGGGACATCGAGGAGGACGCCGGGGACGTTCCCGGGGACGGGAACGGACCCGAGGACGACGGCGAGGACGGAAGCCGGGACGAGGACGGGTCAGACGGCAGCGGTGACCGCTCCGGCGGCGACCGGGGCGGCGACAGCCACGGGGACGGCGGCCGGTCCGGCGGCGGGGGCGACCGGTTCGACGGCAGGGGCGGCTCCGGCGCCGGGCGCGGCCCCGAAGGGGAGGTCGGGGGCTCGAGCGGGGACGGCGGCCGCTCCTCGCACGGAGACGGCAGGGGTCGACGCGACACCCGCGACGGCCGGACCCCGGATCAGCGGGACGCGGATACCGGCCCGGTTGCGCACCCGGACCCGAACCCGCACGACGGCGACGGCGGTATGTCCCTGTACGGCCACCCCGACACGCCGGCCTAGGGCCGGATCTTCGTCGACGGCGTCGCGGACGGCCCCGATCCGGTCGCCCAGGGCATCACCCGCCATCCCCGCGGACCGGTGGGCCCCGGCGCCGGTGGGACGCACAGGGCCGGCTCCCGTGCGAGACCGTCCACGACGCCCCGGGCAACCGCGTCATCGTCCGCGAACCCGACCGGGCCGGGAACAGCGCCCGCGAGGAGCGCAGGCCCCCGCACGCCTGGCCCGCGACCCCGCGACCGGCGGACGGCGCCCCGTCCCCGGCTCCGAGAAGCGCACGGCGGAATTCTCCCCGGAGCACGCCCGGTCCCCGGGCCCGCGTGCGGGTCCGCCCCGGCCGGCGGCTCTTGGAGCGGCCCGCCGGGGGGAAGGACCTACAGCGTCCCCGACCCCCCGGACGGTCCCCGTGCACGCTCGCCCCCTCCCCACCTGGCTCATCGGAGCCCTCGACCTCCTCGTCGCCGCCGCGATCCCCTTCCTCGTCCTGGCCGTGTTCTGCGCGAGCGCGTGGCTGGACGCCCACGGCCGGGGGTGGCCGGGCGACCTCCTGAGCATCGCCCTCGGTCTTGCCGGGCTCTGCGGCGGTTTCTTCTCGCTGATGCTCTACATGCGCTTCGACTGGATGCCGGAGTTCTTCTTCGCGGGCGCGGTCAGCTTCCTGCTGCTCGGGAGCGCCTCCGCGATCGCGGACCGGATCACCGAGGAGGTCCTGCTCGACCGGGGGGTCGAGGCGACCTGTGAACTTCTCACCGTGGAGCCCCGCACGATCACGACCACCACCCACCACGCGGACGGCACCACCTCGACCAGCACCCGCACCGTGTACGACCACACCCTGGACTGCCCGCCGGGCGGACCCGCGGAGATGACCCTGGGCCACAGCGCCGGTTCGGAGGGGGAGCCTGCGGAGATCACCTACGACCCGCACGGCCGCCTAGACCCCGTCCCCTCGGGCTCCCTCCCGACCGGCCCCCCGTCCCCGCTGCCCTGGTGGCTCCTGTCGGCCGCCGCGGCCCTGCGGGTCGGCCACGTGGCGGTCTTCCTCGCCGTGTACCGCCGCTACTGACCGGGCCCGACCGGGGGCGGGGCCGCGGGAGCCGGAACGGGCCCGCGCGCGGGCACGCGGGAGGCGCCCCCGTCCGCCCGGGACGGACGGGGACGCCCGTGGGTGGAAGCCGCCGCGCCGCTCCCCGGTGGCCTCGACACGGGGGAGGGGCGGCGGCTCCCGTGGGACGGGGGCCGGACGTCCTGCCGACCCCCGCCCCGGCCTGCGGGACCGCTGCGCACTACCGGGGCACCCTCCTCACGAACGCGGTCATGATCTGCTTGGCCGCGGCGCCGGTGATCGAGTTCCCGGAGGTCGCGTTGGACCCCTCGCTCCTCCTGCAGGCGAGGACCGCGTCGGCGGTCCTGGCGCCGTAGACGCCGTCGATGGCGCCGGGAGGGAACCCGGCGAAGGTGAGCAGTTCCTGGAGGTACTTCACGCGCTCACCGGTGTCGTTCAGCTCGAGTCCGACCATGTCGCTCTCCGTCCGTGTGTGCGGGCCCGTGGGGCCCGCGGTGTGGTGTCGCCGCCGTCCGCGGTCCGGTCGCGGCCGGTGTCCGCGGGCAGGAGGCGGGCGGTGCGGGGCGCCCGTCCTCCCGGCGCCGGGAGGACGGGACCTGCCGGGGCGGTGCCGTGGCCGGTGCCGGGGCGTACACGGCCCCGGGGCCGTCCGTGGCGTCGGGCCGTGCGGGCGGGCCGCGGCGCGGCCCGGGTCGCCGCGGCCGTGTCCGACCCCTCGCGCGGAGCCTCCGTCCGCGCGCGGGTCCGTGGGCCATGGGGGCCTCCAAGGGAGGGAGAGGGGTGGGGGCCACCTCGCTCCGGGGGCGGTGACCTGGCGTATTACTACCCCGCGCGGCGAAACGGCGCACAAGCGGGCCACCCGGTGGTGCGCACCGGGTGGCCCGGCGCCGGTCGGTCCGACGCCCGCGGAGCACCGGGCGGGCGCCCGGCGAAAGCCCCCGCTCCCGGGACCGGGACCGCCGGTCGGGGGAGCGCCTCCCCGGACCCTCCTCCCGGGCGGGCCGGGTCTGCTCGGGGTCGGCCCCCCGCCACCGGCCCGCATCCCCGCGGGAAAGAACACGGCAAGGAACGTCCAGGAATGCACACTCGCGGCCTTCCCGTGCGTACCGGCACGAGTGCGGGGTACGCGCGTCCCAACGCATGACCAGCCGATCCGAGGAGGTTGTGGTGATGCACCCGCAGGATGGGTCCGGCGGGCCCGACAGCGGTGGCGGCCAGAAGGCCGACACGGCTCGCGCGGCGGCGGGCGAGGTCGCGTCCACCGCGAAGGAGCAGGCGCGTTCCCTCGCCGGAGAGGCCCGCTCGGAGACGGGGCACGTCGTCGGCGACGTGCAGGACCGCCTCCGGGAGGAGGCCGACAGCCAGACCCGGAAGGCCTCGGGCAACCTGCGGCAGTGGTCGCAGGAGCTGGGGTCCATGGCCGAGCACGGGGACGACGGGTCGCCCGTGGGGGACGTGGTCCGACAGGTCGCCGAGGGCGGCCGCGGCGCCGCGGACTTCCTGGACGAGCGGGGCGTCGACGGCCTGCTGGACGAGGCCCGCGACTTCGCCCGGCGCAGGCCGGTGGCGTTCCTCGTGGGGGCCGCCGTGGCCGGGTTCGCGCTCGGTCGCGTCCTCAAGGTGTCCTCCTCGGTCTCCGACCAGGGGGGACCCGGCGGAGGCGACGCCTCCGGGCGGGGGACGCCCGCGGTCGAAGGACGCGGGGGGACCTCACTGCCGCGGCAGGGGGCCCCGGTGGCGGGCGAGGCGGTCCCGCCGCCGGCGGCGGCCTCGGAGGGGCCGGACCGGGGAAGCGGAAGCGGGGGAGGCTGACATGGCGACGGTTCCCAGGCCCTCACCGAGCACACGGGACCGGATCCGGCCGGAGCCGGTCCAGGACGACAGATCCCTGGCCGAACTCGTCGGCGAGGTGACCACCGACCTCCAGACGCTGTTCCGCCAGGAGCTCGCCCTGGCCAAGGCCGAGCTCCGCGAGGAGGCCGCCAAGGCGGGCAAGGCCGCCGGGCTCCTGAGCGGAGCGGGCTTCGCGGGCTACATGACGGTGGTGCTGCTCAGCCTCGCGGCCGTGTTCGGCCTCGCCGAACTCATCGGCCTGGGCTGGTCGGCCCTGGTGGTGGCGGTGCTGTGGGCGATCGCGGGCGCGGTCATGTTCCTCATGGGGCGCAGCCGGATGCGCGAGGTCTCGCCCCGGCCCGACCGCACCATCGAGACGTTGAAGGAGGATGCCCGATGGGCGAAACATCCGACCGGATAAGGCAGGACATCGAGCGGACGCGCGCGGAGCTGACCGAGGACACGGACCGTCTGGTGAGCCGCGCCAACCCGAAGAACGCGATCGACCGGCGCACCCACCGGATGCGCCGCAGGGCCCACGACATGAAGGAGCGCGTCATGGGGTCGATGCCGTCCCCGGGATCCGGCGGGGACCCCTCCGGGGGCTCGATCCGGCAGAACGCCGACCAGATGGCCGGCGCGGTCAGGTCGGCTCCCCAGCAGGCCCTCCGGCAGACACAGGGCAACCCGCTCGCCGCGGGCCTGATCGCCTTCGGCGCCGGACTGCTGGCCGCCTCCCTCCTGTCCGAGAGCAGGGCGGAGCGGCAGGCGGCCCAGCAGGTCCAGGACCGTGCGGGCGGGATGATCGAGCCGGTCCAGCAGGCCGTCTCCGAGTCCGTGGACCGGGTCAAGGAACAGGCCGCCGAGTCGGCCCGCGGCGCCGGGGAGCACCTGAAGGAGAGCGCCTCGGAGAAGGCGCACGCCACCGGTGAGCAGGCCCAGCACGAGGCCAGGAGCGCCTCGGAGGAGATCCGCGGTTCCTAGGCCGCGGGCCGTGCCCTCGCCGCGCTCCCACCCGGTCGGCCCCGGTGGCGGGCCGGGAGGGTACGGCCTCGGCTCCGGCGGACCCGCCGGAGCGGGAGAGGAAGGAAGTGGCCGATGGCCCGTCAGAGCGACGAGAACCCCGGCGGCGGACACCCCCCGCAAGGAGAGGCCTCGGCGCCGACCCGCATGTCGAAGTCCTCGTGGTGGGGCTCCCTGAGAAGGACGTTCCGCGAGTTCAGCGCGGACAACGTGACCGACCTGGCCGCCGGACTGACCTACTACGCGATCCTGTCGCTCTTCCCGGCGCTGCTGGTGCTGGTGTCCCTGCTCGGCCTCGCGGGGCCGGGAGCCACGCGGACGCTGACCGAGAACGCCTCGGCCGTCCTGCCCCAGGACGTCTCCGGCCTGGTGACGACCTCCATCGAGAACCTCCAGGGCAGCGCCGGCGTCGCCGGCCTGGTCGGCGTCGTCAGCCTGGCCGTCGCCCTGTGGTCGGCCTCGGGCTACATCGCCGCCTTCATGCGGGCCTCCAACATCGTCTACGACGTCCCGGAGGGGCGCCCCATCTGGAAGACGCTGCCCATCCGCGTCGGCGTCACCCTGCTGCTCGTGGTCCTGATGACCCTCACCGTGCTCGCCGTCGCGGTCTCGGGCGGGATCGCCGAACGCATCGGACAGCTGCTCGGCCTGGGCCCCACGGCCGTGACGGTCTGGGGCATCGCGAAATGGCCGGTGCTGCTGGTCGTCGTGGCCTTCATGATCGCCCTGCTGTACTGGGCCTCGCCCAACGCCAGGCGCGGCTTCCGCTGGGTCAGCCCGGGGAGCCTGCTCGCGGTGGTGATCTGGCTGCTCGCCTCGCTGGCGTTCGCCTTCTACGTCGCCAACTTCGCCTCCTACAGCAAGACCTACGGGAGCATGGCGGCCGTGGTGATCTTCCTCGTGTGGCTCTGGATCAGCAACATCGCGATCCTGCTGGGCGAGGAGTTCAACGCCGAGATCGAGCGCGGCCGGGCGGAGGAGGCGGGGCAGCCCCCGGGCGAGGAGCCCTACGTGGAGATGCGGGACCGGCCCAAGGCCAAGGGCGGGAAGAAGTCCGGACGCCGCGCGTGAGCGCGGCGGGCGCGCGTGTGCGACCCCGCCGGCGGCGGAGTGGCGAGACCCGGTCCTACGAGCGCGGCGGGCGCGCGTGCGCGGCCCGGGTCCGGGGCGGCTCGTCCGCCCGCCTCGCCGTGCCGGGGGCCCGTTCCGGCGGGACCCGGGGGAAGGCTCCTTCCGGGCTCCCGTCCATCCTCATTCAGATGTTAATATCATCTGAATGTTGTGAGTACGGGAAGTCGGGGTGCCGGAGCTCCGCCCGACGCGGCGCCCCGGGGCCGTGAGGAGCCGTCGTACCCCCGACACGCGACGGTGGGGAGCACGGTCCGACGATGGCGACTCGGCACTTGTACGTGGTGCGGCACGGCGAGGCGGACCCCTTCGGGGAGCTGACCGACGCCGGGCGGCGGCAGTCGGAACTGCTCGGGGAGCGCCTGTCCCCCCTGCCGGTCGACGCCGTGTGGCACTCGCCCCTCGCCCGCGCGGAGCGCTCCGCCCGGATCATCGGCGGGCGCCTGGGCGGGGCCGCCGTGCGGGAGGCGGCTGAACTGGTCGACCACGTCCCGTACGTGCCGGACGAGCCGCCCCCCGGGTGGGCGGGGTTCTTCGACGGGTACGGCGCCGCGGAGGCCGCCTCGGGCAGGGAGCTCGCGGACGCCCTCGTCCGCAGGTTCGCCCGTCCCGCCGACACCGTGACCCACGAGGTCCTGGTCACCCACGCCTACCCGGCGGCCTGGCTGGTGAGGCACGCCCTCGACGCGCCGCCCGCGCGCTGGCTCGGGCTGAACTGCGCGAACACGGCGCTCACCGTGATCGAGTACCGCGACGGCGCGGGGTCCACGGTGCTGACGTACAACGACATGGGCCACCTCCCGCCCGAACTGCGCTGGACGGGGTTCGGGCCCGGCGTGCGGCCCTGACCGCGGCCCGCCGACGGCGTGCGGGGCCGGGACCACGGCGGATCCCGGCGCCGGCGGCCGACCGGCTACGACCCAGGGGGCCGCTCCCGGCCACGGGAGTCAGGACCGTCGTGGCCGCGTGCCTCCCGGATCCGGCCGAGCCACTCCTCGCCCAGCACGCGCCCGTCCGGTAACCGGTCGTCCCGGTCCCAGCGCCACGCCGTGACCATCGCCAGCACGAGGATCCGGCAGCGGCGCAACAGCTCGCGGTCGACGCCCGGGTAGTGCTCGCCGACCTCTTCGGGCGCATGGGCGAGGTCGAAGACGACGGGTCCGCGGCAGCACGTCTCCAGGTCGACGAACACCGGCCCGCTCCGCGTGGCGAGCAGGTTGCCCGGGTGCGGCTCCCCGTGCAGCAGCTGCACGGCGCCGCCGCGCTCGCCCACCACCCGCCCCAGGCTCCGCAGAGTGTCGCCGAGCAGGTCCCGGTCGGCGTCGGCCAGCGCCGGGGTGCGGTCGCGGTCGGCCACGAGCCGCCGGGCCTCTTCGACCCGGTCCGTGAAGTGCGGGGCCGGGACGTCGAGCCCGCGCATGCCGGCGTGCAGCCGCCCGAGCGCGGCGGCGTAGTCGGCCGGCGGGACCGCGCGGGGCGCCACGGGCTCGTAATAGGTCCAGAGCGTGACCACGAAGCCGTCGCGCTCGTACACACGCGGCTCCACCCGGGGGTCGAGCGCCGCCACGGGGCACCCGGACCCGACGAGGCGCAGGGAGAGGTCGACCTCGAACTGCGCGACGTGGTCCGCCGCAGGCGCCACCCGGGCCAGGACGTCACAGGGCAGCAGCCGCAGGGTGAGCTTGTTCGAGTCGTGGAGGACGATCGCGTCGTCCGTGGCCAGGCCGAGTGACGAGGCGACCGACACGGCCGCGGCCATCGCGTGCGAGACCTTCGACGCCTGCATCCCCGCCTGGCCCCTCTCCCTCGAGCGGCGCCGCACCTCTTCGCGCGGTGCGACCAGCGCACCCTACCAAGTCCCCGGCCGCAGGGTCCGGACGGTGCGGCGGTCCCGGCGGTCCGTCCCGTCGCCGGCCCGGCCGCCGGAGGGCGCGAACGGTCTCAGCCGCGGCGCCGCCCCCGCCCGAGCACGGCATGGGCGGCTTCGAGGCGGCCGGCCTCGTCGCGTCCGGAGCGGTCCCCCGACACGTCGTCCGCCCACGCGAGCAGCCGGTGGAGGTGCTCGTCGGCCGCGGTCGCGACGACGCGGGGACGCCCGAGGGCGACCTCGCCGCCGGTGCCGTCGACGGTGACGCAGTCGCCCTCGGCGAGGGTGCGCCCGCCGACCTCCACCGAGGCGGCTCCCACGGACAGGCCGGCGACCCCCACGACGGCGGGCTTGCCCATCGCGCGCGCGACGACCGCGGCGTGGCTGGCCGGCCCCCCGTGTGCGGTGACGATCCCCGCGGCGGCGGCCAGGCCGCGCATGTCGTGCGGGGAGGTCTCCGGACGCACGAGGACCACCGGTCCGTCCGCGGCCATGCGCACCGCCGCCTCGGAGGTGGTGGCCACCCCGCCGACGGCGATCCCGGGACAGGCGCCCACACCCCGGGCCAGCACGTCGGCCTCCCCGGCCGGGTCCAGCCGGGGCGTGCGCACGTGCCGCAGGTGGTGCGGCGAGACCCTGAGCAGCGCCTCGCGGCGCCCGATCACGCCCTCGTCGGCGAGTTCGGCGGCCACGCGCACCGCTGCGGCCCCGACGAACCGGCCCGGCCGGACCTGCAGCAGCCACAGTTCGCCGGACTGGAAGGTGAACTCGACGTAGCACGCGTCCCGGTAGTGCCCCTCGATCCGGCCCAGGGCGTCGAGCAGGCCCGCCCACACGGCCGGATGCCGGTCGGCGAGTTCGCGCAAGGGCCTGGTCGCCGCCTTGCCGGAGACGACGTCGTCGCCCTGGCGGCCGAACAGGACCTCGCCGAAGGGGGCGTTCGCACCGGTGTCGGGATGGCGGCTGAACGCGACCCCGCTGCCGCTGAGCCCGTCGCGGTTGCCGAACACCATCGCCTGCACGACCACGGCGGTTCCCAGGTCGTGCGGGATGCCGTGCAGGTCGCGGTAGGCGCGTGCGCGCGGGGACCCCCAGGAGGAGAACACGGCCCCGACCGCCAGCTCCAGCTGCGCGGCCGCCTCGTCGGGGACCGGCCGTCCCAGGCGCCGCCGGATGCGGTCCTGGAGCGCCGCGATCGCACCGGCGGGGTCGCTCTCCCCGCCGGCGTCCCCCTGCCCGGGGGCTCCGCCGGGGCCGCCGCCGTCCGCGCCCGTGAGCGCGGAGGCGAGGGTGGACAGGAACCGCAGCCGCGAGTCCAGCGCGAACCGTGGATCGCCCGTCTCGGCGGCCAGCCCGGCGGCGGCCCCTTCCGTGAGGCCGAGGTTGAGGACCGTGTCCATCATGCCGGGCATCGACACACCGGCCCCGGAGCGCACGGACACCGCCAACGGCAGCCGCGGCCCGCCGAAGCGGCGCCCCGTGGCGGTCTGGAGACCGCCCACGGCGGCCGCGAGCTCCCCGTCCAGGCCCTCGGGGAGGCGCCCCTCGCGCAGGAAGGCGCGGCACGCCCGCGTGGTGACGACGAACGCCGGGGGCACCCGCAGGCCGAGGCGGTGCAGGAGCACGAGGCCGTGCGCCTTGGCGCCCAGTGTCCGCGCCGTCCCCCTGGTCCCCGCCGAGAGGGGGCGCACCCACCTCATCGGGGGATCCCCAGGGTGGCGAGCAGGTCCTCGTGGAGCTCGGCCCACACGGTGTGGTACGACGCGGTGGTGTCGGCGACGTGCTCCAGGGCGCCGGCCCCGGCGCGTTCGAGGGCCCCCGCGAGGCGGGTCCGGTAGCGGCCGAACCGGGGCAGCGCGGCGGCCAGGTCGGCGCAGACGGCGGCGGCCCGCCGGTCCAGCCCGGCGAACGCGGCCAGGACGCGGGCGTCGTAGGCCGGGTCGCCGTGGTCGTTGACGATCGTGACGCCGTCGACGGACCGCAGCTGCCAGGCCGTGCAGAGGTCGAGCAGTTCGGGGTTGAGCACGAGGAAGTCCTCGTAGGCCGCCGTCACGGCGGTGCGGGCGCCGGCCGCCTCCAGCTCCCCGGTGATCCGCTCGGCGTCCGCCGCGCGGCCGGCCTCCGTCAGGCCCCACCCGCCGAAGCCGCCGGCCGTGCGGGTCACCAGGCCGGCGACCGCCAGGTCGATCAGCTCGGACTCGGCCTCGGACGCGGTCAGGCCCGTGGCCTCGGCCACGCGGGCGGGTCCGGAGTGGCCGCCGCAGCGCAGGGCGTGCAGCACCAGCAGGTCGGCGCCGGTCGGCGCGGGGCCGCTCATGCGCGGACCCCCCGGCGCCGTGCGCCGCCGGTCGCCCGGCCGTGTCCCGTGGGCCGCGCCTCGGCCGCGGTCGTGCGGGTGGACCCCCGCCGCCGGGCCCGATCCGGTCGGACCATCACCACCCCTTTCTTCATGCTGTCGCCATCAGGATACTCAAAAAATCTGGATGCTGTGAACATCTCGAGTTGGCGGGGGTCGGTCCGTGCATCCCGGACCGTGGCGCCTGGCACGCACCCGCCGACCCCTGCCAGAATCGGCGGATGCTGAGCATGGGAACGATCGTGATGGGGGCCGCCGACGTACCGAGGGCGGCCGAGTTCTGGAGCCGGGCCCTGGGCTACGTCCCGCGCGAGGAGGAGACGGGGGACGACTGGGTGGTCCTGGTCCCGCCCGGGGGCGCCGGTACCGCGCTGGCCCTCGGCCTCAGCGACACACCGGTGCAGGAGCACCCCAGGGTCCACCTCGACCTGTTCGCCCGCGACGCCGCCGACCAGGAGGCCGAGGTGGCCAGGCTGGTCTCCCTGGGCGCCCAACGCGTCGACTGGGACCTCTACCCGGACGACCCGGACTTCGTCGTGCTCGCCGACCCCGAGGGCAACCGCTTCTGCGTCATCGACACCGGCCACGGCTGACGAGCCCGGGCCCCGCCCCCCACGCGCACACCCGCCGGTGCGGGCCGCCCGGGAACGACGGCCCGTCGTGGAGGACGCGCACGGCCCCGCCGCGTTAGTCTCCGGGCATGGCTGACATTCCCGCGCGTCTGACCGTGGTGACACTCGGCGCCCGCGACATGCCCGGGCTCCGCCGGTTCTACCGGGCCCTGGGGTGGGAGGAGGTGGAGTCCAGCGGTGACGGCTGGTCGGGCTTCCTCCTGGGCGGGGTGCTGCTGTCCCTGTACCCCCTGGAGGAGCTGGCCGCCGAGGCGGCGGCCGGGGCCCCCGCCCCGGCCGGGTGGTCCGGGTTCACCCTCGCCTGCAACGTGGACGGCCCCGAACAGGTGGACACGTCGTTCGCGGCCGCGGTCCGGGCCGGCGCCGCGGTCGTGGCCGAGCCGGTGGAGCGCTCCTGGGGAGGGCGGTCCGCCTACGTCGCGGACCCCGAGGGCAACCGCTGGGAGATCGCCTGGGCGCCGGGCGCGGGGTTCGACGGCCGGGGGGCGCTGACCTCCTTCGGCGCCTGACGCCGGCCCGGGGCGTCCGTCCCGGACGGCGGGGGAGGCCCCCGCGCCGGCCCGGCGGCCGGGAGGCCCACCGCCGGCAGGGGCCCGGTGCGCCCAAGCCCGGAGCGCGCCCCCGCGTCCCCGTCGGCGGGATCGCCCCGGAGGGCGGCGGCCCCCTGCTCCCGAGGGCGTGGAGCGCAGGAGCGCCCGGAGGGGCGGCGTCCCGGGAGCACCGCCCGAGGCGGTGGCCCGGTGTGCCGGGCCGCCGCGCCGTTCCACGGGGCCGGGCGCCTCCGACGCCGGGCGCGTACGGGGGCCTCCCCTCAGGGGGCGTCAGCCGCCCCCGTGGGGCGGTTTTTGGGGGGATACGGGCATGGTCATGGTATGGTTATGAAAATCATTTCCATGCAGTCTGTGTCACAGGACCGGAGGACCGTGACGTGACCGGAGCCAGGGAGCGGCGCCAGGCGCCGGGACCTGCGGGCGCACCCCCCGCCGAGAGAAACCCCAGGACGGTCGGCTGAGATGCCCAGGGTGTCCCAGTACGACGACGTCGTCCTCAGCGCGCTGGACCGGAGCACGCACTTCCGCAGCTGCCAGGAGATCCACTCCGTCCTCAGCGGGAGGCGTTCGCGCGGACCCGGGCCGCCCAGCCTGTCCACGGTCTACCGCACCCTCCACCGGCTCGCCCAGGAGGGCGTCCTCGACACCCTCCACTCACCCGGGGGAGAGCGCCTCTACCGGCTCTGCAGGACCTCCGTCCGCCACCACCACCTGCTGTGCCGCGCCTGCGGCCGGGTGGAGGACGTCGCGCAGGCGGACGAACTGGCGGCGGTCGCCGACCGTGTGCGGCGCGACAGCGGGTTCGCCTCCCTGGACTACTCCTTCGAGCTGTCGGGCGTGTGTCCGCGATGCGCCTAGCCGTCCCCCGCGCTCCCCGGGCACGGCACCGCCGTCGCCCGCCCACGGGAGGAGGGCCGTGTCCGCGACCCGTTCCGGAGAAGACCCCGGCACGGACGCGGTGGCCGTGGCCGCCCCGTCCGCCGGCGCCCGCTGCGCGGCCGTGGCGGGCGACGGGCCCGCGCACGACTGCCTGAGCCGCACCCCCGCCGTACGGGACCACGCGATCGTCCTGTCGGCGGGGGTGCGCCCCGACCTGTCCGCCCTGCTGCCGCGCCGGTCCGCCGGGCGTACGGCCCGGAGCGGACGAGCGCCCCGGGGCCCGCACCACGCCGCCGACGTCCTCGACCCCGCCACCGCCCCGTCCGGGGGACCCGCAGCCGGGACCCCGCGGGGGGAGGACACCGTCCACGCCACGACCGCCCCTCCCCGGCGGCCGGGTTCTTCGACGGAGGCGGGGGACCGCCCGGGCCCCGGTCAGGCCGCTCTCCCGCGCCGGGGCCACCACGGCCGCGACGCCCACACGCCCAAAGCGGCTCCGGCCAGGATCATCCCCGCCGTGAACAGCCACTCGCGCGACCCCTCGGGGCCGTACACGCGGGTGGCCGAGCCGACGTCGTAGGAGGGGGTCTCGGCGCCGGTGACGCAGGAGGCGCGGTCGGCGCCGTGCAGGTAGACGTCCTCGCGCGCCGTCCCGCCGTCGTCGGGCACGTGCGTGCCGTAGCAGGTGCAGGACTCGTGGCCGAGGTGGCTCACGCACTCCACCCGGGACGCGGTGAACGTGCCCGGCTCGCCGTCCGCCGAGGCCGCCCGCGCGACCCGCTCCACGCTGGCGGCCCCCAGCCAGACCACGAGCACCGCGAGGAGGAGGACCACCGCGTTGAAGGGGCCCGGCACCGCCCCGCCCGGCCGCGTCACCGGACCGGGTCCCCCTCCCGGGCAGCGGCGCAGCCGCACGACATCGCCGCCGCCTCGTCCGGGCGCGGATGCGTGTGCAGGTACATCGCCACGACCATCGGAGCGAACACCAGGGCGTTGTACAGCAGGTGGAGCTCCACCCGGGGCACCACGAACTGGATGAGGCTCATCGGCGCGGCCCCTCCGCCCAGGTGCGACCCCGTCAGGGCCTGGAGCAGCAGGAGCAGGTGTTCCAGGTGGTGCCACACCTGGATCCAGAGGGAGGCGAGCCACCAGGAGCGGGAGCGCCCGGAGAACCCCGGCAGGAGCAGGAACAGCCCGACCAGCATGATCAGGGCGTAGCCGTAGTGCATCCACTCGGAGGTGACCAGCCACGGGAAGGGGATGCCCAGCACGCCCCGCGCCTCCGGCACGGGCCAGTCCAGGACGTAGATCTGCGCGGCCTGGACCAGGTGCTCGGCCCAGTGGGCGACCACGACCACCATGAACACCCACAGCGCCGTCCTGTGGCGGTCGCCGTTCACGGTGGCCAGCAGTCTGCCGCGGTGGTGCGTGGTCGGGTCCGGTCGGGCTGCCATGGGGGACTCCTCGGGTGTGTGGTCGGACGGGGTGCGGGGCGGTCGCGGACGGCGCGCCCGCGGGGGCGGGTCGCACCGCCCACGGACGGGCCTCAGGAGCCCGGGACCTCCGGCGGGGCGGTCCCCGGCGGTCCCGGCGGGGACCGGTGACGGGCGAAGGACAGCACGGCCGCGGTGAACGCGCGGGTGTCGCGCAGGTCGGCCAGGACGGCGTCCGCCCCCGCGCGGACGAGGGCGCCGGCGTCGGCGCGGCCGGTCGCCACGCCGAGCACGCGCGCGTGGCCGGCCGCCGCCACCGCGGCGTCGGACGGGGAGTCCCCGACCAGGAGGGTCTCCCCGGCCGGGAACCCCCGCCCGGCGCGGAGCCCGGCCGCGTGCCGCGCCTGGAGGACCACCCCGGCCTTGGTCGCGGCGGTGTCGCCGTAGCCCCCGCACGCCCACTCCACGTGCCGGTCGAGGCCGAAGGCGGCCAGCTTGGCGCGGGCGACGGAGCGCAGGTTGCCGGTGGCGACCCCGATCCGGACCCCGGGGAGGGCCGCCGCCGCGGCCATGGCCTCCCGCGCCCCGGGCAGGACGCGCCCCTGGGCGCGAAGGCCCTCGGGATCGCCCGCCACCAGGTCCCCGAACAGCTCCAGCGCGCGTCCGACCAGGGGACCGCCGGGGTCGGCCCCGTTGAGCCGCACGGTCTCGGCCATCGTGTGCGGTTCGGTCCGGCCCGCTCCCGACGGCGGCAGGACGGGGTCGGCCGCCCCCAGCAGCCGGGTCGCGACGGCCAGGTACGCGCGCCGGTCGAACCGGGTGGTGGTGACGAGCGTGTGGTCGATGTCCCAGAGGAGGAGCAGGGGCAAGGAAGGACCTCCAGTCGGCGTGCGGGCCGGTTCCCGGGCGACGGGGCGCCGCCTCAGACGAAGCCCTTCGTCCCGTCGGCGGGCGCCCACCCCGAGGCGAGGGCCTCCAGGGCCCCGTCGAACGCCGCGAGCAGTTCGTCGACGTCCCCGTCCCCGAAGACGAGCGGGGGGATGACCATGAGGGCCGGAACGGCGTTGAGCACCGACACCAGCACCCCCCGCTCCTCCAGCGCCAGGCGCGCCTTGTTGACGAACCACGGGTCCTCGGCCGCCGCGCCGGCGAACTCCACCGCGTACATCAGCCCGGCGCCCCGGACGGCGGACACCGCTGGGCGGCGGCGTGCCAGGTCCAGCAGGCCGGTGCGGAGCCGGTCGCCCTGGGCGGCCACGTTCGCGAACACCTTGCCGTCCTCCAGCGCCCGCAGGACGGCCAGGGCCGCGCTCAGCGCGACGGGGTGCCCGTCGTGGGTGGAGCCCGTGGCGAAGAACCGCTCCACCGGTGCGGCGAGCAGGGCGCGGTGGACCCGCTCCCCCAGGCAGACGGCGGAGAGGCCGGCGTACCCGCTGGTGAGGCCCTTGCCGAGGAGGAGGATGTCCGGGTCCAGGCCCAGTTGTG
Organism: Nocardiopsis sp. NPDC101807; assembly: GCF_044766605.1. Classification (NCBI taxonomy): domain Bacteria; kingdom Bacillati; phylum Actinomycetota; class Actinomycetes; order Streptosporangiales; family Nocardiopsidaceae; genus Nocardiopsis; species Nocardiopsis sp. NPDC101807. The sequence continues at coordinate 731,360 of NZ_JBIWMK010000002.1, read as the reverse complement.
CGCTACGGGTGTAGTCGCCGGTCCGCCCCATGCCCGTGGTCACCTCGTCGACCACCAGGTGGATCCCGTGGGCGCGGCAGAAGGCCGACAGCTCCGCGGCCTGGCCGCGGGTGAGGACGTGGCCCCCCTCGCCGATGACGGGTTCCACGATGATCGCACTCACGCGCTCGGGGCCGTGGTCCTCCAGGAGCTCCAGCGCGCGCGCCATGTCCGCCGGCGCGGCGTCCTCGCCGTGGGGCGCCCGCGTGTGGATGACGTCGGGGAGCAGGGGGCCGGCGTGGTGGTGGAGGTAGGACAGTCCGGTGATGGCGCTGGCGCCCGGTCCGAAGCCGTGGAAGCCCCCCCACAGGCCCACCACCGCCGTGCGGTGCGGCTCGCCCTCCAGGAGGCGCAGGTGGCGGGAGAGCAGGACCGCGGTCTCCACGGCCTGGGCGCCGTTGCTCTGGAAACGGACGTGGTCGATCCCCTCCGGAAGGACCCGGACGAGGGCCTCGGCGCACTCCACGGCGATCCGCGCCGGGCGGCCGTAGCCCCACATGCTGCCGTAGGGGAGGCGGCCGACCTGCTCGCGCACGGCCTCGACCAGGCCGGGGTGCCCGTAGCCGAGGGTCACGTTCCAGAACCCGGACCTGGCGTCGAGGTACCAGCGGCCCGCGGCGTCGCGCACCCGTACCCCGTCACCCTCCACGATCATCTCGTCGGGCTCCAGGTAGGACAGGAACGCCTCCATGGAGGTGCTGTTCCACAGCGGGAACGCGTCAGGGGAGGTCAACGTGGTCCTCGATTCGCTCGTAGACGGACACGTTGTGCACGCTCTGGGAGGTGAAGGCCGAGCCGTCCCAGCCGCTCCACCGGTGGCGCAGGCGCAGGCCGGCGATCTGGGCCATGAGGTCGAGCTCGGCCGGCCAGGCGTAGCGGACCGGGACCGGGAGCAGGCGCACGCTCCCGTTCTCGAAGGAGATCTGCTGCATGAACATGCGCTGACCGGCGCGGTCGTGCTCCACGACCCACAGGCCCACCCGCTCGGCGCCGACGTGCTCGACGAACACGCCCTGCTGCTCGTCCTCGTCCATCCGGGGGACGCGGGCGGGCACCTCGACCACGAAGACGCCGCCGGGGCGCAGGCGCCGCGCGACGTTGGTGAAGCAGCGCACCTGCTCGGCCTGGGACTCCAGGAGGAACAGGGTGTTGTCGACGCACGTCACCAGGGAGAACTCGCCGTCCACGGGGACGTCGGCCAGGTCGCCCTCGACGACGGCGACCCGCTCGGCGCCCGGCTTGGCGGCCAGGCGCTCGATCATCTCCCGTGAGGACTCCACCCCCGTGACCGCCAGCCCCGACGCCGCGAGCGGCACCGCCACCCGGCCCGTCCCGACGCCCAGTTCGAGGACGGGGCCGCCGTCGGCGAGTTTACTCAGGGCGGACAGGCAGTCGGAGTCGCTTTCCTCGCCATACCAGGTGTCGAATACGTCGGCTATTCCATCGCCGTAATCGGCCTTTTCGTTCCGGCCGGTCCGCTTATCGCTCATACCGTGACACTAGGGTGGCGGGACGCCCTCCTCCATAGGGAATAGGTACCACAACCGCCCCGTATCCGGGACCGGCCCCGGAGCCTTCCGCCACCGGTCCCCGAACGCCGGACGGGGGCGGTCCGGACTCGGACCGCCCCCGTCGGGGACCTGTGACCGCCGGGTCAGCCCAGCATCTGCACCAGGCTCAGCCGGTGGTCCTCGGGGCTCTTGAAGTCGAACCACGCCAGGGCGTCCGGGATCTCCTGGCGCTCGCCGCACTCGACGTCCACCGAGGCCAGGCGCTTCTTCTCGGCGTCCAGGTCCTCGACCCCGAACAGGACCTTGGCCCCGGCCGCCTCGGCCTCCTCGTCACCCGTGGTCAGGAGCAGGCTCACGCCCTCGCGCAGGTCGAACTCCACGTCGGTGGGGGAGGGCTCCCCGGAGGGGCCGTGGCCCAGCACCTTCGTGTACCACGCGGTCGCCGCCTCCAGGTCCTTGACCGGGAGGTTGATGATGACGAGGGTGGGACTGAATTCTTCGCTCATGGTCTCCTCTTTCCCTGTTTCTCCCGTGCGCGCGGCATCGGGGCCGAACGCCGGGTCGGCACCGGCCAGACATTATCCAATCCGGCCCCGGAAAGTCCATTCGGCACTTCTGGTACCTAGGTGGTACCCATGATCTCTTGTGCCGCGCGGACCCCGCTTGATATTGCTCCGTTCATGCCGCTGTCGTGCGGACTGGTATGCTCCCCGGCGAAATGGCAGTCGCCTTCCGGAAGTGCTTCGACACCGGCCAGGGAGGCGAACTGGCCCGGTCGGTAGAACGCGTACGAACCGAGCGACCACGGATAAGCCGACCAGTCCCAGGTAACGGCGCGTCCGGTCCATGACGAGGCCACGCCCGGAACCAGGGAATCGAACTCGGCCAGGAACCGGTCCGCGACCGCCACGGGATCGGCGGAGGGGGCCGGTCCGGTGCGCAGGTTGACCAGCACGGCCGGCCCCCCGTCCCCCGGGAGGCCCAGGGTCTCGTCCCAGCACGACTGGAAGCCCCCGTCGGAGACGGCCGCCCCGTTGCAGCCGACCGAGGTCCACGGCCTCCCCGTGAACTCCATGTGCGTGCGCACCGCCGAGCCCATCCCCAGCTCACGGACCGCACGCATGCGGTCCGGTCCGAACTCCGCCCCCGACAGGTCCACGCGCGCCCCGAGGACGGAGAAGGGGACGGTCAGGACGGTGCGGTCCGGCCGGACCTCGAAGACCCCCCCGCCCCCGTCCAGGACCAGGACGGTGCGGCCGGCCCCGTCCCTGCGCAGGGCGACCAGTTCGTGGCCGAGCCTGATGCGGCCGGGCAGCCGGTCCGCGAGCAGCTCGGCCACACGCCCGGTGCCGCCCCGCACGGCGTACCGGGCGTCGGCCGGACCGAAGAGCCCGAACTCGCCGGGGGGGTTGGCGCCGAGCAGGGTGACCAGGTGGAGCGCGCTCAGCTCCGCGGCGTCGGCCCCCAGCTCCCAGGCGTAGGCGGTCCCGAGGAGGCGCGCCAGCCGGGTGCCGGGGACCGTGCGTCCGAGGTAGTCCTCCACGGACATGGCGTCCAGTTCCAGGGCGCGGGGGGTCATGCGGCCGCGGCCCGGCGCGGGGCCCGCCGCCTGCCGGTCGGCGCGCACGACCGGGTCCAGTTCGCGGTACTCCGCGTCGGCCTCCTCCAACGGGTAGGGCGCCCCGCCGATCCACAGCAGGGGCCCTGACCCCGCGTCCCGGGAGGCGTGCAGGTCGACCGTGTCCAGCCCCAGGCGGTCCAGGAGCCGCAGCAGCCGGGTGTCCCCCGAGTCGATCAGCTGGGCGCCGCGCTCGACGGTGCGGCCCCCGAAGGCGTCGACCGTCCAGCAGCGGCCGCCGACCCGGTCGGAGGCCTCGTACACCGTCACCTCGTGCCCGGCCCGTGTCAGCTCGTCGGCGCAGGCGAGCCCCGCCAGCCCCGCTCCCACAATGGCGATCATCCTTTTTTTATAGCTGTTCTCAGGCATGCGGTGTGCGACCGGATTCGGCGGACGGTACCTTTCTGGTACCGGTTGTATTCGATTCGGTACCTCCTTCCTATTGGGACGATTTGTAGAGGAACGTAGATTCGTCGGGTGCGATACAACCAGGGGCGGTGGTCATGTACCTAGGCCGGGCGAAAACGAACTTCCGATCCGTGTTGCAATTCCCCCTCGAGGAGACGACGTTCGGCTCCCGCGGGTTCGACCCGGGGGAGGCGGGGACGGTGGCCCGCCTGGAGGCCGCCGGCGCGGCGTTCCACCGGGGCTACGGCACGGCGCTCGACGACCCCGCCCGGGCCCCGGAGACCTTTCCCGAGCAGTACGGCCCCGACGCGGGCTTCGTCTACGAGGGGGCGGCCATGGCCCTGTGCCTGACCGACGCGCTCAGCGTCCCGCGCCGCACCGACTTCTCCCGCATGCTCCGCGGACGCGCCCGCCGCAGCCCCTACACGGCGCACGTCGGCGCGGGCTGGGCCCTGGCCCGCCTGCCGCGCGTGCTCTGGAGACCGGTCCTGCGCCAGCTCGACCCCCTCCTGGGCTGGCTCGCCTGGGACGGATACGGCTTCCACCAGGTGTTCTTCGGCGGCGCCGACCGGCGGCTGAGCGCGCCGCTGCCCGGATACGTCCGCCACGCCACCGCGCAGGGGGCGGGCCGCGCCCTGTGGTTCGCCCGGTGCGCCGAACCGGAGCGGATCGCCCGCTCCGTCGGCCGGGCCCCGCGCGGGTTCCACGGCGACCTGTGGAGCGGTGTCGCCCTGGCCGCCGCCTTCACCGGGGCCGCACCGGACCGGGCCCGCCGGCTCCTCGACGCCGCCGGGGGCCACGCACCCGCCCTGGCCCAGGGGGCCGCGTTCGCGGCCAAGGCCCTGGTGACCCTCGGGCCGGTCGCGCCGGACTCCGAGTCGGCGGTGCGGGCCCTGACGGGCCTCGGCCCCCGTGACGCGGCGGAGGTGACCGACGAGGAGCTGGCCGCGCTCCCGCCGTGGGGCCGTGACGCGCCCCGGACCGGGACGCCCGCCTACGCGGTGTGGCGGTCGCGGGTGGCCGCCCGGCTGACGGAGGGGGTCCCCAGTGCCCTCTGAGCGGACGCGGTCCCCCCGCCGGCCCCTGCGCGCACACGCGGCCAAGGGCGTCGCCCTGCTCCTGGTCGCCGCCGCCTTCCTCGTCGCACGGGTGCCCGAACCCGGTGCGGACGAGGTGGACGCCCTGGCCTCCGCCTTCTCCTTCACCCCCCTGGAACTCGAACCGCCCCCCGGGCTCCCCATGGGGGAGGACCGCGACCTGCACCCCGACTACGAGGGCATCCAGGCGTGGATGTCCAGCGTGGGCGCGGGCGTGGCCGTCACCGACCTGGACGGCGACGGGCTCATGAACGACCTGTGCTACGTGGACCCCCGCGTGGACCGGGCCGTGGTCGCCCCCGCCCCCACCGGCCCCTCCCGCTACGACCCCTTCGCCCTCGACACGGGCGGCCTGCCCTACGACGACACCATGGCCCCGATGGGCTGCCAGCCCGTGGACGCCGACGCCGACGGCCGCATGGACCTGCTCGTCTACTACTGGGGCCGCAGCCCCTCGCTGCACATGGCGGGCGGGGACGCCCCCTCCGCGGACGCCTACGAGGCCGTCGAACTCCTGGACGGCGGGTACGAGACCTGGCACTCCAACGCGGCCCTGACCGCCGACGTGGACGGCGACGGCACGCTCGACCTCGTCATCGGCAACTACTTCCCCGACGACGCGGCGGTCCTGGACACCTCCGGCGGGGGGCGGCCCACCATGCAGCACTCCATGTCCCGGGCCGCCAACGCGGGGGAGAACCGCCTGCTGCTCGGCTCCGCCGACCCCGACGGCCCCCTCTTCACCGAAGCCGGCGGGGTCCTGGAGGGCAGGGCGTCCACGGGCTGGACCCTCGCCCTGGGCGCGGCCGACCTCGACGGGGACATGCTCCCCGAGCTGTACGTCTCCAACGACTTCGGCCCCGACGTCCTGCTGCGCAACGACTCCGTGCCGGGCGACCCCTCGTTCACTGCGCTCGCAGGGACCTGGACGCCGACCACCGCCGGCTCCAAGGTCCTGGGGGAGGACTCCTTCAAGGGCATGGGCATCGACTTCGGAGACCTCGACGGCGACGGGCGCCTCGACATGGCCGTCAGCAACATCACCGAGGAGTTCGCCCTCTTCGAGAGCAACTTCATCTGGATGAACACCGCCGACGACGGCCTGATCGCCGACGGCAGGGCGCCCTTCCGCGACCGCAGCGAGCAGCTCGGCCTCGCCCGCTCCGGATGGGGGTGGGACATCCGCTTCACCGACCTCGACAACGACGGCCACAAGGAGGTCGTCCAGGCGACCGGCTTCGTCGCCGGGGAGGTCAACCGGTGGCCGGAGATCCAGGAGGTGGCCCTCGTCAACGACGAACTCCTCGCCGACCCCCGGGTCTGGCCCGACCTCGGCCCCGAGACCGACTTGTCCGGCGACGGGGGCCTGAGCTTCTTCGCCCGGGAAGGGGGACGGGGCCGCTTCGCCGAGATCGGCGACCACGTGGGCGTCGGCCGGAGCACGGTCAGCCGCGGCGTGGCCATGGCCGACACCGACGGAGACGGGCTCCTGGACATCGCGGTCGCCAACCAGTGGGACGCCTCGGTGCTCTACCGCAACGACTCCCCCGACCCCGGCGCCTCCCTCTCGCTCAACCTCGTGCGGCCCGCCGAGCACGGCACCACGCCCGCCGTCGGCACCGCCGTCCGCGTGACCGCGCCCGACGGAAGGGTCCACGTCGCCCAGGTCGACGGCGGCAACGGGCACTCCGGCAAGCACGCGCCCGAACTCGTCATCGGCCTCGGCGAGGCCGACGACGAGGACCCCGTCCCGGTCGAACTGACCTGGCGCGACGACCGGGGGCGCGTCCACACGGCCGAGGCCACCCTGACCCCCGGCCGCCACACCGTCGTCCTGACCGACGGCGCCGAGACCTCCGAGACCGGCACCGGGAGCGGATCATGACCGAACTCCGAGTACGAGCGGCCGACCGCGAGGACGGCGGCCCCGCCCCGTCGCCGCCGCCCGCGCGCGACGTGCGCCTCACCGCCCTGCGCCGCTTCGCCGTCGCCATCACGGTCCTCAACGTCCTCGGCTACGCCTACCTGGGCTTCGAGCCGATGGTCGCCGTCCCCCTCGCGGCCCTGGCCACCGCCTACACGATGGAACTGGGACTGGAGTACCTGGACGCGCGGCTCAACGGCCGCCGCCCCAAGTTCCTCGGGGGCGCGCGGACCCTCGTCGACTTCCTCCTGCCCGCCCACATCACCGCCCTCGCCGTCGGGATGCTCCTCTACTCGGGGGAGCGGGTGTGGCCGGTCGTCTTCGGCGTCGTCGTCGCCCTGGCCTCCAAGACCGTGCTGAGGGTCGACACGGGCAAGGGCGTCCGCCACTTCCTCAACCCCTCCAACTTCGGCATCGCCGCGACCCTGGTCACCTTCACCTGGGTCGGCATCGCCCCGCCGTACCACTTCACGGAGAACGTGTCCGGGGTCTGGGACTGGATCCTGCCGGCCGTCATCCTCACCACCGGCAGCCTGCTCAACTTCAAACTCACCAAGCGCGGATGGCTGGTCCTCGCGTGGCTGGGCGGCTTCGCCCTCCAGGGCGTCGTACGGGCGGTGCTCCTCGACGCCTCCCTCGCCGCCGTCCTGGGACCCGTCACCGGACTGGCCTTCGTGCTCTTCACCTTCTACATGGTCACCGACCCCGCCACCACGCCCTCCAGCCCCAGGAACCAGGTGTTCTTCGGATTGTCGGTCGCGGGGCTCTACGGGGCGCTCACCGCGGCACACGTCGTCTTCGGGCTGTTCTTCGCCCTGGTGGCCGTGTGCGCGGTCCGGGGCCTGTACCTGTACGGACTCTCGAAGTGGGGGAAGGGCCGATGAACGGCGTCGCGATCGTGGGCATGGCGTGCACCTACGGAGGGGCCTCCAGCCCCGCCGAGCTGTGGGACAACGCGCTCTCCGGACGGCGCGCCTTCCGGCGCATCCCGGCCGAGCGGCTGGACCTCGCCGACTACCTCGGGGAGTCGGGGACCGACCCCGACCGGATCTCCGTCACGCACGCCGCCGTCCTGGAGGACTACGAGTTCGACCGCGCCGCCTTCGGGGTGGCCGGCCCCACCTACCGCGCCACCGACCTCACCCACTGGCTGGCCCTGGACACCGCCTCCCGGGCGCTCTCCGACGCCGGCCTGGACCCCGCCGCGGGCGCGGCCGACACGTCGGTTTTCGTGGGCAACACCCTGACCGGCGAGTTCACCCGGTCGCACGTGCTCCGGACCCGCTGGCCCTACGTCCGCCGCGTGGTCGCCGGCCTGCTGGCCGAACGCGGGGAGACCGACCCCGGCCTCCTGGACGACCTGCGCGACCGCTTCCTGGAGCCCTTCCCCGAACCGGACGGCGACACGCTCGCAGGCAGCCTGTCCAACACCATCGCGGGGCGCATCTGCTCGCACTTCGGCTTCGGCGGCGGCGGGTACACGGTGGACGGGGCCTGCGCCTCCTCCCTCCTCGCGGTCGTCCACGGGTGCCGGGAGATCACCGAGGGCCGGGCCCGCACCGTCGTCGCCGGCGGGGTGGACCTGAGCATCGACCCCTTCGAGCTCGTGGGCTTCTCCCGGGCGGGCGCCCTGGCCCGCGACCGCATGCGCGTCTTCGACCGCGGCTCCTCGGGGTTCCTGCCGGGCGAGGGCTGCGGCATGGTGGTCCTGACCCGGCTGGAGGACGCCCAGGCCCTGGGTCTGCGCCCCTACGCGGTCCTGCGGGGCTGGGGGGTGTCCTCGGACGGCACCGGCGGCATCACCAGGCCCGAGAGCGAGGGGCAGCGCCTCGCCCTGGACCGCGCCTACCGCGAGGCCGGCTTCCACGCGCGGACCGTGTCCTACTTCGAGGCGCACGGCACCGGCACGGTCATCGGGGACCGGGCCGAGCTGCAGGCCCTCGCGGGCCTGGTCGGGGAACCCGGCGACGGTCCGCCGCCCGCCGTGGGCTCGGTCAAGGCGCTCATCGGCCACACGAAGGCCGCCGCGGGCGCGGCCGGCCTCATCAAGGCCGTCATGGCGGTCCACACCCAGGTCGTCCCGCCCACCGCCGGGTGCGAGGACCCCGTCGAGGAGCTCTCCGGGGACCGCGCCCGCCTGCGCACGGTCCGCGAACCCGAGCCCTGGCCGCAGGACAGGCCCCTGCGGGCCGGTGTCAGCTCCATGGGCTTCGGCGGCATCAACGCCCACGTCGTGGTCGAGGGGCTGGCCGCCCACCGGCGCACCGGACTGGACACGCGCACCGCCACCCTGGGAGGCACCCCCCAGGAGAGCGAACTCCTCGTGTTCTCCGCGGACTCCGCCGAGGAGCTCCGGGAGAGGATCGAGGACGCCGCCCGCGCGGCCGACACGCTGTCCTACGCCCAGTACACCGACCTGGCGGCCGAACTCTCCCGCACCCGCGGCGGCGGGGCGCACCGGGCCGCGGTCACCGCCGCGCCGGACGCCGGGCTCCCCGGCCTCCTGCGGCGGGCCGCGGACGCGGTCGCCGCCGGCCGCCGCACCCTCGGCCCCGACGTCTTCACCGCACCGCCCGGAAGGGGCGGTGCGAGGATCGGCCTGCTGATGTCGGGACAGGCGGCCTCGGCCGGGCGCACCGGAGGCGCGCTGGCACGGCGGCTGCCCGCCGTCGCCGACCTCTACGAGGGGGCGGACCTGCCCGAGGGCGATCCGGCCGCCGACACCTCCGTCGCCCAGCCCCGCATCGTCGCCGCGTCCCTGGCCTCGATCAGGGCGCTGGACGCCCTGGGCATCAGCGCCGACCTGGCGGTCGGCCACAGCCTGGGCGAACTCACCGCCCTGGCGTGGGCGGGCGCCCTCTCCGAGGCCGACCTGGCGGCCGTCGTACGCGAACGGGGCGGGGCGATGGCCGCACTGCCCGGGGACCACGGGGCCATGGCCGCCCTGGCGATGCCCGAGGACCGGGTGCGGCCGCTCCTCCCCGACGGCGTCGGTGTCGCCTGCCTCAACGCCCCCGGGGCCACGGTGGTCTCCGGCGGCACCGCGGCGGTCGACCGTGTGGTCCGGGAACTGGACGGCCTGCGCCTCCCGGTCTCCCACGCCTTCCACTCGCCGCTCGTGGCCGGGGCCGCCGCCGACCTGCGCAAGGCGCTGGACGCCGCCGAGGTGAGGGCCCCGCGCCGACCCGTGTACTCCACCGTCACCGGGGAACTGCTCGCCCCCGGGACCGACCTGCGCGAACACCTGGTCCGCCAGACCACCGCCCCCGTCCTCTTCGACCGGGCCATGCAAGCCGCCGCCGGGACCGACCTGTGGATCGAGGCCGGACCCGACACCGTCCTCACCCACCTGGCCCGGGGACGGGGCGCCCCGGCCTTCGCCGTCGAGGCCGGCTCCGACGGGATCGGCGGACTGCTGCGCTGCGCCGCCGCGGCCTGGGCCCTGGGCCGGGACGTACGCGTCGAGGCACTGTACGAGCACCGCTTCCTGCGCCCGATCGACCCCGGCCGGCCCCGGCGCTTCCTCGCCAACCCCTGCGAACGGGCCGCGCCCGCCGCGGCGCCCGAGCCCGAGCGCCGGCCCGCCCCCGCGCCCGGAGCCGCCGCCGAGGAGGCCGCCGGGACGGCCCCGGCCGACGTCATCCGGGCCGTGGTCGCCGAACGCGCCGAACTCCCCCTCGCCTCGGTCACCGGGGACACCCGGCTGCGCGCCGACCTGCACCTGAACTCCATCACCGTCGCCCAGCTCATCGCCGAGGCGGCCAGGAGGCTCTCGCTGCCCGTCCCCGCGCACCTCACCGAGCACTCCGGGGCCACCATCGCGCAGATCGCCGAACTCCTGGCGGAGGGCCCGTCCGCCGGGACGGACCCCGGCACGGCCGACACCGTCGCGGGCGTCGCCCCCTGGGTGCGCGTGTTCACCGTCGACCACGTCCGGACGCGCCCCCTCCGCGCGGGGACCGGGGGGCCGCGCACGGCGCCGGCCGGCGGCGGGGCGGGGGGCGGCGCCCACGTCGTCGCCCGCGACGACGACGCCCTCGGCGCCGCCCTGGCCCTGCGGGACCTGGGGGAGGGCACCCTCGTCCTGCGGCCGGCCCGCGACGACGACCCCCTCGCCTGCCTCGACCTGGTCGCCGAGGCGGCCAAGGCCCTCACCGGGGCTCGGCGCCTCCTCGTCGTCCAGGACGCCGACGGTCCCGCGCACGCCACGGCGGCCGGGTTCGCCCGCAGCGCCCACCTCGAACTCGGCGTGCCCGCCGCCGTGGTCACCGTTCCCGCGCGGTCCCCGGGGGCCGCCGACCTGGTGGCGGCCGAGGCCGCCTCCCTGGCCGAGCACGGCGGCTACACCGAGTGCCGCCACCACCCGGACGGGACGCGCACCGAGCCGCGGCTGCGCCACCGCCCCCTGGCGGAGCCCCCCGCCGGGGACGGCTTCCCCGGCCCCGGCGACGTCCTCCTCGTCACCGGCGGGGGCAAGGGCATCGGGGCCGAGTGCGCGCGCACCCTCGCCGTGCGCACCGGGGCGCGGATCGCCGTCCTGGGGCGCTCGGACCCCGCGGACGACCCCGAACTGGCGCGCAACCTCGCCCGGTTCGAGGAGGACGGCGTGGACCACGCCTACCAGCGGGCCGACGTGCGCGACCCCGACTCGGTGAGGCGGGCGGTGCACGCCGCCGTCGACGCGCTCGGCCCGGTCACCGGCGTCCTGCACGGCGCGGGGGCCAACGAGCCCGCGGCCCTGGCCGACCTGGACCCGGGCGCTCTCGAGCACGCCGTCGCACCCAAGGTCTCCGGCCTGCTCAACCTCCTCGACGCGCTCGACCCCGGCCCCCTGCGCCTCTTCGTCTCCTTCGGCTCCCTCATCGCCCGCACCGGCCTGCCCGGCGAGGCCCACTACGCCCTGGCCAACGAGTGGCTCGGCGCCCTCACCGAGGAGGTCGCCTCCCGTGTGGAGGGCTGCCGCGCCCTCGCCGTGGACTGGTCGGTGTGGTCGGGGGCCGGGATGGGCGAACGCCTGGGGACCCTGGACGCGCTGGCCCGGCGCGGCATCGACCCCATCCCGCTCGACACCGGACTCGACCTGCTCCACCGGCTCATCGCCTCGCCGGACGTCTCGGGCGGCGTCGTCGTGACCGGACGCTACGGCGACGCGCCCACCCTGCGGTCGGAGGAGGCGGAACTGCCCATGCTCCGCTTCCTCGAACGCCCCCGCAGGGTCGTCCCGGGGGTCGAGGCCGTCGCCGACACCGTCCTGCGCGCCGACACCGACCCCTACCTGGAGCACCACGAGTTCGAGGGGGACAGGCTCCTGCCCGCGGTGCTGGGCATGGAGGCCATGGCACAGGCGGCCTCCGTCCTGACCGGCACGCGCGAGCACCCCGTCCTGGAGGACCTGAGGCTCACCGCGCCGGTGGTCGTCGGACGGGGGGAGGAGGTCACCCTCCGGGCGGCCGCGCTCGCCCTGCCCGACGGCGCCGTCCGCACGGTCCTGCGCAGCTCCGCCACCGGCTTCGCCGTGGACCACTTCACCGCGGTCCTGCCGCCCCCGGGCACGCCGGACACGGGCCGCCGGGTCGTGCTGCCCGTGGTCCCGGACGCCCCGGTGCCGGTCCGTCCCCACGAGCACCTGTACGGACGCCTCCTCTTCCAGGACGGCCCCCTGCGCCGCGTCGGCGCCTACCGGCGGCTCACCGGGTACGACTGCGTCGCGGACCTGGAGGAGGGGCCCGGCGGCTGGTTCGCCCCCCACCTCCCCGGGCGCCTGCTCCTGGGCGACCCGGGGCGCCGGGACGCGGCCCTGCACGCGCTCCAGGCGTGCCTGCCCGGCACCCGCCTGCTCCCGGTGGGCGCCGAGCGCGTCACGATCCTGGACACCGCGTCCGCCCCGGCCCTGCTCCACGCCAGGGAACGCCACGCGGAGGGCGGCCGGCACGTCTTCGACCTGGAGCTGACCGGCGCCGACGGGGCCGTGCTCGAACGCTGGGAGGGGCTGGCCCTCAACGTCATGGGCCCCGGGCCGCTCCCGGTCGGCGTCGAACTCCTCGGCCCGCACCTGGACCGCAGGGCGGCCGAGGTCACCGGGGTCGCGGGGGTGCGGGTGGCCGTCGAGCGGGGGGACACCCAGGTGCGCAGGCGCGCCCGTGCCGTCCACCGCCTCCTCGGCACCGGCGTCACGGTCCGCGGGAGGCCCGACGGCCGCCCCGAGCTGTCCACCGGCGACCAGGTCTCGGTCACCCACTGCGGTGCGGTCACCATGGTCGCCACCGCACCCGTCCCCGTGGGGGTGGACCTGGTGTGGATGCCCGACACGGCCGAGGCGCGCGTGCGCTGGGACGACGTCCTCGACCCCGGCGCGCTCGCACTGCGCGACGCCCTCGCCGACCGCGACCCCGGGCGCGGACGCGACGAGCACGCGGCCGTGGTCTGGGCCGCTTCGGAGGCCCTGCGCAAGTGCGCCGGCCGCCCCGGCGGCCCCATGACCCTGCGGAACCTGGACGGGCCGTGGATCATCCTGTCCGGCGGCGGGGCCACCGTCGCCGTCCACCACGACGGCGACGACGTCGCCGCCGTCGCGGTCCGGGGAGGCACCGGTGCCTGAGAGCTTCGAGTACCGGCACGTCGTCACCCTCGACGAGACCAACCAGCTGGGCAACGTGTACTTCGCCCACTTCCTGCGCTGGCAGGGGCACTGCCGGGAGCTCTTCCTGCGCAGGACCGCCCCCGAGGTCGTCTCCTCGCTGGACCACGAGCACGCCCTCGTCACCGTCCGGGCCGAATGCTCCTACCTGGACGAGCTCTACGCCTTCGACGAGGTCAGCGTGCGGATGCGGGTCGCCGAGGTCGTCCAGAACCGCATGACCCTCTCCTTCGAGTACTGGCGGGCCTCCGGTCGACAGGACCTGGTCGCCCGCGGAGAGCAGCAGCTCGCCTGGCTGAAGAGGTCCGGGGACGGCTTCGCGCCCGTCCCCGTCCCGGAGGTGCTGCTCCGCGCAATCGACGCCTACCTGGCCGAACCGGTCCGGACGGGATGGCGCGCATGATCCAGACCGGAACAGATGCTGATTCGTCACCGACGAGGAGCGTGAGATGACCACCACCGACACGTTGAAGGACCGCCTGCGGGCCGCCGACCCGGCGCTCGCGGCCGAACTGCTGCACTCCAAGACCAGCCACCTGGTCGACGTCATGATCCCCCGCCGCGAGCTCAGCGACGGCAGCCTGGGGTTCAAGGCGAGGGTCCGGACCACCATCACCCTCAAGTTCGGGGGGGACGCCTCCGCGGACACCCCCGAGGAGGTCATCACCCTGGTGGCCGAGGAGTCCGAGATCAGGCTGCACGACCCCGTGCTGACCCTGGACGGCGCCCTGCGGCTGGACCTGGAGACCATCACCTACGACGCCGTCGGCACCAGCGAGGTGCTGTGGCCGGGCGAGCGCGTCCGGCTGCGCGTGGGCCGCGGGCTCGACCCGATGATGCGCCCCACCTTCGGGCGCCTGGAGATCGACCCCCTGGTCAACTTCGGCACCGACCCGGTGCGCAGCGTCCAGGAGGTGTACGTCGAGGCGGACACCCCCCTGGGCACCCTGCACAACCGCCTGCCGGCGGTCATGCACTGCGACCTGACCTCCATCCCGCCGATCGGCCAGCCCTACGTCCAGCAGGGCCAGGTCGCGCTGTACGACGCCGACGGACAGGTCGTCTGCATGAAGACCACGACCGAGAGCGAGCTCACCGCACTGGTGGACTAGGGCCCTTCCCCTGAACCGGCCCCGGGTCCGCCCGGCGGCCCGCACCGGGCGACCGCCCGGACGCGCGGACGCCGCCGGGCGGGCGCCCGGACCGCCGGGTCGGGCCCTTCCCACACCGGACCCGTCCCCGACCACGGGGAGGGCCCGGCACACCGGTCCCTGCAGTGGGGCCGGGGGGTCCTCACCGGCCCCCCGGCCCGTCGTCCCCACGGAGAGGCGCCATGCGGATCCTGTTCACCACCCTGCCGGTCGAGACCCACCTGCGACCGCTCGTCGCGGTCGCGGAGACCGCCCTGGCCCGGGGGCACGACGTGGCCGTCTGCGCCCCCGAGTCCTTCCGGGACGAGGTCGACCACTACGGCCTGCCCTTCCTCCCCGCCGGGAAGGACTGGATCACCGGCATGCTCGCCCCGCTCTTCGACTCCGAACGCATCCCCCCGGACCAGGTCGACGCCCTGATGCGCCGGCTCGTCTCCGAGGGACTGCCCGGCGACGGCGCCCTCGCCACCGCCCGCGACGTGCTCGGCCACATCCGCGAAGGCGGCGCGGACGCGGTGGTGCGCGAGGCCTACGACATGGGCGGCTACCTCGCGGCCGAGGCCGCCGGGATCGCCCACGCCTCCGTCGGCGTGGTCGGCCGGGTCACCGAGTTCCTGGCCCCGGACCTCCTCGCGCGGCCCCTGGACGAGCACCGCGCGGAGCTCGGACTGCCGCCCGACCCCCGGGCCGAACGCCTCTACGCCCACCTGCACGCCCACCTCATGCCCCCCGGCTACGACCCGGCCGAGACGGCCATCCCCACGCTCCGCTGCTACCGGCACCGCACGGTGGACCGCCCCGGCGACCGGCTGCCGTCCCTGATCGGAGGGCTCGACCACTCCCTCCCCCTGGTCTACGCCAGCCTCGGCACCGTCGCACCCCTGTTCAGGGCCGCGGACACACGGCTGCGCTCCATCATCGACGGACTCGGCGAGGTCGCCTGCGAGGCCGTCGTCGCCGTCGGCCGCGGACGGTCCCGGGACCTCGGCCGCTCGGCCCCGCCCAACGTCCGCGTCGTGGACTTCGTCGCCCAACCCCTCCTCCTGGACACGGCCGACCTGCTGGTCACCCACGCCGGCTTCACCAGCGTCAGAGAGGCGCTGCGCGCGGGCCTGCCCATGGTCGCGATCCCCTGGATCGCCGAGAACCACCTGGTCGCCGCCAGGTGCGAGGAGCTCGGCCTGGCCCGGCGCCTGGACTGGGAACACCTCGACGCCGGGGGCGTGGCGGCCGCCTGCCGCGAGGTGCTGGCCGACCCCTCCTTCCGGGCGCGGGCCAGGGGGGTGCAGCGCGACATGCTCGCCCTGCCCTCCCTGGACACGCTCGTCACCGACGTCGAGGAACTGGCCGCCGGGGCGGCGCGGTGACCGCCTTCCACGTCGTCGGCGGGACCTACACCGACGACGTCTACTGGGTCGGGTCCGAACTCGACTTCGACGTCAGCCTCACCGCCTCCGGCCACGAGCGGACCCCCGGCGGCCCGGGCGCCTGCCTCGCCCTCGCGCTGCGCCGCCTCGGCGCCGACGTGGAGCTCACCACCGCCCTGGGCGACCAGGAGGACAGCGCCCGGGCGCTGTCGCTCCTGGAGTCGGAGGGCGTCCGCGTCGGCCCCCGCCGGGGCACCGGGCCGCTGGACCACACGGTCACCCTGGTCACGCCCAGCCTGGAGTCCGTCACCGTCACCCGCAGGGAGCAGCCCCCCCTGGAAGCGGCGCACGCCCCGGCCGCGGCGCCCCGGCCGGACACCGTCCTCGTCGTCTGCTCACCGAGCCGGCTCTCCACCCTCGCCCACCGGGCACGCGGCCGCCGCCTCGTGCTCGTCCCCCACCTCACCCAGTGCCGCGAACTCGCGGCCATGCACCCCGGTCGGCGCGCCGACCTGCTCGGGGCGGTCGACCTCCTGGTCGCCAACCGCCGCGAGTTCGACCTCCTCGCACCGCTGCCCGAGATCTCCCTCGTCGGGGCCGTCGCGGTCACCAGCGGCGCGGGCGGGAGCGTCCTGCGCACCGGGGGCCGGAGCCTGCGCCAGCCCGCCCTGTCCCGCGGCGGGACGCCCCGCAACCCCAACGGCGCGGGGGAGGCGTTCACCGCCGCACTGCTGGTGGCCAGGGCCTCCGGCGCCGACTGGGAACCCGCGCTCAGGGCCGCGGCGGTCCACGCCGGACGCCACGTCTGCCGACGGTCCTCGCTCTCCTTCCCCCGCAGCAGCCCCCGTGAACTGGTCGCGTCCGGACTGACCCCCACAGAGACGGAGCCCGCGTATGGTTGACCGCCCCCACGTCCTGGTCGTGGACGAGTTCCTCGCCAGAGGACGCAGCCTGGCCGAGGAGCTCTCCCGGGCCGGGCTCGACAGCTCGGCGGCGGCCGACCCCCCGCAGACCTGCGACGGCGCCGACGTCGTCCTGGTCGAGGCCGCCCACCCCCGCCGTATCGAGATCATCGGCCGGTGCGCGGGCGGGGACGGCCCCGCCGCCCTCGTGATCGGATCCGGCGTCTGCCACGAGGCCGTCCTGCACTGCCTGGAGGCGGGCGCGGTCGGCTTCGTGTCGGCGGAGGAGAGCACCGAGAGCCTCGTCGGCGCCCTGCGCGACGTCGTGCGCAGGGGTGCCCTGGGGGGCCGGCGCCTCACACGGCGCCAGACCCAGGTGCTGGCCCTCGTCGCGGTCGGCCTCCCCAACAGGGAGATCGCCACCCGGCTGGGGATACGCCACCACACCGTCAAGAACCACGTGCAGAGCATCCTGGGCAAGCTCGGCGTCGGCAGCCGCACGGCCGCCGTGGTGGCGCTGACCGGGGGCGGGCGGGGGAGCGTGGGCCATGGGCACGCCTAGGCCGGACAAGGCCGAGGACCTCGACGGCCTGCGTCGGCTGGGGGACCGGGCGCGCTCCTCCGGGCTGCGCACCGCCCTGTGCCACGGCTGCTTCGACCTGCTCCACGTCGGCCACGTCCACCACTTCCACGAGGCCGCGGCCCTGGCCGACCTGCTGGTCGTCAGCGTCAGCGCCGACGCCGCGTGCGCGAAGGGGCCGGGCCGCCCCCTGTACGGCGTCGCCGACCGGACCGCCCTGATCGCGGCGCTGGAGGCCGTCGACCACGTCCACGCCGCCGAGGACAGCGGCCCGACGCGCGTCATCGAGGCGCTGCGCCCCGACCTGTACGTCAAGGGACCGGACTACGCGCGCAACCCCTGTGTGCGCCTGCGGGCCGAATCGGCGCTGGTCGAACGGCTGGGAGGCCGCACGGTCTTCACCGACGGGGCCGTCACCGCGTCCTCGACCGCGCTCCTGAGGAGGCTCCATGCGTAGCGCCCCGCACCCGGTCGCCGGACGGCGCGTGCTGGTCACGGGCGGCGCCGGGTTCATCGGCAGCCACGTCGTGCGACGCCTGGCGGAGGCGGGCGCGGAGGTGACGGTGCTCGACTCCCTGGACGCCTACGCCTTCGACCAGGCGGAGAGGTTCGGCGTCGGCGCTCTGGCGGAGGTCGTCAGGGGGGACGTCACCGACGCCGGGACCACGGGGCCGCTGGTCGCGCGCAGCGACGCGGTGGTCCACGCCGCGGCCCTGGCCGACGTCGCCGCGTGCACGGCCGAGCCCGACCGCGACTTCGCCAGCATGAGGGCCACCCAGGTGGTCCTCGAAGCGGCCCGGCGGCACGGGACGGGGCGCGTCGTCCTGACCTCCTCCGCCCAGGTGTACGGCGACGTCCCGGCGCGGGGCGACAGGTTCCACGAGGACGACCCGCTGGGGGAGCCCGGCATGCTCTACGCCAACTCCAAGGGCTGGTCGGAGCGCCAGGCGCGGCTCTACGGGGCCCAGTTCGGGGTGCCGGTCACCGTCCTGCGCTATTTCAGCGTCTACGGGCCGCACCAGGTGCCCAAGGCGGGCAGCCACAGCTGGTGCGCGGCGATCTTCTGCGTGCGGGCGCTGCGCGGCCTGCCCCTGGTGGTCCACGGGGACGGCGCGCAGGTGCGCGACATGGTCTCGGTGACCGACGTGGCCGCCGCGACGGCGGAGGCGGTGACCGCGCCCCGGGCGGCCGGGCGCACCGTCAACGTCGGAACCGGGCGGGCCACCCCGATCGCGGAGCTCGCCCGGACCGTGGCGGACCTGGTGCCGGGGGTCCGGGTGACCCGCGGCGCCCGCCCGGCCGGGGACCCCGACGGCGGAGCGGCCGACACCGCCCGCCTGCGCGACCTGCTGGGGTTCGAGGCGCGGACGACGCTGGCCGACGGCCTGCGGCACTACCTCGACTGGGCGCGGGCCAACCCGGACCTGTTCGGGGAGCGCCCGTGAGCGGGGCCGGCCCCCGGCCGCGGCGGCACGGGGGCGACGCGGACCCGCACGAGCACTCGATCCCCCCGTCCTACTTCGACGGCCGCTACGCCGAGTCCCCCGACCCGTGGAACCTGTCGGTGCGCTGGTACGAGCGCAGGAAGTACGACCTGACCCTCGCCAGCCTGCCCCGGAGGCGCTACGCCTCCGGATACGAGCCCGCCTGCTCGATCGGGGTGCTCACACGGGGGCTCGCCGGGCGCTGCGACCGCCTGCTGGCCGTGGACAGCGCGCCCGTGGCGGTCGAGGCCGCCACGGCCGCGCTGGCGGACTCACCGCACGTGAGCGTGCGCCGGTCGGTGCTGCCCCGGGACCTGCCCGACGCCTCCTTCGACCTCGTGGTCCTCTCCGAGTTCCTGTACTACTTCGCCCCCGACGACCTCGAGCTCCTCTCGAAGGGCCTCGGGGACCGGCTGCGGCCCGGCGGCCACGTCGTCTGCGTGCACCGGCGGAGCACGGCGCCGGGGCAGGGGTGGGACGGCTTCAACGCGCACCGGGTGGTGGAGGGGCGCCTGGGGCTGGACACGGTCATGAGCCTCGACGATCCAGGCTTCGAGATCGTCGTCCTTGAGCGTCGGAAGGGGTGACCGCCGACCAGCCGACGAGCTCGTGGGCCCGCGCGGCGGCCTCGCCCCGCCGCTTGGCCCCGAGCTTGCGCAGGATGTTGTGCACGTGGTTCTTGACGGTGCGCAGCTCGATGAAGAGCTCGCGCGAGATCTGCTGGTTGGACGCCCCGAGGGAGATGAGGGACAGGACCTCCTGCTCCCTCCGGGTCAGGTGGACGGCGGGTTTCTGCTCGGGCGCCTGGGAGGCCATGAGGCCGATGTGCCGCCACAGCTGGAAGGCGATGTCCGGGGAGCAGTGCATCTCCCTGCGGACGGCGGCCCGCGTGCTCCTGACGACGTCGTCGATGTCGCCGCTGAGGGGCACGTAGCCCGCCGCACCGGACTCGGCGAGCCCGATGACCCGTTTCTCGGTCTCCTCGACCCCCAGGGCGATGACGGCCAGGGGGACCTTGGACAGGGAGGAGATCACCTGCTCGACGTTGGGGGCGCTCGCGTTGATCAGGGCGGCGTCGTATCTGCGTGCCTCCGCATGTGTGTGGTCATTGATTTCTCTTAATGAGCATAACGTGACTTCGTTGATGTCCACATGTCCCCGAAGGCGTCGGGCGAGGGGCTCCGCGTAGAGTCGGGCATTGTCGATCAGCAACAGGTGCATGCGGCGTCTGCTTTCCAACGTGGCGGGTACCAGGCGGTGACCGTATCCTCGAACCGGAGTGGGTAACAGAGTAGGAAGTCCGGCATTCACTTGTCCATTGACAGTTTTCGCTTCCGTGTCAAGGCGGTGTCGGCCGGAAGAAGGCGCGACCCCCGGCCGGAAGCGCTCGGCCGGGGGTCAAGGGGCAGGTCAGGACGGTTACGGCAGGGTGTAGGTCAAGGTCACGTGGGCCTCGGGGGTGCCGTCGGTGAGGATCTGCCCGCAGCCGCTGAGTCCTGCCAGGTCGCCGCTCGCGGACCCGTCCACGACGCACCACTCCGCGCTGATGGCGCCCCCGGGGTCGGCGGTGCCCCACGCGTCCATCGCGAAGGTGCCCTGGACGCCGTTCAGGGACCCGACGAACCTCCCCGCGCCCTCGCTGGTCGCGCCGCCGGAGGCGTCCACGAGGTCCAGGTAGACGTGGTACCCCTTGCCGTCGAGGTCGCCGACGAAGTCGGTCTGGAAGACGGTGTTGAGGATCTGCGTCCCGCTGGGGTCGTCGGGGGGGCCGATCTCCTCGACGGTCTGGTCGAGGAGGTGGACGACGGCGGTGGCGGTCTGCTCCTGCGAGGGGCTGGGGCCGGGGCCGGGGGTGGGTCCGGTGCTGGGCTGGGCGCTCGGGCCCGGGGTCGCGCCGGGGCCGGGCCCGGGGCCCTGGGTCGGGGAGGCGGTGCCGCCGTCGGGCGGGGTCGGGCCGTCTCCCGGGTCGGCCCACACCGGTGAGCAGGCCGTCAGGAGCGCCGCCGCGGCTCCGGCGGTCAACAGGGGGGTCGCTCTCGCGAAGTCTCTGCCGCAGATTCTCATGCCTACTCCTCCGCACCGGGGGTGGATCGTCATTCACCCTGGAAATGAACATAGGGAACATTTCGGACGGTCGCATGAGTCGTTGGATACGGCAGGGGCCTAGATCTCGGATCCTCACCTTCCGTTTCTGTCCCATTACTTTTTGCATGGTGTCCGCCTATTTTCTCCGGTGCTTTTCCTTGGGAATTCCTCGGGAGGGGCGAGGGAATCCCCCGGCGGGGAGGAAAAGGAATTCCGGTTCGCGGTCCCCGGCTTGTGGGGGAAGCGTTTTCCGGACGGCGGCGCGGGGGCGGCGGCCCCGTGGCGGCGCGCGGGCCCCGGCCGCGGCGTGCGGCCGGGGCCCCGGTGTCAGGAGGGGTTGCGGGCCAGGACGAGGTCGGTCAGCTCCTGGCTGGGGAAGTCCATGACGACGACGCCCGTCCGGGGCGCCCGCGAGGAGCGCAGGTGGTCCGCGGCGTAGGAGTTGACGCCCCGCTGCCCCAGGGCGCCCCACGCGACGTCGCGGGGGTTGGCCCACGGGGCGCCGCTGCCGCTCAGGTGGTTGACGTACAGCAGGTCCGCGGGGCCGCCGGCCGCCGCGTCGAAGTGCGCCCGGGCGCTGTCCCACTTCGCGGGGATGTCGAAGAGCGTGGGCACGCGGTAGTCGTCCTGGACGCTGAGCGCGGGCCCGTTCCAGTGGACGCCGTAGGAGCGGGAGGCGGCGAAGTCCTGCACGATGACGATCCGGCCCCGGACCTCGCCCAGGTCGGGCACCCGGTTCCCGTCCCCGTCCGGCGTCCACAGGCGCTCCGTCAGCACGTCGCGGGTGTCCGGGTTCTGTCCGATGTAGTGGTCCAGCGTCTCCTCGTAGCTGCGGGTGTTCTCCTCCTCGGTGTGCTCCTTCTTGAGCCGCATGAGCACGGTCTCGGTCGGGTTCCGTTCGAGGAAGGCGCCCACGTCGGCGACCACGTCGGTGAAGTTGAGGTGCAGGTACTCGGCCCCGTGGTGGATGGGGAACGCGTCGCGGTAGTGGCGCGTGCGCACGTCGAGGAAGCGCACGCCGGAGTCGAGCTGCTGGGCGATGGTCAGATCCTGGGTGCGGGACCACACGGAGCCGCGCCAGGCGCCGCTGTCGTGCGTGCCGGGCACCGACAGCGCGGACAGGCTCGCGCCGTCGGGCAGCGCCGCCATCCAGGAGGAGTGCCCGGCCAGGGGGGCCGGGGCCGGGGCCGCGGAGGCGGGGGCCGTCGGGGTCAGGAGGGCGGGCAGGACGAGGAGGGCGGACAGGGCCGCGGCCACCAGGGAGGCGGATCCGGAGGCGAGGGTGGGGCCGGGGGAGGGGAGCATGGGGGCTTCCTTCGGTCACGGGACGGGCGCGCCGCCGGGGCGCGTCCGGAACGCCGTCCACACTGCCACGGCGCGACCGTCCTGACACCCCCTGTAGGCGTCCGTCGCCCGCCCCCGCCGCCGGCCCGGACGGTTCTGGACCCCAAGGTGAATCTACGTCGTAAAGGCGGGGTTCGTGATGACCCGTCCACCCCACGAGTTGTGACGAACACGGTCCGCGGAAGCACCGGATTCCGTAGGGTGGTCCCTGCGCGTACGCGCGCGTGCCGGTGCGGGGCAGCGTGGACGGATGCCCCGCACCGGCCCCTCCCGTGTCCTGCCCCCGCGTCCTCCCGGGCCGGGGCCGGGCGCCCTGACGCTGAGCCGCGTGCCGCGGCCGACGAGACGCGCCCCCGGTGTCCTCCCGGGCGGGCCCGGGGGCCGCGGCGTCGGGCCGTGCCGCGTCGCGCGCCCCACCATGGCCGTCCCGGACCCCGGGGGAGCGCGTGTGCGCGGGAGGGAGGCCGCCCCCGGGACCCGCCGGCGTCCCCCGGGCGGGTCCGGGCCGCACGAAGCCCCGGCCCCGGCGGAACGCGCCCGGAGCGGGGCTCCCGCACGGGTCGGGGCCGCCGGGATCAGGCCGTGGGGTCGAGGCCGTGGGAGCCGGCGAACCGCGTCGCCAGGGAGAAGACCGCGCAGGGGGCGGGGAGCGGGCCCCTGCGCAGGAGGGTGTGCAGGCAGGGGCACCACGGGGCGCGTCCCTGGGACAGGCACGCCAGGACGCCGAGCAGGCGCAGGGACAGGGCGATGTCCTCCAGGTGCGGGCCGGGGTGCTCGACGTCGGCCCGGGTGAAGGAGCGGGTGCTGACCTGGACCTCCTTGGCGTGGGCCAGGGTGCGCGCGATCCGGTGCTCGTGGGTGCGGGGCAGGTCGGCGAATCCGTGCTCCGCGACGCGGTGCAGGGCGCCGACCGCGACGGCGCGCGGGGACTCGCAGGCGCGGGCGAGGGCTTCGAGGGCGGGGCAGTCGGCGCGCGAGCGGGGGGAGGCGACCCTGTTCCACTGGGCGGCGGGGACCAGGGAGGCGAAGCAGTCCAGGGCGGCGCGGGTGCGCGGGGTCATCCAGTGCCGGGCGTGCTCGGCGCCGGCGGCCGAGTGGGCGGGGGAGGGCCAGGGGGAGCCCAGCAGCGGCAGGAGGGGGACGCCCCGGCGGCGGGGCGTGCGCAGCACGGTGGGAGGCGCGGACCAGGGCTGTGCGGCCGCCCGGCGGGCGAGGGCGTGGGGGGTGTGGTCCCGGCAGGGCGGCACCAGGCGTCGGCGGCGGCAGCGTCCGTGGTGCAGGGTGGGGCCGCCGCAGGGGAGCGCCCGTCCGGTTGTCCTCGCCATGACCACGAGGTTCCACGATCGGGCCGTTCGCGGCCATGCCCCGCGGGGTGAGGTTGTCCGGTCCGCGCGGTAAGGGGAGGGCGTGGGGGAGGGACCGCCGCGGTCGGTGCGCCCCGTCGCCGGCCGTGGTTCCGCGGGGACCGGGGGCGGCCGACGCGGACACCGTCGCCCGCGGCTCCGGGCCCAGCCGGGGCGGGAGCGCCGGCGGCCGGGGCAGAGGGTGGGCGGGTGCGTCCGAGGGACGGCACCCGCCACCGGCTAGCGGGTCTTGATGAACGCGGGGATGATGCCGGCGATGAGCATCATCGACAGGCTCACGACCATGAGCACAAAGGCGATGGTTCCGACCATGGTGTTTCCTCACGTTTGTTGTTCCCGGACACCGCGCGCGGTGTCCGCCGCGCGGTCGCCGCCCGGCGGACCGGGCACGCCGCGTGCCTCTTCGGTGGCTCACCCTATCTCGACTCCGCGCGGGTTCCCCGGCGGGTGCCCGCACTGGTGGGCGGGGTCGCGGGGGCGGGCGGCGGGGCCGTCAGCGACCGTCCCAGGACCGGCGGTAGGCGTCGACCAGCCAGCGGTCGGCCCAGCCGCGGTCGGGCTCCTCGGGGAGGTCGGCGTTGCCGCACAGCCACTCCAGCCGCTCCTCCAGCTCCGCGGCGCGTGCGAGGGCCTCGGCGCGGCTGTGCCCGCCGAGGCGCAGCTCCCGCAGCCACGTGCGGTCGGCCACGGGCATCGGCAGGGTCAGCCGCCCCGTCTCCATGAGTTCGACGCCCTGGATGCCGAGCCGGACCATGTGGTAGGCGTACTTGGTGTCGAAGCCGTGGGCGTCGACCAGCTCCGGCCTGTTGGTGTGCTTGCCCCCGCGCAGGCCCTCCATGCGCTCCCGCTGGGCGCGCAGGTAGCCGAGGAAGCGGTGGCCCGCCCGGCGCGAGAGGACGCGGTCGGCGGCGGCGCGCAGTTCGAGGCCGGTGTCCGTGACGGCGACGATCTCGCCGTCGGGGACGAACAGGGGCAGCAGCACGGTCGGGTTGCCGTCCAGGGCCAGGCGCATCCACTTGCGCAGCGAGTAGACGGTCAGGTCCAGGTCGCCCGGGCCGGAGCGGGCGTGGTCCGGCTGGGTGCGGAAGACGTACTGCTCGAAGGCGCGCAGTCCGATCACGTACTCGGGCGGTTCGACGCAGATGCCCATCTCGTCACGGTCGTTCTGTCCGCCGACGGCGACCCCGTGGACGCCGGAGCCCACCTGGCAGCGCAGGACGGTGCCCTTCTCGGCGATGCGTGCGTACTCGGGGTCGGAGTGCTTCACCTGCGGCTCCTGGTCGTCGCTGTGCGGAACGGGGTGTGGGCAACCTACCCGTCGGGGGCGGGCGGTTCGACTTCTTTTGGGCGGTCGGGGGCGGGGGAGCCCTGTGGGGCAGGGGATTCGGGCGGTTCGGTAGTTGCCCGCCGGTCCCCGGGACCGTTTACTTGTCCGCGTAGCGCCCCTTTCGGGCGTTTCCGAGCGACATGCACAGAAAGAGGCCTTCCGTGCCCCCCGTGACTTCCGAGGGTCCCGCCCCCAGGATCGACACCTCCGTCCCCCACAACGCCCGTATCTGGAACTACTGGCTGGGAGGCAAGGACAACTACCCGGTGGACCGGGAGATGGGCGAGCAGATCCGCTCGTTCTTCCCGGAGATCGTGGACAACGCGGTCGCGGACCGCGCCTTCCTCGTCCGCACGGTCACCCACCTCGCGCAGGAGGAGGGGATCCGGCAGTTCCTGGACATCGGCACCGGCCTGCCGACCCACAACAACACCCACGAGGTCGCCCAGTCCGTGGCCGCGGACGCGCGGGTCGTCTACGTCGACAACGACCCGCTCGTGCTCGCGCACGCGCGGGCGCTGCTGACGGGGTCGGACCAGGGGGCGACCGACTACGTGGACGCCGACCTGCGCGACCCCGACGCGATCCTGCGCGCGGCCTCCGCGACCCTGGACCTGTCGGAGCCGGTGGCCCTGATGCTGCTGGGCGTGGTGAACTTCGTCGCCGACGACGGCGAGGTCCGCGCGCTCCTGGACAGGCTGCTGGGCGCGCTCGCGCCGGGGAGCTTCCTGGTCGTGTCCCACCCCACGGACGACATCGACCGGGAGCGCGCCCACCAGGTGGCGGCCGCGTGGAACGAGCGAGGCACCCCCAAGCTCACCATCCGCTCGGCCGCGGGCATCGAGGCGCTCTTCGACGGCCTGGAGCTGCTGGAGCCGGGCGTGGTCTCCTGCTCCCTGTGGCGCCCGGGCCCCACCGAGGTGGGCGAGGTCCGCCCGGTGGCCGAGTACGGCGGGGTGGCCCGCAAGGGGTAGCGGCGCGGACCCCGGGGCGGACGCCCTCCCGGGGGCGGGGTCCGAACGCCGCCCCCGGCGGGGCCGCCGGAGGGGCGCTCCGGGCCGTGCGCCCCGTCCGGGGCGCCCACCGGGTGTATCGATTGCGCCACGGAAACCCCGGGGGGAAGCGTCGCCCCTTTTGTACCGTGCGTCACACCCCCTACATTCTTGCCACTGGACGGACGGACTCCGTCCCCGCACGAAGGAGGGGCCGGTGGCGGCCACCGAACAACGCAGGGCGACCTGGAAGCAGCTCGGGCCGGGCATCGTCGTCGCGGCCACGGGCGTCGGCGCGGGCGACATGGTCGCCACCCTCATCGCGGGCAACCGCTTCGGCTACGCCCTGCTGTGGGCGACGATCGTCGGCTGCCTGGTGAAGATCTCCCTGGCGGAGGCCACCGGTCGCTGGCACCTCGCGACCGGGCGCACCATCTTCGACGGGTGGAGCAGCATGGGGAAGTGGACCACCGTCTACTTCGCCCCCTACATCGTGATCTGGGGCTTCGTCTACGGGGCGAGCGCGATGACCGCGACGGCCCTGCCCCTGGCCACCCTCATGCCGGTGCTCCCGCTGGAGCTGTGGGCGGTCCTGGCGGGCGTCTCGGGACTGGCGATCGTCTGGTTCAACCGGTACGCGGTCTTCGAGAAGATCATGACGGTCCTGGTCGGCGTCATGTTCGTGACGGTGGTGGGCCTGGCCGTCTACGTCGGGCCGAACATCGGCCAGACCCTGCGCGGGCTCGTCCCCCTGCTCCCGGAGGGGTCGGTGTTCTACACGCTGGGCCTCGTCGGCGGCGTGGGCGGCACCATCACCATGGCCGCCTACGGGTACTGGGTGAACGCGAAGGGCTGGCGCGACTCCGGCTGGATGCGGATGATGCGGCTGGACAACCGCGTCGCCTACGTCACGACCGGCATCTTCGTCGTCGCGATGCTCATCGTGGGCGCCGAACTCCTGTACGCCAGCGGCATCGCGCTGGAGGAGGGGGACCAGGGGCTCCTCCAGCTGGGCGACATCCTGCGCGAGCGGTTCGGCGGGTTCGTGGCGACCGTGTTCCTCGTCGGCTTCTTCGCCGCCGCCTACTCCTCCATCATCGGCGTGTGGCACGGCGTGAGCCTGCTCTTCGCGGACTTCGTCAACCACGTGCGGGGGCGGGCCGACACCGACCCCGTGGAGAACGAGAAGAGCTGGGCCTTCCGCGGCTACATGCTGTGGCTGACCTTCCCGCCCATGCTCCTGCTGCTGGTGGGCAGGCCCTTCCAGCTGATCATCGCCTACGGCGTCCTGGGCGCGTTCTTCATGCCCTTCCTGGCGTTCACCCTCATGTGGCTGCTCAACTCCTCCCGCACCCCCCGCGAGTGGCGCAACGGGTGGATCAGCAACACCGGGCTGGCCCTGGCGGGCTCGCTCTTCTTGGTCCTGTGCTGCTACGAGCTCTACGGGATCGTCGCCGGGGCCTGACCTGCGCCGGGCCCGCGGGGGCAGGCCCCGGTTCCCCCCTCCCGCCCGCGGGGCCGGCGGGGGGCCCCCCGCCCCCGCCCTACCCGAGCGGGGGGGGGGGCCGCCCCGGGGGGGGCGGGGGGGGGGCCGCCCCCGCGCCCCCCCCCCCGGGGGGGGCCCCCGGGGGGCCCCCCCCCCCCCCCCCCCGGGCCCGCCCGGGGGCCGCCGCCCGCCGTGCCGGGGGCGGAGGAGCGGGCCCGCACGGCCGCCCGGACGGGGCCCGGGCGGCCGTGTCCGCGTACGCGGGCGTCCTCACCCGGCCCGTGCGATGGCGATGGTCGCCCCCAGGCGGTGGCCCGCCTCGTAGAACATGTACTGCGTGCCCCCGTCGGACCCGTAGGAGGGGGCCGCGCTGCGGCCCGAGTCCGGCGGCCCCGCCAGGGGGCTGTGGACCACGCCCAGGTGGTTGCGCAGGGAGAAGTCCCGCCCGACCTCGGTGAGGCGGATGTCGCCCCGGTCGGTGTGGTAGGCGACGTAGGTGCTCCCGCCCCGCTCGACGACATGGGGTCCGGACAGGTTCGACACCCCCACGGAGGAGTGGGAGATCAGCGGTCGGGGGTCGAAGTCGAAGGTGATGCCGTCGGCCGACCACCCCCATCCGATGGAGCGGTTGCCGCCCGTGCTGTTGCGCATGAACACCATCACGTAGCGCGCGCCCCGGTCGGGCAGGGGGTGCTCGAAGACCCGGGCGTAGGAGGCCTCCGTGGTGCCCGGCACCATCGCCGTGGTCAGCACGGCGCCCTGGTAGGCGAAGTCGATCCCGTTCCGCGAGCGCGCCAGGCGCGTGGTGGTGTTCTCGCCGTGGAAGTACAGCCACATCTCCCGGTGCTCGGCGTTCCACATCACGTGCGGCGAGGAGACGTGGCTGACCGAGTAGTGCGGGGACCAGGTGCGGGACACGATCGGGTTGCCCGGGTGCTCGGTGAAGGGGCCCTCCGGGCTGTCGGCGTACGCCAGGCAGATGCCGCCGGGCGCGTCGTGGGGGGAGTAGTAGAGCAGGAAGCGGCCGGGTGCGCCGGACAGCCTCCCGGCGGTGCCGCGCAGGCACGGGAAGATCAGCTCCCCCGTCGGGTTGTAGGCCAGCGACGAGGTGTCCAGTGCCTCGCGCAGGAACGTGTACCGGGGCAGGACCGAGGCGGCGCGGGCGGCGCCCGCGGGCGCCGGCCCGAGGAGGCCGGGGACGAGGAGGGCCCCGGCCGCGGCGGCCCCGGCGCCCAGGAGGGCGGTCCTGCGGCCCACGCCCGGGGGCGGGGTGTCGGGGGAGTGTGCGTCGGACATGACGGTTCCCTTCCGGAGCGTGTCGGGGGGCGCTCCGAGGCCCAGAGTCTCTGCCGGGAACGATGCGCCAGTCAAGGTCCTAATACGTATTAGTGAAACTCCACGGCCATCAACCGGAAATCCGACCGACACCCCTTGACATGCCGCGTGGCGCGGATCACAGTCATGGACTAATGCGCATTAGGAAGCCGTATCAGAGGAGGAACAGGTGACCGACGCAAGCCGGGAGAGGGCCGCCGGGCGCCGCAGGCCCCGCCAGTCCGACATCGCGCGGGTCGCGGGCGTCTCCCAGGCCGCCGTCTCCCTCATCCTGCGGGGGACGCCCTCCGGCATGGCGCTCGCCAGGGAGACTCGGCAGAGGGTCCTCGACGCCGCGGAGGAACTCGGCTACGTGCCCGACCCCGTGGCCACGCGGCTCGCCTCCGCGCGCAACGCGATGCTCGGCCTGTACACCTTCAGCACCACGTTCCCCACCGACGTCGCCCACTCCTACTACCCGGTCCTGGCCGGGGTGGAGGAGGAGGCGGCAGCCCAGGGGCAGGACCTCATCCTGTTCACGGGCTCCGCCCGCGCCGCGGCGCGGGCGGAGGACCCGGCCGCGGTACGGCGCGTCCGCGTCGCCGACGGCTGCCTGTTCTTCGGGCGCCACGTGCCGGAGGAGCCCATCCGGCGCCTGGCCGAGGACGGATTCCCCTTCGTCTACATCGGCCGCCGGGACGAGCCCGGGGTCCCCTACGTCGGCGCCGACTACGTCCCGGCGTCGGCGGACGTCGTGGCCCGACTCGTCGCGGCGGGCCACCGGAAGATCCGCTACCTGCGCGAACACGACCAGGCTCCGGCCTCGGCCGACCGGGAGGAGGGCGTTCTGCGGGGCGCCCGCGAAGCCGGCCTGGACACCCGGGGCCTGGTCGCGCCGACCGACGGCGCCGACGCGGACGCCCTGCTGGGCGGCTGGCTGGCCGAGGGCGTCACCGCCGTCATCGTCGAGCAGACCGACACCGGGGCCGCCCTGGCGGGGCTCGGGGCGGCCGTCGGCCGGGCGGGCCTGGACTGCCCCGGGGACCTGTCCCTGGCGGTGCTCGGCGCGGCCACCGGAACCCGGGGCCGCGCCCCGGGCGGGGGCGCCGCCTTCAGCGGGTTCGACGTCCCCATGCGCGAGATGGGCCGCGACGCCGTCCGCCTTCTGCTGGAGCTGATCGCGGGCGCCCCCGGGGGAGCCACCCGGCGCCTGCTGCCCTGCGAACCGGTGGAGGGCGGCACGATCTCCGCCCCCCGCCCACCGGAGAAGCACACCTGAGAGACGTCCCGGACGGCCACGCGGCCACCGAGGGACAGGACCGTTTCCGACCAGTCCGGCGCAGACCCCCGCGGGGGCCGCCGGAACCGCTCACGAACGAATCAGGCACACGATGACCGAGACCCGTACAGAGATCCTCGTCGTGGGCGGGGGACTGGGCGGCGTGGCCGCCGCGCTGGCCGCCGCCGACTCCGGCCGCCGCGTCGTCCTCACCGAGGAGACCGACTGGATCGGCGGACAGCTCACCTCGCAGGCCGTCCCGCCCGACGAGAACCCCTGGATCGAGCAGTTCGGCGCCACCGCCTCCTACCGCCGCCTGCGCGAGGGCATCCGCGACCACTACCGCCGGGCCTACCCGCTGCGCGCGGAGGCCGCCGCCTCCCGCACCCTCAACCCCGGCGCCGGCCGGGTCAGCAAGCTCTGCCACGAGCCGCGGGTCGCCCTGGCCGTCCTGGAGGAGATGCTCGCCCCCCACCGTGCCGCCGGGCGCGTCACCGTGCTCGAACGGCACCGCCCCGTGCGGGCGCACACGGACGGGGACCGGGTGGGCGCCGTCGTCCTGGAGGACGCGCGGGGCCGGCGGCACACCGTCGCCGCCGACTACGTCCTCGACGCCACGGAGAACGGCGACCTCCTGCCGATGGCGGGGATCGACCACGTCACCGGCGCGGAGGCCGCATCGGAGCACGGCGAGCCGCACGCCCCCGGGACCGCCGACCCCGCCAACCTCCAGGGCATCACGTACTGCTTCGCCGTCTCCCACCACGAGGGCGAGGACCACACGATCGAGCGCCCGCGCATGTACGACTTCTGGCGCTCCTACCGGCCCGACTTCTGGCCGGGCCCCCTGCTGGGCTTCGCCGCGCCCGACCCGCGCACCCTGGAGCCCTCCCTGCGCACGTTCGTCCCCAACCCCGACGTGGACCCCCTCGCCGTGGCCGCCGACCAGAGCGCCGACGCCGGGGACAAGGAGCTGTGGGGCTTCCGCCGCATCCTGGCGCGCGGCATGCACCGCCCCGGAGCGTTCGACTCCGACATCACCCTGGTCAACTGGCCGCTCAACGACTACTGGCTCAAGCCCGCCCTGGAGATCGAGGGCCTCGTGGACGCCGCGACCGTCCGCGAGGCCCACGAGGAGGCCCGCCAGCTGTCCCTGTCGGTCCTGTACTGGCTCCAGACCGAGGCGCCGCGGCCCGACGGCGGCGCCGGGTTCCCGGGACTGCGGCCGCGCCCCGACGTCACCGGCGCGGAGGGCGGGCTCGCCAAGGCCGCCTACGTCCGCGAGTCCCGCCGCATCAGGGCGGTCACCACCGTCACCGAGCACGACGTGTCCCTCGACCTCGTGGGGCCCCGCGGCATCGTCCGGCGCCACGACTCCGTGGGCATCGGCAGCTACCGCATCGACCTGCACCCCTCCACCGGCGGCGACACCTACGTCGACATCGCCAGCGTCCCGTTCGAGATCCCCCTGGGCGCCCTCCTGCCCGCCCGGGAGACCAACCTGCTCCCCGCCGCGAAGAACATCGGCACCACCCACATCACCAACGGCTGCTTCCGGCTGCACCCCGTCGAGTGGAACATCGGCGAGGCGGCCGGCCGCCTCGCCGCCTTCGCCCTGGAGCGGGGCACCACGCCGCACGCCGTCCGCGACAAGGCCGACCTCCTGGAGGCCTTCACCGCCCTCCTGGACCGCACCGGCGTCGAACGCCACTGGCCCGACGTCCGCGGCTACTGACGCCCCCGGGCGCCGCCCGCCCCCCCCCCCCCCGCCCGCGGCGCCCCCCCCCCCCCCCCCCCCCCCCCCCCCCCCCCCGCGCGCCCCCCCCCCCCCCCCCCCCCCCCCCCCCCCCCCCCCCCCCCCCCCCCCCGCCCCCCCCCCCCCCCCCCCGCCCCCCCCCGCCCCCCCCCCCCCCCCCCCCCCCCCCCCCCCCCCCCCCCCCGCACCGCCCACCCCACACGCACCCCCGAAGGGGCGACGATGACCGACCCGACCCCACCTCCCACCCGCGGCCCCGTACGCGTCGGCATCGACGTCGGGGGCACCTTCACCGACGCCGTGGCCGTCAGCGCCACCACGTTCGCCCTCCTGGGCCAGGTCAAGGTGCCGACCAGCCACGACCACGCCGACGGCGTCGCCCACGGCATCATGACCGCGCTGGAGCGCCTGCTCGACGACATCGGCGTCGGCGCCGACGACGTCGGCTTCCTCGCGCACGGCACCACCCAGGCCACCAACGCCCTCCTGGAGGGCGACGTCGCCACCATCGGCATCGTGGGGATCGGCACCGGCTACGACGCGTTCGCCACCGCGCGCCTGCGCTCCCTGGGCAGGCTCAGGCTCGACTCCGGGCACCGGCTCCCCGTCCGCTACACGGCGCTCCGCGACCCCGAGGACGCCGCGGCCGCGCTCGCCGGCGTCGACCGGGTGCTCGCCGAGGGGGCCGAGGTCGTGGTCGCGGTCGAACCCTTCAGCGTGGACGACCCCAGGGGCGAGGCCGCCGTCCGGGCGGCGGCCGAGCTGCGGGGCGTCCCCGTCACCGCCACCCACGAGATCACCCAGCTCTACGGCCTGGGCAAGCGGGCCCGCACCGCCGCGCTCAACGCCGGCGTGATGCCCCGCATGCTCCGGACCGCCGACCTCGTCGAGAGCAGCATCCTCAAGGCCGGGGTGAGCGCGCCGCTGATGGTGATGCGCTGCGACGGCGGGGTCATGTCCCTGGCCGAGATGCGCAGCCGCCCCCTCCTGACGGTGCTCTCCGGACCCGCGGCCGGGGTCGCGGGGGCCCTCATGGGGGAGAGGGTGAGCGAGGGCGTCTTCCTGGAGACGGGCGGAACCTCCACCGACGTCAGCGTGATCCGGCGCGGGCGGGTGCAGATCAGGCACGCCGAACTGGGGGGCAGGGAGACCTACCTGTCGGCCCTGGACGTGCGCACCGTCGGGGTGGGCGGCGGCTCCCTCGTGCGCCTCTCCGGAGGCGACGGGCCCGGGGAGGCCGCCCTGGCGGACGTGGGCCCCCGCAGCGCCCACATCGCGGGCCTGCCCTACGCCTGCTTCGCCGACCCGGCCGAACTGGAGGGGGCCCGGCTGGTCCGGGTCAGCCCCCTGGCCTCCGACCCCGGCGACCACGCCGTCCTGGAGACCGGCGAACGGCGCTTCGCCCTCACGGTCACCTGCGCGGCCAACGCCGCCGGGCTGGTGCCCGAGGGCGACTACGCCCGCTCCGACGCACGCGCCGCCCGGGCAGCCCTGGCCCCGCTGGCACGCGCCCTCGGGGTCGACGTGGACGGGGCCGCGCGCGCCGTCCTGCACCGGGCCACCGAGCGCGTCGGCGCCGTCGTGGAGGCGCTCGTGCGCGACTACGGGCTCGACCGCGACGTGTGCGAACTCGTCGGCGGGGGCGGCGGCGCCGCCACCGTCACCCCCTACCTGGGCGAGCGCACGGGCATGCGGTCCCGCATCGCCGCCCACAGCGAGGTCATCAGCCCCTTGGGCGTGGCCCTGGCACTGGTCCGCGAGTCCGTCGAGCGCATCATCCCCGGCGCCACCCACGCCGACGTGCTCGCCGTGCGCTCCGAGGCCGAGCAGGCGGTGCTCGCGCAGGGCGCCGACCCCTCCGGGGTGGAGGTGGAGGTCACCGTCGACCCGCAGCGCAACCTCGTCACCGCCGTCGCCACGGGCGCCACCGAGCTGCGCACCAAGGACCGCACCGCCGTCACGGACGCCGGCGCGGCCCGCGCCGCGGCCGCCGCCAGCCTCGGCGCGGACCCGCGGGCCGTCGCCGAGTACGCCTCCAACGGCTGGTACCGGGTCTTCGGCCTGCTCCGCCGGCCCGGGGGGCCGTTCGGCCGCTTCGCCCGCGAACGGGCCCACGTGCGCGTCGTGGACGCCGAGGGCGTCGTGCGCCTGCACAGCGCCGACGCCCGGGTGGACACCCTGACCGCCGCGGAGGCGGAGGGAAGGCTCAGGGACCTGGTGGCGGAGCGCACCGCCTACGGCGACGGAGGGGCGGTCCCGCCCGCGGTGTGGCTCCTGCTGGGCCCCAAGCTCGCCGACCTGTCGGGGGTCATGGACCCCGGCCACCTCCTGGCGCTCGCCGCCGCCGAGATCGGCCGCCGCGGCCCCGACGAGACGGTGATCGCCCTGACGGAGACACGCCGATGACCGCGCCGCCGCGCCCCGGAGCCGACTACGACCGCATCTCGGCGGCCTCCGACGAGGACCTCGCCGCCGAACTCCTGGCCCTGACCCCCACGCACGAGGGCCGCGACCCCGGGCAGCTGCGCGAGTGGGCGCGCACCGCCCTGGCCTTCGGGCGCGAGCTGGCCGACACCGCCGGCGCGGGGCCCGGGGGAGCGGGGGCCGAGGTGACCGACAGGGCTGCCGGGGGCCTGCGCCCCGGCGAGGTCCTGCTCGCCGAGTACCTCCACCGGGCCTCGGGGGACCGGGTGATCGTCTACGCCGACGCCCTGGACTACGCCCGCGGGGTGGCGGAGGAGGCGGGCTGGGGCCGGGACTACCCGCGCGCCGCGCTGCGCGGGGCGGCGCTCGCCCACGAGGAGGCCCACCGCATGCTGCACCGCGGCCACGGCCGGGAGCTGCGCCGCAGGCTCGGCCACACGGCGCTCAGACTGGGGCCCCTGCGGGTGCGGGGGCACGTCGCCGGCGCGGACGAGATCGCCGCCCACGCCTACGCCGCACGGCGCGGAGCGCTCCGCCGGAGCCCGCTCGCGCTCACCGCGGCCATCGCCGCCACCCTCGCCCACCGGGGCACGGACCAGTACGGACCGGGCCCCAGAACCACCTCCGGAGACCGCCCGTGACCGCCCTGGGAATCCTTCTCGCCATGGCCGTGGGCGTCGGCCTGATGCTGACGCGCCGACTCCCCACCGCCTTCGCCCTCGTCCTGCTGTCCGTCGCCGTCGCGCTGATCGCGGGGGCGCCGCTCACCGGGGAGGAGGGCAGCGTCGTCGGCACCGTCGTCCAGGAGGGGGCTCCGCGCCTGGCGGCGACCATGGTCGCCATCCTGCTGGGCTGCTGGCTGGGCACGCTGATGTCGGAGGCGGGGATCGCCTCGACGCTCGTCCGCAAGATCGTGGAGTTCGGCGGCGAGCGCCCCTCCGTGGTCGCGGTCGGCGTGTTCCTGGTCGCGATCCTGTGCGGGGCCATCACGGGCTCGGCCCCGGCGGCGATGCTCGCGGGCGTCGTCGGCATCCCGGCGATGATCGCGGTCGGGGTCACGCCCACGGTCGCGGCGGGCACCGTCCTGGTGGGCATCGCCGCGGGGCTCCCCCTGGAACTGATCAACTGGCAGTTCCTGTCCGACGCCGTCGGCGTCCCGGTCTCCACGGTGCAGCACTTCCAGCTGCGCATGTTCCCGATCGCCCTGGTCGGCGGCCTCGCCTACATCCTCGTGGAGATGCGCCGCAAGGGGGCGCGGCACACGTGGGCCGTGCGCGTCCCCGCGCCCGCCGGGGGCGGGGGCCCCGACCGTCCCCCGGGCCGGCGCGCACGCGCCGCCGAACGGCGCCGCCGCCGCGGGGACGCCCCCTGGTACGCGCTGGTCACACCCCTGGTCCCGATCGTGCTGGCGCTGGGGCTGGAGATCCCCATCGTGCCCTCGCTGATCGCGGGCGTCGTCTACGCGCTGCTCACCGCCGTGCCCTGGCGCGACATGACGAGCACCGCGCTGCGGACCCTCTACCAGGCGTTCGACGTGGCGGCCCCGCCCATCGTCCTGTTCATCGCGATCGGGATGCTCCTCGCCGCGGTGAACCTGCCCGGCGCGGTCCAGGCGCTCAGCCCCGTGGTCACCGCGATCAGTCCGGGCAGCCCGTGGCTGTTCGTCCTGGTCTTCGCCGCGCTGGTGCCGCTGGCCCTCTACCGCGGGCCGATGAACATCTTCGGCCTCGGCGCGGGGGTGGCCGGGGTGCTCATCTCCGGAGGCGTCTACCCCGCCCCGGCGGTGCTGGGCATGATGGCCTCCTACGGCCAGGTCCTGGGCGTCTCGGACCCCACCAGCACCCAGACGGTGTGGGCCTCGCAGTACGCCGGGGTGCGACCCGAGCGCTCCATGCTCTCCACACTCCCCTACACGTGGGTGGTCGCCGTCGCCGGCCTGGCCCTCACCGCGTTCCTCTACCTGCGGTGATCCTCCCGGCGGGGTCCGCCGGGAGGCGCCTCCCGGGCCCGCCGGGGCGCGGCCGGCGGCGCCGGGTCGGCCCCGCCCCGGGCGGGGCCGGCGCCGTGTCGGCGGTCACGCCTAGGATCGGGGCCATGACCACTGTGTCCCAACTGCGCAAGGCGGCGCTCGCCCTTCCCGAGGTGGAGGAGGGCACGCGCTCCGGCACGGTCGCGTTCTCGGTGCGCGGCAAGCGGTTCGCCTCGGTCACCGGGGACGGCCTGGTACAGCTGTACCTGCCGGACGCCGAGGCCGAGGCGGCGCGGGCCGCGCACCCGACGGGGGAGCGGCCGGTGCGGGCGGGCGTCCCCGTCGGCTTCCGCGTGCCGTTGGCCGACGTCGACGGCAAGGACCTCAACGCCCTGGTCCGCGCCGCGTGGTCCTGCCGCGCCCCCGAGCGCCTGGCGGCGGCGATCGCCGCCGCCGACGAGGGGACCGGGCCCGCGGACTGCGACCTTCCGGCCGCCATCGGCGGACCGGCCACGCGCGCCCTGCTCGGGGCCGGACTGGCCACCCTGGCGCAGGTCGCCGCCCGCACGGAGGAGGAGCTGCTCGCCCTGCACGGGGTGGGCCCCAAGGCCGTGCGCGTCCTCGCCGAGGAGCTGTCCCGCCGGGGCACGCCGCCGCGCTGACACCCCGGTCCCCGGAGGGCCGGCGCGGCGGCGGAGCCCGCCGATGGACCGATCGGCCGATCGGCCTGCCGTGGGCGCGGCCGCGCTGGTAGCGTGGCGCGCCATGACGATCCTGAGCCGCCCCCCGTTCGCGCGCCTGGTGGCCCGGTCGATGCAGGCGGGCATGGCGCTCGCGGCGGGACCCGCGACCCGGCGCGCCCACGCGAGGCTTCCCGAGTACCCCCGAAGGACCGAGGCGCTCA
This sequence comes from Nocardiopsis sp. NPDC101807, assembly GCF_044766605.1. Taxonomy (NCBI): domain Bacteria; kingdom Bacillati; phylum Actinomycetota; class Actinomycetes; order Streptosporangiales; family Nocardiopsidaceae; genus Nocardiopsis; species Nocardiopsis sp. NPDC101807. The sequence continues at coordinate 694,398 of NZ_JBIWMK010000002.1, read as the reverse complement.
CCGTCCCCACCTCCTACGGTCCGGCGCGCGTCACCGTCCACCGCCCCGCGCCCGGTCCCCGGCCCCCGGCGGTGTACGTCAACCTGCACGGCGGGGGCTTCGTGCTGGGGTGGACGGAGGTGGACGACCCGCTGTGCCGGGCGCTGGCGGCCGAGGCGGGGGCGGTCGTGCTCAACGTCGGCTACGCGGTCGCGCCACAGCACCCGTTCCCGGCCCCGGCCCGCCAGGCGCACGAGATCGTGCGGTGGGCGGCGGCCCACGGCGGCGAGCACGGCTGGGACGGGTCGCGCCTGGCGGTCGGCGGGCAGAGCGCGGGAGGCGCCCTGGCCGCGGCGGCGGCGCGGCTGGACCTGGAGGCCGGCGAGTCCCTGGTCGGGTTGCAGGTGCTGCACTACGCGCCGCTGGACATGACCGTGGCGGCGGGGGACAAGCCCTCGGTCGTCGACCGGCCCCTGCTGCGGCCCTGGATGGGGGAGGTCTTCAACTCCTCCTACCTGCCCGACCCGGCGGAGCGGGGCCACCGGCTGGCCTCCCCGGCGGGGCCGCGGGACACCGCGGACCTCACCGGTGTCGCGCCCGCCCTCGTGGTCGTCGCCGAGCACGACATCCTGTGCGAGGAGGGGCGCCGCTACGCCCGCCGGCTCGACGGGGCCGGCGCGCTCGCGGCCCTGCACGAGGTCGCCGGCCGCGACCACGGCTACGACGTGGGCGACGACGACGCGGCCCGGGAGACCTACCGCCTGATCGCCTCCCACGTCGTACAGGCGCTCCCGGCGCCCGGGTAGGCGCCGCGGGCCCGCCGCCGGGCCCGGCTCCCCGGGCGGCACGGGACCGCGCCGACGGCCACGGCGGGCGTGGCCGCGACCGCCGTCGGCGCGCGGGGGCCGGCTCCGGGGGCCCGGCCGCCTACGCCCGGGGCCGCTGGTCGACGATGCGCCGGAACTTGCCCACGGACCGCTCGATCTGCTCGGGGTCCACGACGTCCACGGTGACGCTCACGCCGACCCTGTCCTTGACCGTGGCGACGATCTCCCGGCTCAGGGCGGTGCGGCGCTCGGCGGTGCAGTCCGGGGCGGCCTCGATCCGCACGGCCATGCGGTCCAGGCGGCCCTCCTTGGTGAGCACCAGCTGGAAGTGCGGGGCGAGCCCGTCCAGGCCCAGCACGATCTCCTCGATCTGGGTCGGGAAGACGTTGACGCCGCGCAGGATGATCATGTCGTCGCTGCGTCCGGTCACCTTGTCCATGCGGCGCATGGGCCGGGCGGTGCCCGGGCGCAGCGTCGTCAGGTCGCGGGTGCGGTAGCGGATCACGGGCATCGCCTGCTTGGTCAGCGAGGTGAAGACCAGCTCGCCGTTCCGCCCGTCGGGCAGGACCTCCTGCGTGACGGGGTCCAGGACCTCGGGGTAGAAGTGGTCCTCCCACACGTGCAGGCCGTCCTTGGTCTCCACGCACTCGTTGGCCACGCCCGGCCCCATGACCTCGGACAGGCCGTAGATGTCGACGGCGTGGATGTCGAAGCGCTCCTCGATCTCGCGGCGCATCTGCTCGGTCCAGGGCTCGGCGCCGAAGATGCCGATCCTGAGGGAGGTCGTGCGCGGGTCGACGCCCTGGCGCTCGAACTCGTCCAACAGGGTCAGCATGTAGCTGGGGGTGACCATGATGATCTCGGGCCGGAAGTCCTGGATGAGCTGGACCTGCTTGGCGGTCTGGCCGCCGGAGGCCGGGATGACCGTGCAGCCGAGCTTCTCGGCGCCGTAGTGGGCGCCCAGGCCCCCCGTGAAGAGCCCGTAGCCGTAGGAGACGTGGACCTTGTGGCCGGGCCGCCCGCCCGCCGCGCGGATGGAGCGGGCCACGACCGTGGCCCAGGTGTCGATGTCCTCGCGGGTGTAGCCCACGACCGTGGGGCGGCCCGTGGTGCCGCTGGAGGCGTGGATGCGGCTGACCTGCTCCTGGGGGACGGCGAACATGCCGAAGGGGTAGTTGTCGCGCAGGTCGGCCTTGGTGGTGTGCGGGAAGAGGCCGATGTCCTCCAGCGTCCGCAGGTCCGCGGGGCGCACCCCGGCCTCGTCGAACTTCTTCCTGTACAGCGGCACGTTGGCGTACGCGTGGTCCAGCGTCCACCGCAGGCGCCGCAGCTGGAGGGCGCGCAGTTCGTCGACACTCATGCGCTCGGCCGGGTCCAGGAGGTCGGACGCGGGCGCCTGCCCGAGGCGCTGGTGAGGGGCGGCACCGGCCGACCGCGTGGTGGTGTCGTGGCTTGCCATGGACCTCTCCGTGTACTGTGCGCGGGAACCCGCCGGGCCGGACGCCCGGGGGGTGGGCGGGCGGGGGCCGCGCGGTCGTGGATGTGGTGCGGGTCCTCTGCGGGGGGACCCGACTTGCTTACTTACCGAACGTTCGGTTACTAATGCATTAACGCAGTCTCCGGGCGAGCATGTCAAGGAGAAGTGTCGATGATTTCACAGAGGACGGTGGCGCAGGCCACCGCCGCCACCACGGGAGGACGCACGTGAGCGACGTCTACTTGGTCGACGGGGTGCGAACCCCCCAGGGCCGCTACGGCGGCGCCCTCGCCGCCGTCCGCCCCGACGACCTCGCCGCCACGGCCGTCGCCGAGGCGGTCCGCCGCTCGGGCGTCCCCGGTGAGGCCGTCGACGAGGTGATCCTCGGCGCCGCCAACCAGGCCGGCGAGGACAACCGCAACGTGGCGCGCATGGCCGTGCTGCTCTCCGGACTCGACCCCCGGGTCCCCGCCTACACCGTCAACCGGCTCTGCGCCAGCGGGCTGACCGCCGTCTCCTCCGCCGCCCAGGCCATCCGCGCCGGTGAGGCCGACGTGGTCGTCGCGGGCGGCGTCGAGTCCATGACCCGCGCCCCCTGGGTGATGGCCAAGCCCGGCACCCCCTGGGCCAAGCCCGGAGAGGTCGCCGACACCTCCCTGGGCTGGCGCTTCACCAACCCGCGCTTCACCGCCGCGGACGCGCGGGTCCCCGAGGGCGCCGCGCCCACCGACCTGCGCTACACGCTGTCCATGGGCGAGACCGCCGAGGAGGTCGCCGCCCTGGAGGGCCTGACCCGGGAGGAGTGCGACGCCTTCGCCCTGCGCAGCCACGAGCGCGCCGTCGCCGCGGCCGGGGCCGGGCGCTTCGACGCGGAGATCGTCCCGGTCACCGTCACCGGCCGCAAGGGGCAGGCCCACGAGGTCACCGCCGACGAGGGACCCCGCCCCGACTCCGGCATGGAGGCCCTGGGCAGGCTGCGGCCCGTCTTCCGCGAGGGCGGCATCGTCACCGCGGGCAACTCCTCCTCGCTCTCCGACGGCGCCTCCGCCCTCGTCCTGGCCAGCGGGCACGCCGTCCGCGAGTACGGCCTCACCCCCCGCGCCCGCGTCGTCGGCTCCGCCTCCGCGGGGGTGGACCCGCAGATCATGGGGCTGGGTCCCGTCCCGGCCACCCGCAAGGCCCTGGACCGTGCGGGCTGGACGGTCGGCGACATCGGCTCGGTCGAACTCAACGAGGCCTTCGCCGCCCAGGCCCTGGGCGTGGTGCGCCGGCTGGGGATGGACGAGGGGATCGTCAACGCCGACGGCGGCGCGATCGCCCTGGGCCACCCGCTCGGCAGCTCGGGATCCCGCATCCTCGTCACCCTGCTCAACCGCATGGAGCGCGAGGACGCCCGGCGCGGACTGGCCACCCTGTGCGTCGGCGTCGGCCAGGGCGTCGCCCTCCTGGTGGAGCGCCCGTGAGCGCCCGCCAGGACTTCGGGACGCTCCTCGTCGACCGCCGCGAGGACCGCGTGGTGGTCGAACTGCACCGCCCCGAGGCGCGCAACGCCATCAACGCACGGATGATCGCCGAGCTGCACGAGGTGTGCGCCGAGATCGAGGCCGACCCCAGGCCGCTGCTGCTCACCGGGCACGGCAACGTGTTCGCGGGCGGCGCCGACATCGCCGAGCTGCGCGAACGCGGACGCGAGGAGGCGATGGCCGGTATCAACAGCCGCCTGTTCGAGCGCCTGCACCGGCTCCCGGCGCCCACCGTGGCCGCCGTGGACGGGTGGGCGCTGGGCGGCGGGGCCGAGCTGTCCTACGCGTGCGACATCCGGCTCGCCACGCCCACCGCCGTCTTCGCCCAGCCCGAGCCGGGCCTGGGCATCATCGCGGGGGCCGGCGCGTGCTGGCGGCTGCGGGAGCTGGTCGGCGCCTCGGTCGCCAAACAGGTGCTGCTGGGCGGTTTCCGGCTGGACGCCGAGGCGGCCCTGCGCCACGGCCTGGTCGCCGAGATCGTCCCGGCCGGGGAGCTGCGCGCGAGCGCCCACGCCCTCCTGGACCGGATGGCGGCCTCCTCGGCCCTGGCCCTGCGCATGACCAAGCTGGTCCTGGACGCCGACGGGGCGCACCCGCTGGCCGACGACATGGCGCAGGCGGTGCTGTTCGAGAGCGCCGACAAGCACGACCGGATGACCCGTTTCCTGGAGAGGAAGAAGCGTTGAGCACCTACGGGCAGAGCGCCGCCGGGGCGGGCGTCCCCGCGCTCGTCGCCGTCGTCGGCGGCGGCACCATGGGCGCCGGGATCGTCCAGCAGTTCCTCACGGCGGGCGCGGGCGTGGTCCTGGTCGAGGCCACCGCCGAGGCCGCCGGGGCCGGCCGCGCCCGGGTGGCCGCCGGTCTGGAGGGGGCCCGCTCCCGGGGGAAGATCGACGCCGAGCCGGCCGCCTACCTGGCCCGGCTGCGCACGGTCACCGACACCGCCGCCATCCCCGCCGACACCGGCCTGGTGGTGGAGGCCGTGCCCGAGCGGCCGGAGCTGAAGATCGCCGTGCTCACCGCCGCGGAGGCGGCCGTGGGCGAGGACGCCGTCCTGGCCTCCAACACCAGCTCCCTGTCGGTCACCGAGCTCGCGGCGGCGCTCCGGCGCCCCCACCGCTTCCTGGGCACCCACTTCTTCAACCCGGTCCCCGCCTCCAAGCTGGTGGAGATCGTGGTCGCCCCCGGGACCGACCCCGCCGTGCTGGAGTCGGTGCGCGGCTGGGTCGGCGCCCTGGGCAAGACCGAGATCGCGGTCAGGGACGCACCCGGGTTCGCCACCAGCCGCCTGGGCGTGATGCTCGGGCTGGAGGCCATCCGCATGGTCCAGGAGGAGGTCGCCTCCCCCGCCGACATCGACACCGCCATGGAGCTGGGCTACCGCCACCCGATGGGGCCGCTCCGGCTCACCGACCTGGTCGGGCTCGACGTGCGCCTGGCCATCGCCGAGCACCTGGCCTCCGAGCTGGGGGACCGGTTCGCGCCCCCGGAGCTGCTGCGCCGTATGGTCGCGGAGGGAAAGCTCGGCAAGAAGACCGGGCAGGGCTTCCACACCTGGGACGAGGGAGAATAGAGCGTTGAGCGAACAGAGGGCGGCGGAGTTCGTCGAGGCCGACGGGATCGCCACGGTACGCCTGAACAGGCCCGCGCTGACCCGCGAGGTCAAGGAGGAGCTGCTGGCGGCGCTCCGGGGCGCGGCGGCCTCCACCACGGCCCGCGCCGTGCTGCTGCTGGGGTCGGCCAAGGCCTTCTGCGTGGGCCAGGACCTGGCCGAGCACGCGCGGATCCTCCAGGAGGAGCCGGGGCAGGCGCTCACCACGGTGCGCGAGCACTACAACCCGATCGTGCTGGCCCTGGAGGGCATCCAGGTTCCCGTGGTGGTCGGGATCGGCGGGGCGTGCGTCGGGGCCGGCCTGGGGTTCGCCCTGGCCGGGGACGTGCGCATCGCCGCGCGCAGGGCCAAGTTCGGCACGGCCTTCACGGGCATCGGGCTGGCCTCGGACTCCGGCCTGGCCTACCGCCTGGTGTCGTCGCTGGGACAGGCGCGGGCCATGGAGCTGATGCTCCTGGGCACCGTCGTCGGCGCGGACCGCGCCCTGGAGCTGGGCCTGGTCACCGAGGTCGTGGAGGACGACGCCTGGGAGGGGCGCGCCCGCGAGGTCGCCGCCCTGCTCGCCTCGGGACCGACCGGCGCGTTCGTGGCCGCCAAGCGCGAGGTCCGCTCGGCCGCCGACGGCGCCCGTGACCTGCCCGAGCTGCTGGAGGAGGAGGCCGACCTCCAGAACCAGCTCGGGATGACCGCGGACCACGCCGGGGCGGTCGAGGCCTTCCTGGCCAAGAGGACCCCGACCTTCGGCGGCGGCTGAGCTGGGGGATTCCCCCGCCCCGGGGACTTGCCCGGGCGGGGGAATCCGGGGATACTAATTACTGACCGAACGTTCGGTTATGAATGGGGAACGATCAATGTCCACCGTGACGGCCCAGGAGACGCCCCCCGGCGCAGACCTGGACTACCAGGCGGAGTTCGACGCCAAGGTCGCCGCCGACCAGCGCATCGAGCCGCGTGACTGGATGCCCGAGGCCTACCGCAGGACCCTGGTGCGCCAGGTCTCCCAGCACGCCCACTCGGAGATCATCGGCATGCAGCCCGAGGGCGACTGGATCGCCTCCGCGCCCAGCCTGCGGCGCAAGGCCATCCTGCTGGCCAAGGTCCAGGACGAGGCCGGGCACGGCCTGTACCTGTACGCCGCGGCCGAGACCCTCGGCGTGGACCGCGCCGACCTGACCGAGCGCCTCATCGAGGGGCGCCAGAAGTACTCCTCGATCTTCAACTACCCGTCGCTGACCTTCGCCGACGTCGGCGTGATCGGCTGGCTGGTCGACGGCGCCGCGATCTGCAACCAGGTCCCGCTGTGCCGCAGCTCCTTCGGCCCCTACTCCCGCGCCATGGTGCGCATCTGCAAGGAGGAGTCCTTCCACCAGCGGCAGGGCTACGAACTGCTCATGCGGATGATGGAGGGCACCGAGGGCCAGCGCCGGATGGTCCAGGACGCCGTCGACCGGTGGTGGTGGCCCTCCCTGATGATGTTCGGCCCGCCGGACGCCGAGTCGCCCAACACCCGCCAGTCCATGGCCTGGCGCATCAAGCGCGACACCAACGACGACCTCCGCCAGAAGTTCGTCGACATGAGCGTCCCCCAGGCCGAGAAGCTGGGCGTGACCCTCCCCGACCCCGAACTGGCCTGGAACGGGGAGCGCGGCCACTACGACTTCGGCGAGCCCGACTGGGTCGAGTTCAAGCAGGTCGTCTCCGGAGCCGGCCCCAAGAACGCCGAGCGCGTCGCGCGCCGCCGCGCCGCCCACGAGAAGGGCGCGTGGGTCCGCGAGGCCGCCACCGCCTACGCCAGGAAGCACCAGAGCGCCGAGGAGGCCACGGTATGAGCGACGACGGCACCGGCGCCACCGGGGCGGCCCGCCCCGAGTGGCCCCTCTACGAGGTCTTCGTCCGCGGCAAGCGCGGCCTGAACCACGTCCACGTGGGCTCCCTGCACGCGCCCGACCACACCATGGCGCTCCACAACGCCCGCAACCTCTACACCCGCCGCAACGAGGGCGTCAGCATCTGGGTGGTGCTCGCCGAGGACATCACCGCGTCCAGCCCCGACGAGAAGGACCCCTTCTTCGCGCCCAGCGGTGACAAGGTCTACCGCCACCCGACCTTCTACCCCATCCCCGAGGACGTCCCGCACATCTAGCGCGGACGACGGGGACCAGGGAACACGAGGCCAAAGGAAACAACCATGAGTGGCGACACCATCTTCACGGCCCTGACCGAGGAGCACGGCGGCGACGCCCGCTGGGCCTTCGGCACCGGCTTCACCGACGCCCTCGCGGGCGTGGACACCACCCTTCCCGCGGGGGTGGACGGCGGCGACCTCGCACTGTACTGCCAGATGCTCGGCGACGACGCCCTCGTCCAGGCGCAGCGGCTCGTCGAGTGGGTGACCGACGCCCCCGAGCTGGAGGAGGAGGTGGCGCTGGCCAACATCGCCCTCGACCTCCTCGGCCAGGCGCGCCTGCTGCTGGCCCGCGCCGGCCAGGCCGACGGCACCGGCCGCGACGAGGACGCCTTCGCCTACCGGCGGGGCCCCACCGAGTTCCGCAACGTGCACCTGGCCGAGGCGCCCCGGGGCGACTTCGCGCGGGCCGTCGTCACCCTGCTGGCCCTGTCCAGCTCCCGGCTCGCCCTGTTCGCCCGGCTCACGGACAGCAAGGACCCCGTGCTCGCCGCGATCGCCGCCAAGGCGGTCAACGAACTCGCCTACCACCGCGAGTACGCGGTCTCCTGGACCCTGCGCCTGGGCGACGGCACCCCCTACTCCCGCGAGCGCACGGCCGAGGCCGTCGCCGCCGTGTGGCCGCTCACCGGCGAACTCTTCGCCACCCACCCCGTCGAGGCGCGCCTGGCCGGCCAGGGCGTGGGCGTGGACCCGGCCACCGTGCGCGAGGAGGTCCACGCCGTCCTCACCCGGGTACTGGCCGAGGCCACGCTTGACGCCCCCGCGCCCTTCCCCGAGAGCGCCACCGCCGGGCGCGACGGCCGGCACACCGCACTCCTGGCCCCCCTGCTCGACGAACTCCAGAAGGTGGCCAGGGAGCACCCGGAGGCGACATGGTAGCCACGGACCGGACCACCGGACCCGAACGCGCCCGGGCGGCGGCCGCGGCGGTCACCGACCCCGAGCTGCCCATGCTCACCCTCGCCGACCTGGGCATCCTGCGCCGGGTCGAGATCGAGGACGACGGGACCGCGGCCGTGTGGATCACCCCCACCTACTCCGGCTGCCCGGCACTGGCCGAGATGCGCGCCGACGTGGACCGGGCCCTGAGGGGCGCCGGCTTCGACCGGGTGGAGGTGCGCACCGAGCTGTCCCCGCCCTGGACCACCGACTGGATCACCGACGAGGGCAGGCGCAAGCTCTCCGAGAACGGCATCTCGCCGCCCGGCGGGGCGCCCCGCCGGGCGGCGGGGCCCGTGCCGCTGACCCTGATGCCCACCCGCACCGTTCCGCGCTGCCCGCTGTGCGGCGCGACCGACACCGAGGAACTGTCCCGGTTCGGCGCGACCTCCTGCAAGTCGCTCCACCGCTGCCGGTCCTGCCTCGAACCGTTCGAGCACGTCAAGGAGATCTGACAGTGTCCACACCCGTCACCGACGCCGGGCAGGCCCCGACGCGACGCCGGGGCGCCTTCCACCGGCTGCGCGTGGCCGCCGTGGAGCGCCTGTGCGACGACGCCGTCGCCGTCACCTTCGAGGTGCCCGACCACCTGGCCGAGGAGTACGCGTTCGCCCCCGGGCAGTCGCTGACCCTGCGCCGCGAGGTCGACGGCGTCGAGGAACGGCGCAGCTACTCCATCTGCGCCCCCGTCGGGGAGGCGCCCCGCGTGGGCGTGCGCCTGGTGCCCGACGGCCTGTTCTCCGGATGGCTGGTGAACGAGGTCCGGCCGGGCGACGAGGTCGAGGTGGGCGCGCCCGCCGGACGCTTCAGCCCCGACCTGGGCTCCTCGGCCCGCCACGTGATGGTCGCCGCCGGCTCGGGCATCACCCCGGTGCTGTCGATGGCCTCGTCCCTGCTGCGCCGCACCGGGTCCCACGTCACCCTGCTGTACGGCAACCGCCGCAGCGACACGGTGATGTTCGCCGACGACGTGGCCGACCTCAAGGACGCGTACGGGCACCGCTTCGAGCTGGTGCACGTGCTCTCCCGCGAGCCGCGCGAGGCCGACCTGTTCACCGGGCGCCTGGACGGCCAGAAGCTGGAGGCGCTCCTGGACACGGTCGTCGCCGCCGACGCCGCCGACCACTGGTGGCTCTGCGGGCCCTACGGGATGGTCACCGACGCCAGGGAGGTCCTGGAGGGGCGCGGCGTGCCCGGCGACCGCATCCACCAGGAGCTGTTCTTCGTCGAGGGCGCGGAGCCGCCGCCTCGGTCCAGGCACGAGGAGCCCGGGGTGGAGGGGCCCTCCAGCGAGGTCACCGTCGTCCTGGACGGCCGCACCAGCACCCTGACCCTGCCGCGCGGCGTACCGGTGCTCGACGCGGCCCAGCGCTACCGCCCCGACCTGCCCTTCGCCTGCAAGGGCGGCGTGTGCGGGACCTGCCGGGTGAGGGTCTGCGAGGGGGAGGTGCGGATGCTGCGCAACTACGCGCTCAGCGACGCCGAGGTGGAAGCGGGGTACGCCCTGTCCTGCCAGTCCGTCCCCGAGACGGACACCGTGACCGTGGACTTCGACTCGTGAGCGCCCGCAACGAGACCGCCTGGCGGATGTTCGAGGCCGACCGCGCGTCCAAGAACCTGGGGATGCGCCTGATCCGGGCCGACCACGGCACCGCGGTCGTGGAGATGACCGTCGGCCCGATGATGGTGAACGGGCACGGGATCGCCCACGGCGGGTACGTGTTCACCCTCGCCGACACCGCCTTCGCCTGCGCGTGCAACACGGACGGGGGAGGGGTGACGGTGGCCTCCGGCGCGGACGTGACCTTCGTGGCCGCCGCCCACGAGGGCGACGAGCTCGTGGCCACCGCCCAGGAGCGGACGCTGTTCGGCCGCAGCGGCCTCTACGACGTCACCGTGCGCCGGGGCGAGGAGGTCGTCGCCGAGTTCCGGGGGCGCAGCCGCACCCTGCCCGGCCGTACCTGACGCGCGACGGGACCCGACACACGTGGGGCCGGGCCGAGGGGGTCCGGCCCCGTGCGCGCGGGGGGACGCGCCGGGTCCCGGGACGCTGCCGACGGCCCGCTCCCTCACGTGCCCGGCGGCCCGGTGGCCACGACCGGACACGGGGGCGGGTGTTTACCCCGATGTCAGGGCGAGTGTCGGACCTTGTGGGCGAAAAGCGACTCTTGTTGCCTATGTGGGGTTCTGGGTAATTTCTTCCTGTTCTGTTTCCAAGCCCGTACGCGGGCCCCGACCAGACAGGCGTCCCCCACATGCGTCGTTCCCTGACCCGTACGACGGCGGCCGCGGCCGCCCTCGCACTCGTCCTGTCCCCGCTCGGCCAGTCACCGGCGCTGGCCGAGGACATCCGACCACCGACAATCACCTCCGACGACTACCCGGCCGACGACAGGTTCCACGGCGCACCGGGGCGGCCGGGCGACTTCACGTTCGACGCCAACGGCGTGGACGACGCGGTCGCCTTCTACTACTCCATCGACGGTCCCGAGTGCACGACACGGGTGGAACCCGAGGCGCCGGGCGCGGCCGTAACCGTGGAGATCACCCCGCGGAGGAGCGGAGGACACGCCCTCTACGCGAGCTCCGTGAATGCCTACGGCAACTCCTCCCGGTGCGAGCCCGTGTACTACTTCCTGGTCGCGCCGCACGCCAGCCCGGTCGCCCATTTCCGCCTTGACGAGGGGGAGGGGGCCACCGCGCTCGACGCCGTGACCCAGGAGAGGGCAGCCGAAGGCTCCGGCGCCATCGACTGGGCCCGCGGGAGGGTGGGGGCACGCACCGGAGCCGCCTACCGCCTGGAACGTGCGGCGGTCGTCACCTCCGACGGTCATCTCCGTACGGAGGGTCCGGTCGTGGAGACCTCTGAAACATTCACCGTCTCCGCGTGGGTGCGTCTGGACGACACAGGTGAGGACGCCGTGGCCGTCTCCCAGGACGGTGAGCACGTCAGCGGGTTCCAGCTCGGATACGACTCCTCCGAGGAGGCCTGGGTGTTCCGGCGGGCCGGTCGGGACGCCCCGAACGCGGGGTTCGACCACAGGGCGACCTCGACCGCCCCTGTGCAGACCGGGGTCTGGACCAGGCTGACGGGCTCTTCCGATCCCGCCACCGGCGAACTCTCTCTGTACGTGGACGGAGTGCATCAGGAGACGGTCGACCAGATCTCGGAAGGGACGACCGACGGGGCGTTCGTCATCGGGGGAGGCCTGGCCGGAGGAGAGTTCGCGGGTACCTGGCCCGGGGCGATCGACGACGTACTCGCGTGGAACCGCCTGCCTGTCACACAGGACGACGCGGCGAGTGGCGGCCATCGATCCGAGGTCTGGCGGACGGCCAACCAGCCGGTCGTTCCGGAGGGGACCTGGTGGCTCGGTGAGACGGAGGGCGCCTCCGCAGAGGACACCTCCGACCACGGGCTGGACGCGACACTCCACGGCGACCCCGACACGGTGTGGGACGGAGCGTTCAACGACTGGCTCTTCAAGCCTGGAATTCTCCTCGACAGTGCTGAAGGGGAGCACCTGCGCACCGACGGACCCGCCGTGCGGACCGATCGCAGTTTCACCGCCTCGGCGTGGGTCCGCCTTGACGACGGGGAAGCTGACTCCGTCGCCCTGTCGCAGAGCGGTTCTGGGACCAGTGGCTTCGCGCTCGGCTACGACGCCGGACTCGGACGCTGGGTCTTCGAGGTGCCTGTCCGGGACGGTACCGGGTCGGCCGAAGCCCACCGTGTCACATCGACCACGTCCGCGCTGATCGGCGAGTGGGTGCATCTGGTGGGTGTGTACGACCACACCGACGGCATTCTCACTCTCCACGTCGCGGGCAACCGGGAGGGCGCCATGGACCGTGTGGGCCTCTGGCACGCCGACGGCGACGTCGTCATCGGTGGAGCCGGTCACGCCGACGGCGTGGAACGTCCCTGGAACGGGGGCCTTCTGCTTGCCCAGGTGCATCAGGGGGCCGCGCTCAACTCCGAGATCGCCGCCATCGAGAACGGAATTCTGCCGCTGTAAACCCTGATCCCCGTTGACCGGGGTCAGAAGCCGCACGGGTTCCGGGCCGTCGACAGCGGCCCGGAACCCGTCTGTATGTGGGGAGGGTGCGTGCCTGGTCCCCCTGATGGAAGTCCGGCGTTTTCACGTTCGGCGGAGCACCGTGTCCGCAATCGGCCAAGGGGGTTTATGGCCAAGTCAGTGTGCATAAATGATCTTGTGGGGCTTTCGAGAGTCTTGTTGCTTATGTGGGGTTGTCAGTAGTTTTCTCCCATTCGGTCCCTCCGTCCGCTCACCAGCGGACCCGACCAGACAGGCGTCCCCCACATGCGTCGTTCCCTGACCCGTACGACGGCGGCCGCGGCCGCCCTCGCACTCGTCCTGTCCCCGCTCGGCCAGTCACCGGCGCTGGCCGAGGACAACCGCCCCCCGGACCGGCCCGAGACCTCCACGCTCACCGCGCGCGGCGAGGCCTGCTCGACGGACCCGGACGATCCCACCCTCCTCAACCAGACCACGCTCACCCTGGGCGCGCTCATCGCCGACCCTGACACGGAAACGGTGTCGCAGCAGGTCAAGGCGCAGTTCGAGTGGGGCCTCGAAGGCGCCGGGGAACCGCTCGGCAGCTCGGACTCCGTGTACACCTCGCAGGCTCCGGGCGGTCCCCCCGTGTCGCACTCGGTCACCGCGAGGGACCTGCCCGAAGAGGTCCTGGTCGGCTACCGTGCCCGGGGCCACGACACACGGGCCTGGGGCGAGTGGTCCGACCGGTGCTGGATCGAGATCAGCACGAGCAAGCCCGCGGCGCCGCCGACCGTCACCTCCGACGACTACCCCGCCGACAACAGGTTCCACGGTGCACCCGGGCAGCCGGGCGACTTCACGTTCGACGCCAACGGCGTGGACGACGCGGTCGCCTTCTACTACGGTCTGGACGGCGTGTGTACGACGCGGGTGGAGGCCGACGTCCCCGGCGGATCCGCGACCGTGTCGATCACCCCGACCAGGGACGGTCCGCGGGGCCTTCACGCGCGTTCCGTGGACGCCTACGGAAATTCGTCCGCGTGCGAGAGGGTCTACGAGTTCTTGGTCGCGCCGCACGCCGACCCCGTCGCCTACTTCCCCCTCGACGAGGGCGGGGACTCCACCGCACACGACTCCATGGTGAGGGGCAGGACCGCTGAGGGCGCCGGTGCCATCGACTGGGCGCGGGGCAGGGCGGGCACACGCGGCGGCACCAGCCGGCTGGAGGGGGCGTCGGTCGTGACGTCCGACGGCCACCTCCGCACGGAGGGGCCCGTCGTCGACACCTCCGGCGCGTTCACGGTGACGGCCTGGGTGCGCCTCGACGACGCCGACGAGGACGCCGTCGCCGTCTCCCAGGACGGTGAGCACGTCAGCGGCTTCCAGCTCGGCTACGACGCGCACGAGCGGCGCTGGGCCTTCCGGCAGACGTCGGCCGACGACGTGGACGCCGCGTTCGACCGTCAGGTCCTTTCCCGGGAAGCAGCCGAGACGGGTGCCTGGACCCGGTTGCTCGCGACCCACGACCCCGCGGAGGACAGGATCGACCTCTACGTCGACGGCGTCCACCAGGGCGGAGCCGACCACGCGTCGGCGTGGAACGCCGGAGGAGCCTTCGCCATCGGCGGCGGCACGGGCCAGGGCGGATCGGTCCTCGGCTGGCCGGGGGCGGTCGACGACGTGATCGTCTGGGAACGCGTCCTCACCGACGAGGCACTGGTCGATTCGAGCACCGGCCGCTCGGAGGTGTGGGAGTACGCCAACAGGCCCGTCGTCCAGGAGGGCGTGTGGCTGCTGGACGAGTACGACGGCCCCGCGGCCGCCGACAGCACCGACCACGGGCTCGACGCGACGCTGCACGGCGATCCCGCCACGGTGTGGGACGCCACCTACTCCGAAACCCGGTTCGCCCCCGCCGTCGTGCTGGACGGCGCGCTCGCCGAGCACTTCCGCACCGACGGGGCCGCCGTGCGCACCGATCGCAGCTTCACGGCCTCGACCGAGGTCCGCCTGGACGATGGCGCGGCCGACGCGGTGGCGCTGTCACAGAGCGGCGAACACACCTCGGGGTTCGCACTCGGGTACGACGCGGACAGCCGCCGGTGGATCTTCGAGACGGCCTCGGAGGACGCCGACGGAGGGGGCGCGCACCGGGTCCTCTCCGACACCTTCGCCGTGACCGGCAGGTGGGTCCACATCCTCGGCGTCTACGACCACACCGTCGGCACGCTGGAGCTCTACGTGGACGGACAGCTCGCAGGAACGACGACGCGTGAAGGGTCCTGGCACGCGGACGGGGACGTCGTCATCGGCGGAGCCGGCCGCGCCGGCGGCGTCGAGCGTGCCTGGACCGGAGCGCTCGGCCTGGCCCAGGTGCACCAGGGAGTGGCACTGCGGCAGGACATGGCCCACATCAGGTTCGGTCGGCCCCCGGTGTGAGCCGGGCGGGGCGGACCCGTCGCCGACGGGCCCGCCCCCCCGCCGCCGTTCGTGGCGTCCCCGACCGCGAACACGCGGGGGAGGAGGCGCGCCCCGTGGAGGCGGTCCTTCGCGCCTCCCCGCCCGGGAGACCTCCCGCGACAGCGCCGGGGAGGCCGCAGCGGCCTCCCCGGCGGGCCCGGGCTCAGGGAGCCGTGCTGAAGCTCGGCGACTCCGCCCCGGCGCCCTCCTGCGCGCCTCCCGCGCGGGGGCGGTCCAGGAAGCCCGCCAGCACGGCGATGCCCAGGCCCACGACGGCCAGCAGCGCGCCGATCACGGCGGGGGAGGCGTAGCCCAGGCCCGCGCTGATCCCGACGCCGCCCAGCCAGGCCCCGCCCGCGTTCGCCAGGTTGAAGGCGGAGTGGTTCGAGGCCGCGGCCATGGTCGGCGCCGCCCCGGCCCGGTTCATGACCAGGACCTGGAGCGGGGTGCAGACGCCGAACCCCACCGCCCCCAGGACGACCAGGCCGACCGCCGCCGTCCAGGGGTTGTGCACGGCCACGGTGAACAGCGCCAGCACGATCGCCAGCGCGGCGAGGGAGCCGTAGATGGTGGGGCGCAGCGCGCGGTCGGCCAGGGGCCCCACGACCAGGGAACCCAGGGTCATGCCGACCCCGAACAGGGCCAGGACGACCGGCACGGACGACGCGGACATCCCCGCCAGCTCGGTCATCATCGGCGAGACGTAGCTGTAGACGGCGAAGACCCCGGCGAAACCGAAGACCGCGGTGGTCAGGCCGAGCACGACCTGGGGGCGTCCCAGCTCGGACAGCTCCTGGCGCAGGCCCGCCCCCGGCGCCGCGGGCTGGCGCGGCACGAACGCCGCGACGCCCAGGGCGGCGAGCAGGGCGATGCCGGAGACGACCAGGAAGGCGGCCCGCCATCCCATCGCCTGGCCCAGGAAGGTGCCCACCGGAACCCCGACGATGTTGGCCACGGTCAGGCCCAGGAGGACGCGCGACACCGCCGTCGCCTGGCGGCCGGGGCCGGCCATCTGCGCGGCGACGAGGGATCCCACGCCGAGGAAGGCCCCGTGCGGCAGGCCGGCCAGGACCCGCGAGGCGAAGACGGCCCCGTAGGAGGGCGCCAGGACGGTGGCGAGGTTGCCCGCGAGGAAGAGCCCCATGAAGAGCAGCAGGACCGTCTTGCGGGGGACCCGTGTGCTGAGGGCGGTGAGCAGCGGCGCGCCGACGACCACGCCCAGCGCGTAGGCGGAGATGAGGTAGCCGGCGGTGGGGACCGGGACGCCGAGGTCGGCGGCGACGTCGGGCAGCAGCCCCATGATGACGAACTCGGTGGTACCGATGGCGAAGGCCCCGAGGGCCAGGGCGAGCAGGGCCAGAGGCATGGGTGGGCCCTCCAGACAAGGGACGGGGAAGGGACGGTGATCGCGGCGGGCGCCGTCGCCCGGAAAGCCCGCGCCACGGCGACCCGGCCGGAGCGCCGAGGCGCGCAAGGGTCGTTTGGCACGTGCTAAATCCAGCCTCGCAGCACGGCCGGGGGGTTCTCAAACGATTCCGGTGTGATCTGTCCCGTGCGGGGGGAGAGCCGCACCACTCCCGCGTCCCGGCCGGACCCGCAGCGGGGACACGCCCCGGCGGGGCCGCCCCGGCCCGGACCGGCTCAGCGCCGCGGGGGAGGACCGGTGCTGCTCCGGACGGTGAGCACGGGCTCCAGGACCAGGTGGCGGCTCCCGGTGCGCCCGTCGTCCAGGCGCTCGGCCACCGCGCGGACCGCGAGCCGGGCCATCTGCGCCGCGTCCTGGCGCACGGAGGTGAGCCGCAGGAAGGGCAGGCGGGCCGTGCGGCTGTCGTCGTAGCCCACCACGGACATGTCCTCCGGAACGGAGGTCCCGGCGCGGACCAGGGTCCCCGCCAGGCCCAGGGCGCACAGGTCGTTGCACGCGATCACGGCGCTCGGGGGCCGGGCCCGGGAGAGCAGCGTGCGCGCCGCCCGGGCCCCGGACTCCTCGGTGTAGTCGCCGGGGAGGACGTCGGCGCGCCCGGAGAGCCCGTGGGCGGCCATCCCCTCCCGGTACCCCCTCAGGCGCTCACGTGCTCCGGGCAGGTCGCCCCCGTCGACGTGGGCGATGTCGCCGTGCCCCAGGGAGACCAGGTGGTCGACGGCCTGGCGGACCCCGCGCGCGTCGGCGGTCCGGACGCTGTCGGTGCCGGGCGCGCCGGTGCGCTGCCCGATCTCCACCACCGGCACGAGTTCGGCGACCTTGGCCAGGTCGGCCGGGGCGGCGGCGGACATGCCGATGAGGATGAGGGCCTCGCACCGCAGGCCCAGGAGGTCGTCGACGGACTCGCGCTCGGTGCGGGTGGGCAGCATGGCGCTGAGGACGACGCTGTAGTCGAGTTCGGCCGCCACCGGGTAGACGGCCTCGACCACGTGCGCGTCGAGGGGGTGCTCCAGGGTGAACAGCACGCCGACCTGGCGGCTGCGCGTCCGGCGCAGGAGGCGGGCGGCGGTGTCGGCCCGGTAGCCGAGCTCCTCGGCCGCGCGCAGGACCTGTTCTCGGGCGGAGGCGCTGGGGCCGGGGCGCCCGCCGAGGACAAGGGAGACCAGTTGCCGGGAGACGCCCACGCGGGCGGCGACGTCGGCCATGGTCGGCCGCCGGGCGGGCCGCCGCCCCCCGGGCCCGCCCGCGTCGGGGTCACCGGGCTTCGGCATCTGCGTCCCCTCGGACTCGCTGGTGTAAGCGCATCGTACTGCGGGGCGCGGCGCCGGGCGTCCGGGAGGCGTCCGTGCCCGCGGCGCGGGGCGCCGGGAGGGACCCGGCGTCCCGAGGAGGGGGCGCGGGGACCGGGGAGTCCGCGCCCGCCCCCGTCCCGCGGGCGGGCCCCGGGCTTCCGCGGGAGCCGTGGGGGCGCCCGGCACGCGCACGGGCGGGAGGAGCCGGGGAGCGGCGGTCGGGCGGTGACAGGGGTCCGGGGGCGGGGCCGGGGGGGGGGGCCCCCCCCGCCCCTGGGGGGGGCCACCGGCCCCCACCGGGGGCCCCCCCGGGGGGGGCCGCGTTGCCGGGGGGGGGGGGGGGGCGGGGGGGGGGGGGGGGGGGGGGGGGGGCGCCCCCCCCCCCCCACGTAGCTGTGGCCCACGTCCCCCAACGCGGGCCACAGCGGGCGCGGCCAGTGTGCACTGAGTGCGGTCTGGCCGCTGGGAAGGCGGATGCAGCGACTGAATACGTGCCGGAAACCCCCATTGCCGACACGAGCGCGTGCATCCGCGCTTGGTTTGTGGTGTGAGCGCCTCACAGGACCTGGGTGGGTGTGGGAAGACTACGGGGTCGGGGTTCGGTCTGGGGCGCTTCACCTGTGAGAACGCTTCGTCTGATGGCAGTGTTCCCGTTCCTCGGACCGATTTTCGGTCCGGCCGGTAAAAAGCAGGTGCTGACTGGGGCAAGGGATGCCTATGCTCCTGCTGTGAACAGCATGGGAGGGGGCGCGGGCGCGCCGGGGACGATGACCCTGTGGCGGCCCACAGGGCCCCGGGAACTCGCCCTGGTCAGGGATTCCGGCTGGCGGGAGTGGCCGCCGCGGCTGGCGGAGCAGCCCCTTTTCTACCCGGTCCTGAACCGGGGGTACGCGGAGCGGATCGCCAGGGAGTGGAACCTGCCACGCGACGGTGAGGGGCACGTCACCCGGTTCCGCGTGGACGCCGGGTTCGCGTCCCGGTACCCCGTGAGGCAGGCGGGCGGACGCACGATCCTGGAGCTGTGGGTGCCCGCCGAGGAGCTGGCGGAGTTCAACGCCCACCTGCGCGGACCGATCGAGCTGGTGTGGTCCTACCTGCCCGAGCACCCCGAGGGGGTCTCCCCCCGCTGACGGAGGGGAGCGGGCGGGACCCCGGCCGCAGGGGCGGGGTCCCGCCGGCCGGAGTGTCAGGCGTCGGGCACGAGTGCCAGGTCGGGGTCCAGGTCCGTGAGGGCGGCGAGGACGTCGCCGAAGGCGTCCGCGAGCACGACGGGCTCGCGGTCGGTGCGGTCGGTGGCCGGTGCGGAGGGGTCGCGTCGGGGGTCGAGGGTGGTGGCCATGGGGTTCCGGGCGCGGGGGCCGGTGGGGCGCGCCCTCCTCCTTCTCGTGTGATCACGTGCTCGGACGTCCCGGTCGCCGTGACTCCCGGTGACCGCGGGGTTCGGGTCAGGGATAGCACGCGGTGACGACCGTTCGGCTTGCGTCGCACCGGTCTCCCTTCCCCGGGAGGTGTCCGGTCCCTGGGCACGGTCATACCCGCGCACCACATCCGCGTGAACAGACGGCCTCCGGCCTGTGGACGGAGGGCCGGGGCGGGCCGGGCCGACCGCCCGGCGGACCGCTCGGCCACCGGTTCCGGTGCCGCGTTCCGGATATGTCGGTCCTGCGCACGCCCCGGTGTCCGCACCCCCGGCCGAGCGGTTCGCGAACCATGTCCCGGTCTTTGCGTGAAATTGGCCTTTCTCTTTTGGAAGCGAGGACGTTCCGTGGGAGACATGTGACGTAAAGTCACCCGATCCCGAGGAAGTGCACATGCCCTACGGATACTCCACAGGCTCCGGAGCCACGCTCGCGGCGACGGGGTTCGCCGTCGGCTACCTCTGGCTGGTGGTCGTCGGCCTCGTCCTGGTCGTCGCCGGAGCGCTGCTCGTCCGCGTCTCCTTCCGCCGCGACAGGGGACCGCTCGAGCGATGACCCTCACTTTCCGCGACACAGACCGGGCCGGGGGCCGGGCCCGGCCCCCGCATGACCCGATCCTGCCCACCGCCAGGACCGCGCGCCCCGGCGCGATGGCGTTCCTGGGGATGCTCGCGTTCGCCGCGTTCGCCGTGTGGGGCATGGCCCACGTGGTCGGCGCGGTCGGCGGGTTCCACGAACCCCGGGCGAGCCTGGCCATGGTGTGGCTCGCCTCGTTCCTGCTCCTGTGGTGGGCGCCCTTCGCCTGGCTGGAGAGGCCCGTCCGCGCGAGCGCCGACGAACAAGAGGCGCTCGACTCCCTGACCGTGACGGTCCAGGTCCCCGTCTACAACGAGGACCCGCTGGTCCTGCGCGCGTGCCTGGACTCGGTCCTGGCGCAGAGCCGCACGGTGGACCGCGTGCGGGTCGTCGACGACGGGTCCGTGGACGCCGACGGGGAGCCCGTGGACTACGGCGGCGTCCGCGACGCGTTCCTCGCCCAGGCCGCCGACCTCGGGGTGGAGGCCACCTGGGACCGCACCGCCAACCGCGGCAAGCGCTTCGCCCAGATGCACGTGCTCGCCGAGGACGACGCCGACATCTTCGTCACCCTCGACAGCGACTCGGTGCTCGACCGCCACGCCGTCAGGGAGGGCCTCGCGCCCTTCGCCAGCGCGCGGGTGCAGTCGGTGGCGGGCCACGTCCTGGTGCTCAACAGGGACGCCAACCTGCTCACCAGGCTCACCTGCGTGCTCTACCTGCCCTTCACCCGCGGCCTGCGCAGCGCCCAGTCCGTCCTGCGGCGGGTGACGATCAACTCCGGCACCCTGGCCTTCTACCGGGCGCAGACGGTCCGCGAGGCCGCGGGGGCCTACGAGAACGAGCACTTCTGGGGCCGTCCCATGCAGATGAACGACGACTCCATGCTCACGTTCTACGCCCTGCTCAAGGGCGACACCGTCCACCAGCCGTCCGCGATCGTCTTCACCCTGGTCCCGGAGCGCCTGCGCCACTACTTCGGCCAGCAGCTGCGCTGGATGAGGGGGACGACGGTGCGGCACCTGTGGTGGCTGAGGTACATGCCGCTGCGCGGCGTGGTGTTCTGGGGGACGGTGACCGAGTACCTGCACATGCTCGTGGCCTACGCGGTTCCGCTGCTCGTGCTGTGCGACGGGGACCTGCGCGCACAGTGGGGGTCCATCGCGGTCGCCGCACTCGTGATCGGCCTGGCGATCAACTACATCATGGCGCTGCGCCTGTTCACCGTGCGCAGGAGCGACGAGTCGGCGGGCTACCTGCTCCTGCTGTACCTGCTCTCCCCCGCGGCCGCGGTGTGGAGGCTCCTGGTACTGCGGCCCCTGTACCTCTACGCGATGCTGACCTGCAGGCGGATCACCCGGTGGGGCACCCGGGAGGGGGTCGAGGTGGCCATGGCCGGCGGCTCCCCGCAGTCGGGACCCGAGGCCGCCGCCCGGAGCGCCTCCCCGGGGTGAGGACGGGGCGGGCCGGTCGGCGCCGCGTCCACGGGCCGCTGGGCGCCTCCCCGGGGTAAGGGGAGGGAGCCGGAGCCGGGAGGAGGGGTCCCATGATCCGAGGGGTCCCTTCTCCGGGCCGGGACGCTCCGGCGCCGCCCCGGGCGGGCGGTGTCCGGGACGGCGGTCCTTCCGGGGGTCCGGCGCCCACGCCCTCCGCTCCGGGGCGGCGGGAATACCTGTGCCGCCCCGCCCGTTCCCCGTGATACCTTCATAGGAAATTACTTCTCAGGAAACAATATCGGGGAGCAGGCCATGCAGTTCGGAATCTTCTCAGTCAGCGACGTGACCACCGACCCGACGACGGGCCGCACGCCGACCGAGGCCGAGCGGGTCAAGGCGATGGTCGCGATCGCGCTCAAGGCCGAGGAGGTCGGCCTCGACGTCTTCGCCACCGGAGAGCACCACAACCCGCCGTTCGTGGCCTCCTCCCCGACGACGATGCTCGGCTACATCGCGGCGCGGACGGAGAAGCTGATCCTGTCCACCTCCACCACGCTGATCACCACCAACGACCCGGTGAAGATCTCCGAGGACTTCGCGATGCTGCAGCACCTGGCCGACGGCCGGGTGGACCTGATGATGGGCCGCGGCAACACCGGCCCCGTCTACCCCTGGTTCGGCCAGGACATCCGCCAGGGCATCCCGCTGGCGCTGGAGAACTACAACCTGCTCCACCGCCTGTGGAGGGAGGACGTCGTCAACTGGGAGGGCAAGTTCCGCACCCCCCTCCAGGGCTTCACCTCCACGCCCCGGCCCCTGGACGGGGTGCCGCCGTTCGTCTGGCACGGCTCGATCCGCAGCCCGGAGATCGCCGAGCAGGCCGCGTACTACGGTGACGGCTTCTTCCACAACAACATCTTCTGGCCGGCCACGCACACCAAGAAGCTGATCTCCCTGTACCGGCGCCGCTTCGAGCACTACGGCCACGGCAAGGCCGACCAGGCCGTCGTCGGCCTCGGCGGGCAGGTCTTCATGCGCAAGAACTCCCAGGACGCGGTCAAGGAGTTCCGCCCCTACTTCGACAACGCCCCCGTCTACGGCGGCGGGCCCAGCCTGGAGGAGTTCACCCGCGAGACCCCGCTGACCGTGGGGAGCCCGCAGGAGGTCATCGACCGCACCCTGACCTTCCGGGACTCCTTCGGCCACTACCAGCGCCAGCTCTTCCTCATGGACCACGCCGGCCTGCCGCTGAAGACGGTCCTGGAGCAGCTGGACCTGCTCGGCGAGGAGGTCGTCCCGGTGCTGCGCAAGGAGTTCGCGGCCGGGCGGCCCGCCCACGTCCCCGACGCCCCGACCCACGCCTCCCTGCTGGCGGCCAGGGACGCCGGGGGCGACGAGGGCGCGGAGGCCGGCCGCGCCTGAGCCCGAGCCCTCCCGGACCGGGGGGGGGGGGGGGGGGGGGGGGCCCCCCCCCCCCCCCCCCCCCCCCCCCCCCGGGGGGGGGGGGGGGGCCCCCCCCCCCCCCCCACCCCGGTCCGGGTGTCAGGCGAGGGTGCCCGGAGCCGCCGGAGAGGTGTTCCCGGCGAAGTACGCCCTGGCGCTCCTGGAGTAGAGCAGCGCGATCACGGTGAAGGCGAACGCGGCGGCGACGAGCTCCGGGAGCCCCGAGACCGGGGTGAAGGCCAGGGCGAGGATGCCCACGCCGTAGACGGCGTTGACGCCCAGGGCCGCGGGCCGCGCCGCGGGCCGGCCCCGGGCGACCATGACGGTGAGCGCCAGCGAGGCGGCCCCGTACACGAGGGCGACGGTGGCGGCCACGAAGATGGCCCAGGCAGGGACGTCGGTCGCGGTCGGCATCGAGGGCGCGGCCTGCGCGGCGAACCCGCCGAGGAGGGCGAGCCCGCCGGCTCCGAGCTGGTAGAGGGTGATCAGGACGAGCAGGACGAGGACCGCGGTGACGCTGGACGGTCTGGTGCGTGCGTTCATGCGACGTTTCCTCCGCGCTAGGGGACGTCTCCTCCCAGGCACATAGCCGCAGGGGAGGGCCCTACACGTGGGCCGCACGGGCGCCGGGGCGTTCCCCCAGGTGGCACGGGGGAAACTCGCGCGTTCCCGAGGAGCTCGGCCGACCGGTCACGGGGAATAGGCCCCGGAGGACGGACGTTCCGAGTGTTATCCTTTCCAGGAAACTTCTTCTTAGAAAACCTTTCGCGTGGAGGCCAGGCATGAGCACCCGAAGGATCGTCACCGTGTCGGCGGGGCTGAGCACCCCGTCCTCCACCCGGCTGCTGGCCGACCGGCTCACCGCCGCCACCGAGGCCTCGTTGGAAGACCGGGGGGAGAAGGCCGAGACCCGGATCGTGGAGCTGCGCGACCTGGCCCACGACATCATGAACGCCATGACGACCCGGGTGCCCACCGGGGAGCTCCCCGGCGTCCTGGAGGACATCGCCGCCGCCGACGGCGTCATCGCCGTCACCCCGGTCTTCAACGCCTCCTACAGCGGCCTGTTCAAGTCGTTCTTCGACATCGTCGAGCCCGAGGCCCTGGACGGGACGCCGGTGCTCGTCGCCGCGACCGGCGGCAGCCCTCGCCACTCGCTGGTGCTGGAGCACGCCCTGCGCCCCATGTTCGCCTACACCCGCTCCGTGGTCGTGCCGACCGGCGTGTACGCGGCCTCCGAGGACTGGGGCGCGGGAGGGGGCGGCGGCCGGGAGCTGTCCGAGCGCGTCGACCGCGCCGCACGGCAGCTGGCCCTGCTCGCGGCCGACCACGCCCCCGGGGCCGCCGACCCCTACGAGGAGCCCACCTCGTTCGCGGAGCTGATGTCCGGCCTGGGGGCCTGACCCCCCGCCGCACCCCGGACCCGCCCGACCGGGGCGGATCCACGGCGCGCAGTGCACTGCACTGCGCGCCTTCGTTGTGCCCTGCACAACATTGGCGCTCCTCCCTTCAACGGAGTCGGATCGGGTGACTACGGTCACTCCACCAGGCTGTCGGTCCCCACCGACCCCACCCCACCGGCCTGGTGAGGGAGTACCGATGCGATTCTCAGGACCCCCGCGCGCGTGCGCGCTCCTCGGGCTTGCCGCCCTCCTCTCCGCGTGCGCGCCCCTCCAGACCAGCGGCGCCGCCTCCGGCGTCGACGAGACGGAGGGCACCCTCCGCGTCTGGCTGTTCTCCGAGGTCGACCAGGCCCCCAAGGAGCGGGTCGTGGAGGCGGCGGTGGAGGAGTTCGAGGCCGCGCACGACGGGGTCGAGGTCGAGGTCCAGTACATCCCGGTGGAGACCCGCGCGGAGCGCTTCCAGGGCGCCTTCCTCGACCCCGCCTCGGCCCCCGACGTCGCCGAGTACGGCAACACCGACCTGGCCGGATACGTGGAGTCCGCGGGCCTGGCCGACCTCACCGAGGACCTGGCCGGGTGGGAGCCCCGCGCGGACGTCTCCGACGACGTCGCGGCCACCGCCCAGGTCGACGGCGCCGACTACGGCGTGCCCTGGTTCCTCGGCGTCCGCGCCCTCTACTACCGCACCGACGTCCTCGGGGACCTCGGGCTGGAGGCCCCCCGGAGCCTGCGGGAGGTCGTGGAGACCGGCCGGGCGGTGCGCGAGGCCGACCCGCGGATGCTGGGGGTCTCCGCCGGAGGCGCCTACACCTACGCCATGATGCCGTTCGTCTGGGCGCACGGCGGCGACATCGCCGAACCCGACGGCGACTCCTACACCGCGGCCATCGACTCCGCCGCGGCCAAGGAGGGCCTGGAGCTGTACGGGCAGATCCTCTCCGACGACGTGTGCCCGCCCCAGACCTGCTCGGAGATGAGAGGTGACGCCTCCGTGCAGAACTTCGTGGCCGGCAACGCCGCCATGACCATCGGGGGCAACTTCAACCTCAACGCGGTGCGCGCCAGCGACATCGCCGACGACGCCGCGGTCGTACCGCTCCCGGGCGCCGAACCCGGGAGCATCGCCCCGGCCTTCGCCGGGGGCAACAACCTCGGCGTCCTCGCCGGAACCCGGCGGCGCACGCTCTCCGTGGAGTTCGTGAAGCTGCTGGCCGGAAAGGAGTACCAGCTGCGCATGTACGAGGCCATGGGCAACCTGCCCGTCTTCACCGACGTCCGGGCGGAGCTGGCCGCCTCCGACGACGAGATCGCCCCCTTCGTCGAGACCATCGACGCGGGCACCCGGTTCGTCCCGGTCACCCCCTCCTGGGCGACGGTCGACGCCGAGGGGATCCTGCCGGCCATGGTGCAGCGCGTGGCCGCGGGAGACGCCTCGGTCGACCAGGCCGCGGACGAGGCGGCGCGGGCCCTCGACGACGCCTTCGGGCGGGGGTGACACGCCGACATGGACAACCGGACAGCTCTCCGCCGCCGCCCGACCGGCGGCCCCTCCGGCAACCGGAGCCGAAGAGTCGAACCCTGGATGTACCTGGTCCCCGCCGCGGTGGTGCTGGGCGGGATGCTGGTCTACCCGCTCTACCAGCTGGTGCTCGTCTCCTTCTTCGACTACCGCCAGCCCCAGGTCACGGGCGCCGAGCCCCTGCGCTTCGTCGGCTGGCAGAACTACCGTGAGCTGCTGGCGGACGGCCAGTTCTGGGAGGTGCTGCTCAACACGGTCGGCTTCGCCGCCGCGTGCGTCGCGGGCACGCTCGCCGTGGGCGGAGCGCTGGCGGTGCTCGCCACCCGGCTGACCCCCTGGGTGCGCACCGTGCTCTTCCTCGCCGCGCTCGGGGCCTGGGCGACGCCCGCCGTCACCGGCAGCGCGGTCTGGCTCCTGCTGTTCGACCCCACCCTCGGCCCGGTCAACCAGGCGCTCGCGGGGCTGGGCCTGACCGAGTTCACCGGACACTCCTGGACCTACGACAAGTGGTCGGCCTTCGGCCTCGTCGGCGCACAGGTGGTGTGGTGCTCGTTCCCGTTCGTCATGGTCACCCTCTACGCCGGCATCCGGGCCATCCCCGGGGAGGTCGTGGAGGCCGCGCGTCTGGACGGCGCCTCCACGTCCCGGATCGCCTGGTCGGTGATGCTGCCCATCCTGCGCCCGGCCGTGACCATCGTGACCATCCAGTCGATCATCTGGGACTTCAAGATCTTCACGCAGATCTACGTCATGACCGGGGGCGGCGGGATCGCCGGACAGAACCTCGTGCTCAACGTCTACGCGTACCAGCAGGCGTTCGCCTCGGGCCAGTACGGGACCGGCTCCGCCATCGGCGTGATCACCACGCTGCTGCTCCTCCTGATCACACTCGTCTACCTGCGCGCCCTGCGCCGCCAAGGGGAGGTCCTGTGACGCTCCGCCGACTCAGGAACGACGTCGCGGGACTGCTCGTCGCGCTGCTCGTCGCCCTGCCGCTCTACTGGATGCTGCTGTCGGCGCTCAGGCCGCGGGCCGAACTGGAGGCCGGGAACGCCGCGCCCTACACCCTCGCCCCGTCCCTGGACTCGTTCCGCCGGGTGCTCACGGTCGACGGGTTCGGCCAGTACCTGCTGAACAGCGTGCTGGTGGCGGTCGTGGTCGTGACCGCCTCGACCCTCTGCGCGTTCCTGGCCGCGGTGGCGCTCACCCGCTACCGCTTCCGCCTCCGCACCACCCTGCTCGTCATGGTGCTGGTGGCGCAGATGGTCCCGGTGGAGGCGCTGACCATCCCGCTCTTCTTCCTCATGCGCGCCGTGGGCCAGGGGGTCCCCGAACTGGGCCTGAACCACCTGGGATCGCTCATGCTGGTCCACACGGCGTTCGCCCTGCCGCTGGCGATCTGGATGCTGCGCAGCTTCGTCTCGGCGGTCCCACGGGAGCTGGAGGAGGCGGCCTGGCTGGACGGCGCCGGAAGCCTCGCCTTCGTCACCCGGGTGCTCTTCCCCCTCGTGGCCCCGGGCGTGGTGGCCTGCAGTATCTTCTCGTTCATCATGACGTGGAACGACTTCCTGTTCGCCCGGACCTTCATCATCTCGGCGCAGGAGAACCAGACGCTGCCGATCGCCCTGCTGTCGCTCTTCAAGCCGGACCAGAACGACTGGGGCGGCATCATGGCGGGCTCGGTCCTGATGACGATCCCCGTCCTGGTGTTCTTCCTGTTCGTGCAGCACCGCCTCGCCTCGGGACTGGGAGGGGCGGTGAAGGGGTGAACCGCGCCCCGGAGCCCCGGCGCAATTCGTCGGCGTCGCTGCGCCGCGCGCTGGCCATCGTGGACTTCGTGCGGGCGAGCCCGGCCGGGAGCGGCGGCGCGACCCTCACCGAGGTGGCCGAGAGCGTGGGGGTGAACAAGAGCACGGTGCTGCGCCTGTCCGTTCCGCTGGTGGAGTACGGCCTGCTCACCCGTGACCCGCGCAGCGGACGGTTCCGCCTGGGCACGGCCGCCCTCACCCTGTGGCAGGCCTACCTGGACGACATGGAGCTGCGCTCGGTCGCCTCGGACCACCTGCGCGACCTCATGAGGCGCACCGGGCACACCTGCCACCTGGTGCTGTTGGACGGCCACGACGTCGTCTACGTGGACAAGGTGGAGAACACGGCCACGGTCCGGATGGCCTCGCGGATCGGCGCGCGGATGCCCGCCTACCGCACCGCGGTGGGCAGGGCGATCCTCGCGTTCTGCCCGGACGACCTCGTGGAGGACGTGGTGGCGGCGGGCCTCCCGGCGGTCACCGCGAGGACGGTGACCGATCCGGCGGTCCTCGCCGGGGAGCTGCGCCGGGTGCGCGAGCGCGGCTACGCCATCGACGACCGGGAGAACGAGCCCGAGGTCCGCTGTGTCGCCGCACCGGTGTTCGACCACAACCGCGACCCCGTGGCGGCGATCAGCGTCTCCTCCCTCGTGAGCCGGCTGCCGGTGGTCGAGGTGCGCAGGCTGGGGCCGGAGGTGGCCGCGGTGGCCGCGCGCATCTCCGCCGAGCTGGGCGGCGGGAGGGCCGCGGCCGCGGCCGGTGCCCGCCGGGGCGGGTAGGGGCGCCGCGGCCCACGGTCCCCGGAGCCGCAGCCGGGAGCCGTCCGCGGGGACCGTCCTCCCCGGGGGCGGCCCCACCCTGGCCTAACGCTGTTAGTTAGGCTCGGGGGATGGACTCCGCGCGCATCTACGAGACGTGTCAGAACCGCCTGCTCGACCTGGCCGCCGGCCTCGACGGGGAGCAGCTCGGCGCCGTCGTGCCCGCCTGCCCCGACTGGACCGTCCGCCAGGTCTACGCCCACCTCGCCGGGCTCTGCGCCGACGTGGTGCGCGGCGACGTCACCCCTCCGGCCGGCGACGAGGTCACCGCGCGCCAGGTCGCCGACCGGGAGGGCCACGCCTTCGAGGCCGTCCTCGCCGAGTGGACCCGCACCGCCCCGGCCCTGCTGGAACTCCTCACCGCCCGGAGGCGGAGGCGGTACAGCCTGCCCGCCCTGGACGCGTGGCACCACGAGAACGACGTCCGGGGCGCCCTCGGCCTGCCCGCGCAGACCGGGGACGCCGACCAGCTCGCGGACTTCCCGCTGGGCGGCCTGGCCGGAGGGTGGTCCGCGCAGCTCCCGCCGGTGCGCGTGGTCGCGACCGACACCGGCCAGGAGTGGGCGCTCGGCGAGGGCGCCGCGCTCACCCTCAGGGGCACGGCCTTCGAGCTCGCCCGCGCCGTGACCGGTCGGCGCAGCGTCGCCCAGATCCTCGCCATGGACTGGAGCGGCGGCGACCCCGCGTCCGCGGCCCCGTTCCTGCCGACGCTGCCCGCGCCCGCGGTCGACCTGGCCGTGTGACGGGAACGCGCGTCCGCGCCCCCGGGGGCCGTGACGGCGGCCCCCGCCGACAGGGGCCGGGCCCCGGGCCTCCGGTACCGCCGACATGCGCAGAAATGGCCCCTTCTTGGCGAAAGCGGAACCCGGGCCGGGCGCAGACTGGAAAGAAGAGCCCGTTCGGTCAAGAGCTGGCCGCCAGGGCGGGGAGGGGAGGGCCGCATGATGTCCACCCGTACCGAGACGGATCCCCGGTTCGACAGCGGGGCGCTGACGCGCGCCGTCGAGTCGGCGGACGCCGACGCGATGCTCGCGCTGTTCGCGGACGACGCCGAGATGGAGATGATCGACAAGAGGGCGCAGCCCAGCAGGCCGGCGGTCCTGCACGGCAAGGCCGCCATCGCACCGGCCCTGCGCGAGGTCTTCGCGCGCGACATGACCCACGAGGTCCTCGACTGCGTGGTGGACGCCGACCACGCCGCCTACGCCGAGCGCTGCTCCTACCCCGACGGGACCCGGGTGATGAGCATGACCATGCTCGACCTGAGGGACGGGCGGATCTCCCACCAGTCCACGGTGCAGGCCTGGGACGAGCCGGCGGCCCCGCGGCCGGAGACGGGCGACTTCGCCCGGCCGGAGGAGACCGAGGTCCTCGACCGGGCCCGCACGGAGGCACTGCGGGTGGGCGGCCACACCGCCGTCCGGATGACGCTGCGGCCCGGCTGGCGCTGGACGGTGGACATGGCCGAGTCCAGGGGCACCGCGAAGTGCATGGTGAACCACCGCGCCTACATCGTCTCGGGCGCCCTGCGCTGGCAGATGGACGACGGCACGGAGGGCGAGGCGCGCGCCGGACAGGTCGTGTGCCTGCCGCCGAACCACGACGCGTGGGTGCTCGGCGACGAGCCCGTCACGCTGGTCGACTGGCCGGTGGCCGGGGGCTGACCGCCGCCGCGGACCGGCGCGCCCCGCCGGGCCGCGTGCCCCGGCTCCCGGGGCACGCCGGCCGCGCCCGCCCCGGCTCCGACGAGCCCCGGGACGGAGGGCCCGGAGGTTCCCGGTCCCCGCTTCGGGCACGCTTCCCGCTGTCTGTCCGAAAAGCCCCGTAGATCACGAATCCTGGGCCGGATTCCTCTGGTTGACCCCATTGCAGGCGCTTATCAATGGTGTTAACTTTTCGGCACTGCTCATGGGAGCGCTCCCGAAACGGGATCGCGTCCCCCTGGGCACCGGAAGGCACCGCTAGCGAGACCGGCGCGGACACCGCGCCCCCCATGGCCCCGCACCGTCGACGCCGACGCCGCCGCGGCCAGCGCCCCCCGTCCTCAAGGCCCGCACACGCCCCCTGTCTCGGCCCCCCGCTGCCCCCGCCGAGGCGCCGCCACACCCCGGCCGACGCACCGCCCGGGGCGCCGCGCCCCTGCTCCGCGGCACCGGAGAGGCCCCTGCGGGGCACCCTCCGAGGAGAACGATGTGACCGACCGACCCGCAACCCGCCGCAGCAGACGGCGGTGGCCCCTCCCCGCGGCAGTGAGCGCCGCACTCGTGGCGGCCGCCTTCACGGCGGTCCCCTCAGCCCAGGCCGGGCCCGCCGAGCCCGCCTCCACCTACGAGTACACGCCCGTGGCCGACGCGCTCCTGGCCGAGAACCCGGAGATCACCGAGTACGAGGCCTCCTTCCTGGAGCAGTACGACAAGATCAAGGACCCGTCCAGCGGCTACTTCCGCGAGTTCGACGGCCTCCTCGTCCCCTACCACTCGGTGGAGACCCTGATCGTGGAGGCGCCCGACCACGGGCACGCCACCACCTCGGAGGCCTTCAGCTACTACCTGTGGCTGGAGGCGACCTACGGGCGCGTCTCCGGCGACTGGCAGCCGTTCAACGACGCCTGGGCCTCCATGGAGGCCTTCATCATCCCCGGCACCGCCGACCAGCCCACCAACGGGGCCTACGACCCCTCGTCGCCGGCCACCTACATCCCCGAGTCCCTGGACCCCAGCGACTACCCGATGCCGCTCGACCAGGGGGTGGAGGCCGGACAGGACCCCCTCGCGGCCGAGCTCAGCAGCACCTACGGGACCGACGAGGTCTACGGCATGCACTGGCTGCTGGACGTGGACAACACGTACGGCTACGGGTTCTGCGGCGACGGCGGCGACGAGGCCCCCGCCTACATCAACACCTTCCAGCGCGGCTCCAACGAGTCGGTCTGGGAGACCGTGCCCCACCCCTCCTGCGAGACGTTCGCGCACGGCGGCGACGACGGCACCGGCTACCTCAACCTGTTCGTCGACGACCCGCAGGCCTCGGAGCAGTGGCGCTACACCAACGCACCCGACGCCGACGCGCGCGCCGTCCAGGTCGCCTACCTCGCGCACGAGTGGGCGAGCGAGCAGGGCAACGAGTCCGCCATCGCGGAGAACGTCTCCAACGCGGCGATGATGGGCGACTACCTGCGCTACGCGATGTTCGACAAGTACTTCAAGGAGGTCGGCGACTGCGTCGGCGCCCAGTCCTGCCCGCCCGGAACGGGCAAGGACTCCGCGCACTACCTCATGGCCTGGTACTACTCCTGGGGCGGCGCCCTGGAGAGCGCCCAGTACCCCTGGGCCTGGCGCATCGGCGGATCCTCCGCCCACCAGGGCTACCAGAACGTGATGGCCGCCTACGCGCTCTCGGAGGTCGACGAGCTCCGGCCGCAGTCGGCCACCGGGGCCGACGACTGGGGCACCAGCCTCGACCGCCAGCTGGAGTTCCTCCAGTGGCTCCAGTCCTCCGACGGCGGCATAGCCGGCGGCGCGACCAACAGCTGGGAGGGCACCTACGCGCAGCCCCCGGCGGACACGCCCACCTTCTACGGCATGTTCTACGACGAGAAGCCGGTCTGGCACGACCCGCCCTCGAACCGGTGGTTCGGCTTCCAGGTCTGGGACGTCGAGCGCGTGGCCGAGTACTACCGCATCAGCGGTGACGAGCGCGCCGGGGACATCCTCGACTCCTGGGTGCCCTGGGCCATCGCCAACACCACCGTCGGCGAGGGCGGCGACTTCGCCGTCCCGGCCGACATGGAGTGGAGCGGAGCCCCCGACGACTGGACCGGCGAGCCCACGGGCAACCCGGACCTGAGCGTCGAGGTCGTCTCGCACAACCAGGACGTCGGCATCGCCGCCGGCCTGGCCAAGACCCTGATGCACTACGCCGCCGCCACCGGCGACACCGCCTCCCAGGAGACCGCCGAGGGACTGCTCGACGCGCTGCTGGTCCACCAGGACGACCTGGGCGTCGCCGTCCCCGAGACCAGGGCGGACTACGAGCGCTTCGACGACCCGTTCGACTCCCCGAACGGCGGGCTCTACGTCCCCGACGGCTGGACCGGGCAGATGCCCAACGGCGACGTGATCGACTCCGACTCCACGTTCGCCTCCATCCGCTCCTTCTACGAGCAGGACGAGGACTGGCCGCAGGTCCAGGCCTACCTGGACGGGGGAGAGGCCCCCGAGTTCACCTACCACCGCTTCTGGGCGCAGGTCGACGTGGCCACCGCGCTCGCCACCCACGGCGAGCTGTTCGGCGCCGCGTCAGGGGAGGGCGGTGAGGGCGCGGGATAGGCACGGACCCCCTCGGGGCCGGGCGCCGCGGGCGCCCGGCCCCCCATCCCGCAACGCCACACCGTGGAAAGGTAGAACACCATGTCGGAAAACACGGGGCACGCGCGCCGTGTCGGGGCCGTCGCCGCGACCGTCCTGGCGGCGGGCCTGCTCGCCGGGGGCTTCGCGGCCTCCGCCCACGGGCAGGAGGAGACGCCGGCCCGGGCCGCCCAGGAGGAGACCCTCCGGGACCTGGCCGACCAGCGGGGCGTGTTCATGGGCACCGCCCTCGCGTCCCACCGCCTCGGCGAGGCCGAGTACGCGCAGACCGCCTCCGCCGAGTTCAACTCCGTCACCCACGAGAACGACCTCAAGTGGGAGGCGGTCCAACCGCAGCGGGGCCAGTACTCCTGGGCCGGCGCCGACCGGGTCGTGGACTTCGCCGAGGCCAACGGCCAGGACGTCCACGGACACACCCTGGTCTGGCACAGCCAGCTGCCCTCGTGGGTGTCCGGCGGCGGTTTCACGGCCGACGAGCTGCTGGCCGTCATGGACGACCACATCAGCACGACCATGGGCCGCTACGCCGGGCGGATCGACACCTGGGACGTCGTCAACGAGCCCATCGGCGACGACGCGCGGTTCCGAGACTCGGTCTTCCACCGCACCCTGGGGGAGGACTTCGTCGCCGAGTCCCTGCGCATGGCCAGGGCGGCCGACCCGGAGGCGGAGCTGTACATCAACGACTACAGCATCGACGGCGTCAACGCCAAGAGCGACGCCTACTACGACCTGGTCGTCGACCTGCTGGACCAGGGCGTCCCCCTGGACGGGATCGGGTTCCAGAGCCACCTGATCGTCGGACAGGTCCCCGCCAGCATGCGCCAGAACATCGAGCGGTTCACGGACCTCGGGCTGAAGGTGCGGATCACCGAGCTCGACATCCGGATGAACGTCCCCGCGAGCCAGGCCGACCTGGAGCGGCAGGCGGACGACTACCGGGAGGTCGTGACCACCTGCCTGGAGGTCGACGGCTGCACGGGCGTGACCGTCTGGGGCGTCACCGACGCCTACTCCTGGGTCCCCGACCACTTCGACGGCCAGGGCGCGGCCCTGCCCATCGACGAGTCCTACCAGCCCAAACCCGCCTACTGGGCGGTCCACGAGGCCCTCGGGGGCTCCCCGGGCCCCCAGCCGACCGACCCGCCCACGGAGCAGCCCACCGACCCGGCCGGGGACTGCGAGGCCGAGTACCGCGTCACCAACCAGTGGCCGAACGGGTTCCAGGCCGAGGTGACCGTCACCGCCGGCAGGGACCTCGACGGATGGGCCGTGACCTGGGACTTCGGCGGAGGCGAACGCGTCGGCCACGCCTGGAACGCCACCGTCACCAGCAGCGGGTCCGCCGTCACCGCCGTGAACGCCGTCCACAACGCCAGGGTCGAGGCCGGGGGGTCCACCTCGTTCGGCTTCACCGGCACCCACGACGGGACCGTCTCCGCACCGGAACCGGTCTGCACCGGGACCTGACCCTCCCGCGGTCCCGCCCGCCCCACGACCGGGCGCCGGGGACCGGGGCGCCTCCCACGGAGGCCCCCGGCCGGCGCCCACCGACCGCCACCGGCCCGCCCCTCCTCGGGCCGGTGGCGCCCGGACCCCTCCGCGACACCCCCCACCACTGGAGACCCCATGGCCACACGCCTGCTCATCGCCCTCGGGGCGGTCCTCAGCCTCGTCACCGCGCTCCTCGTCCACACGGTCCCGGCCCACGCCGACACCGGGTTCCGCGTCAGCGACGGCCGGCTCGTCGACGCGGCCGGGAACGACTTCGTCATCCGGGGCGTCAGCCACGCCCACACCTGGTACCCGCAGGAGACCGGCGCCCTCGCCGACATCAAGTCCCTGGGGGCCAACACCGTCCGCGTCGTCCTCAGCAGCGGGCAGCGCTGGACCGAGAACAGCGCCGCCGACGTCGCCGCCGTCGTGGCCGACTGCAAGGCCAACCGGCTGATCTGCATGCTGGAGGTGCACGACACCACCGGCTACGGCGACCAGGACGGGGCGGCCACCCTCGACCAGGCCGTCGACTACTGGCTGCGCGTCCAGGACGCCGTCGAGGGGGAGGAGGACCACGTCCTCGTCAACATCGGCAACGAGCCCTTCGGCAACGACGCCGCCACCAACCAGAACTGGGCCTCCGCCACGGGCGAGGCGATCAACCGGCTGCGCGGGGCCGGGTTCGACCACACCCTGGTCGTGGACGCGCCCAACTGGGGCCAGGACTGGTCGGGGACCATGCGCGACAACGCCCAAGGGGTCTTCGACGCCGACCCCGACGCCAACACGGTGTTCTCCGTCCACATGTACGGGGTCTACCAGCAGGAGTCCACGGTGGTCTCCTACCTGGAGCACTTCACCGACGCGGGCCTGCCGCTGATCGTCGGCGAGTTCGGCATCGACCACAGCGACGGCAACCCCGACGAGGACGCCATCATGGCCCACACCGAGCGCCTGGGCCTGGGCTACATCGGCTGGTCCTGGAGCGGCAACGGCTCCCCCGTGGAGTACCTCGACATGGTCGAGGGGTTCGACGTCGACAGCCTCACCCCCTGGGGCGAGCGCATCTTCCACGGGCCCGACGGCATCGCCGAGACCTCCGTCGAGGCCCCGGTCTACGGCGGCCCGGGCGAGCCCACCGACCCGCCGACCGAGGAGCCCACCGACCCGCCCACGGAGCAGCCCACCGACCCGGCCGGGGACTGCGAGGCCGAGTACCGCGTCACCAACCGGTGGCACGACGGTTTCCAGGGCGAGGTGACCGTCACCGCCGCGACCGACATCACGGGCTGGACCGTCACCTGGACCGCCGGTGCGGGCGAGGCCGTGGGCCACGCCTGGAACGCCACCGTCTCCAGCAGCGGATCCGCCGTCACTGCGGTGAACGCCCCCTACAACGGAGCACTCGACGCGGGCGAGTCCACCTCGTTCGGCTTCACCGGCACCCACGGCGGCGCCCTCTCCGCTCCCGCGCTCTCCTGCTCAGCCTGACCCGTACAGGGTCGACGCAGAACCCCGGCCGCGCCGCCCCGCGCGGCCGGGTCTCCCCCACAGAGAGAGGAGTGGCCCATGAGGCCACGCAACGCCATCGCCCTGGCAGCGGCGCTCGGCGGGCTCGCCGTCGGCACCGCCGTCGTCGCCCTGCCCGACTCCGCCGAGGCCCACGGAGCCTTCACCTACCCGGCCAGCCGCACCTACGCCTGCTTCCAGGACGCCACCGGCGGCACCGGCGGCGGCGCCCTGCAGCCCACCAACGCGGCCTGCGCCGACGCCCTGGACGAGGGCGGCGACTACCCGTTCTGGAACTGGTTCGGCAACCTCATCAGCGACGCCGACGGCCGCCACCAGGAGGTCGTGGCCGACGGCGAGCTGTGCGGACCCACCGACAGGTTCGCGGCCTTCAACGCGGCCCGCACCGACTGGCCCACCACGGCGCTGGAGCCGAACACCACCGTGGAGTTCCGGCACAACGCCTGGGCCCCGCACCCCGGAGTCTTCCGCACCTACGTCACCGAGGACGGCTTCGACCCCGAACAGGCGCTGAACTGGGACGACCTGGAACTCGTCGACGAGGTGACGGACCCGCCGCTGCGCAGCGGCGGCGACGCCGGAGCCGAGTACTACTGGGACGTGGACCTGCCGGACAGGGAGGGGCGCCACATCGTCTACGTGGTCTGGGAGCGCTCCGACAGCCCCGAGGCGTTCTACAACTGCTCCGACGTGGTCTTCGGCGAGGACCCGGGCACCGGCCCCGGACCGGACCCCGACCCGGACCCGGAGCCGTCCCCGGACCCCACGGAGGAGCCGACGCCCGGCCCCACCGACCCGCCCGGTGACCACTGCACGGCCGAGTACACCGTCACCAACCAGTGGTCCAACGGCTTCCAGGTGGACGTCGAGGTCACCGCGGGGGAGGAGGGCGTCGACGGCTGGATGGTCGACTGGGTGTTCGCCAACCGCCAGGAGATCTCCAGTATCTGGAACGCCTCCCTGGTCAACCACGGCGCGCACTTCGAGGCCCGCAACTCCGCCCACAACGGACAGCTCGATCCCGGGGAGTCCACCAGCTTCGGGTTCACCGCCACCCATCCGGGCGTGAACATCGAACCCCTCGTGGCCTGCCACGAGGACTGACCGGCCCCGCCCGCGACCGCGGGCCCGGACCGCCGCGCTCCGACCCGCGCGGGGCGCCGGCGTGCGCAACGCCGAACACCGGCCGAAGCACGCCGCGCCCCGAACCGCTCCCGGGCCGGAGCGCGGACCGGCCCCCCGGGCCGGGGCCCGGCGGCGCGC
Source organism: Nocardiopsis sp. NPDC101807 (assembly GCF_044766605.1). Classification (NCBI taxonomy): domain Bacteria; kingdom Bacillati; phylum Actinomycetota; class Actinomycetes; order Streptosporangiales; family Nocardiopsidaceae; genus Nocardiopsis; species Nocardiopsis sp. NPDC101807. The sequence continues at coordinate 657,578 of NZ_JBIWMK010000002.1, read as the reverse complement.
CGGCGGCCCGGGCGGGGCGGCCGGCCCCGGAACCGGCTCTTCCGGGGCCGGCCGCCTCCGGCCCCGCCCTCAGGGGCGGTAGGGAAGGCGGTCCACCGCCCGCACCTCTCCCAGCGTCGACCACTCGTTGCGGCCCAACCGCGCCAGCGGGCGCATCAGCTCCACGTCCGGGTGTCCGTCCGCGAGCACGTCCCCGTGCACGGCCACACGCACGACCCTTCCGAACACCACCGTGGAGTCGCCCAGCCCCAGCGTCGAGTGCAGGGTGCACTCCAGCGCCACCGGTGACCCCGCCACCCGCGGCGGACGCACCGACACGCTCGCCTCGCGCCCGATCCCCAGGGCCTCGAACTCGTCGACCTCCGGCGGGTAGGGGGTGCCGCTGGCGTTGACCTGGTCCCACATCGCCTCCGGGGCCAGGTTCACGACGAACTCGCCGGTCTCCTCCGCGTTGCGCAGGGAGTCCTTGCGCCGCACCGAGGTGAACTGCACGATCGGGGGCTCGGTACAGGAGATCGTGAAGAACGAGTGCGGCGCCAGGTTGTCCACGCCGCCGTCGGACGTGGTGGAGACCCACGCGATGGGGCGCGGCACCACCACGGAGGTCATCAGCTGGTAGAAGGCCCGTCCGGGCAGGTCGTCTGGGGTCCATTCGGTACGCATCGGCTCCGATTATGCATCCCCCGCCGTGTGCGGGCGCCGACGCCGGGCATACACGGCGCATGGAACTGGTCACCGCCGACGACGTCCGCGCCGCAGCCACCCGCCTCCAGGGCCACGTGGTCCGCACCCCCCTGACGGCGGGTCCCCCCGGGGCGGACTTCCTCCTCAAACCCGAGAGCCTCCAGCCCACGGGAGCCTTCAAGATCCGGGGCGCCACCAACGCCGTCGCCCTGCTGGGCCCCGGGCAGCGCCGCTCCGGCGTGGTCACGCACTCCTCCGGCAACCACGGGCAGGCCCTCGCCCACGCCGCCGCCCGGCACGGGGCGCCCTGCACCGTCGTGGTCCCCGAGGGGGCGCCCGAGGTCAAGGTCGACCGGATCCGCGCCCTCGGGGCCCGGGTCGTCATGGCGCCGCCCCGGGAGCGGGAGGCGGTCGCCGGGGAACTCGCCCGGAGCGAGGGCCTCGCCCTGATCCCGCCCTTCGACCACCCGGACGTCATCGCCGGCCAGGGCACGGTCGGACTGGAGATCCTGGAGCAGTCGCCCGAGGTGGCCACCGTCGTCGTCCCCGTGGGCGGGGGAGGGCTGGCCTCGGGCGTGGCCACCGCGGCCTGGACCGTCCACCCCCGCCGCGTCCGCGTCATCGGCGTCGAACCCGAGCTGGCCGCCGACGCGGCCGAGAGCCTGCGCGTGGGCCGCCCCGTCGCCTGGCCGCCCGAGCGCACCCACCGCACCATGGCCGACGGCGTCCGCGTGTGCCTCTCCGAGCGCACGTTCGCGCACCTCGACGCCAGGCTCGACGGGATCGTCACCGTCACCGAGGACGAGATCGCCCGCGCCGTCGGCGTGCTGGCCCACGGCGCCCGCGTCGTCGCCGAGCCCAGCGGGGCCCTGGCAGCCGCCGCCCTCCTCGCCGGCCGGATCGACACCGTCCCGGGGCGGCCCGAGGCGACCGTGGCGGTGGTGTCGGGCGGCAACGCCGACCCCGGCCTCTTCTCCCGCCTGGTGGCACGGGGCTGAGGGCGGCGCCCTTCGGAGCCTGAGTCGGGGGGCGCGGACGCCGCCCGGCGGGCAGGACCCGGGTTCACGGGTGCGGCCCCACCCTTCCGCCGCCCCCGCCGGCGGGGGCCGGACCTCCGGCGGGAGGTGCTGCGGTCAGCGGCGCTCGGCGGCGTCGCGGGCGGGATCCCCGCCCGCGGCCGCGCCCGTCCGCGGCGTCCGGGCGGCGGGGGAGGAGGGGCGGGAGCCCGGGCCGGCCGCCGGGGCGTTCCGGGCGGCGGGGGAGGAGGGGCGGGAGCCCGGGCCGGCCGCCGGGGCGTTCCGGGCGGCGCGGTCCTCCCGGCGGCGCATGGCCATGTCGGACACGGCGGCCAGCCCCAGCGCGACGACGAGCGCGGCGACGATCAGCAGGGTCCACAGGGCGGTGCCGAAGGAGGAGGGGTCGGTCACGGGGGCTCCGGGGGGTTCGCGGGCGGTCTGGTCCCCTCACCGTAATAGGTGTTAACTTTCGGACCCAGTGTTCGCAGGAGTGAACTGCGTCATACACGGCCGCAGGGCGGGCGAGGGCCCGGGACACACGGAGGGCCCGGGACGGCGCCCCCGTCCCGGGCCCGGCGGCCGGCCCCGCGGATCGTCGCCGCGCGGCCGGAACGGCTACAGGATCGAACCGGGGGAGTAGGCGGCGGCCTCCGGGCGCCCGGCCACGATCCCGTCGATCCGCGCCACCACGGAGGCGACCTGGTCGGCCGCGGCCCCCGTGAAGGTGATCCGGTCCGCGAGCAGCTCCTCCAGCGCGGCGCGGTCCAGCGGGAAGCGCTCGTCCGCGCCCAGCCGCTCGAGGAGCCGGTTGCCCGCGCCCTCCTGGCGCATCGCCAGGGCCGCGCCCACCGCGTGCTCCTTGATCAGCTCGTGGGCGGTCTCCCGGCCCACGCCCGCGCGCACGGCCGCCATCAGCATCTTGGTCGTGGCCAGGAACGGCAGGTACCGGTCCAGCTCGGCGGAGACCACCGCGGGGAAGGCGCCGAACTCGTCCAGCACCGTCAGCATCGTCTCGACCAGCCCGTCGAAGGCGAAGAACGCGTCCGGCAGCGCCACCCTGCGCACCACCGAGCACGACACGTCGCCCTCGTTCCACTGGTCCCCGGCCAGCTCGCCGGCCATCGACGCGTAACCGCGCAGGACCACGGTCAGCCCGTTGACCCGCTCGCACGAACGCGTGTTCATCTTGTGGGGCATGGCCGACGAGCCGACCTGGCCCTCGGCGAACCCCTCGGTCACCAGCTCGTGCCCGGCCATCAGCCGGATCGTCTTGGCCAGCGACGACGGGCCCGCCGCCAGCTGCACCAGCGCCGTCAGCACCTCGAAGTCCAGCGAACGGGGGTACACCTGCCCCACGCTCGTGAACCGGTGCTCGAAGCCCAGGTGCGCGGCCACCTCGTCCTCCAGGGCGGCCAGCGCCCCGCGGTCGCCGCCCAGCAGGTCCAGCATGTCCTGCGCGGTGCCGACCGGCCCCTTGATCCCGCGCAGCGGGTAGCGGGCGATCAGCTCCTCCAGCCGGCCGTGGGCGACCAGCACCTCGTCGGCGATCGACGCGAACCGCTTGCCCAGGGTCGTGGCCTGCGCCGCCACGTTGTGGGAGCGGCCCGCCATCACCGTCCCGCCGTACTCGGCCGACAGCCGCCCGAGCCGGGCCAGCAGCGCCACCACGCGGTCGCGCACCAGCAGCAGGCTGTCGCGCACCTGCAGCTGCTCGACGTTCTCGGTCAGGTCGCGCGAGGTCATGCCCTTGTGCACGTGCTCGTGGCCGGCGAGGGCGTTGAACTCCTCGATCCGGGCCTTCACGTCGTGCCGGGTGACCCGCTCGCGCTCCGCGATCGAGGCCAGGTCGACCTGCTCCAGGACCTTCTCGTAGTCCTGGACGACGCCGTCGGGGACGTCCACGCCCAGACGGGCCTGGGCCCGCAGCACGGCCAGCCACAGCCGCCGCTCGGAGACCACCTTGTACTCGGGGGACCACAGCCGGGTCAGCTCCGCCGAGGCGTAGCGGGCAGCCAGGACATCGGGGATCAGAGGTTTCGCGCTCACGTCGCCCCACCCTACCGTCCTGAGCTGCGCCGCCCGCCGCGGCCTCGGCCCGCCCGGCGCTCCCCGCCGCGGACACGGCCCCGGCGGGCGCCGGAGCGGCCCGGCCGCGGAGGGCTCCCCGGGGCCGCCGCGCGTCCGTGCCCCACGGGCACGGGAGCACGGTGGGAGGAGGCCCGGCGGACGCGAGCCCGCAGAGGGGCGCGGGGACACGCCCAGGGTGGGGCCGGCCCCACCCCCGACCCGGGGGCGGGACCGATTCCGGACCCCGTCCACGGTGCCTACGGTGGGGGCATGACCACGCCCCGCACGACGAAGGCGCAGCCGAGGACACTCCTGGCAGCCCTGCTGAGCCCCCGCTTCCTCCTCACCGCCTGGCCCTGGCGCGCCCTGGCCCACTCAGCGAACACCGTGTTCGTCGGCCTGGCGGTGGCCGTGGTCGCCATGCCGGTCTACCTGCCGTGGACGCTCGTCGGGGGGATGCTCCTGAGGAGGCCGTGGGACACCCTCTCCGCCGGCCCCATGGCGGCCGGGCTCCTGGGCGGTCTGGCCATGGTCCTGGTCTTCGCGCCGCTCATCGCCCTCCCCCTGGGGGCGCTGGAGCGCAGGCGCCTCGTGTTCATCACGCGGGGGCCCTTCCCCAGCGGCCACCGGGTACCGGAGCCCGGCCTGTGGGCCTGGGCCCGCACCCGGCTGACGGAAGGGGCGACCTGGCGGGAGATCGCCTACTCGGTGCTCCTGGTCCCCGTCGCACTCCTGGTCTGCCTGGTCCTGGGCTCCCTGCTCAGCGCGGCGGTGGTCTTCGCCACGGGCCCGCTCCTCGCCCAGGAGTCCCGGGGCGGCCAGGTCTCCCTGGCCTTCGTCACGATCACCTCCTCCGCGGAGGCCGTGCCCTACATGATCCTCGCCCCGGTCATCCTCGTCGTGCTGCTCTACGCCTCGGCGGTCCTCGCCCAGACGCACCTCGCCATCGCCCGCGCCCTGCTCGTGGGACCGCCCAAGGACGAGCTCCGCGCCGAGCTCAGCCAGGTCACCGAGTCCCGCGCCCGGCTGGTCAACGCCTTCGAGTACGAGCGCAGGCGCATCGAGCGCGACCTGCACGACGGCGCGCAGCAGAGGCTCGTCGCCCTGTCCGTGGACCTGGGGCTGGCCCGTCTGGACCTGGAGGAGGGCGGCGAGGCCGACCGCCGCGTGGCCGCCGCCCAGGCCAACGCCGACGAGCTCATCGACGAACTGCGCGAACTGGTGCGCGGCATCCACCCCAGGGTCCTCACCGACCGCGGCCTGTCCGCCGCCCTGGAGGAGCTGGCCGACCGCTGCCCCGTCCCCACGCGTGTGGAGGCCGCGGTCCCGGTCCGCCTTCCCGCCCACGTCGAGGGCACCGCCTACTTCGTGGTCGCCGAGGCGCTCACCAACGTGGCCAAGCACGCCGAGGCGACGGCGGTGACCGTGCACGCCTCCGTCCTGCCCGGGACGGGCGGCCCCCCGGACGCCCTCCTGGTGGAGGTCGCCGACGACGGTGCGGGCGGGGCCGAGCCGGGGCGGGGCTCCGGCCTCACCGGTCTCACGGACCGGGTGGCCGTCATGGGCGGCACAATGGAGCTGTCCAGCCCCCAGGGCGGACCGACCCGAATCCGAGTGGAGCTGCCGTGCGGACCGATTCCCCCGACCCCGCTGACCTGACCCCCGTGCCCACCGTCCTCGCCGAGGACGGCGTGCTGCTCAGGGAGGGCCTGGCCGGGGTCCTGGAGCGCTTCGGCTTCCCCGTCGCCGCCGCGGTGGGGGACGCGGAGGCGCTCCTGGCCGCGGTCGCCGAGCACCGCCCCGGCCTCGTCGTCACGGACATCCGCATGCCCCCCGGCTTCACCGACGAGGGGCTGCGCGCCGCGGTCCGGCTGCGCGCCGAGCACCCCGGGCTGGCGGTGGTGGCCCTGAGCCAGTACGTGGAGCTGAGCTACGCCTCCGACCTGCTGGACTCGGGGGACGGCCGGGGCGTCGGCTACCTGCTCAAACAGCGGGTGGGGGACGTGCGCGAGTTCGCCTCCGTGCTCCGGCGCGTGGTGGACGGGGCGACCTTCGTCGACCCCGAGGTGGTCCGCCAGCTGCTGCGCCGCCGGTCCGACCCGCTGGAACGCCTCACACCCCGGGAGCGCGAGGTGCTCGGTCTGATGGCGGAGGGGCACTCCAACGGGGCCATCGCCCGCAGGCTCGTGGTCAGCGACGCCGCCGTCGGCAAGCACGTGGGCAACATCCTGGCCAAGCTGGACCTGCCCCTGGACGAGGACGTCCACCGCCGGGTCCAGGCGGTCCTGGCCTACCTGCGGGGGCGCTCCGCCTGAGCGGCGGGCCCCCGCCGACGGGACGGCCGGGCCGGCGGGCCCTCTCCGGCGGAGGGCGCCGCGCACGCGCCCCGCCGTCCCGGACGGCGTCCACGGGGGGCGGAGGGCGGCGCCCGGACCCCGGACGTATCGTGGGACCACCGCCCGCCACAAGGCGCGAACCCCCCGCGCAGCCCGGAGGAGAACGGATGCAGCCCACCGTCGCCGCCCCGGAGAGCGTCACCTGGAAGATCCACCTGGACCGGTCGATGTGGGTGGCGGGCGTGCGCGCCCTCATGCTCCAGGCGCTCCACCCCGTGGCCATGCAGGGGGTGTGGCAGCGCTCGGACTTCCGCTCCGACCCGACCGGGCGCCTGCTCCGCACCGCCCACTTCGTGGCCGTCACCACCTACGGCAGCCTCACCGAGGCCGAGACCCTCGGCGCGCACATCCGCCGCGTGCACCGCGCGCTGTCCTTCACCGATCCGGCCACCGGACGCCTGCACCGGGTGGACCGGCGCGACCTGCTCGTGTGGGTGCACTGCGCGGAGGTCTCCTCCTACCTGGAGACCGCCCACCGCGCCGGCGTGCCGCTGACGGCGCAGGAGGCGGACCGCTACGTGGACGAGCAGTCGCGCACCGCCGCCTACGTCGGCCTCTCCCGCGACGACGTGCCCCGCGACCTCGTCGGGATGCGCCGCTACCTCGCCGCGGTCCGGCCCTCCCTGCGCGCCACGCCCGAGGCCCGGCAGGCGGTGCGGTTCCTGCTGTGGCCCAAGGTTCCCGAGCGCCTGGCGTGGCTGACCCCGCTCAAACCCCTGTGGTTCCCCGTCGGCGCGCTGTCCTACGCCACCCTGCCCGCGTGGGCGCGCCGCGCCTACGGGGTGCTGCCGGACCCGCCGGGGAGCGGCGCCCTCACCACCACCGCCCTGCGGGGGCTGCGGGCCGGGCTGGAGCTGGTGCCGGAGCGGTACTACAACCTCGTCTTCGACGAGGCCACCGTGCGCAGCGCCGACGAGGCGAGGGAGCGCCTGCTGGCCGCGGGGTACGAGGTCGAGAACGGGTTCCGGGCGCTGCGCGCCCGCACGCGCTTCCGGGCGCCGGCCGTGCCGGCGCCCCGCGACCCCGCCGAGGCCTGAGCCCCGGCCCCCGGAGCGGGGCGCCGGAGGCGGACCCGCTCGCGGGCGGGCCGCCGGCCGGCACGGCGGGGAGCGGGCCGCGGCCCGCCCCTTCCGAGGTCCGGCACACGCCCGGTCCGGCACGCGTACCGGACCGGGCGGGCGCTCCGCTCGTGGGCGCGTGGCCCGGCCGCGGGCGCTCCTGCCGGCGGACCCCCGGACGGGAGGTCCGCCGCGGGGCCTCCCCGCAGGTCCCGCGCCCTACCTGTCCAGGACCCGGCGGAGCGCGGAGAGCACCACCTCGGCGCGGTCCAACCGGGCGTTGTGGCCCATGAGGCCGATCCGCCACACGGACGCCGCGTAGCGGCCCACGCCCGCGCCGATCTCCAGGCCGTACTCGTCGAGCAGGCGCATCCGGACCTTGGCCGAGTCCACGCCCTCGGGGACGCGCACCGACGTGAGCTGCGCCAGCCTGTGCCCCTCCGCGGCGAACAGCTCGAGCCCCATGTCCACCAGGCCCTCGCGCAGGCGCGCCCCGGCGGCGCGGTGGCGCTCGGCCACCGCTTCCGGGCCCTCGGCCTCGATGCGTGCGAGCGCGGCGTCCAGGGACGCGATCATCGCCGTCGGCGCGGTGTGGTGGTAGGCGCGGCCGCCGGGGCCGCCGCGCACGTAGGCGCCCAGGAGCCCCAGGTCGGCGTACCACACGGGCGGGGTCGGGACCCTGCGCTCCCAGGCGCGCTCGGAGAAGGTGAACGGGGCCAGCCCCGGTGCGACGCCCAGGCACTTCTGGGTGCCCGAGTAGGCGATGTCGACCTTCCACGCGTCCAGCTCCAGGGGCATGCCGCCCAGGGAGGTCACGCAGTCGGCGAGCAGGAGGGTGTCGTCGGAGCGCTCGCGCAGGGCGCGGCCCAGGGCGCCGACGTCGCTGACCACGCCGGTCGAGGTCTCGGCGTGCACCACGGCGACCAGCCTCGGGGAGGGGTGGGCGTCCAGCACGCGCCGGACGTCCACGGGCTGTCCCCACTCGTGGTCGACCCGTACGACATCGGCTCCGTAGCGGCGGGCGACCTCGCACATGCGCTCGCCGAAGAGGCCGTTGACCGCGACGACCACCACGTCGCCCGCGGAGACCGTGTTGGCGAAGGCCGTCTCCATGCCGAGGGAGCCGGTTCCCGACAGGGGCAGCGTCAACGGGTTCCCGGTGCCCCACAGGGACCGGAGCCGGTCGCAGGTGCGTTCGAGCACGGCGATGAACTCGGGGTCGAGGTGACCGAGGAGGGGCGCGGCGAGCCCCAGGGTCGCCTCCGGATAGGGGTTGCTCGGGCCGGGGCCGAGCAGGATGCGGTCCGTCAGTGGCATGCGCACACACTAGCGGGGCGTGTGCGCCGGACGCGTGACGGGGAACGGGGGAGGTCCGCCGGGCGGACGGCGGGGGCCCGGGGGCCTCGGGCGGGTTCCCCGGGCCGCGGGCGGGTTCCCCGGGCCCGCGGTCCGGGCCGCGGCCGGAGGTAGCGTGGATGTCGGGGCCGGTGAGGGGGTTACCCATGAGACGCAGGGTGCGGCAGTACGGGGTCCTCATGGGCGTCTGCCTCGCGCTCTTCGCCGGTTCGCTCCCCGTCTACTACGTGTTCGGCACGGGGTGGGCGGTGGCCATGTGCGCGGTGGCGTCGGTCCTGCCCCCGGTCGCGGCCACCCTGGGCAACCTCGCCGACCCGGCCGATCCCCAGGACCGCGGAGCCCGTTTCGGGCCCAACGCCGACCCGGGCGAAGGGGACGGCGACGACCCCGACCACGGGGACCCCGACCACGGGGACCCCGGCGACGGGGACGCCCCCGGCCGCGCCCCGGACCCTCCGTAGCCCCGCGGCCCCCGGCCGGCCGACCCCCTCCGGCGGGAGCGGAGGCCCCGCACGTAGTATTCCGGCGGGGTCGGGCACCGTGCGCCCGGACGGCCGCCACGACTCCCGGACGACAGGGGAGGGGAAGCGGTGACGCACACCAGCACCGAGGACGCAGGGGTGGGCGGCGGCACCGGAGGGGTGCGCATGCTGCGGGTGCTCCACGACGACCCCCGGGTGGCGGGGCTGCTCGCGGGCCTGCTGGAGGAGTACACCGAGCGCTACGGCGCCGAGGGCGCCGCCAAGGAGCTCGCCCGGTACCCGGTGTCCGAGTTCGTCGCCCCCCACGGCCGCATCGTCCTGGCCGAGTCGGACGGGGAGGTCGTCGCCGGGGGCGCGATCCGCCCCTACAAGAAGGACCGCGCGTCCATGGCCGACACCGCCGAGTTCAAGCGGATCTGGACCTCGGGCCGCCACCGCCGCCGAGGACTCGGGAGAAGGGTGATGGCCGCCCTGGAGGAGGCCGCCCGGGACCTCGGCTACACCAGGGTCCTGCTCTTCACCGGCCCCTCCCAGCCCGAGGCGGTCGCCCTGTACGAGGGCCTCGGCTACCGGTGGGTCGACCCGGCCGAATTCGACGAGCTGCCGTACTCCTCCGCGATCCCCTTCGCGCACGAGCTGTGAGCCCGGTCTCCCGGACCCCTCCGCCGCAGGGGCCGCCCGGCCTGCGGTGATCCGGCTCCGCGGGGCCGCCCCCGGGCGCGGCGGACGCCCCACGAGCGTTATGGGGGCCGCTATGCCCGTCGGCCGGTCGCCCGTACGGCACCCCCCCGTACGATGGGCGGCAACGGCCGTCACCAGCGGTCACCGAGGGCCGTCACCCGCGGCCCCTACGACGGATCCGACAGGAGAGTCACGACGTGAGCGAGCAGCAGCGCCCCGGAGCCCAGACGGACGCACCCGTGTTCAGTCCACGCAAGAACGGGCAGGCGCAGTCGGTCTCCGACGAGCTCGCCGCGTGGATGAGCACCGGGTGGGCCGACACCGAGCTGCGGGACCTGAAGCCGGTCGAGCAGGCCGGGCACACCGCCCGCCGCCGCGCGGCCCTCAGCGCCGCCTTCCCCGGCGAGCGCCTCGTCGTCCCGTCCGGGCAGCTGCTCACCCGCTCCAACGACACCGAGTACCCGTTCCGGGCCGCCACCGCCTACGCGTACCTCACCGGGGACACCTCCGACGGCGGCTGCCTGGTGTTCTCCCCGGACTCCGACGGCGGCCACGACGTGGTCCTGTACCTCAAGCCCCGCTCCAACCGCGAGAACGGCGAGTTCTGGCTGGGCGGCTACGGCGAGCTGTGGACCGGCCGCCGCCACAGCCTGGACGAGGCCGCCGCCCTGCTCGGCGTGCCCACCGCCGACGTGACCGGCCTGACCGAGGCCCTGCGCTCCGAGGCGGCGACCACCCGGATCGTGCGCGGCCACGACGCCGCCCTCGACGCCCTGGTGGACGGACTGCGCGCCGACGCCGACGAGGACTCCCCCGCCGGGTCCGCCCGGCTCGACGAGGAACTGGCCGTGACGCTGGACGACCACCGCCTGGTCAAGGACGAGTGGGAGGTCGCCCAGCTCCAGCTGGCGGTGGACGCCACGGTCCGCGGCTTCGAGGACGTCGTCCGGGCGCTGCCGCAGGCCAAGGACACCTCCGAGCGGTTCGTCGAGGGCACGTTCTTCCTGCGCGCCCGGGTCGAGGGCAACGACGTCGGCTACGGCACCATCGCCGCCTCCGGCGCCAACGCCACCACCCTGCACTGGACCCGCAACGACGGGCCGGTGCGCGAGGGCGACCTTCTGCTCCTGGACGCGGGTGTGGAGACCACCACCCTGTACACGGCCGACGTCACCCGCACGATGCCGGTGTCGGGCACCTTCACCGACCTCCAGCGCAAGGTGTACGACCTGGTCTTCGCCGCGCAGGAGGCGGGGATCGCCGCCGTCGCCCCGGGGCGGCCGTTCACGGCCTTCCACGAGGCGTCCCAGCGCGTGCTCGCCGAGGGCCTGGTCGAGTGGGGCCTGCTGGAAGGACCGGTCGAGAGGGTCCTGGAGCTGGGCCTCCAGCGCCGGTACACGCTGCACGGCACCGGCCACATGCTCGGCATGGACGTGCACGACTGCGCGGTGTCCCGCCAGGAGGTGCACCTGTACGGCGACCTCGAGCCGGGCATGGTGCTCACCGTCGAGCCCGGCCTGTACTTCCAGCCCGACGACCTGACCGTCCCCGAGGAGCTGCGCGGCATCGGTGTGCGCATCGAGGACGACGTGCTGGTCACCGAGGAGGGCCGCACCGTGATGTCGGCCGGCCTGCCCCGCTCCTCCGCCGACGTCGAGGCCTGGCTGGCCGAGCGCCTGCCGCGCTGACCCCGCCGAGCCGTACGCGCACGGGCCGCCTCCCCTCCGGGAGGCGGCCCGTCGCCGTCGGGGCCCCGTGACCGTACGCGGCGGTGGGCGGCGGAACGGGGGCGTCCGGGTCCTGTGCGCGGACCTCCGACCGGGACGGGGCGCCGGGACGCGTGCGGGGGGCGCCCGCCGCCGGCCCCCGGATTTGCCCAAGGGCGGGTGATGCTTCGCACCCCGGGGTTTGCGTCTCCCCGTGAGCGGTGAGCAGGCAGAGAAGGACAGGACACACCGAACAAGAGGAGGTTCTCCTCTCATGGGAGACGACAACCAGGGCCCCACGCTGCGGATCTTCGCCTCGCCGGGGCGCTACGTCCAGGGGCGCGGCGCCCTGGCCCGGCTGGGCGAGCTGGTCGCCGACCACGGATCGCGGCCGCTCGTCCTGGCCGACGACGTCGTCCGCGGCCTGACCGGTCAGGTCGTCACCGACTCCTTCCGCGAGGCGGGCCTGCCCCTCGTCTTCGAGCGGTTCGGGGGCGTTCCGACCCGGGCCGAGGCCGCGCGCGTCGCCGCGGTGATCGGGGACGGCGGCCACGACGTCGTCATCGGCCTCGGCGGGGGGACGGCGATCGACACCGCCAAGGCCGCGGGCGACGACGCGGGGGTCCCGTGGGTGAGCGCGGCGACGGTCGCCTCGACGGACGCCCCCACCTCGGCGCTGTCCGTCGTCTACACCGAGTCCGGCGCGTTCGAGTCGTACCGCTTCTACGACCGCAACCCGGCCCTGGTCGTGGTGGACACGCAGCTGGTCGCCGAGGCGCCCACCCGGTTCCTCGCCGCGGGGGTCGGTGATGCGCTCGCCACGTGGATCGAGGCGCGGGCCGTGCGCGACGCGCACAGCCACACCATGGTGGGCGGCCTCCCGACCCGCTCGGGGACCACGCTCGCGCGCCTGTCCTGGGACATCCTGTGGGAGTCGGCCCTCCCCGCCCTGGAGGCGGTCGAACAGAACCTGGTGACCCCCGCCGTCGAGGCGGTGGTGGAGGCCAACACCCTGTTGTCCGGCCTCGGCTTCGAGTCCGGCGGCCTGGCGGCCGCGCACGCGGTCCACGACGGCCTGACCGCGGTGGACCAGACGCACCACCTGGCGCACGGGGAGAAGGTCAACATCGGCTCCCTCACGCAGCTGCTCCTGGAGGGCGCTCCGACCTCGGAGGTGGACGCGTTCGCCGAGTTCACGGCCCGTGTCGGCCTGCCCACCACGCTCACCGAGGCGGGGCTGGGCGACGCGGACGACGCCACGCTCGACCGGGTGGTGGCCGCGGCGACCGCGCCGGAGGAGACCATCCACAACCTGCCCTTCGCCTTCACCCCCAGGGACGTGCGCGACGCGCTGCGCGCCGTCGAGGGGGTCGGCCGCCGCGCACGCGCGCGCGTGGGCCTCGGTGAGCCGTCCGCGCCGGACCACGGCTGACCGCCGCCCCGCCGGGCCCGCGCCCCGGGGCACGGCGCCCCCGGCGGCCCGCCCCCGGCGGGTCCGGCCTGACGCAGGGGGCACGGCGCCGTCCGGAAGGACGCGGAGCGCCGTCGGAAGGGCGTCGGGGCCGGTCTTCGCACACCGGTCCCCGACGCCCTTCGCCGTGCCCGCGCCGGTTCCGGTCGGCCCGCAGACGCCGCCCGCCCGGCCCGGAAGCCCACGCCTCCGTCCGGGCCGCTCCGCGTGCGCCCCCGTCCCGGTCGGGAGGCCGCCGTGGCGGGCGTTCTCGGAACGGCCGCGTGCCCCGGGGACGCCTGCCCCGTTCCGGACGTGCCGGGCCCGGGCGGCCCCCCTGGCGTTCCCGGGACACGGGTGCGTTATCTCACGGGCGCCCCGGAGCCCCCGCACAGGCGGCGTCGCGGCCGGACGTGGCCTCCCTCACGGGAGAAGCGCGCCCCGTCCCTGGTTGACTGGTCCGCACTGCACGGGCCGGAGGCGTGCCGGGGGGTCGTCACGCACCGCCGCTCCACCCCTCCGCTCCGTCCACAGTCCGCGTACGCCGCCGAAGCGGCCCGGGACGACCGTCCCCGGGCGGCCCCGTGCCGTCCGACGGCGTCCGGCTCCGCGTCCCGCCGGACGGCGCGCCCCGCAGCGGGCGCGGCCCGACCGGCCTGCCGCCGGCCGGGGCGGACCCTTCCACGCCGACCGTCGACAACGCCGGCCGGCAGTTTCCCACCGAGGAGCATCCCCTTCTCCATGTTCTCCACCCTGCGCACACGTGTGTCCGCGTCAGGAAACCGTCCCGACCCCTGGGTCATGGGCGTCACCGGCGTGCTCCTGATCGCCTTCGTGGTGACGGCCCTGGCCTCACCCGCGGCGGTCGGCGCCGCCGTCGACGCCGCCTTCGCCTGGTCCGCACAAGGGTTCGGCGCGTACTGGCAGGTCCTGCTCCTCGCCATGCTCGCCGTCGCCGCGGTCCTCGCGTTCTCCCGCTACGGCAGGGTCCGCATGGGCGGCACGCCCGCACCCGAGTTCGGCATGTTCCGGTGGGTCGCGATGGTCATGACCACCCTGCTCGCCGCGGGCGGGGTGTTCTGGGCCGCCGCCGAGCCCATCGCCCACTACACCGCCGCGCCGCCGGCCTACGCCGACCAGGCCGGGGGCATGGAGGGGGCCGCGGTCGCGCTGGCCCAGAGCTTCGTGCACTGGGGCTTCCCGGCCTGGGCCATCGGCGGGTCCCTGGCCACCCTGGTCATGATGCGGGGTGTCGAGAAGGGCATGCCGCTGCGTCCCCGGACACTGCTGTGGCCCGTCATGGGCGAGCGCGTGCGCACCCACTGGATCGGCGCGGTCGTCGACATCAGCTGCGTGGTCGCGGTCGTCGCCGGGACCGTCGGACCGATCGGCTTCCTCGGGCTCCAGGTGTCCTACATCGGGGGGCAGCTGTTCGGGCTGCCCGACGGGTACGGCACCCAGGCCGCCATCATCGCGGGGCTGACCGTCGTGGGCGCGGTGTCCGCGGCGAGCGGTCTCAACCGGGGAATCCAGCTGCTGAGCAAGGCCAACGTCTGGGCGGCCCTCGCGCTGATCCTGGCCATCGTCGGACTCGGCTCCGCGCCCTTCGTCGTCGACCTCTACCTCCAGGCGGTGTCGGTCCACGTCCGCGAGTTCGTGCCGATGGCGCTCTTCCGGGGCGACCAGGAGTGGCTGGGCTACTGGACGGTCTTCTTCTTCGGCTGGTTCCTGGGCTACGGTCCGATGATGGCGATCTTCATCGCCCGCATCTCCCGGGGCCGCACCGTGCGCCAGATCTTCGTGGGCGCCACGGTCGCCCCCGCCCTGGTGACCACCGTCTGGTTCACCGCGCTGGGCGGCACCGGCATCTTCCTGGAACAGCAGGACCCCGGAGCCGTCTCCGGCGCCTACGAGGCGGACGGGCTCCCCGCCGCGGCCCTGGCCATCGTCGAGGCGCTGCCGATGAGCGCGTTCCTGGGGGTGCTCATGGTCGTGGTGACGCTGATCTTCTTCGCCTCGACCCTGGACGCGATGTCCTACGCGATCGCCTCGTCGAGCATGCACGAGGGCACACCGCCCGGGTACGTCCGGGCGTTCTGGTGCTTCGGCATGGGCGCCGCCGCCATCGCCCTCCTCCTGGTCGGGGACGGCGGTGTGCAGGCACTCCAGTCCTTCATCGTGGTCACCGCGGTCCCGGTGGGGCTGATCATGCTCCCGACGCTGTGGACGACCCCGCGACTGCTCCGGACCATGGCCGTCGAGCAGGGGATCGTCGCAGCCCCCTCCTCCCCGGCCGCGCGGAACCCGGTCGCGGTCGGCGGCGCCCCCTCGGCGGAGGGCGACCCGGTCGCGGTCGGCGGCGCCCGGTAGCCGCGGCGCCGTCGGCGGTGCGGGCGGGTACGCCCGCACGGGGTCCCGCCCGCGCCGCGGGGCCCTGACGAGCCCTCCGGGCAGCCGGTTCCGGCACCCGGGGCGGCCTCCGAAGGTTCCCGGACGACCGATGATCTGGAACACAGAAGTAAATCGGCCCTGTCCCGTAGGATCGGGAATGTCCCGGTCCCGTGGGAGGTTGGTGTACCTCTGGGCGGGACCGAACACGTCCCCCGCGGACCCCGCCCCGTTCCACGACACGACCACCCACACGACGACGCGAGGACACCAGTGACCGGGCAGCCCAATCCATCAGTGGCCGAGGACGACTCGGCCGGCAGTAGCGGCGGAGCGGAGCCGCGCACCGCCGACCGCCTCGTCATCCCACTGCTCCTCGTCTCGGCGTTCGTCGTGATCCTGAACGAGACGATCATGGGTGTGGCGCTTCCCGCGCTCAACAGGGACCTCGGGATCTCCGTCTCCACCGGTCAGTGGCTGACCTCGGCGTTCATGCTCGTGATGGCCGTGGTCATCCCGGCCACCGGGTTCCTGCTCCAGCGGTTCCACCTCCGCCAGGTGTTCATGGCGGCCATGACGCTGTTCAGCATCGGCACGCTGATCTGCTTCCTCGCGCCGGGGTTCGGGCTCCTCCTGGCGGGCCGGGTCGTCCAGGCCGTCGGCACGGCGATCATGATGCCGCTGCTCATGACGACCGTGCTGAACCTCGTGCCGCCGGACCGCCGCGGCCGCACCATGGGCAACATCTCCATCGTCATGGCGGTCGCCCCCGCGGTCGGCCCCACACTCGCCGGCTTCATCCTCAGCGCCCTGGACTGGCGCTGGATGTTCGGCCTCGTCCTGCCCATCGCCCTCATCGGCCTGGTCCTCGGCTCGCTGTTCATCCGCAACGTCACCGAGCCCCGCCACGCCAGCATCGACCTCCTCTCGGTCCTGGTGTCGGCGTTCGCGTTCGGCGGCCTCGTCTACGGGTTCTCCAGCCTCGGCGAGGGCCACGCCACCGCGATCGTGCCCCCGTGGGTCGCGATCGCCGGCGGCGCCGTGGCACTGGTGCTGTTCGTGTGGCGGCAGCTGCGCCTCCAGCGCGGCGACCGCGCCCTGCTCGACCTGCGCGTGTTCCGCTCGCGCCAGTTCTCGATCTCGATCGGCCTCGTCGCGGTCAGCTTCATGGCACTGTTCGGCACGCTCATCCTGCTGCCGCTCTACATGCAGAACGTCCTCCAGCACGACACGCTCGTCACCGGCCTGACCCTGCTGCCGGGCGGCCTGACGATGGGCCTGCTCGCCCCGGTGGTCGGCCGCCTCTACGACCGGTTCGGCCCGCGCCCGCTGGTCATCCCGGGCGCGGCGGTCGTCTCGCTGGTGCTCTGGACGATGACGCTGTTCGGCACCGAGACCCCGCTGGGCTTCGTGGTCGCCACGCACGTCCTGCTGAGCGCCGGCCTGGGCTTCATGTTCACCCCGCTGCTCACCGGCGCGCTCGGGTCGCTCAAGCCCGAGCTCTACTCGCACGGCAGCGCCGTGGTCGGCACGGTGCAGCAGGTCGCGGGCGCGGCGGGCACCGCCACGTTCATCGCGGTCATGTCCGCCAGCTCGGCGAGCCTGCTCACCGACGGCCTCCCCGAGATCAGCGCCCAGGCCGGCGGCATCCACGTCGCCTTCCTCCTCGGGGCCACGATCTCGGTCCTGGCCTTCGCGGCGACCTTCTTCGTGCGCCGCGTCGAGTCGGGAACCTCGCAGGGCGCTCCGATCGCCCACTAGGAACCCCGCGACGGAGACGGCCGCGCACGGGAGCCCCCGTGCGCGGCCGTCTCCGTGTCGGCGGGTCCCCGACCCCGGAACCGCCGTCCCGCGCGCCGCGCCGTCCCCGGCGCGTTCGCCCCGCCCCCGGGACGCCCCTGGATAATCGGTGCGGAGCGGCCGCGCACGGGCGGCCGGGACCGGAGGGGGAGACATGGGCACGACGCGACCGCACGCGGCCGACGCCGTGGTGCTCGGCCTGGCGGCGGGCGCGCGCTCCACGCTCGGGACGGCCGCACCCCTGTGGGCGGCCTCGTCCGGGCGGCGGCGGGCGCTCCTCGCCGCTGGGGTCCTCGGGGAGTTCGTCGCGGACAAGTCCCCCGTCGTCCCCGACCGCCTCTCCTGGCCGAGCCTCCTCGCCCGCTCCGCCAGCGCGGCCGCCGGAGGCGCGGTGCTGGCCCGGGAGCGCTCGCGACCGGTCGTCGGCGGCGCCGTGCTCGCGGCCGCCGCCGCGCCCCTCGGCGCGCTCGCGGGGGCCGGGTGGCGGAAGCTGTGGACCGACGGCGCAAACCCCCCGTGGGTCGGCGCCCTCGTCGAGGACGGCCTCGCCCTCGTTCTCGCGGCGGCCGCCTGCCGGGGGGCCCGCGGCGCGGCCGGGGGCGAGGGGCCCGCCCCGTCGCGGACCCGCCGCCCGCGCCTCCTCGCGCGGGCGGGTTCGGCCCGCACCCGCTCCGGGTAGGTGACCCGGGCAGAACACGCATCCGACCCTGGGGAAGCACATGGCACGCCTGATCGACCTGCACGGCACCGCGCTGGAGGAGTTCGACCGCCGGGTCCGGGCGGTCGGACTGACCGACTGGGCCCGGCCCACGCCCTGCGCGGACTGGGACGTGCACGATCTGGTCAACCACCTGGCCACCGAGCAGCTGTGGGTCCCGCCCCTGCTGGGCGGGGCCCGGACGGAGGACGTCGGCGACCGCTTCGACGGGGACAACCTGGGCGAGGAGCCCGCGGCCACCTGGGCGGTGGTCTCGCGGGAGTCCCGGACGGCGTGGCTCGGCCTGTCGTCCCTGGAACGCACGGTGCACCTGTCCTTCGGGGACGCGCCCGCCGAGGTGTACCTCTGGCAGATGACCTTCGACCTGGCGGTCCACGCCTGGGACCTGGCCCGCGCGATCGGCGCGGACGAGGCGCTCGACCCCGACCTGGCCAAGGAACTTTACGCCTGGGCGTCCGAGCAGGACTTCGGTCCGGGTCAGATGTTCGACGCGCCCGCCCCGGTCGGCCCCGACGCGACGGTCCAGGACCGCCTGATCGCCCTCACCGGGCGCACGCCCTGAGCGGTCCCCGGTGACCGTGCCGCCGCGGCCGGGGCACGGCGGCACGGCCGCGGCCACGCGCCCGCCCCTCCACCGGGCTGCCGCGGCCCCGCCCCGGCGACCGCGGGGCGCCCGCCGGGGGCGGCACGATCCGTCCCCCGCCGCCCCGACGTGGCGGCTTCGCCGAGCCACCCCCGTGTCACACACTGGGACGAGAGCTGCACGAGGGGCAACGAGGGGAAGGCACATCCGGTGGAGGCCACGATCACCCTGCGGGTCGACGGTGAGGAGCGCCGGCTCACCGTCGACACCCGCACCACGCTGTTGGACGCGCTGCGGGACAGGCTGGGGGCGACCTCGCCCAAGAAGGGCTGCGACCACGGGCAGTGCGGAGCGTGCACCGTCCTCCTGGACGGGCGCCGCATCCTGTCCTGCCTGGCGCTCGCGGTCGCGCACGACGGCGCCGACGTCACCACCGCGGCCGGCCTGGGGACCGGGGACGGCGGCGCCCCCGGCGGAGGACTCCACCCGGTGGCCCGCGCCTTCGTCGACCACGACGGCTTCCAGTGCGGCTACTGCACCCCCGGCCAGGTCTGCTCGGCCGTGGGGATGCTGCGGGAGGCCGAGGCCGGCTGGCCCAGCCACGTGACCGCGGACCTCGACGGTCCGGTGAGCCTGGACGACGAGGAGATCCGCGAGCGCATGAGCGGCAACCTGTGCCGGTGCGGCGCCTACACCAACATCGTCGCCGCGATCAGGGAGGCGGCACGGTGAGGCCCTTCGACTACACGCGGCCCGACGGGCCCGCGGACGCCGTCGCCCTGGTCGCCGCCGACCCCGGAGCCGCCTACCTCGCGGGCGGCACCAACCTGGTCGACCACATGAAGCTCGGCGTGGCCTCGCCCACCCGGCTCGTGGACGTGCGCGGCCTGCTCGGCAACCGGGTCGAGGAGCTCCCCGACGGGGGGATCAGGATCGGCGCCTCCGTGCCCAACAGCGACCTGGCCGCCCACCCGGCGGTCCGCCGCCGCTACCCGGTCCTCTCCGCCGCCCTGCTCGCCGGCGCCTCGGGACAGCTGCGCAACGCCGCCACCACCGGCGGGAACCTCTTCCAGCGCACCCGCTGCCCGTACTTCCAGGACACCACCACGCCCTGCAACAAGCGCGAGCCCGGCACGGGCTGCTCGGCCCTGGAGGGGCACGGGCGCGACAACGCCGTCCTCGGAGCCTCCGACCACTGCGTGGCGACCCACCCCTCCGACATGGCGGTGGCACTCGCCGCACTGGGCGCCGAGGCGCGCGTGCTGGGCCCCGGCGGGGAGCGCGTCGTGCCGATCCCGGGCCTGCACAGACTCCCCGGAGACGAACCCGACCGCGACACCGTCCTCGGACACGGCGACCTGGTCACCGCGGTCGACCTGCCCCACCTGCCGGTGGCCGCACGGTCGGCCTACCGCAAGGTGCGCGACCGCGCCTCCTACGCGTTCGCGCTGGTGTCGGTGGCCGCCGCGCTCGACGTCGTGGACGGCACGGTCGCGGACGTGCGCATCGCCTTCGGCGGACTGGCGCACGCCCCCTGGCGCGCCCGCCGCGCGGAGGAGGCGCTGACCGGCGGACCGGCGACGGAGGAGGCGTTCCGCGAGGCCGCCCGGGCCGAGCTCGCCGACGCCCGCACCGGGCGCGACAACGCCTTCAAGGTCCCCATGGCCGTCAACACGCTCGCGTCCACGCTGCGCGGCCTCACCGCACAGGAGGCACGATGACCACCACGCCGAGCACGCCGTCCGTCGGACGTCCGCTGGCACGCCTGGAGGGGGAGGCCAAGGCCACCGGCCTGGCGCCCTACGCCTACGAGTACGCCCTCACCGACCCGCTGTACCTGGGCCCGGTCCTGTCCACCGTCGCCCGGGGCCGCGTCGGCGCCGTGGACACCGCACGGGCGGAGGAACTCCCGGGGGTGCTCGCCGTCCTGACGCCCGCCAACGCCGAACGGCTGGCCGACACCGAGGACCGGGAGTTCGCCGTCCTCCAGAGCGACGAAGTGGCCTTCCGCGGCCAGTTCGTGGCGGCCGTGGTCGCCGACACGCCCGAGACGGCCCGCGAGGCGGCAGGGCTGGTCGAGGTCTCCTACGAGGAGCTTCCGCACGACGTGACGCTGACCGCCGACCATCCGCGCCTGTACCGGCCGGAGACGGTCAACACCGGTGTCGAGGCGGACACCGAGCAGGGGGACCCCGACGCCGCGCTCGCCCGCGCGGCCGTCGTGGTGGACCGCACGTACCGCACGCCCATGGAGCACAACAACCCCATGGAGCCGCACACCACCGTCGCCCTGTGGGACGAGGGGGCCGAGCGCCTCACCCTCTACGACTCCACCCAGGGGGCGCACCCCGTCCGGCAGACGGTCGCCGGTGTGTTCGGCCTCGACCCGGAGCGCGTCAGGGTGATCGCCCCGTACGTCGGGGGAGGGTTCGGGTCCAAGGGGTCGGCGCACGCCCACAACGTCCTGGCCGCGATGGCGGCCCGCGCCGTCCCCGGACGCCCGGTCAAGTTCGCGCTGACCAGGCAGCAGATGTTCAGCCTGGTCGGCTACCGGACGCCCACCATCCAGAGGCTGAGGCTCGGGGCCGACCCCGACGGGCGCCTGGACGCCGTCGTGCACGACGTCGTGGAGCAGACCTCGAAGGTCAAGGAGTTCGCCGAGCAGAGCGGGGTGTGCACCCGCATGATGTACGCCGCCCCCCACCGGCGCACCACGCACCGGCTGGCGCCCCTGGACGCGCCCATCCCGTTCTGGATGCGGGCCCCGGGCGAGGCGCCGGGCATGTACGCGCTGGAGTCGGCCATGGACGAGCTCGCCCACGCGTGCGGGGTCGACCCGGTGGAGCTGCGCCTGCGCAACGAGCCCCCTGTCGACCCCTCGACGGGGGAGCCCTGGTCGGACCGGGCCCTCGCCAGGTGTCTGCGCGAGGGCGCCGAGCGCTTCGGCTGGCACGGGCGCGACCCCGCGCCGGGGGCCCGCCGCGAGGGCGACTGGCTGGTGGGCACGGGGGTCGCCTCCGCCGTGTACCCGCACATGGTGAACCCGGGGTCGGTGGCCGAGGTCCGGTACGGCGGGGACCGCCGCTACCACGTCGGCATCGGCGCGGCCGACATCGGCACCGGAGCGCTGACGGCCCTCACCCAGATCGCCGCGGACGCGCTGGGGCGCCCGCTGTCGGAGGTCGTGGTCTCCATCGGCGACACCGACCTGCCGGAGGCCTCCGTGGCGGGCGGCTCCAGCGGCACCACGTCCTGGGGGGCGGCGCTGGTCGCCGCGGCCCGGGCCTTCAGGGCCGAACACGGCGACGCCCCCGCGCCGGGCGCGAGCGCGCGCGGGACCACGCCCGAGGACACCGCGACGCCGGGCTACTCGCAGTACTCGTTCGGCGCCCACTTCGTGGAGGCGCGGGTGCACGCCGACACGGGGGAGATCCGGGTCCCGCGCATGCTGGGCCTGTTCTCGGTCGGGCGGGTCGTCAACCCCCGCACGGCGCGCTCGCAGTTCCTCGGGGGGATGGTCATGGGCCTGTCGATGGCGCTCTACGAGCAGAGCGTGGTCGACCCCGCCTTCGGCCATGTGGTCAACCACGACCTGGCCCAGTACCACGTCGCCGCGCACGCGGACGTGTCCGGGCTGGAAGCCGACTGGCTGGAGGGGGAGGACCCGCACGCGGGCCCCCTGGGTTCACGGGGCGCGGGGGAGATCGGCATCGTCGGCACGGCGGCGGCCGTCGCGAACGCCTGTCACCACGCCACCGGGGTCCGGGTCAGGGACCTGCCTCTCACCCCGGACCTCTTCCTGCGCTGACCTGCTGGGAGGGGCGGACGGCCCCGGCTGCGGGCCCGCGCGCGGGCGCGGGCCCGATTGGAGCGTCCCGCCGTGGGTAGCCCGGGGACCGTGCGCCGACACGGGGAGGGAACGCACATGGTGGAAGCGATGGCACCGCCGTGGTCGCTGGGCTGGAGTATCGCGATCTTCGTCCTGGTGGCCGCGGTGACCGTGGTGGCCAGTGTCAGGATGGCCACCCTCGGAGACGTCCTCGCGGACCGGACGGGGTGGGGTGAGGCCGTCTTCGGCGCGGTCTTCTTCGGCCTGGCCACGTCCCTGTCGGGGATCGTGATGACGGCGGTGAGCGCCGCGGCTGACCAGCCGGGGCTGGCCTACAGCAACGCCGTCGGGGGGATCGCCGCCCAGACCCTCGCGCTGGCGGTGGCCGACTTCTTCCACCGCCGCGCCAACCTGGAGCACGCCGCGGCCTCGTCGGCGAACCTGCTCTTCTGCTGCCTGCTGATCGGGATGCTGTCCCTGGCCCTGATGTCCGGCTTCGGGCCCGACGTGACGGTGCTGGGGGTCCACCCCGCCTCGGTCGTCCTCGTCGCCTTCTACGCGGGCGGGCTCCGGCTGATCCACCACGAGGGCGCGCACCCGATGTGGCGCGCCGTGCACACGCGGGAGACGGTGGTGGACGTCCCCGGCGGATCCGGCGCCCCCGGCGGCGCCCCGGCGCCCGGCTCCGGGGGCGGCTCCGCGGGGAGCGGACCCGCGGACGCCCTCCGCACGGACGCTCCGGCGGGCGAAGGGGCCGGGGGCACGGCCCCCCTGTGGGCGGGTTTCGCGCTGGTCGGCACCGTCGTGGCCGTGGGCGGGTGGGCCCTGGCGGAGGCGGCGGTCGTCGTCGTGGAGTCCACCGGGCTCAGCGCGGGGCTGGTGGGCGCGGTGGCGATGGGCGCGGTCAACGCCCTGCCCGAGACGGTCGCGGCGGTCGCCGCCGTCCGGCGTGGGGCCATGACGCTGGCCGTGGCGGCGATCATCGGCGGCAACAGCCTGGACGTCCTCAACCTGGCGGTGGGAGACGTCTTCTACCGCTCGGGGTCGCTGTTCCACGTCGCGGGGACCGACGAGCTCTTCCTCACCTGCGGGGCCCTGCTGATGACGGTGGTGCTCCTCGCCGGGCTCATCGTCCGCCAGGCGCGCGGATGGGGCCGGATCGGCTTCGAGGGCGTGCTGCTGATCGCCGTGTACGCGGGCATCGTGGGCGTGCTGGCCTTCTGAGGCGGGTCCGCCGGCCGTCCCGCCGCGGGGTGCGGTCCGGAGGGCGGCGGGGGGGGAACCCCCCCGGGCCCCCCCCCCCCGGGGGGTGGGGGGGGGGGGGGGGCCCCCCGGGGGGGGGGCCGGGGGCGGACCGGGGGGGGGGGGTGGGGGGGGTGGGGGGGTGGGGGGGGGGGGGCGCCGGGCGGGGGGGGGGGGGGGGGGGGGGGGGGGGGGGGGGGCGCCCCCCCCCCCCCCCCCCCCCCGCCCGCAGGAGGTAGGCGGCTGGGAGTCGGCCCCCGGAGGGGGCGCCGGGGGCCGAACTGGGGAGAGGGTCAGTGGTCCCCGGCCCTCGCCCGGGGAGGAGAACCGGTACGGCCCGCAGGCGCGCCGTCGGCTTCCATGACCCTAGGTGACCACATTTCGGGACGCGCGGTGTGCGATTCCAGAAAAAAACTTCGGGAAATCCGGGAACGGCCAGGGCCTCGGGCCCGAGAAACGCCCCGGTCGCTCCGATCGTCCGGGGGTCGGGCCCCGGGGGCCCGTGTTTCGGCACGCACGCGGAGTCGTCGTCCCTCCACGGAAAACCCGTGTGCGCACGGCACCGCCGGACGGGCGGTGGCGTGCGCACACGGGAAGGGGGGAGGCGGCGGCGGGACCTGCTAGCCGCCGCTGTGGGAGTTGTACCTCTCGGCGCGCTCCTGGCCGGACATCGCCTGGATGGCGTCCATGACCTGGTCGGCGATCACCCTGCGGGCCTTGCCCGGAGCGAGGTGGTCGTACCCGGAGGAGAAGTCCAGGGGCTCGCCGAAGCGGATGGTGAAGGGGCGCGGACGCGGCATGGACGCCCCCACCGGCTGCACGTCCTGGGTGCCCGACAGCGCCACCGGCACGACGGGCGCCTTGGACTCCATCGCCAGGTGCCCCACACCGGTCCGGCCCCGGTAGAGGCGTCCGTCGCGCGAGCGGGACCCCTCGGGGTAGATCACGCACGCCTCGCCCTCGCGCAGGCGGTCCAGCATCAGCTCCAGCGACATCATGGCGCCGCGGGCGTCGGAGCGCTTGACCGGCATGGCGCCCAGCGAGGAGAACACGGCCTTGGTCAGGCGGCCCTTGACGCCGGAGCCCTCGAAGTAGTCCGACTTGGCGAGGAAGCGCACCGGTCGCTGCGTGACCGACAGCGGGATGATGATGCTGTCCACGAACGACAGGTGGTTGCTGGCGAGCAGGACCGCGCCGGTGGCGGGGACGTTCTCACGGCCCAGGATGGTCGGGCGACACAGGGTGCGCGCGAGTACCGACGCAGACTGCCTGAACGCACCATAGAGCACGTGGTCTCCCTCACGAGATCGGTCGGATGCCGGATCCAATGTAAGGGCGACCGGTCGGTAACATCGGCACCGGGCCATCCGGGTGCCCCAGGTCACCGCTTCGCGCGGCGCTTCCCGGGGCCGGAGCGGCTCCGCTTTCCCCGGCCCGTCAGCCGACGCGCCTCCAGTCCGCGTTGGCGCCGCACACGACCAGGCAGGGGCGCTCCCCGGGGACCCGCCCGGCGAGCCAGGCGGCGAAGGGCACGGCCGCCGCCGGCTCGGTGGCGATCCGGAACTCCTGCCACAGGCGGTCCTGCGCCTCGACGATCTCGGCGTCGTCCACGAGCGCCGGGGTCACCGGGTCGGCGCGCAGCACCTCGAACGGAACGCGGCCGAGGGTGGACGCGCCCAGGGCGGAGGCGGCCACCGAGTCCACGTGGGTCTGCACCGGCCGACCCGCCGCCAGCGCGGCGTGCAGGCTCTGGCAGCCCTCGGGCTCCACGCCCACGACCTCGCGTCCGCCCGCTCCCAGACGCACGCCGGCGACGAGCCCGCCCCCGCCGACGGCGACCGCGATCGTGTCGCACTCGGGCGCGTCCGTGGCGATCTCCAGACCGATCGTGCCCTGGCCCGCGACGACCAGGGCGTCGTCGAAGGCGTGGAGGTAGCGCACGCCCTCCGCCTCCGCACGGGCCCTGGCGGCCTCGGCGGCCACGGCGTAGTGCTCGCCCAGCCGGACGATCTCGGCCCCGGTGGCGGCCAGCGGCGCCGCCTTAGCCTCGGGGACGGTCTCGGGCACGTACACCGTGGCGCGCAGGCCCAGCAGCCGCGCGGCGGTCGCCACGCCCAGCCCGTGGTTGCCGCCGGAGGCGGTGATGACCCGCTCGGTCGGCTCCCCGCCGAGCAGCGCGTTGAGGGCCCCGCGCAGCTTGAACGCGCCCGTGCGCTGGAGGTGCTCCAGCTTCAGGGACACCGGACGGCCGTCCACCTCGGTGTGCAGCACGGGGGTCCGCCGGGCATAGGGCGCGATGCGCTCCGCCGCCGCGCGGACGTCGGTGGCGGTGGGCGTGAGCGCGGCGTGCGCGGTCTTGGTGCTCATGTCTCCACTCTGCCGCTACTGACGATTAACTTAAAGTTGGGTCTGCTAAAGATCAGTAAGCAGAACTTTGTACCGGATGTCGTTTGGAGGAGGTCGCCGTGCTGGACGCCAACCGGCTGCGCGTGCTCGTGGAGATCGCGCACGCGGGATCCATCGCCGCCGCGGCCGAACGACTGTCGTTCACCCCGCCCGCCCTCTCCCAGCAGCTCACCAAGCTCGAGCGCGAGGTCGGCTGCGCCCTGGTCGAGCGAGGACGCACGGGGGCCACCCTCACCGGGGCGGGGCGGGTGCTGCTCGAGCACGGCGAACGCGTCCTGGGCGAGCTGCGCGACGCCGAGACCGCCGTCCGCGCGTTCGCGGGGGTGGTCCCCGACCGGCTGTCCCTGGGGGCCTTCGCCAGCGCGGGCAAGGTCCTGCTGCCGGCCACCCTCGCCGCCTTCGGGCGCGAGCACCCGCACGTGCGGCTGTCCCTGTCCGACATCGAGCCGCCCGGAGGGTACGGACTGGTCGCCTCCGGCGAGCTGGACCTGCTCGTCACGCACCGCTACCCGGGCGTGCCCCTGCCGCGGGCCGGCGGCCTGCACCGCGAACGCGTCCTCGTCGACCCGCTGCTCGCGGTCGCCCCCACCGGGCACGCCCTCGGCGACCACGACCTGGGGCTGGCGGACCTGGCCGACGAGGAGTGGATCTGCGGGGCGCCCGGCATCCACAACCGCGTCAGCCTGGACACCGCGGCGGCCGCGGCCGGGGTCCGCCTGACCGTGGCCTACGAGACCCGCGACTACGAGGTCGCCCTCGCGCTCATCGAGGCCGGGGTCGGTGTGGCGCTCGTCCCGAGCAGCATCCTGGGAGCCGCGCCCCCGGGACGCCGGGTGAGCCGCCCCCTGCGCGACGCCCGCCTGGCCAGGGAGATCTACGCCGTCCACCGGCGGCGGCCGACCGGGCCCGTCCACGCCATGGTCACGATGCTGCGCGGGGTGGCGGACCGTGCCCTGGGGGCGGCACCGGACCTCCCCTGAGGCGGGGACGGCCGGAGCCCGGCCCCGGGGCGGGGGTCACAGCGGCGGCGCCCCGGGCGGCAGGGGGGCGTTCCACCGGTACCGCAGCGCGAGGAGCCGCACGGCGAAGCAGACCAGGGCGCCGACCACCGCCACCAGGCCCGTGCCGAACCCGGCCACGTTCGCGAGCACGACGAACGCGGCGCCGAGCATCGCCGGGATGGCGTACAGGTGCGAGTTGGCGCTGAGCACCGTCGGCACCCGGTTGAGCAGCACGTCGCGGACGGTGCCGCCGCCGACACCGGTGATCGCGCCCAGCAGGACCGCCTGGAGCGGGCCGAACCCCATCTCCTGGGCCTTGGTCGCGCCGATCACCGCGAACAGGCTCAGGCCCGCCGCGTCGAACAGCAGGATCGGCCTGGACAGGTGCGTCAGCTGGCGGCTGAGGAAGAAGGCCAGCGTGCCGCCGACGAGCGCGGTCGTGATGTAGCGCCAGTCCTGGAAGGTCGCCGGGGTCACCCCCAGCAGGACGTCGCGGATGATGCCGCCGCCGATGGCGGTGACCAGGCCGAGGGACAGCACACCGACGATGTCCACCCGGGCGGTGCGGATGGCCGTCAGGGCCCCGTCGACGGCGAACGCCAGGATGCCGACGAGGTCGAGGACGAGGAGGAGGCTCTGCGTGGACATGGGGATGCGCCGGTGCGGCGGTTCCTTCCGGATCGGGCCTGGTGACGACCCGCAATTCCATCATGCCCCGGCACGCGCACGGTCCGTTCGGGGGGTGACGCGCCGCACGCGGGCGCTCCGCCGGGCCGCGCTCCCCTCGCACGTCCGCGGCCGTCCGCCGTGCGCGTGCGGTCCGCTTCCGCGCCGCCCACGGCCTCCCGCGCGGTCCCGGGGGGCGCAAACCCGTGGAATAGCCGCGTGTCGGACCTTCCCCCCACCCCGGGCAGGGGCCACCATCGTGGTTGACCCACCGGGCTGCGGGCGGAACGAGGCACATGGAACACCTGGACGCGATCATCATCGGCATGGGACCGGGCGGCGAGACGGTCGCGAGCCGTCTGCTCGAGGCGGGCAGGCGGGTCGCCGTCATCGAACGCGAACTCGTCGGCGGCGAGTGCGGCTACTACGCCTGCATCCCCACCAAGGTGCTGCTGCGCCCCCCGGAGGTGCGCGCGGAGGCCGCCGGCGCGGCGGGCGTCTCCCGGCCGGACCTCGACTGGCCCCGGCTGCGCGAGTACCGCGACCAGATGATCCGCCACCTCGACGACTCCGAGCAGGTCCAGGGGTACCGGGACCAGGGCGCGCTGGTGTTCAAGGGCGAGGGGCGCGTGATCGGCCGCGACCCGTGGCGCGTGGCGGTGGGGGACACCGAGCTCACGGCCGACCACGTGGTCGTCGCCACCGGATCCTCGGCCGTGCGCCCGCCGATCGACGGCCTCGACGCCCTGGACGAGTCCATGGTGTGGACCAACCGGGAGGCCACCACCCTCACGGAGATCCCCCGCAGCGCCCTCGTGGTCGGCGGCAGCGCCGTCGGCGTCGAACTGGGGCAGTTCCTGTCCCGGATGGGCGCCGCGGTGACGGTCGTCCAGCGCGGGCCCCGTCTGGTGAACCGCGAGGAACCGCGGCTGTGCGAGCTGATCGGCGACCAGTTCGCCCGCGACGGCATCTCCGTGCACCTGGGGGCCCAGGTCGCCTCGGTGGCCAGGGACGGCGACGGCGTGCTGGCCACCCTCGACAACGGCGAGCGCGTCCGCGCCGACGTGGTGGTGCTCGCCACCGGGCGGCGGCCCCGGACCGACGGCCTCGGGCTGGAGGAGGCCGGCGTACGCACGGAACGGAGCGGCCTGCCGGTGGACGAGCGCTGCCGGGCGGAGCCGGGCCTGTGGGGCATCGGCGACGCGACCGGGGTGTCGATGTTCACCCACGTGGCCAAGTACCAGGGGCGCGTCGTCGCCGACAACATCCTGGGCACGGAGCGCACCGCCGACTACACGGCGGTTCCCCGGGTGATCTTCTCGGAGCCCGAGATCGCGGCGGTGGGGCTCACCGCCGGGCAGGCGGTGGAGCGGGGGATCGACGCGGTCACCGCCGAGGCCGACCTGCCCGACTCCCTGGCCCGGCCCTGGACCTACGGGACCGACCCGCGCGGCACGCTCGGGCTGGTCGCCGACCGCGGGCGCGGGGTCCTGGTCGGCGCGTGGGCGTTCGGGCCGATGGCCTCGGAGTGGATCCACACCGCCGCGCTGGCGATCCGGGCCGGGATCCCGGTGGCGACCCTGCTCGACTCCGTCCCCCAGTTCCCGACCTTCAACGAGGCCTACCTGATCGCGCTGGAGAAGCTGGGGGCCTAGCGGCCGGACCGGGACCGCGGCGTCAGCCGGAGGAGGCCAGGGTGGCCTCCTCCTCGGCCTCCACGCTGCGGTTCCACTCGGCCTTGGAGGCCTGCCAGCCGTCCTCGTCGCGGCCCAGGCGCCAGTAGCCGGAGATGGACAGGCTCTCCTTGGCCAGCCCGTACTCGACGCGTAGGAGGCGGCGCAGGTCGCGGACGAACCCCGCCTCGCCGTGCACGAACGCGTGCACGGCGCCCCCGGGGAGGTCGAGCGCGCGCACGGCCGGGACCAGGAGGGATCCGACGGGCTCGTCGCCGCGGTGCAGCCAGTGCACGTGGACGTCGTCGTGGACGTCGAGCTTGTGCTCCTCCTCGGGCCCGTGGACCTCGACGAACACGTGCGCGGTGCGGCTGGCCGGAAGCCGCTCCACGGAGGCGGCGATGGCGGGGAGGGCGCTCTCGTCCCCGGCCAGCAGGTGCCAGTCGGCGCCGGGGTCGGGGGAGTAGCCGCCGCCCGGCCCCAGCATGCACAGCCGGTCGCCGTGCGAGGCGCCCGCCGCCCAGGCCCCGGCCAGGCCGGTGCTGCCGTGGTGGACGAAGTCGATGGTCAGCCGGCGGGAGTCGGGGTCCCAGGCGCGCACGGTGTAGGTGCGGGTGACCGGCCACTCCTCGCGGGGGCGCTCGGCGCGGATCCGGTCCGGGTCGAGGGGTTCCGGGTCACCGGGGGCGAGCGGCGGGAACAGGAGCTTGACGTAGCTGTCGGTGTGGCCCCCCGTCGCGAACGAGGAGAGACCGTCACCGCCGAACACGACCCGGACCATGTGCGGTGTCAGCTGCTCGACCGACTCCACCCGTCCCGTGTGGACGGTCCTCTTCGGACGTTCCCGCCGCTCTGCCATGGTGTCCCCGTTCTCGCGTCGTTGGTTAGGCAAGCCTAACCACCCCACACGGTAGGGCACCCTGTGCCAACAGGGCAAACCGCCGCGAACCACGGGGCTGATCCGGGACCGGACCCGAACCGCCACGGACGTTCCCGCGCGGGGAGGGCCGGGACGCGTGAGGCCCCCTCACGCGTCCCCGGCGCCGCCCGTGCGGGCCCGGAGGCCCGCCCCCTACGCCGCGTCGGTGCGGTCCCTGCCGCGGTCCGCGCCCCCGCCCGGGGCGGGCCGGGTGAACGCCCCGTGCAGCTCGCGGTCCCCGTCCGCGGCACCGGCCCGCAGGGCGGCCAGCCAGGCCGCCCCGCCCTCCGTGCACCCGGCCGCGACGACCTCCGACCCGGCGGTGCCCATCGTCAGCTTGCGGGTGAGGGCCGACCGCACCGGTTCGGAATGCGCGAGCACGCCGCCCGCCAGCACCACGGGCAGGCGCTCGCCGGGGTTGCGCACCTGGTGCACCGAGTGCGCCAAGTGCCCGGCGGCGGCGTCCACGATCACCACGGCCGCCGGGTCGCCCAGCGCATACGCCTCGCTGACCAGCGGCGCGAGCGCGGCGAGTGCGATCGGGGGCGCCGCGGTCAGGGTCCGGGCGAAGTTCCTGGCGTGCTCCTGGGGTAGGTGGGCCCCCTCGTCCACCGGCCTCTGGCCGGGGATGACGCGCTTGGCCACCGCCCGCGCCAGCGGGCTGAGGTCGCCGCCCAGGGACAGCTGCCGCGCCGTCTCCTTGGCCGCGTGGTGCCCGATCCAGAACGCCGAGCCGTCGTCGCCGATCAGCCACCCCATGCCGTCCGCGGACCGGGTCCGCCGGCGGTCGTCGATCCGGGTGGCGATCGCCCCGGTCCCGGCGATCAGCACCGTGCCGTGCGCGGACGGGGTCCCGGCGGCGAAGGCCACCTCGTCGTCCCCGGTGAAGACACCCCGTCCGGCGGCCAGCCCGGCCTCGTGCAGGGCGCGCTCCATCCGTGCGCGCACGCCCGCGTCGCGGAGCGCGGAGACCCCGGCCAGGCCCACCACCCCTGCCGCCACCGCGTCGCGAGCCCCCTGCCCGGCTTGGTCCAGGGCCTCGGAGACCGCCTCGGCGAGCCGGTCGGCGGCCGTGTCCACGCCGTGCGCGTTGGGGTTGGCCCCTCCGGACCGGGCCCGGCCCAGGCGCTCGCCGGAGAGCGTGGTGACCAGGGCGCGGGTGGCGGTGCCGCCCGCGTCCACCCCCACCACGAGTCTGCGCCGACCGTCGCGGGACGGGTGGTCGGACGGGGCCATGAGGGAAGGGGTCGTACGTTTCACACGGTAGGGGTGCCCCCTGGGACGGCGGATTACTCCTCGGTCCCGCGCCTGTGGACGACGGCCGCGGCGTCGGGGACCGTGCGCGCGACCGCCGCCCCGTCCCGTGGGCCCGGAGGGACACGGGCCGCAGGGGAGCGGGCGGCCCGCCCCGGCGGGGGCCGGGCGCCGGGGGACGATCGCGCCGACACGCGGAAAACCAGTGGCGCCGAGCCGGGCGCGGCTGAGAGGCTCGGCCCATGGCAGGCGCTCACCACCCCGGTCCCCCCCGCAACGACGATCCAGGATGGGCCGTGCGCACGAGCACGGAGCAGGAGTACCCCGAGTTCGCGGCGGTCTTCTCGGAGGCCATCGGCCTGCCGGTGGAGAGGCTCCTCCACGAGGAGCGGGACTTCCCCAGCGCTGAGTACGACCGCGCCCTGGTCGCCCTGGACGGTGAGCGGATCGTCGGCACCACCATGGCGTACTCGCTCACCCTCACCGTGCCCGGGGGCCCGCGCAGGGCCGCGGGGATCACCGCCGTGGGCGTGTGGCCCACGTACCGGCGCAGGGGCGTGCTCAGCGCGCTGATGCGCCGCCAGCTGGCGGACGTCCGCGAGCGCGGCGAGAAGCTCGCGGTCCTGTGGTCCTCGGAGGGCACGATCTACGGCCGCTTCGGCTACGGACCGGCGGTCCGGCAGTTCAACGGATCCGTCCAGCTCGCCCA
This sequence comes from Nocardiopsis sp. NPDC101807, assembly GCF_044766605.1. NCBI lineage: Bacteria > Bacillati > Actinomycetota > Actinomycetes > Streptosporangiales > Nocardiopsidaceae > Nocardiopsis > Nocardiopsis sp. NPDC101807. Next base: position 625,494 of record NZ_JBIWMK010000002.1, on the reverse strand, counting down.
CGCCGCGCTGCGGCCCGGGGCCCCGCGCGACCCGGACCTCGCCGTCGACCTCACCGAACCCGGGTCCGTCCGCGGCGAGATCGAGGAGCTGCACCGCCGGACGGCCTCCGCCCGCAACGGCCACATCCTCAGGAAGCCCGGCTGGTGGGGATGGCTCCTGCACGACGCGGAGCGGGACCGCGAGGGCGCCGGGCCGCTGCGCGCCGCCCTCGTGCGCGGCCCCGACGGCGTCGAGGGCTACGCCCTCTACCGCGTCCTGCACCAGTGGGAGGACGGCCTCCCCACGGGGGAGGTCCGGGTCCGGGAGACCGTCGCGGCCACGGCCCGTGCCAGGGTCGCCCTGTACGACCACCTGTTCTCCAGGGACCTGGTCTCCTCGGCGCGCCTGGGCAACCTCGCCGAGGACGACATCCTCACCGTGCTGCTGGCCGACCCGCGCCGACTGGCGCGCAGGGACTTCGACTCCCTGTGGGTACGCCTGGTGGACCTTCCCGGAGCCCTGGCCGAACGCTCCTACGCCACGCCCCTGGACACCGTCCTGGAGGTCACCGACCGGTTCGCCCCCTGGAACGCCGGTCGCTGGCGGCTCAGGGCCGGCGGCGGGGAGGCCCGCGCCGAGGCGGCCGACGCGGCCCCCGACCTGACACTGGACGCGTCCCACCTGGGCGCCGTGTACCTGGGGCGCGGTTCCCTCACCGCCTTCGTGGACGCGGGCCTGGCCGTCGAGCACGCCCCGGGAGCGGCCGCCCGCCTGGACACCGCGCTGCACGTCCCCCGCGCCCCCCTGTGCACCACGGACTTCTGACCGACCGCGAAGACACGAAGAACGGTAGTACCGGCATGACAGAGAACCCCGAGACCGAGAGAACCGCGTGGACCGTGCGCGGCACCGACCGGGACGAGTTCCCCGAGGTGCTCAGGGTCGTGGGCGAGGCCCTCCTCATGGGCGACGACCCGGACACGATCGTGGAGCGCGCCCTCCCCTTCCACGACTCCGTCGGCTACGACCGCGTCCTCGTCGCGGTCGACGGGGAGGGGGACGGGGAGGAGGTCGTGGGCGCCACCAACCACTTCCCCTTCGAGATGGCGCTGCCCGGCGGGCCCCGTGCGGTCGCGGGGATCACCGCCGTGGGCGTGTGGCCCACGTACCGGCGCAGGGGCGTGCTCAGCGCGCTGATGCGCCGGCAGCTGGCCGACGTCCACGCCTCCGGCGGCAGGTACGCGGCCCTGTGGGCCTCGGAGGGGGCCATCTACGGCCGCTTCGGCTACGGCCCGGCCGCGACCGAGATGGAGACGGCCGTCCAGCGCCAGTACGGCGTGCTGCGCCCGGACGCTCCCCGGGACCCCGCCCTGCGTGTCCGGCTCGCCGACCCGGCCGGGGTCCGCGACGACCTCGCGCGCGTGCACCGCGAGGTGGCGGCGGCCCAGGTCGGCCAGTTCCAGCGCGGGAGCCACTGGTGGGACAGGATCCTGCTGGACAAGCCCGGCTCACGCGGCGGGAAGAGCCCGAGGCTGGCCGCCGTCGTGAGCGGACCGGACGGCCCCCTGGGCTACGCCCTCTACCGCACCCTGAACAAGTGGGCGGACGACGGGGCCGGGGGAGAGGTGCACGTCGAGGAGGTCCTGGCGACCGCCCCCGCCGCCTGGACGGCCCTGTTCGAGCACCTGTTCAACCGCGACCTCACGAGCAGGGTCAAGTTCGACTTCCTGGCGGTGGACAACCCGCTGCGCCACCTGGCCGTGGACAGGGACCGCGTCGTCCCCACGCTCTACACGTCCCTGTGGCTGCGGCTGGTGGACGTGCCGGGGGCGCTCGCCGAGCGCTCCTACGCGGTCCCGGTGGAGGCGGTCGTGGAGGTCGCCGACCGCCACGCGCCGTGGAACGCCGGACGGTGGAGGATCGCCGCCGAACGCGGGGGAGCCCGGGTGGAGGCCGTACAGGACGCCCCGGACGTCTCCCTGGACGTGTCGCACCTGGGCGCCGCCTACCTGGGGCAGACCTCCCTGGAGGGGTACCTGCGCGCGGGACTGCTCACCGAGCACACCCCCGGCGCCGTGGCCGGACTGGACGCGGCCCTGCACCGGTCGGACGCCCCGTTCTGCGGCCGCATCTTCTGACCGCCGCCCGACGCGGGACGCCCCGCTCCCGCCGCAGGGGGACGGCCGGCCCGCAGGCGCCCCTCCCGCCGCCCTGACGGGCGCGGGACGGGGCGCGGTCCCGCCGCGCGGGCCGATCCGCCGCCCCGGGCGCCGGAGCTCCCCGCCGCCGACACCCTCCCCGCCGCCCGCCGGCGCCCCGCCCCGCAGCTCCGCGGCCCGCCTCGGCGGACCGGCCCGCGACCCCGCCGCGCGGGGGCGCGTGTCCGCGCCCGGAGAGCGGGATACTGGTCGCCGCGGCGGCGCCGCCCGGCCCTCCGGACGGCCGGGGAACGCGGTGCGGGCGGCGCGGCGCGTGAGCAGAGACCGTAGCGGCAGGAACACGTGACACGGATGTAACTGTCACCTGTAACGCTTCCGTGCACGGCTTCGGACCCGCCTCCGGCCCGCCGGGGGCGCCCACTCATCGACGACAGGGAGACACACTCTGATGACCGATACGATCCAGGCGATCCTGGATGCCGTCGTTTCCTTCGTGTGGGGACCGTTCTTCCTGATACCCCTGCTCCTGATCGTGGGCGTCTACCTCACCATCAGACTGGGCGGGCTCCAGTTCCGCGTGCTCGGGCACGCGCTGTGGCTGGCGCTCATCCGCCGCACCGAGGGCGGCCAGGCCAAGGGCGACATCTCCCACTACCAGGCGCTCAGCACCGCCCTCGCGGCCACCGTGGGCGTCGGCAACATCGCGGGCGTGGCCCTGGCGATCGGCGTCGGAGGACCCGGGGCCCTCTTCTGGATGTGGGTCACCGGCGTCCTGGGCATGGCCACCAAGTACAGCGAGGCCCTGCTCGGCGTGAAGTACCGCCGCCCCGACTCCAAGGGCGAGATGAGCGGCGGCCCGATGTTCTACCTGCGCCACGGGTTCGCCGAGAAGTTCGGCCCCGGCAGCGGAGGGGCCAGACTCGGCCTGGTGCTCGGCACCCTGTTCGCACTCTTCGGCGCCGTGGCCTCCTTCGGCATCGGCAACATGACGCAGGCCAACGCCGTCGCGGGCCAGCTCGACTCGACCTTCGGCGTGCCGACCTGGCTCTCCGGGATCGTCATGGTCGTGCTGGTCGCCGCGGTCATCCTCGGCGGCATCAAGAGCATCGGCCGCTTCGCCGCCGGCGTCGTGCCGTTCATGATCATTGCCTACGTCCTGGCCGCCCTCGTGGTCCTGGCCGTCTACGTCACCGAGATCCCCGCGGCCATCGCCCTGATCTTCACCGACGCCTTCACCGGCACCTCCGCGGTCGGAGGGTTCCTGGGCTCGGCGTTCATCCTCGCGATGCAGCAGGGCATGGCGCGCGGCATGTTCTCGAACGAGTCGGGCCTGGGCACCGGCGGCATCGCCGCCGCCGCGGCCAAGACCGCGCACCCGGTCCGCCAGGCGATGGTCTCCATGACCCAGACCTTCATCGACACCATCATCGTCGTGACGATGACGGGCCTGGTCATCATCGTCACCGGCGCCTGGCACGCCGAGGCGGACACGGGCGACGGCGCCCTGATGACCAACTGGGCCATGAGCGAGGCCCTGGGCTCCATCTCGCCGGGGCTGGCCCCGGTCGGCGGCGCCATCGTGGCGATCAGCCTGATGTTCTTCGCCTTCACCACGCTGGTCGGCTGGTCCTACTACGGCGAGCGCTGCCTGGACTACCTGGTCGGCCGCAAGGCGGTCTTCCCGTTCCGCATCGTGTTCGTCCTGGTCGTGTACGTCGGCGCCACGACCGACCTCAGCATCGCCTGGGCGTTCAGCGACGCGGCCAACGGCCTGATGGCGGTCCCCAACCTCATCGGCCTGCTGGTGCTCAGCGGGGTCATCGTCGCGGAGACCAAGAAGTACTTCTCGGACCCGGACTGGAAGAAACCCGACCTGGTGGACGCCCGTCAGCAGTGACGGGGGCGCCGGAGCGGATCCGGACGGGGTGAACGGGGGTGCGGCCGCGGCCGCACCCCCGTTCCGTGTTCCGGGGAGCCCGAGGGGCGGTTCCGCCGGGGGGGAGGGCGCCGTGCGGGACGCGGGGACGGGGCGCCCCGCGGCGTGTCCCGCCCGCCGCGGCGACGGGCCGCATGGATGCCGTGAGGATTCGCCACCGGTTCCGCATGGAAGCCGTTAGGAGCGGCATCGGCGCAGTTCCAGGGGGTTTGTATGGGTTTCAGGCCTTCGAGGCCCGTGCCCCGGACAGGAGGGGCACACCCTTCACCCCAGGGAGCAGCCCCGTGCTCGACGTCGTCTACGTGCTCACCGCGCTCGCCGCCTTCGCGCTGGTCGGCGTGATCGGCCGGGGGGTCGCGAAGCTGTGACCGCCTTCGACCTCCTCGCGGCCGCGCTCGCGGTGGCCGCGGTCGCCTACCTCGTGTACGCCCTCGTCAAACCGGAGCGGTTCTGATGGCCGTCCTCCTCGCGGTGCTCCCCGCCGCCGCCGTCGCGCTGGTCCTCGCCCTGCTGTACCGGCCTCTGGGCGAGTACATGGCACGGGTGTTCACCTCCCCCCGCGACCTCGCGGTCGAGCGGGGCTTCTACCGGCTCATCGGGGTGGACCCGGCGTCCGAGCAGTCCTGGCAGGCGTACCTGCGCGGAGTGCTCGCCTTCTCCGCGGTCGGCCTGCTGTCCCTGTACCTGCTCCAGCGGCTCCAGTCGGCGCTGCCCCTCTCCCTCGGTCTGCCGCCCGTCCCCGAGGGGCTCGCGTTCAACACCGCGGCGTCGTTCGTGACGAACACCAACTGGCAGTCGTACTCGCCGGAGTCGACCGTGGGCCACCTCGTGCAGTTCGGCGGGCTGGCCGTCCAGAACTTCGTCTCGGCCGCCGCGGGCCTCGCGGTCGCGGTCGCCCTGGTCCGCGGACTGGCGCGCCGCCGGTCGGGCACGATCGGCAACTTCTGGGTCGACCTGACCCGCGGAACGCTGCGCATCCTCCTGCCGATCTCCCTGGCCGCGGCCGTGGTCCTGATCGCGGGCGGCGTCGTCCAGAACCTCGGCGGCTTCACCGAGGTCCGGACCCTCACCGGCGCGACGCAGACGATCCCCGGCGGAACGGCGGCCTCCCAGGAGGCGGTCAAGCTCCTGGGCACGAACGGCGGCGGCTACTTCAACGCGAACTCCGCGCACCCGTTCGAGAACCCCGCACCGTGGACCAACCTGTTCGAGATCGTCCTCATGCTGGCGATCCCGTTCTCGCTGCCGCGCACCTTCGGCCGGATGGTCGGCGACCACCGGCAGGGCTACGCCGTCCTCGCCGCCATGGCGGCGATCTTCGCGGTCTCCCTGACCGCCCTCACCGTCCTGGAGCTGAACGGCGCCGGAGCGGCGCCCGAGGCCGCCGGAGCGGCTCTGGAGGGCAAGGAGCAGCGGTTCGGCGTCATCGCCTCCGCCCTCTTCGGCTCGGCGAGCACCCTGACCTCGACCGGCGCGGTCAACTCGATGTTCGACTCCTACACCGCCCTCGGCGGCATGGCGCCGATGGTCAACATGATGCTCGGCGAGGTCGCGCCCGGCGGTGTCGGCTCCGGCCTCTACGGGATGCTGGTGCTCGCCCTCCTGGCCGTCTTCGTCGGGGGCCTCCTGGTCGGCCGCACCCCGGAGTACCTCGGCAAGAGGATCGGTCCGCGCGAGATCAAGCTCGCCAGCCTGTACATCCTCGTCTCCCCGACCCTGGTCCTCGCGGGTACGGCGCTCAGCTTCGCCGTACCCGCCGTCCGCGCCGGTGTGGAGGCGACCTCGATCCTGAACCCCGGCCTCCACGGCCTGTCCGAGGTGCTGTACGCGTTCACGTCGGCGTCCAACAACAACGGTTCGGCCTTCGCGGGGCTGACCGCGAACACGCCCTGGTTCAACACCGCGCTGGGCATCGCCATGCTGCTGGGGCGGTTCGTCCCGATCGTGTTCGTCCTCGCCCTGGCCGGAGCTCTCGCCGCCCGGGACAGGGCGCCCGCGACCAGCGGCACCCTGCCCACCCACAGGCCGCAGTTCGTCGGCCTGCTGATCGGAGTCACCGTTGTGGTGACCGCCCTGACCTACTTCCCCGTGCTCGCGCTGGGCCCCCTGGCGGAAGGACTGTAACCGACCATGACCACGACATCCCGCACACCCGTCGACCAGGCGCCGCCGAGCGCCGCCCCCGGGGCCGCCGGAGCCCGCCGCAGGGCGTTCGGACCGGCCCAGGTCGCCGCCGCGCTCCCCGGGGCGCTGCGCAAGCTCGACCCGCGGACCATGTACCGCAACCCCGTCATGTTCGTCGTCGAGGTCGGGGCCGCGCTCACCACGGCCATGGCGGTCGCCGAACCGTTCCTCGGGGGCCCCGAGGCGTCCGGGGGCTCACCGGTCCCGGCGGGCTTCACCTGGGCGATCGCCTGCTGCCTCTGGCTGACCGTGCTCTTCGCCAACCTGGCCGAGTCCGTCGCCGAGGGCAGGGGCAGGGCCCAGGCCGACAGTCTGCGCAGGACCCGGACCAGTACCGCGGCGAACCTGGTGGTCGGCTACGCCCCGGAAACCGACCCCTCCGCGGAGGACACCGCGACACGCCCGGTCTCCTCGGCCGACCTCGGCCCGGGGGACGTCGTGGCCGTCTCGGCGGGCGAACCGGTCCCCGGCGACGGCGACATCGTCTGGGGCATCGCCTCGGTGGACGAGTCGGCGATCACCGGCGAGTCCGCACCCGTGGTGCGCGAGTCCGGCGGCGACCGCAGCGCCGTCACCGGCGGCACCCGCGTGCTCTCGGACCGGATCGTCGTCCGCATCACGTCCAGGCCGGGGGAGACCTTCGTCGACAGGATGATCGCCCTGGTCGAGGGCGCCGCGCGGCAGAAGACCCCCAACGAGATCGCGCTCAACATCCTGCTGGCGAGCCTGTCGGTCGTCTTCGTGGTCGTCGCCCTCACACTGCACCCGATCGCCTCCTACGTCGGGGCGCCGGTCAGCGTCCCCGTCCTGGTCGCGCTGCTCGTGTGCCTGATCCCCACCACCATCGGCGCCCTGCTGTCCGCCATCGGCATCGCCGGCATGGACCGCCTCGTGCAGCACAACGTGCTGGCCGTGTCCGGCCGCGCCGTCGAGGCCGCCGGCGACGTGACCACCCTGTTGCTGGACAAGACCGGCACCATCACCCACGGCAACCGCAGGGCCAGTGACTTCGTGCCCCTGGAGGGCGTGCGGAAGCAGGACCTGGTCCGCTCCGCGGCGCTGGCCTCCCTGGCCGACCCCACCCCCGAGGGCACCTCCGTCGTGGAACTCGCCCGCGCCCAGGGGGTGGCGGTGGACGCCGCGACCCCCGGCGAGGTCGTCCCCTTCACCGCCCAGACCCGGATGAGCGGTGTCGACCTGCCCGACGGCACCCTGATCCGCAAGGGCGCGGGCTCGGCGGTGCTCGCCTGGGCCCGGGAGACGGGACCCGTGGGCCCCGTCGTCCGCACGGAGCTGGAGGACCGGGTCGGACGGATCTCCGACAGCGGGGGCACACCGCTGGTCGTGGCGGTGCGCGGACCCTCGGGACACACCGCCGTACTGGGCGTGATCCACCTCAAGGACGTGGTCAAGGAGGGCATCGCCGAACGCTTCGCGCAACTCCGCGCGATGGGCATCCGCACCGTGATGGTCACCGGGGACAACCCCCTGACGGCGAAGGCGATCGCCGCCGAGGCCGGGGTGGACGACTTCCTCGCCGAGGCCACCCCGGAGCAGAAGCTCGCCCTCATCCGCAGGGAGCAGGAGGGGGGCAACCTCGTCGCGATGACCGGGGACGGCACCAACGACGCCCCCGCGCTGGCCCAGGCCGACGTCGGCGTGGCGATGAACACCGGCACCTCGGCGGCCAAGGAGGCCGGGAACATGGTGGACCTGGACTCGGACCCCACCAAGCTCATCGACGTGGTCCGCATCGGCAAGCAGCTGCTCATCACCCGGGGGGCGCTGACCACGTTCTCCGTCGCCAACGACATCGCCAAGTACTTCGCGGTCGTCCCGGCCATGTTCGCCGGCGTCTTCCCCGGCCTGGGCGCGCTGAACGTCATGGGCCTGGCCTCTCCCGCGTCCGCGATCATGTCGGCGATCGTCTTCAACGCCGTGATCATCGTGGTCCTCATCCCGCTCGCGCTGCGCGGCGTCCGGTACCGGCCCCTGCGCGCCTCGCAGATCCTCGGCCGCAACCTGCTCGTCTACGGCCTCGGCGGAGTGGTGGCGCCCTTCGCCGGCATCAAACTGATCGATCTCGCCGTCAGCCTCCTTCCCGGTTTCTGACGGCCCCGAAGGGAGACACCCGCCATGGGTTCCGCACGCGTCCTGCTCCGCCACCACGGAACCGCCCTCCGGGCGTTCCTGATCCTCACCGTCGTCCTGGGCCTGGCCTACCCGCTGGCCGTGACCGGCGTCGGCCGGCTGCTCATGCCGGAACGCGCCGACGGCTCGCTCGCCAGGGCACAGGACGGCACGGTCGTCGGCTCGTCCCTGATCGGGCAGTCCTTCACCGGCGCCGACGGCGCACCGCTGCCCGAGTGGTTCCAGTCCCGGCCCTCCGCCGCCGGCGACGGACACGACGCCGGGGCCTCCGGAGGGAGCAACCTCGGCCCGGAGAACCCCGGCCTCGTGGACACCGTCGAGGAACGGCGGGCGGCGGTCGCGGCGTTCGAGGGGGTCCACCCCGACCGCGTCCCCGCGGACGCCCTGACCGCCTCGGGCTCCGGCCTGGACCCGCACATCAGCCCCGGGTACGCGCTGCTCCAGGCGCCGCGCGTCGCGGAGGCGCGGGGGGTGCCGGTGGCGGACGTCCAGGACCTGGTCCGGCGTAGTATCGAGCCCCGGGACCTGGGGTTCCTGGGCGAGGAAAGGGTCAACGTCCTGAGGCTGAACCTCGCCGTCGACGGGTGGGGGGCGCAAGGCAGATGAGGAAAGGCCGGCTGAGGGTCTTCCTGGGCGCCGCCCCCGGGGTCGGCAAGACCTACACCATGCTCGAGGAGGGGCGGCGCCTGCGCGAGGAGGGCGGGGACGTCGTGGTCGCCGTCGTCGAGACGCACGGCCGCTGCGGCACGGCGGCGATGGCCGAGGGCGTCGAGACGGTGCCCCGGACGACGGTGTCCCACCGGGGCGTCGGCCTGGCCGAGATGGACCTGGACGCCGTCCTGGCGCGCCGTCCGGGGACGGCGCTGGTCGACGAGTACGCGCACACCAACGCCCCGGGGGCGCGCCACGAGAAGCGCTGGGAGGACGTGTCGGCGCTCCTGGCGGCCGGGATCGACGTCATCACGACCGTCAACATCCAGCACATCGAGTCCCTCAACGACGTCGTCCAGCGGATCACCGGCGTTCCGCAGCGCGAGACCGTCCCGGACCAGGTGCTGCGCGCCGCCGACCAGATCGAACTGGTCGACCTGGCGCCGCAGGCCCTCCGGGACCGCCTGGCGGCGGGGAACGTCTACCCCGCCGAGCGCATCGACGCCGCCCTGTCCAACTACTTCCGCCTGGGCAACCTCACCGCGCTGCGCGAGCTCGCGCTGCTGTGGCTGGCGGACGAGGTGGACAGCGCGCTGAAGGACTACCGGGCCGAGCACCGCATCGACAGCACGTGGGAGGCCCGGGAGCGCGTCGTCGTGGCCCTGACCGGGGGCCCCGAAGGGGAGACCCTGCTCCGCAGGGGCGCGCGCATCGCCGCGCGCTCCTCCGGGGGCGAGCTCCTGGCCGTGCACGTCAGCAGCCAGGAGGGTCTGCGCGAGGGCCGCCCCGGGGCACTCGCCGCGCAGCGCGCCCTGACCGAGAAACTCGGGGGCACCTTCCACCAGGTGGTCGGCGACGGCATCCCCGAGTCCCTCGTCGGGTTCGCCCGCGCGGTGAACGCCACCCAGCTGGTCATCGGCATCAGCCGCAGGGGGCGCCTCGCCACCGCCCTGACCGGACCCGGGATCGGCGCCACCGTCATCCGCGAGTCCGGCGGCATCGACGTCCACATCGTCAACCACGCGGCGGCCGGGGGACGCTTCGCGCTCCCCCGCCCGGGCGGGGCGCTGAGCGCCAGGCGCCGCCTCCTGGGCTTCGCCCTCTCGGTGCTCGGCGGCCCCGTCCTGACCTGGCTGCTCGCCGGCCAGCGCAGCGCCGAGTCCATCGTCGTCGAGGTCCTGGCCTACCAGCTGCTGGTCATCGTCGTCGCGCTCGTCGGGGGCGTCTGGCCCGCGCTGTACACCGCCGTCCTGTCGGCGGTCACCCTGGACTACTTCTTCATCGAACCGGTGCGGACCATCACGGTCGACGAGCCGATCCACCTGCTCGCCCTGGTCCTCTACGTCGCCAACGCCTCCCTCGTCAGCTACATCGTCGACCAGGCGGCGCGCCGGTCGCGCTCCGCCCAGCGGGCCGGGGCGGAGTCCGAGCTCCTCGCCACGGTCGCGGGCAGCGTCCTGCGGGGGCAGGACGCCCTCCAGGCGCTGGTGGACCGCACCAGGGAGGCGTTCGGGCTGGACGCCGTGCGACTGCGCGCGGGGGAGGACGTCCTGTGCGCGTCCGGGCAGCCCCGGGGCGGGGAGGAGCCCGCCCTCGTGCGGGTCGGCGACCGCGCCTCCCTCGAACTCCACGGCGCCGATCCGGGCGCCTCCGAGAGGCGGCTCCTCGGCGTGATCGCCGCGCAGATCGACGCGGCCCTCGAACACCAGGACCTCAGCGACACGGCCAGCGAGGTCGGCCCCCTCGCCGAGAACGACCAGGTGCGCAGCGCCCTGCTGTCGGCGGTCAGCCACGACCTGCGCAGGCCGCTGACGGCGGCGACCACCGCGGTCAGCAGCCTGCGCTCGTCCGAGGTCAGCTGGTCCCCCGCGGACCGCGACGAACTGCTCGCCACGGCGGAGGAGAGCCTGACCACGCTGACCGGCCTGGTGACCGACCTCCTCGACGTGAGCCGCATCCAGGCCGGCGCCCTCGTGGTCTCGCTCGCCGCCACCGACGTCGACGAGGTGATCCTGCCGTCCCTGGACGAGCTGGACCTCGGTCCCGCCGACGTCGACCTGGACCTGGACCCCGACCTGCCGTGCGTGCGCGCGGACGCGGGCCTGCTGCAACGGGCCATCGTCAACATCCTCGCCAACGCCGTCCGGTTCTCGCCGGGGGACCGCAGTGCGCGCGTGGCCACGAGCGCGTTCGGGGACACCGTGCAGATCCGCGTCATCGACCACGGGGGCGGCGTTCCGCCCGACCGGCGGGACCAGCTGTTCGTGCCGTTCCAGCGCCTGGGCGACACCGACAACACCACCGGGCTCGGCCTGGGGCTCAGCCTCTCCAAGGGCTTCGTGGAGGGGATGGGGGGCGGGCTCTCCGCCGAGGACACCCCCGGCGGAGGGCTGACGATGGTCATCTCCCTGCCCGTCGCCGACGGGCAGACTTCTGGAAGGACGGACCGGTGAAGATCCTCGTCGCCGACGACGACCCGCAGATCCTGCGGGCACTGCGGGTCACCCTGCGCGCACGCGGCTACGACATCGTCGTCGCCACGAACGGCGCCGACGCCCTCAGGGCCGCCGTCGACCAGCGCCCGGACCTGTACCTGATCGACCTGGGCATGCCCCGCCTGGACGGCGTCGGGGTCATCGAGGGCATCCGGGGGTGGACGAGCGCCCCCATCCTCGTCGTCTCCGGGCGCACCGACTCCGTGGACAAGGTCCGTGCCCTGGACTCCGGGGCGGACGACTACATCACCAAGCCCTTCGCCATCGACGAACTGCTGGCGCGCGTCCGCGCCCTGACCCGCCGGGGCGTGGGCGGCGACTCGGACCCGGTCGTGCGGGTGGGGGACCTGACCGTCGACCTCTCCGCCAAGACGGTGACCCGGCCCGGCCCCTCCGGAGGAGAGCTCGTCCGGCTGACGCCCACCGAGTGGCGCCTCCTGGAGATCCTCGTCCGCCACTCGGGCAAGCTCGTGACGCGGCAGACGCTCCTCTCCGACATCTGGGGGTCCGAACACGTCCACGACACCGGCTACCTGCGCCTGTACGTCTCCCAGATCCGCAAGAAGATCGAACCGGAGCCGAAGTCGCCGCGCTTCCTGATCACCGAGCCCGGCATGGGATACCGCTTCCTGCAGGGCGGCTCCGACGGCGGGGAGGCGTGAGCCCGGCCCCCGGGCGAAGACCGGGGCCACCGCGTAGGAGCCGGACCGGCGTGCGCGCCGGACGACGGCTGCGGGACCCCTTCCAGCGGGTCAGCCCGCCGCAGCTCACCGTGCTGACGTTCGCGCTCCTCGTGCTCTGCGGGGCGGGTCTGCTGGCGCTCCCCGCCGCCGCCGAGAGCGGGGAGCGGACGCCGTTCTCCACCGCCCTGTTCACCTCCACCTCGGCGGCCAGCGTGACCGGCCTCGCGGTGGTCGACACGGGGGGCCACTGGTCCCCCCTGGGCGAGGCCGTGATCCTGGCGCTCATCCAGGTGGGCGGTTTCGGCATCATGGCCCTGGCGACCGTGCTCACACTCGTGGTGGGCCGCCACCTGGGCCTGCGCATGGCCGTGCGCGCCGGCTCGGAGACCAAGGCCCTCACCCTCGGGGAGGTGCGCCGGATCACCCTGGGCATCCTCACGGTGACCCTCGTCTTCGAGGCGGCCGTCACGGCGGTCCTCACCCTGCGCTGGTGGCTCGGGTACGACCTCCCCCTCGGCTCCGCGGCCTACCTGGGCCTCTTCCACGCGGTCTCGTCCTTCAACAACGCCGGCTTCTCGCCCTTCGCCGACAGCCTCATGGGGTACGCCACCGACCCGTGGATCACGGTGCCCGTCGCGGTGGGGGTGGTGGCGGGCGGTCTGGGGTTCCCGGTGTGGGTGGAACTGTGGCGGTTCGCGCGCCGCCGGGGTGAGCGGCACACCTGGACGATCCACGCCAGGATCACCCTGTCCGTCACGGGGTGCCTGCTGGCGGTCGGCTTCGCCGCCTTCCTGGCCCTGGAGTGGGACAACCCGGCCACGATGGGCGGACTGGACCTGCGGGGCAAGCTCCTCACCGGGTTCTTCCAGGCGGTCATGCCGCGCACGGCCGGCTTCAACAGCCTGGACTTCGGTGCGATGAACACCCAGACACTGCTGGTCACCGACCTCCTGATGTTCGTCGGCGGCGGCAGCGCGGGCACCGCCGGCGGCATCAAGGTGACGACGTTCGCGGTCCTGCTGTTCGTGGTCCTGGCCAACGTGCGCGGGGAGCCCACCGTCCACGTCGGCCACCGCCGCCTGGGCGAGGGCGTCGCCTCCCAGGCGGTCACCGTGGTGCTGCTGTCCCTGTCCCTGGTCCTCGCCGGCACGCTCGCGCTGATGACGATGACCACCTTCACCCTGGACGAGATCCTGTTCGAGACGACGTCGGCCTTCGCCACGGTCGGCCTGTCGACCGGCATCACCGCGGACCTCCCGGTCGCGGGGCAGGCGGTGCTCGTCTTCTTGATGTTCGTCGGCAGGATCGGCCCGATCGCCCTGGCGTCGGCCCTGGCGCTGCGGCGCCGGGCGCGCGCCTACGAGCTGCCCGAGGAGCGCCCCATCGTGGGCTGAGGAGCCTTCCGCCCCCACGGGCGGGGGGGGGCCCCCCCCCCGCGGCGCCCCCCCCCCCCCCCGCCCCGGGGCGCGACACCCAGAGCCCCACGCGGGCCCCCCCCCCCCCGCGAGGGAGCAGGGGAGGTGCCCCCACC
>NZ_JBIWMK010000002.1:323352-611714 GCF_044766605.1 Nocardiopsis sp. NPDC101807 | reverse complement strand
GGGCCCGGGGGGCGGGGGCGCGGGGGGCGCCCCTCCGCGCGCCCGGCGGCGCCCCCCTGGGGGGGGGGGGGCCCCCCCCCCCCCCCGGGGGGGCCCCCCCCCCCCCGGGGGGGGGCCCCCCGCGCCCGGGGCCTTCAGGAGGTCAGGACCTTGACGAGCCGGTCCACCTCCTCCTCGGTGTTGTACAGGTGGAAGGACACCCTGAGCCGCCCGGCGCGGGTGGAGGCGGCGATCCCGGCCTCGGCGACCTTCCGGGACAGGTCCTCGGACACGGCCAGGGACACGATCGCCGACCCGGCCGGCGGGAGGTCCAGTGCGGTGAGCAGCCGGTCGCCGAGCCCGGCGTCGTGTTCGCGGATCGTCTCGAGGCCGACCTCCTCGACCAGCTCCAGGGCGGGCGCCAACCCGATCCACGAGAACCACACGGGGGCCAGGTCCAGGCGCCGCGCCCCCTCGGCGAGCTCCAGGGGGCCTCCGTAGAGGGAGTTCCACGGCTCGGCGGCGGCGTACCAGTTCGCGGCCAGGGGGTCGAGTGCGGCCAGCGCCTCCTCGGTCGCCGTGAGGAAGGCCGAGCCGCGCGGCCCCAGCAGCCACTTGTAGGTGCTGCTCACCGTGTAGTCGACCCGCTCCAGGGGGAGGGGGAGCCACCCCGCCTGGGTGGTGTCCAGCATCAGCCGCGCCCCGTGGTGGGCGCAGGCCTCCAGCAGCTCCTCCACCGGGGCGACGGCGCCGTCGGAGGACTGCACCGCCGAGACGGCGACCAGGTCGGTGCCCGGGCCGACCTCGTCGGCCAGCCGGTCCAGGGGCGCCTCGCGCACCCGGACGCCGTGCGGCTCCCGGGCGAGGAAGGGGTGGACGACGGAGCTGAACTCGCGGACGGCGGTCAGCACCTCGGAACCGGGCGGCAGGCTCGCGGCGATCGTCCCGGCGAACTGGGAGGCGTGGGAGCCGATGGCCACCCGTTCGGCGGGGACGCCCGTGAGGCGGGCATAGGCGCCGCGGGCCGCGGCGATGCCGGGGTCCGCCTCCGCGGGGGAGAACCGTCCGGCGCCCACCGAGCGCAGGTGCCGCTCCAGTTCGAGGAGGGCCGTGCGGGGGGGCAGCCCGTGGGTGGCGGTGTCGAGGTAGGTCGTCTCGGGGGAGAACCGGTTCTGCGCGGAGCGCAGGCGGTCGCGGCCGGTGTTGTGCATGGTTCGATGCTCGCCGTTCGCGGGACGGCGCTCAAGGTCCAATCCGGGCCGGAGCGGACTCCGCCGCGTCCGGGGGCCGCCGGTGCCGGGCGGCCCGGGACGGAAGGCGTGCGGGTCAGTTGCGGAACTTGGCCTTGGCCTCGGTGGACCCGGCCATGAGCTTGTTGAGCAGGCGGACCAGCTCGGTGCGCTCCTCGGGTTCGAGGGCGGCGGCCCAGGCCGTCTCGCGCCTGTTGTGCGCGCGGAAGCCGCCGAGGATCGCCCCGTACCCGGCCTCGGTGAGGGTGAGCTGGAGGGCGCGCCGGTCGTGGGTGGCGCGTTCGCGGACGATCAGCCCGTCGCGTTCGAGGGTGTTGAGGAGCGCGGACAGGGCCGCCCGGCTCATGCCGGAGATCTCGGCGGTGCTCTTGGCCTCCATGGGTCCGGCCAGCCACAGCGCGAAGATGACCCGGAACCCGGGCCAGGTGAGACCGCGCGGGCGGTGGACGGAGGACTCCAGGTCGTAGACGACCATGCTCGTGGCCCGGTTGAGGGTCAGGACCATGCGCATGGCGTCGGCGTTGACGGAGGGCAGTTCCTGTTCGGCCTTCTGCACCGCGTAGTCGACGAACGACCAGAAGGTGAGATCGCTTGGGGGGGCGGTGTCGTGGGTCACGGCGCCCAGCCTAACCCCTGGTGCGCCGCGTCCGCGGGCCGAGGAACGAACGCTCCGGCCCCGTGTCGCGGCGGGCCGGGGCGGCGCGCGGGCGGCCGGCGCCCCGGCGCGGGCCGGGGCGGGCCGTGACGCGCCGTCGGCGTGCGCGGTGGCCGTGGGGCGGGTGGGGCGGGCGAACCGGCTGGTCGGAGTGGTTCTCCGGGTAGGTTTGGTGTGTGACCTGTATCACTGCACTGGCGGGCCCGCGTCTCTTGGCCCTGTGGCGTGGGGCACGTTAGGGTCATGATCATCAAACCTTTGATCAATTGGGTGGCCGCGGCCATCCTGAGCGAGTGAAGGGTCCTCATCCCATGGCAGCCAAGCCGTTCGCCTCCTCCGCCGACACCGAGGCCAAGCCGCAGACACTGGAGGTCCTGGCCGACGGGGTCTACGCGCTGACCGCGGAGGGCGACCCCAACGTCGGCGCCGTCGAGGGCGAGGACTTCGTCGTCGCCTTCGAGGCCCTCGCCACCCCCGCCGCCGCACGCGACTGGCTGAAGATCCTGCGCGAGCAGACCGACAAACCGGTCCGCTACCTGGTGCTCTCCCACTACCACGCGGTGCGCGTCCTCGGGGCCAGCGCCTTCGACGCCGAGATCATCCTCACCCACGAAAAGACCCACGAGCTCATCCGCGAGCGGGGCGAGGAGGACTGGGCCAGCGAGTTCGGCCGCATGCCCCGCCTGGCCAAGGACGCCGACTCCGTCCCCGGCCTCACCTGGCCCACGCAGACCTTCGCCGACCGCACCACCATCGACCTGGGCGGCGACCGCGGAGAACTCGTCCTGCAGTACTTCGGGCGGGGCCACACCGAGGGCGACATCGTCGCCTGGCTGCCCCGTCAGAAGATCCTCTTCGCCGGCGACCTCGTCGAGGCGCAGGCCGCCCTCTACACCGGCGACGCCTTCCACAAGGACTGGGCCGGGCAGACCCTGGACCGGGTCAAGGCGCTCGGCGCCGAGATGCTCGTCGGCGGGCGCGGCGCCGTCAGCCGGGGCCGCGACGAGGTCGACGCCGCCATCGAGCAGACCCGCCACTTCCTCGACGTCATGATCCGCGAGGTCGGGGCCGTCCACGAGCGCGGCGGCACCCTCAAGGAGGCCTTCACCGCCACGCATGCGGCGCTCGAGGGCGACTACGGCCACTGGCCCATCTTCGAGCACTGCCTGCCCTTCGACGTCTCGCGCCTGTGGGACGAGTTCCGCGGCATCGAGCGGCCCGTCATCTGGACGGCCGAGCGCGACCGCGAGGTGTGGGCCCAGCTCCAGGGCTGACCGTCCGGACCCGTCCGGCACGGGTCCGGCGCCGACCACCTCCACTCCGCGCCCCGCCGGGCGCCCAGACCGAACGGAGCCCGACATGCGACCCCCTGCTCCACGCACCCCCGCCGACCCCGGCGCCGACCCCGTCCTGGTCCTCGGAGCGGGACCGGTCGGACAGACGGCCGCCCTGCTGCTCGCCCGACGCGGCGTCCCCGTCCAGCTCCTGGACGGACGCCCCGAGCGGGACGCCGTGGGCTCCAAGGCCATCTGCCAGCAGCGCGACGTCCTCGACGTCTGGGACTGGCTGGGCGCGGGCGGCCTCGTGGAGGAGGGCGTCACCTGGGACACGGCCCGCACGTTCTACCGCGAGCACGAGCTGTTCAGCGTCCACCTCGCCGACCCGGGGGCCTCGCCCCTGCCCCCGTTCGTCAACATCTCCCAGTCCCGCACCGAGGAGGTCCTGGACGAGCGCCTGGCCGCGGCGGGGGTGCGGACCCGGTGGAACCACCGGGTCACCGGCATCGCCCAGGACGCGAGCGGCGTCACCGTCGAATGCGACACCCCCGAGGGGCCCGTGCTGCTGCGCGGCTCCCACGCGCTGTCCTGCCTGGGCGCCCACGGCGGCGTGGTCCGCGACGCGCTCGGGCTGTCCTTCGACGGGACCACCTTCGAGGACCGCTTCCTCATCTGCGACATCCGCGCCGACCTGCCCGGGTGGGAGCGCGAGCGCCGCTTCTACTTCGACCCCGGGTGGAACCCGGGCCGGCAGGTCCTCATCCACCCCTGCCCGGACTCGGTGTACCGCATCGACTGGCAGGTCCCGGCCGACTTCGACCTGGAGGCGGAGGAGTCGGACGGGCGCCTGGACGCGCGCATCCGCCAGATCATCGGGGACACGCCCTACGAGGTCGTCTGGCACTCGGTGTACCGGTTCCACACCCGCGTCGTCGAGCGCATGCGCGAGGGACGCGTCCTGCTCCTCGGCGACAACGCCCACCTGGTCGCGCCCTTCGGCGCCCGCGGGCTCAACTCCGGGGTCCAGGACGCCGAGAACGCCGCGTGGAAGCTCGCCTACGTCCTCGCCGGATGGGCGGGGGAGGACCTCCTGGAGAGCTACCACGCCGAACGCCACGCCGCGGCGCGGGAGAACGCCGAGGTCACCGGTGCGACCATGCGCTTCCTCGTCCCCCACGGGGAGGAGGAGCACAGCACCCGCGTCGGCGTGCTCGAACGGGCCCTCACCGACGACTCCGCCCGGGCCCTGGTCGACTCCGGCCGCCTCGCCGAGCCCTTCTGGTACACGGAGTCGTCCCTGACCACCCCCTGCCCCGAACGCCCCTTCGGGGGACGGCCGCCGAGGGGGGCGACCCCCTCCCCGTGCCCCGGCGTGATCCTTCCCGACGCCCCGGTCACCGTTCCCGGCGCGGCGGGGCGGATCCGGCCGCTGCTGCGCGAGGGGCTGACCCTCCTCCTGGGCGCCGCGCCCGCCGGCCTCGACCCGGCCTCCTTCCTGGAAGGCGCGCGCAGCGCCGCCCGGGGGGCGACCCGGGCCCCCGTCACCGCCCACTACCTCGACGACATCGACACCACGGGCTCCCTCGCCGCCGCGCTGGCGCCCGAACCCGGCCAGGTGTGGCTGGTGCGCCCAGACGCCCACGTCGCCGCCGTTGTCCCCGGGGCGGACCACGGCGCCGTCGCCGCCGCCGTCCGCACCTGCCTCGGCCTCGCCGCGGCGGAGGCGGGTGCGCCCACTGCAGAGACCGCCCGTCCCGGGCGGCCGGCCCCGACCGCCTGACCCCCGGCCCCGTGCCCGCCCCGGGAAGGGGACCGGGCCGCCGTCCGCACCGGACCGGGATCCCGAACCACGACCGCCCAGCACGGGTACGACCACGGTCGGCCCGGACCAGCCCACGGTGAGGAGAGAACCGCCATGGCCCACTACCGCCGGATCGGCGAGGTGCCGCGCACCCGCCACACCCAGCACCGCAACCCCGAAGGCGGGCTGTACTACGAGGAGCTGATGGGGGAGGAGGGGTTCTCCTCCGACTCCTCGCTCCTCTACCACCGCGCCATCCCCTCGGCCATCGTCGGCGCGGCCGAGTGGGAGGTGCCCGCCCAGACCCGCACCCGCAACGCGCCGATGGTCCCGCGCCACCTCCGGCTCCACGACCTGTTCACCGGTGAGGACTGGAAGGCCGCCGACGTCGTCGAGTCCCGCCGCCTCGTCCTCGGCAACGACGACGTGCGCATCTCCTACGTGGTCGCGGGCGCGCCCTCCGAGCTGTACCGCAACGGCATCGGCGACGAGTGCGTGTACGTGGAGTCCGGCAGCGCACGGGTGGAGACCGTGTTCGGACTCCTGGAGGTCGGCCAGGGCGACTACGTCATCCTGCCCCGCGCCACCACCCACCGCTGGGTGCCCACCGGCGAGGAGCCGCTCCGCGCCTACGTGGTGGAGGCCAACAGCCACATCGCCCCGCCCAAGCGCTACCTGTCCAGATACGGCCAGTTCCTGGAGCACTCCCCCTACTGCGAACGCGACCTGCGCGGCCCCTCCGAGCCGCTGCTGGCCGAGGGCGAGGACGTCGACGTGCTCATCAAGCACCGGGGCGACGGCCCGGGCGGTATCTCCGGCACCCGGTACACCTACCCCCGGCACCCGTTCGACGTCGTCGGCTGGGACGGATGCCTGTACCCGTACGCCTTCAACATCGCCGACTTCCAGCCCATCACCGGCCGCGTCCACCAGCCGCCGCCCGTCCACCAGGTGTTCGAGGGCCACAACTTCGTCATCTGCAACTTCGTCCCCCGCAAGGTGGACTACCACCCCGGCGCCATCCCGGTGCCCTACTACCACTCGAACGTGGACTCCGACGAGGTCATGTTCTACTGCGGCGGCGACTACGAGGCCCGCAAGGGCTCCGGCATCGGCCAGGGCTCCGTCTCCCTGCACCCCGGCGGCCACTCCCACGGTCCGCAGCCCGGCGCGTACGAGCGCAGTATCGGAGCCGAGTCCTTCGACGAGCTCGCCGTCATGGTGGACACCTTCCGCCCGCTCGACCTCGGGGAGGGCGGCGTCGCGAGCGACGACGGCGGATACGCGTGGACCTGGGCCGGGGGCAGGAGGGACCGGTCGTGAGCGGCGCCCTCTACCGGAAGCTGTTCGACGACGCCGCCCTGTTCCCGCCGGGCAACGCGCCGATGGGAGAGGCGCTGCCCGCCCACCGGGCCCACCTGGCGGGCCCCCGCGCCGGTTACGTCGGCCCCTTCCTGGTCTCCGACGCGCGCGTGGCCGAACTGCGCGCGGTCCTGGGCAGGGAGCCGGAGGACGACGGCCGCGCCCCCCTCGCGGTGGCCGTCACCGTCCCCGGGGGCCCGGGCGGGGTGGGGGCGGCCGTCGACGCGGTCCTCGCCGACCCGGCCCTTCGCCTGGCCGGCGTCGAGGTCGCCGCGGCGCCCGGCGGCGCCCGGGAGGCGGCCCGGGCGCTGGACTCCCACCTGCCCGCGGACGCCGAGGGCTTCGTGGAGGTCTCCCGGGGGGAAGGCGTGCGCGAGGACCTGGAGGCACTGGTCGGCAGCGGCCGCAGCGCCAAGTTCCGCACCGGCGGGCTCACCCCGGGGGCCCACCCCGGGGAGGACGAGCTCGCGGAGTTCCTGCACGCGGCCGTCGCCCTGGGACTGCCGTTCAAGTGCACCGCCGGACTCCACCACGCGGTCCGCCACACGACCCGGGAGGGGTTCGAGCAGCACGGGTTCCTCAACGTGCTCCTCGCGACCGGAGCCCTCCTCGACGGCGGAGGTTCCGGCGACGCCGCCCGGATCCTGGCCGAACGGGACGGCGCGACCGTGGCCGGCCTCGCCGCCGGGCTCACCGACGGCGAGGCGGAGGGGGTACGGGGACGCTTCCGGTCCTTCGGCACGTGCAGCGTCACCGAACCGCTGGAGGACCTGGTCGTCCTCGGAGCCCTGCCCGCCCCCCGGCCCCGGCGGGCCCTGAACCACTGACCGGGCCCGGTGCGGCTCCCGACCGGACCGCCCCGGGCCCCGGACCACCGACCGCCCACTCCCAGAAAGCACCGCTCATGCCCGACAGCTGGCTCGACCTCGACCCGGACGCGCAGTTCGGCCCGGCCACCCTGCCCTACGGGGTGTTCAGCACCGCGTCCGACCCCGGACCGCGCGTGGGCGTGGCCATCGGGGAACACGTCCTGGACCTCCGCGGCGCCGCCCGCGCCCTGGGCGCACCGTTCGCGGACACCGTCGCCGGGCCCGGCCTGGACGCCCTGCTGGCGGCCGGACGCCCCGTGTGGGACCAGGTGCGGTCCGCCCTCACCGGGTGGCTGACCGACCCCGTCCACGCCGACGCCGTCCGCCCGCACCTGGTGGACCGGTCGTCGGTGCGCCTGCACCTGCCGTTCACCGTGGCCGACTACGTCGACTTCTACGCCTCGGAGCACCACGCCACCAACGTCGGCCGGATCTTCCGCCCCGACCAGGAGCCCCTCACCCCGAACTGGAAGCACCTCCCGATCGGCTACCACGGCCGCTCGGGGACCATCGTGGTGTCGGGCACCGACATCGTGCGGCCCACCGGCCAGCGCAAGCCGCCGACCGAGCCCGCGCCGGTGTTCGGGCCGTCCGTGCGCCTGGACATCGAGGCCGAGGTCGGCTTCGTGGTGGGCACGCCCAGCCCGATGGGCGAGAGCGTGGGGGTGGACTCCTTCGCCGACCACGTGTTCGGGGTCTTCCTGCTCAACGACTGGTCCTCCCGGGACCTCCAGGCCTGGGAGTACGTGCCGCTGGGCCCGTTCCTGGGCAAGTCGTTCGCCACCTCGGTCTCCCCGTGGGTGGTGCCCGTCGCCGCCCTGGAGGCCGCCTGGGTCGAGCAGCCGGCCCAGGACCCCGAGCCGCTGCCCTACCTGCGGGGGTCGCGGCCCTGGGGTCTGGACCTGCGCCTGGAGGTACGGCTCAACGGACACGTGGTGTCGACCCCGCCCTTCGACCAGATGTACTGGACCGCCGCGCAGCAGCTCGCCCACATGACCGTCAACGGGGCCTCCCTGCGCACCGGGGACGTCTTCGCCTCCGGGACCGTCAGCGGCCCGGAGCCGGACCAGCGCGGCTCCCTCCTGGAGCTGACCTGGAGCGGCAAGGAGCCGCTGCGCCTGCCCGACGGCGCCGAGCGCGCCTTCCTGGAGGACGGCGACGAGGTGGTCGTCACCGCGACCGCTCCGGGCCCGGACGGGACGGTGGTGCACTTCGGCGAGGTGGCGGGCCGGATCCTCCCCGCGAGGTAGACGGGGGCCGCGGCCGCGCCGACCGGGAGGTCGGCGCGGCCGTTCGGAGGAAACGACCGCCGCCTGTGTTGCTCACTAACGGAGCACGGGGGCGGGGAATCCCCTACGAAGGGCCGAGCCTTCGCCGAGAAGACCCGCTCCAATCACGCGTGTCCTGCGGTGGGCTCGGACGGTGAGGCCGCGTGCCCCGGCGAGGGGTCGTACATCCAAGGGGCCTGAGCACGGGAGGCTCAGGGTGTGCAATCCGGGGATGTCGCGGACCCATGTCGGTACCACCGCAGGCGTGTTGCGAAGCGACAGTTGGAGGTACCTCAAGCCGGGCATACGGCTGATCCACTGACGGTTTGCCGATGCGGTCTCCAAGTCCAGACGCAGGAGGGTGAGGTTTCCGAAACGGACCAGTTCGCTTAAGTCCAGGACATTCGGCGCTTCCCGAGCGCCATAGGTGAATTGCACGAGTGACTCCGTCTGGCTTTCCAGACCGTCGATGCTACGGAAACCGGAGCAGTACCAGACGCGGACGGCTGTGAACGTAGATGGTGCGTCGATAAGAGGTGAGAGGTTCTCGATTGGTGTGTTCACATAAGCGAGCGATGCAACGTGAGGTGGACACATTTCTCTCAGTGGAACGGTGGATAGCGTGTGGTAGAACTCCAGCCGGGACAGCTGGTCGAGGCCGCGCAGCATCTCCAGGTCACGGGTGAGGCCGGGATGACTGAGTGAAAGTTGTTCCAGAGAGGTCTGCGTCAGGGGAGCAACCGACCGGATGGACGCGTTTCCGTGCACGCGGAATCTGCTGAGTCCGGGGAATCCGCGGAGCGGCGCTATGTCGATGCCGTGCCACACGTTGTGGTCCCGATTGCTCAGCTCCACCTCGGTCGTGTGGGGCAGCCGGACGATGTCACCAATTCCGTCCCCGTTTTGCCCCTCGAGCGAGACACGTGGACGGTCGGGAAGGTGGCGGACGAGAAGGTCGATGTTGTCCGCCGGGACGGGAAGGTAGTAGTCCGTTTCGAGCGATCTGGCTTGGGACAGAAAAACCTCAGCTAGTTCCTTGCTTTGGTCTGCCCACCATGCCTTCTGCGCGGCGAGGAAGACCCGTTCCGAATCGAGGTCGAGCGCCCTGCCGATGACCGGCACGGTGTCCGGCCCGCCGATGGCCGCGGCAGCCTCGATCACCTTCTCCGCCTGCCGGGCGTTGCCGGGCGGGATCTCCCGGAGGAGGGGCAGGGCGAACTCGCCGACCAGTGACAGCGCGTGCACGTGGGCGCGCGTGCGCGGCGGCAGGATCCCCCTGACCCTCTCCCGGATCTCCTCGCCCAGGACCCTCGACAGCTGCGGCGACGTCTCCAGGCAGGCGAACGCCACGATCAGCAGCCGGTCCCGGTGGGCGCGGACCCGGTCGGAGCGGTCGAGGAGCCCCCGGATCAGCTCCTCCCGCTGGGCGGGGGTGGCGTGGCCCGCCGCCATCACCACCACCTCGTGCCACTGGTCGTCGTGGGCGTTGCGCACCAGCAGCGGGAAGCTGTCCTCCTCCACCAGCGCCTTGGCCGCCAGGTACTCCTCGAACGTGCGGTGCAGGAAGCTCACCCGGTCGGCGGTGGGCGTGTGCAGCAGGCCGCTGCGCACCACCAGGTGGGTGTAGACCTCCTCCGGCGCCTGCTCGACGCGGTGCATCGAGGCGAGCGACCGGGCCACCTGGCGCCGCGCGGTCTCGACGGGCGCGTCGGAGCTGCCGTTGACGACCAGCCACCGGGCGAGTTCCTGGAGCAGCAGGACCAGTTCCCGGCGGGACAGGTCCACGCCCTCGATGCCGCGCTGCTGGTCTCGGTCCTTGAGGAGCATGGCGAGCGCGGCTTCGTACACCTCCATCCGGTCCCGGGGCAGCACCGTGCGCCGGTCCCGGTACAGGGCGCACAGGAGGGCGCAGAGCAAGGGGGTGGACGCGATGGCGCGCAGGTGCCGCTGCCCCGTGATCTTCCTGCCGAGTTCGTGCTCGTGGCGGGTGAGCAGCGCGCGCTCGTCCGCGTCGGCGGTCCCGCTGCGCACCGCCTCGTGCCAGTGGTGGACGAACGCCCGTACGTCCCGGTCCCCGAGCGGCTGGAGGTCGGCGCCGGCGAAGCCCTCGGCGTCCAGCCACCGCGCCCCGGCGGCCCCGGGACGTGCCGTGACCACGTACCGGCACGAGGGGAAGTCCGCCAGGAGGTCCCGCAGCCAGCGCCGAGCGGACTCCCGCTGCCCTCTGGGGAGCTCGTCCACCCCGTCCACCAGGACCACGGCCCGACCCCCGGCCAGCAGACCGGTGACCCATCCCGGGGGGACCTGGTCGGCGAGGTGCCGTCCCGTGTGGCGGACGAACTCCGCAGGCTCGGGCAGATCGCGTCCGACGTACTCGCGCAGGGGCACGAGGAAGGGCACGAGCCCGTTCCAGGAGGCCATCTCCTCCGGGAAGTCGCCCCTGCTCGCCCTGACCCCGACCCAGCGCAGGAGCGTGGTCTTGCCCGATCCCGCCGGGCCGCGCAGGAACGTGCGCGGATGGGCGGCCAGGACCTGTTCGACGCCGCTGTCCCCCGTCTCGTACCGGTCCCCGGGCTGCGGATGCTCCGGCTCCCGTGACACGCGCAGGCTCAGGTACGCCAGGGACAGCGGGTAGCTGCGGGTGCCGACGTCGGCGCCGAACAGCTCGAGCACGTCCCAGCGCTGTGCCGCCTTGCGCAGGTAGGCGGTGGTGAACGCCGTCCCGGGGTCCTCGGCCCGCCCCTCGGCCCGCCGGGGGAGGCGGTCCAGGACCTCCTCCAGGTGCTCGAGGACCAGGGACTCACGGCGCAGCAGCTCGGTGAAGGCCCCCGCCTGGAAGCGCGGCAGGGCGGAGGCGGTGGCCAGGACGTACGCGCAGGCTTCGGGGAGTACCCGGTCGTACAGGGCGACGGCCGGGCCGCCCAGGTCGAGGGTGGCGCCGGGGCTGCGCTCCCGGACGTACCGCTCCAGGTGGAGCGGGTCCAGGTCCTGCTCGAACAGCGTGCGGTCGGTGAGCCCCGCGCGCTCGAACGCGTCGGCCACGGCGAGCACCGCCGCCTCGCGCTCGTTGTCGTCCAGTCCGTGGAACTCGTGTTCGAGCTGTCCGACCACGCGGTCGGCGATGCTCTCCTCGATCTCGGCGAACCGGCGCTCCAGCCTGCGCCGGTCCCGTTGGCCGGCGACCCTGGCCTGGACGAGGTCGACCACGGTCGTGGCGGCGCTCTGCGCCAGGGGGTTGCCGAGCCAGAGGCCGCAGGCGGCCTTGACCACGGCCGCGCCGAGTTTGAGGGCTGCGTCGTACACGGGGCTCCCGGGGCGGAGGGGGTAGGTGCGCCAGAGCCTACGGCGAAGGGGCCGTCCGGGGGGAGCGCCGGCGCGACCGGAAGCGGCCAGGCGCGGTCCCGCGGCCGTGCCCGGTGGCGGCCGGAGGCCCCGCCCGCCGTGTCCGCGGGCGGCCCCCCGGGGCGCTTTGCCCGGGCGGAGCTCCGTCGGGTTCACTGGCGGCATGGTGCATTCCGAACATCCGGGGCAGACCCCCGACATCGTGCTCTTCGACCTCTTCGGCGTCATCGCGTGCCACCAGTCGGAGGAGGGCAGGGACCGGTTGGTGGAAGTCGCGGACGCGCCGGCGCCCGCCTTCTGGAAGGCGTACTGGGACCTGCGCCCCGACTACGACCGGGGCGATGTGGACGGCCCCGGCTACTGGGACAGGATGGGCCGGGCCCTGGGCGCCCGCTTCGACGACCGCCGGGTCGCGGACCTGGTCGAGGCCGACATCGCCAGCTGGAGCGCCGTCGACGCCGCCATGGTCTCGCTGGTCGCGGAGCTGGCGGACGCCGGGCGGACCGTCGCCCTGCTCTCCAACATCCCGGAGGAGTTGGCCGTCCACTACGAGGCCGAGCATCCCTGGTTCGGTCACTTCCGGGTCCGCGGCCTCTCCTGCCGCATCGGCCACGCCAAGCCCGAGGAGGGGGCCTACCTCTGGTGCCGGGACGCGCTGGGGGTGGACGCGGAGCGCATCCTCTTCGTGGACGACCGGGAGGACAACATCCGCGCGGCGGAGGGGGTCGGCATGCGCGGCCACGTCTTCACGTCCCGCGACCTGCTCACGGAGGTCCTGGCCGCGTAGCGCCCGTACGGGGACGGGCCGGCCGGCGGGTGCCGGCCGGCCCGTCGGAGGGGCTGGGGTCCTAGCGTGCCCGGGCGGGGATGGCGTCCAGGTCGTCGTCCCGGGTCTCCCGGCTGATCAGCAGGGCCACGAGGGTGATCACACTGACGAGAACCAGGTAGCCGCCGACCCACGCCAGACCGAAGGTGCCCGCGAGCCAGGTCGCGATGTAGGGGGCGAACGAGGCTCCGAGCAGGCCCGCCAGGTTGTAGGCGACCGAGGCGCCGGTGTAGCGGACGTTGGTCGGGAACAGCTCCGGCAGGACCGCCGCCATGGGGCCGAAGGTCAGGCCCATCAGGGACAGGCCGATGATCAGGAAGGCCATGACCCCGACCGTGCCCCCGCCGGCCATCATCGGCCCCATCGCGACGCCGAAGGCGATGATCGCGACGGTGACCGCGATCAGGGTGGGCTTGCGGCCGAACCGGTCCGCGAGGAGTCCGGAGACCGGGGTGAACAGGGCGAAGAACACCACGCCGATCATCAGGAAGACCAGGAACTGTGAGCGCTCGTAGCCCAGCCCGGCCACGGGGTCGGTGCCGAAGCCCAGCGAGAACACGGTCATCAGGTAGAACAGCACGTAGGTCGCGACCATGATCAGGGTCCCCAGGACGACCGCGCGCCAGCTGGTGCGGAACACCTCGACCATGGGGGTCTTGACCCGCTCCCCGGACGCGACGACCTTGGCGAACGCGGGGGTCTCGTGCAGGGTCAGCCGGACCCAGAGGCCGACGACGATCAGCAGGGTCGAGAGCAGGAACGGCACCCGCCAGCCCCAGGCCAGGAAGGTCTCGTCGCTCATGGTCTGGGTCAGGGCCAGGAACACGCCGTTGGCGAGGAAGAACCCGATCGGGGCGCCCAGCTGCGGGAACGTGCCGTAGAAGCCGCGCTTTCCGGCGGGGGCGTTCTCGGTCGCCAGCAGCGCCGCGCCGCCCCACTCGCCGCCCAGGCCGAGGCCCTGGCCGAACCGGCAGATCGCCAGCAGGACGGGGGCGAGGACGCCCACCTGCGCGTAGGTCGGCAGCACGCCGATGCCGACGGTCGCGATGCCCATGGTCAGCAGGGAGGCGACCAGCGTGGCCTTGCGGCCGACCCGGTCCCCGAAGTGCCCGAACACCCAGGAACCGATGGGGCGGGCGACGAACGCGATCGCGAAGGTGGCGAGCGACTGGAGCCGCGCCGCCAGCATGTCGCCCTCGGGGAAGAACAGCAGCGGGAAGACCAGGACCGCGGCGGTGGCGTAGATGTAGAAGTCGTAGAACTCGATGGACGTGCCCACGAGGCTGGCCGTGAGGACCTTGCGCCTGGGGTTGGTCGGTGGCTCTGCCACATCCGGTGAGCGTGGGGCGACGTCCGTCATGGGACTTCTTTCCAGGTCAGTGCTGTGATGATGGCTGGATGTTAGCCGCGGTGGACACTATGTGAAACATTTGTCTCGATATGTGGACGCCTGGGGTGCTCGTGTCCGCCTGGTGGTCCCCGGGTGGAACGCGGGGAAGCCTTTCGTTCCAGGCGTTCTCGCCCCCAGGGGTGAGACCCGTCACGCGGGGCGGGCGCGGCTCCGGGGGGCGTGAGACGGGCCGGGGGCGGCGGGAGGCGCGGCGCCGGATCGCGGCGCTTCCGCGGCCCCTGCCCCCGGGCGCCCCCGGCGGGGGCCGGACTCACCTCCGGGGCACGGTCCCCGTCGTCACCACCCGCGTGCAGTTCGCACGGAACCGTTTGACCAGCTCGCCGTTGGGGCGGTCGCTGCGCTCCACCCAGTCCCGGGCCGCCTCCTCGCTCGCCCCGCCCGACACCTGCCGCCGGTGCAGCCTGCGCTCCCGCAGCCCGTCGTCGGCCTCCACGTACCAGAGCCCGGCGAACAGGCCCCGCAGCCCCGCCCAGGGCTCGTCGTCGCTCGCGAGGTAGTTGCCCTCGGTCACGACCAGCCGGGTGTGCGGATCGATCACGTGCCGCGCCGCCACCGGCTCGTGCAGGGTCCGGTCGTAGTCGGGGACGTAGACGGGGTGGTCCGCCTCGGTCAGCAGGCGGCGTACGAGCGCCGCGTACCCGTGCGCGTCGAAGGTGTCCGGCGCACCCTTGCGGTCGAGCCTGCCCAGCCGGCCGAGCTGGGCGTTGGACAGGTGAAAGCCGTCCATGGGCAGGTAGCCGGCGGTCCCGGGCCCCATCACCCGGCAGACCTCGGCCACCAGGTGGCGGGCGAGGGTCGACTTCCCCGCGGCGGGAGGGCCGGTCAGGCCGAGCACGGCCCTGCGGGCCCCGCTCCCGGCGGCCTCTTGGGCCAGGGCGAGGGCGTCGGGGACAAGCGGTTCGGGCATGGGTCCGAGCTTATGCGCCGGGGGCTCCCCGCGTCCTCCCCGGGCCCGCCGGGAGGCGGTCACGGCCCGGTCGGCCGCAGACCCGTCAGGCAGACCTCGACCACCGTGCCGGCGAGCTCGTCCAGCCGTACGCCGGGGTCCATCAGCCACTGGACGAGGCAGCCCTCGATCGCTCCGACCACCACGGTGGCCTCGGGTTCGCCGACACCGGGGCGCAGGTCGCCCTCGGCGGCCGCGCGGCGGAGGAGGTCGGCGACCGCGCCCCGGTACTCGCGGTAGACCGAGGCCATGTCGAGGGGGGCGGCGGCCCCGCCGTGGCGGCCGGCCGCCCACAGGTCGACCGTCACACGCGTGAGGTCGGGCTCGTCGGCGAGCATGGCCACGGCCGCCCGCACGAGCGAGGCGAGCCGTTCGACCGCCGGGGCCCCCTCCGCGGAGGCGTGTGCCAGCACGCCCGCGGAGCGTTCGGCCAACCGCGCGAACGCGGCGGCCAGCAGTTCGTCGCGGCTGCCGAAGGAGAGGTAGACGCTGCCCTTGGCGATGCCGGCCTCGGCGGCGACGTCCTCGATCCTGGTGGCGGCGAACCCCTGGCGCGCGAACACGCGTACGGCGGCCGAGAGGATCTCCTCACGCCGCGCCTCCC
Source organism: Nocardiopsis sp. NPDC101807 (assembly GCF_044766605.1). NCBI lineage: Bacteria > Bacillati > Actinomycetota > Actinomycetes > Streptosporangiales > Nocardiopsidaceae > Nocardiopsis > Nocardiopsis sp. NPDC101807. Next base: position 596,124 of record NZ_JBIWMK010000002.1, on the reverse strand, counting down.
GGTCGACCCTCTTCGGTGCCATGGGCTCCCCTCTCCGCCGCTCCCCGTGCCGCTCCGGGGAGCATATGGCCCAGGAGGAGTTTGACGAGCATGACCGGCGCCAGCCAGGAGAGGGCGTCGGGCACCGGCAGGAGCAGCAGGGCGGCGGCGGAGCCGGTCGCCGTGGCGCAGAACGCGACGGGCGGGCGCACGGGGAGCGGGGCCAGGCCCACGGCCGCCGCGCACCCCAGGGCGAGCAGGTACAGGGCGGCGGCGGTCCACCAGTCGAAGCCGGGCACGAACAGGGCCAGGGCGAAGGGTTGGACGTGGAGGGCCACGAACCCCAGGTGGTGGCGGAAGGCGCGTCCCGGCGCGTGGTAGCGCCGTTTGGCCGCCGCCGTCGAGGTGGCCGCGGCGCCGCCGAAGAAGTCGAGGGCGACGACCCCGGTGACCGCGGTCGCCGCGGCCGGCAGGCCCGCGGCCAGACAGGCCCCGACGGCGAGCGCGGCGCCCGCCGCGGCGGAGGCCAGGGTGGCGGCGGTCTCGCCGGGGGAGGGGTCGGGGCCGACCAGGGCCGTGGCGAGACCGCGCAGGGCGCGCGCGGGGGGACCGCTGCGCGGAGCGGACGAGGCCGTGCGCGGGCCGCGCACGGTGGCGGCGGGCTCGGAGGCCGGGGGGCGGACGTGTTCCACGGTGGCACCGATCCTTAGATGACTGACCAGTCAGTCATAATAAAGGACAGGGCGGGGGCACGGGAAGGGGTCGGCGCCGGAGCTTCTCCGGCGCCGACCCCTCAACGGTCGTGCGGGGCCGCCGCGGCCCGCGCGGCGGGCCTCAGGGCGCGTGGCCCACGTGGGCCAGCGCCTGGCGCAGCAGCACCCCCTGGCCGCCCGTCATCTCTTCGCGCAGCTGCGCGCTGGCCGCCTCCTCCGGGGTGAACCACACCAGGTCCAGCGCGTCCTGGCGGGGCTGGCAGTCGCCCGAGACGGGGACGATGTAGGCCAGCGCCACCGCGTGCTGGCGGGCGTCGTGGAACGGGGTGACGCCCGGGGTGGGGAAGTACTCGGCGACCGTGAACGGCTGCGGGGAGCCGGGGATGCGCGGCAGGGCCACCGGCCCCAGGTCCTTCTCCAGGTGGCGGAGCAGGGCGTCGCGCACCCGCTCGTGGTAGAGCACGCGGCCCGAGACCACCGAGCGCTGGAAGCTGCCGTCCGGGGTGGCGCGCAGGAGCAGGCCGATGTGGGTCACCTGCCCCGCCTCGTCCACCCGGACGGGTACCGCCTGGACGTAGAGGACGGGCATCCTGCCCCGGACGCTCTCCAGTTCCTCGGGGGCGAGCCAGCCGGGCTGTGTGTCGGCGGTTTCGGTCATCGGGTGCGCGGCGGGCGCCCGGCCCGGCGGCCGGTCGCGGTCACCGCTCCCTCCCTTCGTCTTGCTGTCCCTGAGGTCGGCCCGGGGGCCCGGCCCGGAGGCGCGGACGCCGGCGGGTGTCACATGTACTGCTTCTACCGCATTCACGACCGTAAAGCACGGCGCGGCGGGGGGTTCGGGAGTGTCCGAGAGAGATGAGGAGAGGTCCGGCAGTCGCGGGCCCGCAGCCGTGTGTCCCGTCATCCCGGGACAGGGTGACACCAACCTGGCCGGGTGGCCATATCAGCGAGATTTCGCGGGTTTTTCTCACGGAAAGCCTCCCGGGGGTTCTCTGTAGAGGCTACGATCTCGTACGCGGTTGCGTAGTGGAAAGGTTACGTCCGGTGAGAGGTGGCCCGAGTGGTGATGGATGCCCGGTTCTCTGCCCAGGAGCGTTTCCGCTGTACAGGTGTGACGGTCGTGCCCGTCCACGGCGAGGTGGACCTCGCCACCGCCGACCGCATGCGCGATCGGCTGCTCCAGGCCGCGCACGCCTCACGGTGCGACTGCCTGGTCGTGGACATGTCGGGGCTCGACTTCTTCGACGCGAGCGGGGTGAGCGCCCTCGTGTCGGTCTTCAGGACCCTCACCGCTGAGGGGCGCCACGTGGTGCTCGCCGAACCCGCGCCCATCGCCGCGCGCGTGCTCGACGCGCTCGGCATGGGGCGCCTGTTCGAGATCTACCCGATCCTGGAGATGGCACTGACCCACACCAGCGGACTGCGGGTCAACGGCGACCCCATCGGCGACACGGTCCCCGGCGGACCGTGAGCCGACGCCGGCCCCGGACCCCCGTACCACGGGGGCCCGGGGCCGGGACGCGCTCCTCAGGGCGGGCCGGAGGCCCCGGGGCCGTCCGCCGGCCCCCCGCCGCCGCGCACCAGGAACGGCTCCAGCAGCTCCGGTACCGCCTCGTCGGCCCAGGCCAGCCCTTCGCCCAGCCCCACGTCCGCCGCAGCGTACATCCCCTCGCCCGCGGCCGTGGTCGCCGCCACGTCCGCCAGGCCCAGCCGCCGCTGGAACGGCGACCTGGTGATCCGCCAGCCGATCACCGCGGCCCTCTCCAGGGTCACCGTCCTGCGCACCGCCATCCCCCGCCGGACCACCAGGTAGCGCGGGTGCAGCCCGTGACCGAGCCCCCGGTAGGAGCCCACCGCGTACCAGAACGCCGCCGCGCCGAGCAGCACGGCGACCACCGCCCACCCCCAGACCGGAGCGGACTCCACGGCCCGGACCGTCAGCGGAACGGGCATGATGTACTCCTCGACCTCGTGCGCGGCCTCCCACCACGCCTCGGACGCCAGCGTGTGGAGCCAGGCCAGGACCCCTGACAGCACCAGGGCCAGCACCGTGGCGTACCCCGCGCGGGTGAGCCGGCGGCGCAGCGCCGCCCGCGGATGGGGGGCCAGGGGCACGTCCAGGGGCGAGTCCTGCGTCCGCATCAGGTCGGCGGCCAGCCCCCGTGCCAGCTCCCGGGGCATGGCCGGGGACAGGCGGCTCTTGGCGCTGGCCTTCTGGTCGTCGGCCGCGCCCAGGCCGGTCGCGACCGCCCGCACGTCCGCACCGCCCGCGGACCGCAGCAGGAAGGGCTCGTGCAGGGTCACGCCGTTGAGACGGCGCCCCTCCACCGACAGCGACACGCTGGTGAGCAGGCCGCGGCGCAGGCGCACGGTGCCGTCCGCCTCCCGCGTGAGCCGGTAGTCCCACCAGGTCTCCACCGCCACTGCCGTCACGACGAGTACGCCGGAGACCAGCAGGCCGAGCAGGGTCAGGGGCGCCACGAGCAGTATCTGGCCCACGACGAAGGAGGCCATCTCCTCGCCGCTGGGCAGGTTCGCCCGCTCGGAGATCCACCGCCACGGGGCGCCGTTGCCCTGGGCGTTCGCCCCCAGGAGCGTGGCGATGACACCGAGGCCCACGCCCACCGTGGCGGTGGTCACGGGGGCGAAGGCGAACCAGCGCCGGTCGAGCCGGGCCAGTTCGACCTCGATCCCACCGTCGTCGCCGGGCGCCGGGCCCTCCCCGGCGGCAGTGGCCCCGGCGGTCCGCGGGGCGCCGCGGTGGAGGAGTTCGCGGCGCAGCCATTCGCCCTGCTCCGCGGTGACGTAGAGCAGCTGGAGCTGCTCGGCCCCCGCGCCGACCTGCTCGCCGGTGCCGACCGTCACCGAGCACAGGCCGAAGACCCGGGCGTAGAGGGGCGCGGCGACGTCCACGCTGCGCACGCGCTCGCGCGGGATGGAGCGGTAGGACTTGGCGATGATGCCGGACCGCACCTCCATGCGCTCGTCGGTGACCCGGTAGCGGGTGGCCCGCAGCCTCAGCAGGTCGAGGTACGTCATGAGCGCGAGGAAGGCGAGTGCGCCGGGGAGGGGGGCCAGGGCCCACAGGGGTTCGCCCGCGATTACCAGGACCACGGTGGCGACGATCGCCCCGGGAACGAGGAAGGCGCCCGCCACGAGGGTGCTCGCCCACACGCTCAACGGGTGCAGCCGCCGCCAGCCTCCGTCCTCGGTGGCGGCGGCGCCCGGGCCGGGGGTGCTCCCCGGCTCCGGGCCGTCCGCCCCGAGGCGGCCGGGGGCGGCCGCGCCGCCCGCCGGCGACGGGAGGGCGGAGCCGTCGGCCGTGACGCCCTCCGGTCCGCTCGGGCGGTCCGGTTCGTCCTCGCGCAGGGGCCGCCTGTGCTCGTCGGGGGTGCTCATGTCGCGTCTCCCGGGGTCGCCTGGGTGGTCTCGGTGAGCTGCTCCGCCACCTCGGTGGCCCGGACGTGGTCCAGGCCCGTGATCTCGATCGGTCCCGCCGCCGAGGCGGTGGTCACGGTCACGCTGGACAGGCCGAACACCCGCTGGAGCGGGCCCCGCGCGGTGTCGACGGTCTGGATGCGCGACATCGGGGCCACGCGCCACTCCTGCCAGATCCATCCGCTGGACGTGTACACGGCGGTGTCGGTGACCTCCCACCGGTGGACGCGGTAGCGCCACTGCGGCATGAGGACGGTGATCAGGAGCCCGACCCCGCCGACCACGGCGGTGGCGAGCAGGAACCAGGTGCGCGGCGGTTCCCAGATGATCGCGGGGACGAGGGGGACCGCCGTGAGGACGACGGTCACGGCCAGCGACCGTGTCGTCCACCACCGGATCGCCCGTCGGTCCACGCGGTGGTGGGGCGGGCGCAGGCGCGGCGCGTCTGTGGTCATCGCTTCCACGTCTCCTCTCTTCGGGGCCCGGCGGGCCGTTCGCTATTAAAAGTGATATCACAATGCTATGCTCGAGTCATCACCTTGAAGAGAACGGAAGAAGCGATGGCCGAAACCAGCCAGCCCACCGCGCCGGCGCCCGAGTACCGGGAGCACACGGCGAAGAGCCACGACGGCATCCTGTTCGCCCTGATCAGCCTCGTGCTGGTCCTGGTCGGCGCGGGCACCGCCCTGCTCCCGATACTCGGACTGCCGCCCCTCCTGATCGCCGTCGGCATCGTCGTCGGCCTGGTCGGACTGGGGCTCGCGTTCGGGCTGACGATGGTCGCGCCCAACGAGGCCCAGGTCGTCCAGCTGTTCGGCCGCTACGTCGGCAGCGTCCGCACCGACGGCCTGCGCTGGGTCAACCCCTTCACCCTCCGCAAGGGGGTCTCCACCCGCATCCGCAACCACGAGACCTCCGTCATGAAGGTCAACGACGCCTCCGGCAGCCCCATCGAGATCGCCGCCGTCATCGTCTGGCAGGTCGAGGACACCGCCCGCGCCTCCTTCGAGGTGGACGACTTCGTCGAGTTCGTGTCCATCCAGACCGAGGCGGCGGTCCGCCACATCGCGGGCTACTACCCCTACGACTCCTACGACACCGACACCAGCCGGTCCCTGCGCGGCAGTGCCGACCTCATCACCGAGGAGCTCTCCAGGGAGGTCGGCGAGCGGGTCCAGGCCGCGGGCGTCAAGGTCGTGGAGTCCCGGTTCACCCACCTGGCCTACGCGTCGGAGATCGCCCAGGCCATGCTCCAGCGTCAGCAGGCCAGCGCCCTGATCGCCGCCCGGCAGGAGATCGTCGAGGGGGCCGTCGGCATGGTGGACCGCGCGCTCACCCGCCTGTCGGCGGAGAACGTGGTCGAGCTGGACGAGGAGCGCAAGGCCACCATGGTCAGCAACCTGCTCGTGGTGCTGTGCTCCGACCGGCCCGCCAGCCCCGTCGTCAACACCGGGACCCTGTACCAGTAAAACGGGGGGAGGCGGCCGTGCCCGATCGCAAGAAGGTGCTGCTGCGGCTCGACCCCGCCGTCCACGACGCGCTCGCGCGGTGGGCCGGACAGGAGCTGCGCAGCACCAACGCACAGATCGAGTTCCTCCTGCGCCGGGCGCTGGACGACGCGGGGCGGATGCCGAAGGAGGCCGGGGCCATCCCCCGCCGGGGCAGACCGCGCAGATCCGCGCCGGAGCAGGACCCGCCCGAGGAGGTGCCCCGGGACGAGGAGTCCCGGGAACCGACCGAGGAGTGACATCCCCCGCCCACGCCGGCGCCGGACACCCGAGGGTGTCCGGCGCCGTTCGCCGTGTGCGGCCTAGTCCCCGGCTGCGGGCTTCGTGGTCTCCTCGGTCTCCTCCGGTCCGGTGATGTGCGCGCGCCAGTCGCCGTCGAGCCTGAGCATCCACTGCGGAACGATCCGGGCGGGGAAGGGAACGCTGGTCTCGAAGACCTCCTCCCCGAACGCGGCCGAGACCTCTGCGTACTCGCCGTCCTCCAGCCGCAGTTCGATGATGCTCGCCTTGTCCCGGTCGGGGGTGATGACCCAGTACGAGGGGATGCCGAACTCCGCGTACTCGCGGCGCTTGGTGTGGTGGTCGCGGAAGACGCTCTCGGGGGAGACCACCTCGATCGCCAGCACCGGCGGCCTCGTCGTGTACGGCATCTGGAAGTCCTCGCTCCGGATCACGGCCACGTCGGGTATCCGGTGCCGTGTCCGCTCCGTGTCGAGAGTGATGCCCGGGCCGTCCATCACGAGCATTCCCACGGGTGCGGCGTAGCTCAGGTGGGCGGTGAGGCGCCCGGTGGCCAGCGTGTGCAGGCTGGAGGGAGCGGGAGCCACGTCAAGCCGCCCGTCGACCAGCTCGTAGCGCCGTCCGTCGTCCGGCGTGTGCTGAAGGTCGTCCACTGTGAGCGGCCCCGGTTTCGGGACGGTCTTGCCGATAGTCATAACTGCCATCATGCCTCCTCATATGCATGAGGACCAGGATTGTGGAGGAGGGGCGGTCGTGGGCCGGAATCGAGAAACTCGTGAATAAACGACCTCCCCTCTCATCTTGGGCGGTCGGCCGTAACCCGGATCGGGGGACGCGAGCCCCGACGCGCGACGCTAGCCGACGGCGGACGCGGCGGCCCGGCCCGCGGTGCGGCCCGAGAAGAGGCACCCGCCCAGGAACGTCCCCTCCAGGGCCCGGTAGCCGTGCACGCCCCCGCCGCCGAAACCGGCGACCTCGCCCGCCGCGTACAGGCCCGGCACCGGGGCGCCGTCCGCCCCCAGCACACGCGCGTCCAGGTCGGTGTGCAGGCCGCCCAGGGACTTGCGGGTGAGGATGTGCAGCCGCACGGCGATCAGGGGGCCGGCCTTCGGGTCCAGGATCCGGTGCGGCCTGGCCACCCGTACCAGCCTGTCGCCCCGGTAGGCGCGGGCCGAGTGGATGCTCATGACCTGGAGGTCCTTGGTGAAGGTGTTGGCCATCTCGCGGTCGCGGGCCACCACCTCGCGGGTGACGGTGTCGGCGTCGAGCACCCCGTCCCCGGCGATCTCCCGCATCTTCCGGATGAGCGCGGGCAGCCTGTCGGCGACGACGAAGTCCGCGCCGCGCTCCTTGAACGCCTCCACGGGGCCCGGGGCGCCGGGGAGGACGCGCTGGAGGAGGAGTCTGAGGTCCTTGCCGGTCAGGTCGGGGTTCTGCTCCGAGCCCGACAGGGTGAACTCCTTCTCGACGATCTTCTGGGAGAGCACGAACCACGTGTACTCGTGGCCGCTCCGCATGATGTGGTCGAGCGTGCCGAGGGTGTCGAACCCGGGGAAGCAGGGCGCGGGCAGCCGTTTGCCGGTCGCGTCCAGCCACAGGGACGACGGGCCCGGCAGGATGCGGATGCCGTGCCTGGCCCAGACGGGGTCCCAGTTCTGGATGCCCTCGGTGTAGTGCCACATGCGGTCCGGGTTGACTATCCGCCCGCCCGCCCGCTCGGTGATGCCGAGCATCCGCCCGTCCACGTGCTCCGGCACCCCCGACAGCATGTGCTTCGGAGGGGCGCCCAGGCGCTCGGGCCAGCTCGCGCGGACCAGGTCGTGGTTGGCGCCGATCCCCCCGGAGGTGACCACGACCGCCTGCGCGGCCATCTCGAAGCCGCCGACCACGTCGCGGTTGCTGGCCTGGCCGCGGGAGATGTCACTGGGGGCCAGGACGGCGCCGCGCACCCCCGTGACGGTCCCGTCGGTCACGACCAGTTCGTCCACCCTGTGCCGGAAGCGCAGCGTGACCAGGCCCCGTTCGACCGCCGCGCGCACCCGGCGCTCGAAGGGCGCGACCACGCCGGGGCCGGTGCCCCAGGTGATATGGAAGCGGGGGACGGAGTTCCCGTGCCCGCCGGCCAGGTGGCCGCCGCGCTCGGCCCAGCCCACGACGGGGAAGAACCGCAGCCCCTGGGCGTGCAGCCAGGAGCGCTTCTCCCCGGCGGCGAAGTCCACGTAGGCCTCGGCCCACCGGCGCGGCCACTCGTCCTCGGGGCGGTCGAAGGCCGCGGTGCCCATCCAGTCCTGGAGGGCGAGTTCGCGGGAGTCCCTGACACCCATGCGCCGCTGTTCGGGGGAGTCCACGAGGAAGAGGCCGCCGAACGACCAGAACGCCTGGCCGCCGAGGGACTGCTCGGGCTCCTGGTCGAGCAGGAGCACCCTCTTTCCCGCGTCGGCCAGCTCGGCGGCCGCGACCAGTCCCGCCAGCCCGGCTCCGACGACGATCGCGTCGGCTCGGTCGGCTCCGCTGCTCATCTGGTTCCTTCCCCTCGGATGGTCCGCGCCCGGAGGGCCACGGCGTGCGCGATGGTGACGACTGTGCCGCGCCGTGTCCCCGCCGACAAGGGTGGCGTGTGTCCTGCGCCACATCATTTGTCACACCGTGACAAAGAGGGCGGGTGTTCGGCGGTCGGCGCCGCGCCGCGGGGGAGGAGGAGGCGGCGCCGACCGCGGGCTCAGGCCCCGAAACGCACGAGGGACCGCCCGCCCAGGCCCCGGCGCATGCGCTCGAAGGCCTCCGGCAACCCCTCCAGGGAGATCTCGTCGGTGACCATCGCGGCGAGCTTCAGCCCGCCGGAGCGCACGTGTGCGGCGATCACCGGGATGTCGCGCTCGGGGTCGCTGGAGCCGTAGACGCATCCGCGCAGGGTGCGTCCCTGGTGGAAGAGCTCCAGGGCGTTGAACGAGACCTCGTCGTCGAGTGCTCCCACGCCCACCACCGTGACCGTCCCGCCGCGCCGGGTGGCGTCCCACGCCGAGCGCACCACCCGGGCGGAGCCGACCACCTCGAACGCGTGGTCCGCCCCCCGGCGCCCCGTCAGCCCGCGCACGGACCGGGTCAGCGTCTCGTCGGCGATCAGGAAGTCGGTCGCCCCCAGGGACCGGGCCAGCTCCTCCTTCTCGGGGGAGACGTCCACGGCGATCACCTGGTCGGCGCCGGCCAGGCGGGCGGCCTGCACCACCGACAGCCCGACCCCGCCCAGGCCGAGCACCACGGCCGTCTGTCCCGCCCGCACGGCCGCGGAGTTGTTGACGGCGCCCCAGCCGGTGAGCACGGCGCAGCCCAGCACGGCGGCGACGGAGGGGTCGATCCCGTCGGGCAGGGGCACGACGGCGCGGGCGGGGACGACGGTGGCCTCGGCGAAGGCCCCGCAGCCCAGCCCCGGGTGGACGGGGGTGCCGTCGGCCAGCTCGGCGTACGGCCGGGCCGCTCCGTCGAGGGCGTGCTCGCACAGGTGGGGCTCGCCCTGGAGGCAGAACCAGCACTCCCGGCAGGCCGGGGCCCAGTTGAGGATGACGTACTGGCCGGGCGCCACGCCGGTGACGCCCTCGCCCACGGCCTCGACGGTCCCCGCGCCCTCGTGGCCGAGCACCGCGGGCCACTTCTGCGCCAGGGTCCCGTTGGACAGGGAGAGGTCGGAGTGGCACACGCCGGCCGCGGCGATGCGCACACGGACCTGCCCGGGGCCGGGGTCGGGAAGGACGAGGTCACGGATCTCGGGGGGCGCGCCCTGCTCGGAGAAGACGGCGGCCTTGACGGTCGTACTCATGGGAGCGACTCCAATCGGGGATTGCCGTGACAGTAGCAATACCGACCGGTCGGTCCGATATCGGGGGCACTCCCTCCCGCCCCGGCGCGCCACGGAGCCGCGGTCGCCGGGGACGGCGGCCGCCCCGTGGGCCTGACCTCCCCTTTGCCCTCCGTGGGCGGGGTCTTGCCAGGTGGGAGTGATGATGGGAGGCAGAGGGAGGGATCATGGTCAATCCGGTTTGGGTGGGAACCCTGATGTTCGGTCGGGTGCCGATCGGCGTGCGCCTCTACAGCGCCCGGGAGCGCAGGGGTCCCGTGCTGCACCAGTTCCAGCGGGGCACCGCGGACCGCATCCGCTACGTGCGCGTCAACGAGCGCACCGGGGAGGAGGTCGCCCCCGAGGAGGTCGTGCGCGGGGCGCGCACCGGGATCGAGGACGAGTACGTGGTCCTCGAACCCGAGGAGCTGGAGGACATCCTGCCGGCGGGCTCGCGCACCATGGAGATGCGCGGTTTCCTGCCGGAGGGGGCCGTCGACCCGCTCTGGTACGCGTCCACCTACTACGCGTCCCCCCGGGGCCCCGCCGACACCGAGGCCTACCGGCTCCTCCACGCGGCCCTGGACCGGACCCGCAGGGTGGGCGCGGCCACCGTCGTCCTGCGGGAGCGCGAGTACCCGGTCCTGGTCCAACCGCACCGGGGGGTGCTGGCGGCCTCCACCCTGTGGTGGCCGGACGAGGTCCGCGACCCGGACGACGTGATGCCGCCCGTCACGGGGGCCGAACCCGGCAAGGGCGAGCTGGAGCTGGCCCAGGAGCTCGTCAGGGCCCTGTCCGTGGAGTGGGACCCCGGGGAATACGAGGACAGCTACGGCAGGCGGCTCACCGAACTGGTGCGGGCCAAGGCCCGGGGGAGCACGTTCTCCCACCGCCCCGACCGCTCGGAGGGGGGCGGGGAGGTCGGCGCGATCGGCGAGGCGCTCCGGCAGAGCCTGCCGAACCGCCCGCACAAGCGGGGACGCGCCCCCGTGCCGCGCAGGCCCGCCACCGTCCGCGCGGAGGCGAGGGGCGCCGCCGAGGGCCGCCGGACCAAGCGCGAACTCCTCCGACAGGCCTCGGAGCTGGAGGTCCCGGGCCGCTCGCGGATGAGCAGGGACGAACTGGAGGAGGCGGTCGGCCGGGCGGGCGCGGGCCGCCGCCGGTGACCGGCCCCGCCGGTCGGGGGAGCGGGAGGCCCTCCTCCGCCCGGCACCGCGCCGTGTTCCGCGCCGGTGCCGGGGGAGGCCCGGGACACCGGGGAACAATTCTGGAAAAACCATCTGTTGCCGGAACTCCGGTGGAGGGTATCTCCTCTTCATCCGTGCGGGAACCACGATGTGGTAAATGCGTGTACCACCGAGGGCTGAACAGCGTTCCGCGCGTCTCACGGGAGGTCCCATGGCTCGTCCGGCCGCATCGGCACCGGGAGCGCGGCACTACCTGATGTGCCGGCCGACCTATTTCGCGATCGAATACGCCATCAACCCCTGGATGGACCCGGCGGCGGGAGTGGACAGGGAAAGGGCGATCCGGCAATGGGAGGGGCTGCGCGACCTCTACCTCCGCCTCGGGCACCGGGTCAGCGAGATCGAGCCCGTCGACGGCCTGCCGGACATGGTCTTCGCGGCCAACGGCGCCCTGGTCGTCGACGGCCGGGTCTACGGCGCGCGCTTCGCCAGCGCCGAGCGCACCCCCGAGGGCCCGGCCTACCTGGACTGGTTCCGCAAGGCGGGCTACGCCGAGACCCGCGAGCCCAAGCACGTCAACGAGGGGGAGGGGGACTTCGTCACCCTGGACGACGTGGTCCTGGCCGCCACCGGGTTCCGTACCGAGGCCGCCGCGCACCAGGAGGCCGAGCGCTTCCTCGGCCGCCCCGTCGTCACCCTGCAACTGGTCGATCCGCGCTTCTACCACCTGGACACCGCGCTGTTCGCGCTCTCGGGCCGGGAGATCGCCTACTACCCCGGGGCCTTCTCCGAGGGGAGCCGCCGGGTGCTGCGCGCGCTCTACCCGGACGCGCTGCTGGCCACGGAGGAGGACGCGGCGGTGCTCGGCCTCAACGCCGTCTGCGCGGGAGACGACATCGTCGTCGCCGCGGAGGCGACGGCCCTCGCCGACCGCCTGCGGGAGCTCGGCAGGACCGTCCACCCGGTCGAGATGGACGAGCTGCGCAAGGCCGGGGGCGGAGCCAAGTGCTGCACCCTGGAACTGCGCGACACGCCCGACCCGGTGTGACGGGAGGCGGCCGGGCCTCGCGCGCCCGTGCGCGGCGCCCGGCCGCCCGCCCCGGCCCGGTGTGGGAAATACCACCGCGGGCCGGCGGCGGTCCGCCCGTCGCCACAGGTCACGCATGCGCGGGTCCCCGGCGTCCCGAGGGGCGGGCGACGCGTGTGACGCGCGGCCCTGGATCCGCGCCCCCGCCGCAATAAAGTCTGGGTTCGTGAAGACCACACAGCGCAGACTTCCGCGCCGGATCAGGGAACAGCAGATGATCGACGCCGCGGTGACGGCGTTCTCCCGTGGCGACTACCACTCCGTCAGGGTGGAGGAGATCGCCGAGGCGGCCGGTACCTCCAAGCCCACGGTGTACCACTACCTGGGCTCGAAAAAAGGGATCTTCACGGCCTGCGTGCACAGGGAGGGCGAGCGGCTCATCGCCGCGATCCGGGAGGCGGTCCACGACCCCCGGGCCCGTTCCGGGGAGGACCCCCTGCGCCGGGGCATGCACGCCTTCTTCACCTTCGTGACCGGGAACCGTGAGAGCTGGACCGTCCTGTACCGGCGCGCCGCCGTCCAGGGGGAGCCGTTCGCCGCGGAGGCCGCGCGCATGAGGAACCGGGTCATGGACGAGGTCGCCGGCCTCATCACCAGCTGCACCGGAGGCCTCCTGGACGAGCACGGCACCAAGGACGCGCAGCTCCTGGCCCGCATCGCCGTCAGCACGGCCGACGCCTACGCCGACTGGCTCCTGGACCACCCGGAGGAGAGCCCCGACGCCATGGCCGGGCACGTCACCGAGCTCACCTGGTCGCACCTGCGGGCCCGGCGCGCGGCCCCCGCGCCCTGAGGGAGGCCCCGGGCCCCGTCCGGGCCCGGGGCCCTCCGCCCGCGGTCAGCGCAGCGCGCTCATCACGTGCTTGACCCGGGTGTAGTCCTCCAGACTGTACGCCGACAGGTCCTTGCCGTAGCCCGAGTGCTTGAACCCGCCGTGGGGCATCTCCGACACCAGCTCGCCGTGGCCGTTGATCCACACCGCGCCGAAGTCCAGCTCACCGCTGACGCGCAGGGCGCGCCCGTGGTCGGCTGTCCACACGGACGAGGCCAGCCCCTGATCCACGCCGTTGGCCAGCTCGACCGCCTCCTCCTCGGTGGCGAACCGCTGGACGGTGACGACGGGGCCGAAGACCTCCTCGCGCACGATCTCGTCGTCGGCCCGGAGCCCGGACACGACGGTGGGCGCCAGGAAGAACCCCTCACCGCCCACACGGTGCCCGCCGGTCTCCACGACCGCGTGCCCGGGCAGGCGCTCCAGGAGTCCGGTGACCCTGGCGAACTGGTCGGCGTTGTTGAGCGGGCCGAAGTCGGAGGGCTGGTCCGATGGGCGCCCCGTGACCTGCGCGGAGGCCCGTGCGGTCAGTTCGGCGACGAACGCGTCGTGGACGCCCTCGTGCACCAGGACCCGGGTGGCGGCGGTGCAGTCCTGGCCCGCGTTGAGGAAGGCCCCCGCCACCACCCCCGCGGCGGCGCCGGCCGGGTCGGCGTCGTCGAAGACCAGGACCGGGGCGTTGCCGCCCAGCTCCAGGTGCAGCAGCTTCAGGTCGGCGGAGGCCGTCCGGGCCACCTGCACGCCCGCACGGGTGGAGCCGGTGATCGACACCAGCCGCGCCGCCGGGTGCTCCACCAGCAGGCGGCCGGTGTCGCGGTCTCCCACGACCGCGTTGAGCACGCCCGGGGGCAGGACCTCCGCGGCGGCCTCGGCGAGCATGACGGTGGTGGTCGGCGTGGTCTCGGCGGGCTTGAGCACGACGGTGTTCCCGGCGGCCAGGGCCGGCCCGATCTTCCACACCGCCATCATCAGGGGGTAGTTCCACGGGGTGACGCCCACGCACACGCCCACGGGCTCGCGGCGGATCCACGAGGTGTGCCCCTCCAGGTACTCGGCCGCCGCCCGCCCCTCCAGGTGGCGCGCGGCCCCGGCGAAGAACCGCAGGGTGTCCACACAGAACGGGATCTCCTCGTCGAGCACGGACGCGCGGGGCTTGCCGGTCTCACGGCACTCGGCGTCGGCGAACTCCCCGGCCCGGGCCGCCAGGGCGTCGGCCAGGGCCAGGAGGGCGTCCTGGCGGCGGGCGGGGGTGCCGGTCCGGCTCCAGAGCCGGAAGGCCCGGGCGGAGGAGGACATGGCGGCCTCCACCTCCCCGGGGCCGAACACCCCGGACGTGCCCGCGATCCCTCCCGTCACGGGGTCGACCAGGTCCTGGACGCGCCCGTCCGCGGGGCTCAGGGGTTCTCCGTCGACGAAGCCGGGCAGTGTGTCGAACTCGTGGATGCGCATGGTCTCCTCGTGTCGGTTGCGGTGGGGCCGGGAGGCCGGGGCCGGCCGGCGGCGGCGCGCCGGCAGGACGGCACGCCGCCGCCGACCGGACGGGACGGGGCGGCGGAGGCCCTACCCGCCCAGGTGGGTGGGGGCGAACAGTTCCAGCACCATGGGCAGCACGACCACGTTCGGGCCGGGCCGGGACAGGGCGGCGGACAGGTCCTCGCGCAGCCGCTCCGGGGAGGTCGGGGTGGCGGGCACCCCGAACGCCTCGGCCAGGGCCACGAAGTCCGGCCGGGCCAGCTCGGTGTGGGTGGCCTCCCCGAACGACGACTCCATGTACTCGCGCAGGATGCCGTAGCCGCCGTCGTCCACGACCAGCCACGTCACGTCCAGGTCGTGCTGGCGGGCCGTGGCCAGCTCGGCGACCGAGTACATCGCGCCCCCGTCCCCGGAGACGGCCAGGACCGGGCCGCGCCCGGCCGCCGCGGCGCCCAGGGCGGCGGGGAACCCGTACCCCAGGCCCCCCGACCCCTGCGCGGAGTACGCACCGCCCCCGCGCGGGTCCCACGCGGACCACGCCCAGTAGGCCAGCATCGTCATGTCCCAGAAGCTGGGCGCGCCGTCGGGCAGGGCCTCCCGCACGGCCGTCAGCACGGCGCGCTCCGCCGCGAGGCCCTGCGCGTCGAGGCGGGCGGCCACGGCGGCCTTCACGGACGCCACCTCCGCTTCCACGGCCGGGTCGGCGGGACGGCGGGCCACCGCCTCCGCGAGGCCGGCGAGGGTCGTGGCGGCGTCGCCGTGCACACCGAGCGCGGGGTGGTTGGACTCCAGCTTGCCCAGGTCGGCCTCGACCTGGACCACGCGGCCCCGGGGCGCGAACGTGTGGTAGTTGCTGGACAGTTCGCCCAGCCCCGAGCCCACCACGAGCAGGACGTCGGCCCCCTCCAGGTAGTCGGTGGTGTGCCGGTCCTCGATCCACGACTGGAGGGAGAGGGGGTGGTCCCAGGGGAAGGCGTCCTTGCCCCCGAAGGTGGTGGCCACCGGGGCCCGGAGGGCCTCGGCCAGGGCGACCAGCGCGTCCCGTCCCCCGGAGCGGCTCACCCCGCCCCCGGCCAGGATCCTCGGCCGCCGGGCCCCGTCCAGCAGGCGGGCCGCCTCGGCCACCAGCTCGGCGCGCGGCGCGAGCGGGACCGGGGCCGGGTCCACGTCCTCCACCGGGGGCACCACGGTCGGCTCCAGCAGCACGTCCTGCGGGATCTCCACCAGGACGGGGCCCGCCGGGGCGCTCGCCGCGACCCGCCAGGCCTCGGCCAGGGCCGAGGGGATCTGCGAGGCGTGCCGCACCGTGAACGCCGTCTTGGTGACGTTGGCGAAGCTCGCGGACTGCTCGGGCAGCTCGTGCAGGTACCCGTGGCGCCCGCCCCCCAGGCCCGCGCGCGGGACCTGGCTGCTGATCACCAGGACCGGGGCGCTGGACGCCCGGGACTCCTGGAGGGAGGCCAGCGTGAGCAGCGCCCCGGGCCCCGTCGAGACCAGCAGCGGCGTCACCTCGCCGGTGAGCCGGGCGTGCCCGTCGGCGGCGAAGGCGGCGTTGTTCTCGACCCGGCTGGAGACGAACCTCAGCCCCGGGGCCCGGCGCAGCGCGTCGAACAGCCCCAGCGCGTGCTGGCCGGGGATGCCGAAGGCCACCCGCGCGCCGAGCGCGGTGAGGGTCTCGGTGACCAGGTCCCCGCCGTTGCGCGGAGCTCCCATGGGCTCAGGCCCCCGTCGTGTGGTGGAGGGCCAGGACGCTGACCAGGTCGTAGGCCACGTGCGAGGCCGCGGTGGCGGTGATCTGCGCGTGGTCGTAGGCGGGGGCGACCTCCACCACGTCCGCGCCCACCAGGTTGCAGGTGGCCAGGCCGCGCAGGATCTCCAGCAGTTCGCGGCTGGTCAGGCCGCCCGCCTCGGGGGTGCCGGTGCCGGGGGCGTGCGCGGGGTCGAGCACGTCGATGTCCACCGACACGTACAGGGGGCGGTTGCCGATGCGCTGGCGCAGCGCGTCGGCGATCTCGTCCACGCCCTTGCGCATCACGTCGGCCGAGGTGACGATGCCGAACCCGAACCGGCGGTCGTCCTCCAGGTCCTTCTTGCCGTAGAGGGGCCCGCGGGTGCCCACGTGGCAGATGGCCTCGGTGTCGAGGATGCCCTCCTCCACGGCGCGGCGGAACGGGGTGCCGTGGGTGTAGGGCTCGCCGAAGTAGGTGTCCCAGGTGTCCAGGTGGGCGTCGAAGTGCACCATCGCGATCGGCCCGTGCACGCGGTGCAGCGAGCGCAGCAGGGGCAGGGCGATGGTGTGGTCGCCGCCCAGGGTGACCAGGCGCGTGCCCTCCCGCACGAACCGGGAGGCGCCCTCGTCCAGGGTCTCCACGGCGTCGCCGATGGAGAACGGGTTGACCGCGATGTCCCCGGCGTCGACCACCTGCGCGTTCGCGAACGGGGACACGTCCAGGCCCGGGTTGTAGGGGCGCAGCAGTCGGCTGGCCTCACGGATGGCGGAGGGGCCGAAGCGGGCGCCCGGGCGGTAGGAGACCCCGGTGTCGAAGGGGACGCCGACCACGGCGATGTCGGCCTTCTCCACCTGGTCGATGCGGGGGAGGCGGGCGAAGGTCGCCGGCCCGGCGAAGCGCGGTACGAGGCTGGAGTCGGTGGGTCCGATCGGTGCGTTCATCGCGTGGTCCTGTCCTTGTCGTCGTCGGTGCGGCCGGTGGGGGCCGCGGTCGGTGGGGTCGGTCGGTGCGGGTCAGTCGTCCCGGGACGCGGGCGCGTCCACGGAGTCCGCGGCGGCCGGGGCCGCCCCGGCCCCCTCCGGCGCGTCGTCGCCGCGCAGGCGGCTCTGCCAGGCGGCCAGGACGGCCGGGTCCGTCGGCGGGGTCAGCAGGCTCACGGCCACGTACACGACCAGGGCGGTGCCGAGCCCCACGTAGATGGGCTCGTTGGCGAGCATCCCCGTCAGGGCCATGGTGACGATGACGGCCACCGACCCGGTGAGCATGGAGGCCAGGGCGCCCGCGCGGGTGCCGCGCTTCCACACCAGGCCGCCCAGGATGGCGACCAGCAGGCCGCCCACGAGCACGTTGTAGGCCAGGGTCAGCGCCGCGACGACGTCGTCGACGGCCAGGGCGACGCCGATGGTCGCGGCGCCCAGGACCAGCGTGAAGACGCGGTTGGAGGCGACCTCGTCGCGGTTGCCGCCCCTGTGGGAGGCCCCGTCGCGCCCGAACAGGCGGCGGACCTGGGGCCACAGGTCGGTGGACGTGACCGTGGAGCAGGCGATGAGGGCGCCGCTGGCGGTGGACATCACGGCGGACAGGGCGGCGGCGATCACCAGGCCGGCGAGGCCCACGGGCAGGGTCGCGTCGACCATCCGCGTGAACGCGTCGTCGGGGTTGGCCAGGTTCGGGAAGAGGACGGCCGCCGCGGTGCCGATGAGGGCCCCGCACACCCCGTAGACCAGGCAGTAGACACCCGCGCCGATGCCGCCGACCCGGGCGACCCGGTCGTCGCGGCCGGTGAACACGCGCTGCCAGATGTCCTGGCCGATGAGCAGGCCGAGCGAGTAGATGACGAAGTAGGTCAGGATCGTCTCCCCGCCGATGGCGGTGGGGCTGAAGTAGGACGGGTCCAGGGACTCGCGCATCCCGGAGAAGCCGCCCGCCGACCAGATCGCCACCGGCGTCAGGATGAGGACGAGCCCGACGGTCTTGATGGCGAACTGGGCCATGTCGGTCATGGTCACCGACCACATGCCGCCCATCGTGGAGTACAGGACCACGATGGAGCCGCCCAGGATGATCGCCACCGCGCGCGGGAGCTCGAAGAGGCCGCTGAAGATGGTGGAGAACGCCAGGGTGGAGGGCACCGTCAGCATGAAGGTGTAACCCCACATGACCAGGCCCGACACCACCCGCGAGTTGCCGCCGTAGCGCAGGTCCAGCATCTCGGAGACGGTGAAGACCCGGAGCCGGGAGATGCGCTTGGCGAAGAACAGGTGCAGCGCGAGGATGCCGACGCCGATGGCGACGACCAGCCAGGCGCCGGAGACGCCGTAGGTGTATCCCAGGCCGATGCCGCCGACGGTGGAGGCGCCGCCGAGCACGACCGCGGCCATGGTGCCCGCGTACATCAGCGGACCCAGGCGGCGTCCGGCGACCAGGTAGTCGGACTTGCTGGTGGCGCGGCGCATGCCCCACCAGCCGAGGGCGACCATACCCAGGAGATAGGCGGCGATCACCGCGAGGTCGACGGTCATGGCACTCCAAATGTGGACGCGGGGGTACGGGGGAGTGAACAGCGGCGACGTTGACGCAGGTCACACGGACTTCGGACAGACTAGGCAGCGTCTCGGCTACGCTCCAGTGGACGAACCGCACCGTCGGACCTCCCTTTATGGGCGAACCATCCAGAAAGTGCGGTCGGCGCACCCCTGTGCGCAACACGGGGGACACGAGACGCCCGGCGCCGGAACCCGCGGCGCGGGCCGGGGAGAAGGGGAACGCCGTGGCAGACCGGGCCCGACGCACCGACGTCCACACCGTGCCGCTGAGCGTGGTCACGGGCCGGCGCGACCTCGCGCTGGACACCGTCGTCGAGGCGGGCGACCCCGGGATCGCCTGGGCCGTGGTGAGCGAGCTGCCGGACCCCTCCGCCTACCTGCGCGGCGGCGAACTCCTGCTCACGGCGGGGGTCGACCTGCCCCGGACCGCCGCCGGCCTGCGCGCCTACGTCGACGCCGTGGTCGGCGCGGGGGTCAGCGCGGTCGGCTTCGGCGTCACCCCCGTCCACGACACCGTCCCCGCCGGCCTGGTCGAGCAGTGCCACGCGCGCGGACTGCCGCTGGTCTCCGTCCCCCGCCCCACCCCGTTCGCCGCCGTCAGCCAGGCCGTCGGCGAGGAGCTGGAGGAGCGGCGGCTGCGCGACCTGCGCCGACTCGGGGAGACGCACCAGGCCCTGGCCCTGGCCGTCACCGCCGACGCGCCGGTGGACCGCGTCCTGCGGGTGCTCGCCGAGGCCCTCGGAGGGTGGGCGCTGCTCGCCCACGTCCCGTCCGGGACCCCGTCCGCGCCGGGGGAGGAGGTGCCGGCGCGGACGGGGGCCGGCTCCGGCGGACGGCACGCGACACCGGGCGCCCCCCGGGACCTGGACCCCGACCTCCACGGGCTCGTCGCCCGGCTCACCCTCCCGCACGGCCCCCGCAGCGCCAAGGCGCGGTACGGCGCGGACGAGGTCTTCCTGCACACCGTCGGCTCGCCCCCCGACGACCACGGGGTGGTCCTGGTGGGGCGCCCCGACCCCCTCGGCATCACCGACCGCGCCGTCCTGCGCACCGCGACCGCGCTGCTCGACCTCCTCGCGCGCACCGACCGGGGCGCCCCGCCCGCCCCGGGCCGCCTCCTCGCCGCCCTGCTGCTGGACGGAGGCGTCGCCGAGGAGGCCCTGCCCCTGCTCGCCGGGCTCACCGGGGGCGGGGACGGCCACGCCGGCGGCTACCGCGTCCTGCACGCGCTCCCCGCCGGCCGGGGACGGCACACCGCGCCCACCGCGCTGCCACTGGACACCCGGGTCCTGGACGCCGCCCCCGGCCCGCCGGGACTGCTGCGCGCCGTCCTCGCGGACCGCGGCGACGCGGCGCACCGGGAAGGACTGGACCTGCTCCTGCTCCACGGGTGGACCGGAGCCCTGAGCGGCCCGGTCGCCCCCGGGGAGCTGTCCGCCGCCGACCGCGCGGCGGCCTCCCTCCTCCCCCGCGCCCGCGCGGCCGGGGGCCCGCTGCTGTGGGAGGACGACACCGACCCCTTCGAGGCCCTCCTGGACCCGGCGGGCGCGGACGCGCTCGCACGCGGCGTCCTGGGCCCGCTCGCCGAGGACACCGCTCCCGCGGGGCTCCTGCGCGCGACCCTGCGGGCCTGGCTCACCCGCCACGGCAACTGGGACCGGGCCGCGGCCGACCTCGGGGCCCACCGCAACAGCGTCCGCTACCGGATCGGCAGGATCGAACGGGACCTGGGAGTGGACCTGGCCGACGCCGAGCAGCGCATGCGCCTGTGGTTCGCGCTCACCCGGTGGCGGCCGGGCCCCTGACCGTGCTCCCGGGCCCGTTCCGGGCCCGTGTGCCCGCCGGCGCGGGATACTTCCTCCGGTACCCCGAGGGCACAGGGCAGGCAGGGGCCGTGCCCCTCCGGGCCCTCCGCCGCGCTCCGGGCGCGGCCGCACGTGCGGGTGTGCGACGCGCACGCACGTGCACCGGCCCGGCCCGGTTCCTCCCGCCCGCCCTCGCCCGCGCGGGCGTGGCCGCTTCCGGCCAATTCCCCGGTTCGGGGTGCGCGGTGCCCGATCCTGGTCGCGCACGCCGACGTCCCGGCGGGGACGGCGGCGGCCATGCGTGGTAGGCGGCCCCGGTTGTCGCCGAGAAAGCGGAACTTGTGTGCCGGAAACAGTTCCGAATCGTGCGTGTGTTCCGGTTCCCTCACCCTGTCGGGGCTCAGCCTGGACACTTGGTATCTCCGTAGCGAACCCGAAGTCAGGGGGCCACATGTCGTTTCCTCCGCTGGACACGGCCCTGCCCGCCGGGGCCGACGCCCGCGAGCACGCGCTCATGCTCAGACGGGTGCACGAGGCCTCGCTCACCGGACGTCCCGCGCCCGCGCCGCTGCGCCCGGTGATCGAGGACTCCTGGGAAAGGATGCGCGGCTTCGGCATCGACCCCGACAGCGCGCCGCCCCCGCGGGTGGCGCGCGTGGACGAGCTCCAGCGCAACCGCGACGCCTCCCCGATCGCGGCGGTCCTCCCGCTGATCCGCCGGTCCCTGGTCTCGGTCGCGGACGAGGCCGACCACATCATGCTGGTCGCCGACTCCGCGGGGCAGGTCCTGTGGCGCGAGGGCTCGCACCGCATGCGGTCGGTCGGCGACAGGGTGGGGCTGGTCGAGGGCGCCTACTGGAACGAGGGCAGCACGGGCACCAACGCCATTGGCACGGCCCTGGTCGTGGGACGTCCCGTCCAGGTCTACTCGGCCGAACACTTCGTCCGGAGCCTGCACACCCTCACCTGCGCCTGCGCCCCGATCCACGACCCCCGCGACGGGCGCCTGCTCGGCGCCGTCGACGTGACCGGTCCCGTCTCCACCATCCACCCGGCGACACTGGCGCTGGTCAGCGCGGTCGCCCAGCTCGCCGAGGCCCACCTCCAGGGGATCCACCACACGCACCTGGAGCGGCTGCGCTCGGTGGCGGCGCCCCTGCTGGCCGGGATGAGCGAGCGCGCCCTGGTCGTGGACGACGCCGGGTGGACGGCCGCCGCCGTCCACATGGAGCCGGTCCGCAGGGTCCTGCTGCCCACGCAGCGGGACACGGGGACGGCCTGGCTCCCCGCGCTGGGGGAGTGCGCGCTGGAACCCCTCCCCGGGGGCTGGCTGGTGCGTCCCCGGCCGGAGCGGGAGAGCGGCGGGGCCACGGTCACCCTGGACCTGACCCGTTCCGCCCCCACGGTGGCGGTCGCCGGGGCCAGCGGGGAGTGGACGCACCGGCTGACGCCGCGCCACGCGGAACTGCTCCTGCTGCTGGCCGGCCACCGCGAGGGGCGCACGGGCGCACAGCTGTCGCAGGCCGTGTTCGGCGCGGGCGGCCACGTCGTGACCGTGCGGGCCGAGCTGTCGCGCCTGCGGAGGCACCTCGGCGGCATCATCGAGAGCCGCCCCTACCGGTTCAGCGAGGAGGTCCTGGTGCGGGTCGTCGCCCCGCCGGCCCCGACCGACCTGCTGCCCGGATCGGTGGCGCCCGGCGTCCGGGACCTCCGCGAGGCGCTGAGGTCGGACGACCGTCCGGTTGCTCTGCGCGACATCATCGCAACCTAGTGCAACCGTTGCGCCCCGTTCCCGGGTGCGGTGGACTGTGCTCGCGCGGCCCCGACCGGGGCGGTCGCCGGGCCGGAGAGGGCACGGCGTCCGGAGACCGGTCCATCGGCGCGTTCACGACCT
The DNA here is from genome assembly GCF_044766605.1 of Nocardiopsis sp. NPDC101807. Taxonomy (NCBI): domain Bacteria; kingdom Bacillati; phylum Actinomycetota; class Actinomycetes; order Streptosporangiales; family Nocardiopsidaceae; genus Nocardiopsis; species Nocardiopsis sp. NPDC101807. The sequence goes on along the minus strand of NZ_JBIWMK010000002.1, from coordinate 573,863 downwards.
TCGGGCCTTGAGGGGGGCCACGGGGAGGGACGTACGCGCCGCGGGGTCCAGGCGGTCGTTCGGGGTGTCGGGGGAGAGCCCGAGGCCGCCGCGCGACGCGGCGGGACGTCTCCCGAGGTGGTCTCCTCCGGGACGTCCCGCCGCGCACCGCAGGGGGCGCGGGGGTGCGCGCGCCTCCTAGTCGAGGACCTCCTCGACGTTCTCCGCCTTCTCCGTCCCGGGGTCCTCGCCGCCGGGCTCCCGCTCCTCGGCGTCCTCGGCCGCGGGGGAGCACTGGAAGCAGTCCATGGCGAAGACCCGCTCGCCGTCGACGCTCCCGGTGAAACTGCCGGGAAGGCTGTCGTTGCCCGCCTCCCGCTCGGCCAGCGCCCCGCGCAGGAGGCGTCCCTCGAACACGGCCCGCGCGCCGTCCTCGGTCTCGCCGGTGCAGTGGACCTCCAGCCGGCCGCCGCGGGGCACGGGGGAGGCGGGAGCCTCGTACCCCTCCGTGCCGGCGGTCCGGTTCGGGGCCGGGGCGACGGAGACGGCCGGGGAGGCGGCCGGGTCCTCCTGCGGGAGGCCGCCGCAGGCCAGGCCCCCCGGGATCGGGTGCCCCCCGCGGGCGAAGGCGCGCTCGGCCCCCGGCCGCAGAGCCGTCGCGGCCAGGGCGTCGGCCGCCTGTTCCAGCTCGACCCGCGCCGCGTCCGCCTCCGCGTCGTGCGCCCCTCCGGTGGAGCAGGACGTCGCGAGCACCCCGCCCAGGACGAGGGCGGCGAGCGGTGCGAGGACGGTGCTCGAGCGGACTCTCATGGCTTCCCCCTGGAAGGTCGGACCGGGCGGCGGCCCCGCGGGCGCGCGTGCCCTACGCGACCAATGTCGCCGATGGGAAGGATGGGGCCTATGTCCGACTCGAGAGAAAAGCGTGAACAGTTCCTCATATTCTCGTCATCCCCCCGTGAGTCGACCGCGTGGGATGGGTAGCCACGATGAGGACGATTCGGGATGAAGGGGACGGGGGGGGTCGGTGTGGCGAACAGCACGGAAGGCCCTTCCCCCCGGATCCGGGGCCGTGGGCTGGGCTACACTCAGCACATTTACCGAACCGTGCTCACCCACGGCTCGACCGACCCGACCGTCTCATCCGGCCCCGGCGGCCCAGCCGCCACAGGGGCACCGTGTGAACCATGGGGGCACGACGGGCGTCGTACCGGAAGACCGCACCCGGGTCCCGGCCGACGTCCCGCCGGCCCCTCAGACCGTCCTTCCTTCGGAGGTGGACCGTGTCCGCTGACCACCGAGAGCAGCAGCCCGCGCAACAGGGCTCGCGCATCGACCCCCACGTCGGCCGCTACGCACGTCGAGCACAGGGAATGGTCGCATCGGAGGTCAGGGCACTCTTCGCGGTGGCCTCCAGGCCGGAGGTGGTCTCCCTCGCCGGGGGGATGCCCAACGTCGCCGCCCTCCCCCTCGACCAGATCGGAGAGCTCGTCAAGGACGTCGTCTCCGAGGAGGGCACGGCCGCACTCCAGTACGGATCGGCCCAGGGCGACCCGGTCCTGCGCGAGCAGCTCTGCGAGTACATGGCGCTGGAGGGCATCACCGCCAGCCCCGAGAACGTCATCGTCACCGTCGGCTCCCAGCAGGCCCTCGACCTCCTCACCCGCGTGTTCGTCGACCCGGGCGACATCGTCCTCACCGAGGCCCCCACCTACGTCACCGCCATCAACACCTTCGCCGCCTTCCAGGCCGACATCCGGCACGTGGCGATGGACGACCAGGGCGTCATCCCCTCCGACCTGGAGGAGGCCCTCGTCCGGGCCGAGCTGGACGGCCGCCCGGTGAAGTTCTTCTACACCGTCCCCAACTTCCAGAACCCGGCCGGGATCACCATGAGCGCCGAGCGGCGGGCCCAGGTGGTCGCGGCCTGCGAGCGCCACGACGTGCTCATCGTCGAGGACAACCCCTACGGCCTCCTCCGCTACGACGGCGAACCCGAGCCCACCCTGTACTCGCAGAGCGAGGGCAACGTCGTCTACCTCGGATCGCTCTCCAAGACCTTCTCCCCGGGACTGCGCATCGGCTGGGCGCTCGCGCCCGCCGCCGTGCGCGCCAAACTCGTCCTGGCAGCGGAGTCGGCGATGCTCAGCCACTCGACGTTCAACCAGCTGGTCGTGCGCCGCTACCTCAACACCTTCGCGTGGCGCGAGCAGATCAAGGCGTTCAACTCCATGTACAGCGAGCGCCGCGACGCGATGCTCAACGCGCTGACCGCGATGATGCCCGCCGGGTGCACCTGGACCAGGCCCGAGGGCGGGTTCTTCGTGTGGGCCACCCTGCCCGAGGGCATCGACGCCAAGGCGATGCTGCCCCGCGCCGTCACCGAGCGGGTCGCCTACGTTCCCGGCACCGGCTTCTACGCCGACGGCCGCGGGCGCGACAGCATGCGCCTCAGCTTCTGCTACCCCACGCCCGAGCAGATCCGGGAGGGCGTGCGACGCCTCGTCGGCGCCATCGAGGGGGAGGTCGACCTGCGTGATACGTTCGGCACCACCCTGGCCCCGAGCACCGAGGGCCACCAGTCGCCCGCCCCCGACCTGCCCTGACACCCCCGAGCAAGGCACCAAGCACCATGACCGCAGCACAGAAGGAGGTTGGCGCCGTGGCCGACCTTGACCGGGTCCTCGTTCTCGCCGGGGGCCTGTCCCCCGAACACGAGGTGAGCGTCCACTCCGGGCGCAGCGTCGCCGAGGCGCTCCGCCGACTGGACGTGGAGGTCCAGGTCGCCGACGTCGACTCCACCCTGCTCGACCGGCTCTCCGACGACCCGCCCCAGGTCGTCTTCCCCGTCCTGCACGGGTCCGCCGGCGAGGACGGCGCCATCCGGGAGGTCCTGGAACTGGTCGGGGTGCCCTACGTGGGCGCCCGGCCCTCCGCCTGCCGCCTGGCCTACTCCAAGCCCGCGGCCAAGGCCCTGCTCGCCGAACAGGGCGTGCGGGTGCCGCGCGGCGCGGCGCTGCCCAAGTCGGTCTTCCACGACCTGGGCGCCCCGGCGCTGCTCGACCGGCTCGCCGGGCGCCTGGGCCTGCCGCTGTTCGTCAAGCCCGACAGGGGAGGGTCGGCCTTCGGCGCCGCCCCGGTGACCTCGGTGCAGGACCTGTCCGCCGCCCTGGTCTCCTGCTTCGCCTACAGCGACTCGGCCCTGGTCGAGGAGCAGGTCCAGGGAACCGAGCTCGCCGTGGGGGTCCTGGACACGGGCGACGGTCCGGTGGCCCTGCCGCCGGTGGAGATCGTGCCGGACGGCGGGGTCTACGACTACGCCGCCCGCTACACCGCCGGCCGCACGGAGTTCTTCTGCCCGGCCCGCCTGGACGCGGACGCCCTGGCCGCGGCCGGGGAGGTGGCGCTGACCGCGCACCGGGTCCTGGGGCTGCGGGACTTCTCCCGCACGGACCTCATCGTGGGGGCGGACGGCCGGGCCACCTTCCTGGAGACCAACGTCGCCCCGGGGCTGACCGAGACCTCCACGTTCCCGATGGCGGCAGCCGCCGCCGGGCTGGACTTCGCGCTCGTGTGCCGTGAGCTCGCCCACCGGGCCCTGCTGAGGCACTGACCGGAGCCGCCCGGCGACGCCGGGGCCCGCCGGCCCGCTCGCAGCGGCACGGTCCGACGCCCGGCCGGGACACCCCGGCCGGGCGTTTCGCGCGTGCGGCCGGCGTGACGGCACGGCCACCGCCCCGGACCCGGGGCGCCGGTCCGGGGCCCGCGGTCGCGGACCCGCGCCGTCACGCCGGACCGCGCCCGGCGGGGCCCCGCGTCTCAGGACGGGGGGATCCCCAGTGCCCGCTCGAGCACGTCGCGCACGGTGGCGCGAAGCAGGTCCACCTTGTACCCGGTGGAGGGGAGCGGGGAGCACAGCGAGGCCAGGTCCGCGAGGGCGTCCTCCGCCTCCGGGCCCAGCGCCCGCCCCGGAAGGGCTCCGGCCAGGGCGGACTCCACGCCGGGCAGCCTCAGCGGGGTACGCGCCACCCCGCCCACGGCCACGGCCGCCCGGGTCACCGGTCCGGCGCCGTCCGCGCCGCAGTCCAGCCGCGCCACCGCCTCCACCAGCGGCCACTCCGAGCGGGAGCGTCCCGTCGCCCTCCTGTGGGAGGAGCGCTCGCCCCGCACCGGCACGGGCAGGGAGACCGATACCAGCACCTGGCCCGGCGCCAGTACGTGGTCCCGGGCGGGGTCCGCCCCGTCGTACAGGTCGGCCACCGGCCGCTCCGCCGGTCGAGCGGAGGAGCCGGCCCCGTCCGGCGGGGCGGACGGGCCGGCCCCCGCGACCAGCACCGTCGCGTCGTGCGCCAGCAGTGCGACCGCCAGCGACGAGGGGTGCGGGGCCACGCACGGCCCCTGGTCCACGACCACCCCGTACAGGTGGTCGCCCGAACGCGCGGGGCAGGAGCCACCGCCCGTCTGGAAGCAGTCGAAGGCCGGGTTGCGCAGGTACCAGCAGCGGTTGCGCTGCAACAGGTTCCCGCCCAGGGTCGCCGCGTCGCGCACCTGCGGGGTGGCCAGGACCCGGGCCACGGCGGCCAGCGCCGGGTAGGCGCCGGCCAGCCCCGGGTCCCCGGCCAGTTCGCCGACGCCGGTCAGGGCGCCCACCCGGGCCGATCCGTCGGGGAGCCAGTCCACCCCGCGCAGCTCGCCGACGCCGGACAGGTCGACCACCGGCGCGGAGGCGAGGACCCCCGAGCCCAGGCAGGCGGTCAGGTCGGTTCCCCCGGCGCGCGGGAGCGCGCCCGTGCCGTCCAGGCCGGACAGCGCCTCGTCCAGGGTCGCGGGTCGTGTGACGGTGCTCATCGCAGTCCTTCGATCAGTCGGTCCGGCCGGACGGGCAGCTCGTGCGGCCGCCAGCCGGTGGCGTCGTGCACGGCGTTGGCCAGTGCGGCGGCGACGCCGACGACCGACACCTCTCCCAGCCCGATCCCGCCGCCGGGGACGTGCCCGAACCCCTCCTCGTGGAAGTACACCTCGGTCTCGGGCACGTCCCCCGGACCCGGGATCCGGTAGTCCTCCATGTTGTCGGTGAGCGTCACGCCCGTGGCGGGGTCGTGGCGCCGCTCCTCGAACAGCGCGTACCCGACCCCCTGGACGACCGCGCCCTCGCACTGGTTGCGGGCCAGCCGCTCGGCGTAGACGCGGCCGGCGGCGATCCCGGCCCAGCAGCGGGTCGGCTGCACCCGGCCCAGCAGGGTGTCCACCTCCACCTCCATCACGTGCACCGCGCCGCTGAGGCCCCGGCCCAGGGCCAGGTCGCCGGCCATGTCCGGGGAGAGCCGGCCCCAGCGGTCCGGTCCGCGCCCGCCCTCCACCCGCACGCCCTCGGCCGCGGCGAGGGCCTCCTTGAACGCGTGCTCGGGGACCGGTCCGACGGCGGGCACCGAGGGAGAGCGCTCCCGCAGGGCGTCGCGCAGCCTGTCGGCGGCCTGCGCCGCGGCGGGCCCCATCGACGTGGTGGTGCGCGACCCGTACGATCCGGTGCCGTGCACCGGCCCGCTGCGCCCGATCTCCACCCGCAGGTCCGAGGCGGGCACGCCCAGCCTGTCGGCGACGGCCCCGGCGAGCACCGTGCGGATCCCGGTGCCGATGTCCTGGGTGGACGAGCGCACCACCACCGAACCGTCCTCCACCGACAGCTCGACCCTGGCCTGCGGACCGAGGAGGTAGAGCCAGCTCGCGGCGGCCACCCCCACACCGCGCCGGAAGCGGCCGGAGCGGGGGCCGCGGGGCCGGTCCCGCCACAGGTCCAGCCCCGCGGCCCGCGCGTACAGGGCGCGCCGCTTGGGGTTGCCGTCCCAGCGGGCGCGCAGCGCCAGCGGGTCCTCGCCCAGCCGGTGCGCCATCATGTCGACGGCCTGCTCCAGCGCCCACGCCATGGGCGGTCCGCCCGGGCCGCGCATGGGCATGCCGGGAGGCAGGTTGGTGACCACGTCGAAGTCGCGGACCCGCCGGGGCGAGCGGCCGTACATCATGAAGGCGAGCGCGGCGGCGGAGGAGCCGACCGACACCCCTCCCTCGCCCCGGGAGTCCACGCTCATCGCGGCCAGGTCCCCGTTCCGGTCGGCGAGCAGCGCCACCCGGGTGCGGGCCGCGGGCCGGTGCCCGGCGTCGGTCAGCTCCTCCGCCCGGTCGAACGCGACCCGTACCGGCGCGCGGGCGGCCCTGGCCAGCTCCACCGACGCCACGATGTCGGCGGAGAGGGCGTTCTTGGCGCCGAACCCGCCGCCGACGTACTCACTGACGACGTGCACCCGGTCCGGGGGCAGGCCCCAGCGCTTGGCGGCGCGTTCCGCGGTCTTGGCCACGGCCTGTGTGGACACGCGCAGGTACAGGTCGCCCCCCGGCTCCCAGGAGGCCACGCACACGTGCGGTTCCAGGGGGTTGTGCGCCTGCGAGGCGGTCGTGAACTCCCCGGAGACCAGGAGCGGGTCGCCGGTCCGCGCGGCCCGGCGCAGCCTGCGCACGGCGGTGGGACCGCGCCAGCTCAGGGTGCCGGGGCCGCGCAGGTTGCCCTCCCAGCGGGCCGGAGGGGTCGGGGCCTCGCCGTAGCTGGGGACGGCGGCCCGCTCGGCCCGGGTCGGGTAGAGGACCGGGGCCCCGGGAGCTTGGGCGGCCTCGGCGTCGAGCACGGCCGGGAGCGGTTCGTAGTCGACCCGGACGGCGGCCGCGGCGGCCCGGGCGCCGGCGGGGGTCGGCGCGGCGACGGCGGCGATCGGCTGTCCGACGTAGCGGACGGTGCGGTCCTCCCCGAGCAGGTCGGCGAACACGGGTGCGGTTCCGGGGGGCGCGGCGGTGTCCTCCGGGGCGTCCCCGGCGCGCGCGGCGCCCGGGTCGACGCCGCGCACGCGGGCGTGGGCGTGGGTCGAGCGGACGATCACGCCCTCCCAGTGGCCGTGCGGGGCCAGGTCGGCGCTGAACCGCGCCCGGCCGGTCACCTTGTCGACGGCGTCGCGGCGGGGCGGCTCCCGGTCCGGTCGGGAGTCGAACTCCCCGGCACAGGCGGCGGCGACGGCGGCGAAGACCCCCTCGTAGGCTCCGCAGCGGCACAGGTGGCCGGACAGCGCGTCGGCGATCGTGTCGAGGTCGGGCCGGGTGTCGCCGTGGTCGGCCCGCCAGGCGTCGACGAAGACCGAGGCGGAGACGACGAACCCCGGGGTGCAGTATCCGCACTGGAGCGCGTCGTGCGCCGCGAAGGCGTACTGGACGGGGTGGGTGCCGCCCAGGCCCTCGACCGTCGTGACGGTGCGGCCCGCCAGGCGGTCGGAGGGCAGGAGGCAGGAGACGGTGGGGGAGCCGTCGACGAGGATCGTGCAGGCGCCGCACACTCCGCCGCCGCAGGCGATCTTGGTGCCGGTGAGGCCGAGGCGGTCGCGCACGTGCTCGGCGGTGCTGGTGTCGGGGTCGACGGGCGCGGGATGCCGTGCGCCGTTGACCGTGACGTCGTCCATGGGTGTCCGTCCCTGGTGCGCATGAAAGTTGTCAATGTCAACTTAAGGTGGCTCCGTCGGGCTGTCAACGCCCTTCTGGCACCGGCCGCGGACGCTTCCGCCGGGGCGCAGGTCAGCGCTGCGCGGGCCGCTCCAGCCGGCGGCCCGCCGCGTGCCCACGGCGCCCGTGCCCCACGACGGAGGGGCCGGTGCGCGCCGCGGTGCGCACCGGCCCCTCGGGGGCGTACCGGGTCAGAGCCCCAGGGCGTGCATCGAGAAGTGGAACACGAACACGGCGCTGAGCAGCCACATCAGCCAGCCCACCTCGCGGAACCGGCCCTGCGCCGACCTCAGGACCGTGGAGGCGATGATGCCGATGCCGATGCCGCTCGCGATGTCGTAGGCGAACGGCATCATCGCGATCGTCAGGAACGCCGGGATCGCGACGGACATGTCGTCCCAGGCGATGCCGCGGACCTGCGTCATCATCAGGGCCCCCACCAGGACCATCGCCACCGACGCCGCCTGGGCCGGGACGATCGCGAACACCGGGGCGAACACGATGGCGGTGAGGAAGAGCAGGCCCGTGACCACGCTGGCCAGCCCGGTCCGGGCGCCCTCGCCCACCCCGGCCGTGGACTCCACGAACACCAGGGTGGCCGACGAACTGGTCAGGCCGCCGACCACGGCCCCGCTCCCGTCCGTGGCCAGGATCTGGTTGACCCGGGGCATGTTCCCGGCGGAGTCGGCGATGTTCGCCTTGGCGCCGATGGCCAGGATGGTGCCGACGGCGTCGAAGAACCCGGCCAGGACGAGGGTGAACAGGATGACCGCCGCGGCCGCGGGCCCCGCCGTGGTCCAGGCCCCGAACATGTCCACCTGGAACAGGAGCCCGAAGTCGGGCACGGCGACCGGGCTCGCGGGCAGCTGGGGCGCGCCGCCGCCCCAGTCCTCCGGGGTCAGGCCCAGGGCGTGGTGCACCGCGACGGCCATCGCCGTGGCGCCGACGATGCCGTAGAAGATGGCGCCGGGGACCCCGCGCGCCAGGAGCGCGCCGGCCAGCACCAGTCCGCACACGAACACCAGCAGGGGCCAGCCCAGGAGGTGCCCGCCGTCGCCGGAGGCGCCGATCTGGAGCAGGCCGTCACCGTCGCCCTTGCTGACGAAACCGGCGTTGGCCAGGCCGATCAGCGACACGAACAGGCCGATGCCCACGCCGATCGCGAGCTTGAGGTCGTGCGGCAGCGCGTTCATCACGGCGGTGCGGACACCGGTGACGACCATCGCGACGATGGCGACGCCCTGCCACACGACCAGGCCCATCGCCTCGGGCCAGGACATGACGGGGGCGGCCTGGTAGGCGACGACCGCCATCACACCGAGGGCGGCGGCACAGGCGATCGGCGCGCGGCCGACCACCCCCATCATGATCGTGACCAGGCCCGCGGCCAGGGCCGTCATGGTGGTCAGCTGGGCGGCCGACAGGGTGTCCCCGTTCACGTCGGCGACGCCGCTCAGGACGATCGGGTTCAGGACGATGATGTAGGCCATCGCCATGAACGTGGTGAGACCGCCCCGGACCTCGCGGGCGATGCCGGAGCCGCGCTCGCCGATGAAGAAGAAGCGGTCGAGCCGGGATCGACTGGTGGTGGTCGCGGGCTGTTCGCGCCTACGGGCGCGCTCACGTCGGGTCATGTCCCCTCCTGGAGGGAAACGGGGCGGCCATGGAGCCACCATAGGTGAGGGGGGCGCTACTTTGAGTAGTCACCTGGGTGTCGGCGCCGGGACGGCGCGGCCCCGGACGGAGACCGACCGCGGCGTCCGCGTCGCGGGGCCGGCGTTGCGGTGCCGGCGGTCCGGGGAGCGGGAGCGGGGGACCACGGGGCGCGGCGGGGCTCCCCGCCCACCGCGCCCCGGCGGGCTACAGGTCGATGCCCACGATGTCCTCCGGCCGCACCGGTGCGTGCGTCAGCGGGCGCCCCGTCGCCGCGCGCACCGCGGCGACGACCGCCGGGGTCGACGACAGCGTCGGCGGCTCGCCGGCGCCCCGCAGCCCGTACGGCGCGTGCGGGTCCGGATGCTCCAGGACCTCGATCCGCATCGGGGGCGTGTCCAGGATCGTCGGGATCAGGTAGTCGGTGAACGACGGATTGCGGATCACGCCGTCCTCCACCAGGATCTCCTCCATCAGCGCCAGGCCCAGGCCCTGGGCGGACCCGCCCTGGATCTGCCCGGCCAGCTGCTGCGGGTGCATCACCCTGCCGACGTCCTGCACCGCGTCCAGGGCCACCACCTTCACCAGGCCCAGGTCCACGTCCACGTCCACCACGGCGCGGTGGACGCACATCCCGAACTGGGTGTGCGAGGCGCCCTGGCCCAACAGCGGGTCGAGCATCTCGGTGGGCCGGTGGTGGAACTCACGGGTCTCCTCGACCACCGCACCTCCCTGCCCCGCCTCGCCCAGCAGGTCCGCCAGCGACACCAGCGCCCCGGCCGTCGCCGACACCACCTTGCCGCCGGCCAGGGCCAGGTCGGTGTCGGGCAGGTCGCCGGGCACCAGCCCGCGCTCGCGGGCCAGGGCGAACACGGCGGCGCGCACCGACGCGCACGCCGCCCTGACGGCGCCGCCCGTCATGTACGACTGGCGCGAGGCGGAGGAGGAGCCCGCCGAGCCCACCTGGGTGTCGGAGGGGTGGATGACGACCTTCTCCACGCCCAGCTCGGTCCGGGCGATCTGCCCCTTGACCGTCACCAGCCCCTGGCCGACCTCGGCCGCGGCGGTGTGCACCATCACCACGGGCTCGCCCGCCACGACCTCCAGCCGCACCCGGGCGGTGGAGTAGTCGTCGAAGCCCTCGGAGAAGCACAGGTTCTTCAGCCCCACTCCGTAGCCGACGCCGCGCACCACGCCCTCGCCGCGGGTGGTCCCCGCCACCCCGCCGGGCAGGGTGCGCAGGTCGCCGGGGTCGGGCAGCTCTCCGCGCTCGGGCGGCATCGGCAGGTCGCGGCAGCGCTGCAGCATCTCCGCCATGGGCAGCGGCATGTCGATCTCCTGGCCCGTGATGATGCGCGAGCCCTGCGACAGGGCGTTCTTGATCCGCAGGTCCACCGGGTGCATCCCCAGCTCTGCCGCGAGCCTGTCCATCTGCGACTCGTAGGCGAAGCACGCCTGCACCGCGCCGAACCCCCGCATCGCGCCGCAGGGCGGGTTGTTCGTGTACACGCCGTAGGCGTCGACCAGCACGTTGGGCACCTCGTAGGGGCCGATGCCCAGCGAGGACGCCACACCCACCACCGCGGGGGTCGCCGACGCGTACGCGCCGCCGTCCACGACCACCTCGGCCGTGGCGTACAGCAGCCTGCCGTCGGACGAGGCGCCGTGCTCGTAGCGCATCTTCGCCGGGTGCCGGTGCACGTGCCCGTAGAAGGACTCCTCGCGGTTGTACACGAACTTGACCGGCCTGCCGGTGCGCAGCGCCAGCAGGCAGGCGTGGATCTGCATCGACAGGTCCTCGCGCGCGCCGAACGCGCCGCCCACGCCCGCCAGGGTCAGCCGCACCTTGTCCTGAGGCAGCCCCAGGGCCGGGGCGATCTGGCGCTGGTCCACGTGCAGCCACTGGGTGGCCACGTACAGGTCCACCCCGCCGTCCTCCGCCGGCACGGCCATCCCCGACTCCGGGCCCAGGAAGGCCTGGTCCTGCATGCCCACCTCGTACTCGGAGGACACCACCACGGCGGCCTCCGAGCGCAGCCGCTCCAGCACCGCGCCCTCGCGGGCGGTCGACCCGGCGGCCTCGGCGAACGCGCCCGTGCGGATCGGCTGGTGGCGCAGCCGGTTGCCGCGCTGGTTGAACTCGGGGTGCTCGGGCAGCGACCCCGCCTCGTGCACCGGCGGGCAGTCCGGGTCCATCGCCGCGCGCCGGGAGTCGGTGACCGGCTCCAGCACCGCGTAGTCCACCCGGATGCGCTCCATGGCGCGCCGGGCCGTCTCCGGGTGGTCGGCGGCGACCACCGCCACCGGCTCCCCCTTGTAGCGCACCTTGCCGAAGGCCAGCACCGGCTGGTCCTGGAACTCCAGCCCGTAGCGCTTCTCGCCGGGCACGTCCTCGTGCGTGAGCACCGCGTGCACACCCGGCACCTTCAGGGCCCCGGTGATGTCGATGCCGCGGATCTCGGCGTGCGGGTGGGGGCTGCGCAGGGTCGCCCCCCACAGCATGTCCTCCATCCACATGTCCGAGGAGTACGCGAACTCACCGGTCACCTTCAGCGTCCCGTCGGGACGCCGCGGGCTCGCGCCCACCCCGTCCTTCGTGGTGCTGGACAGGCCGGTCACGGTACGGGTCGTCGCCGCCATCAGCGGTTCACCTCCTGTGTCAGTGCGCGGTGCGCGGCCCGGCCGCGCGCGGCGGCCGTCTCGGCGGACAGGGTGCGGAGCTCGCCCCGGTCGACGACGGTGCTCCCGCCGACCCAGAGCCGCTCCAGCGGCGGGGTGGGGCCGAAGACCGCCGCCACCACCGGGTCGGCGACGACGTCGTAGCCGAACCCGTCGACCCGCCACAGCGCGATGTCGGCGAGCTTGCCGACCGTCAGCGAACCCAGCTCCGCGTCGCGGCCCAGCACCCGAGCGCCGCCCAGGGTGGCCATCTCCAGGGCCTGGCGCGCGCTGAGCGCCTGCGGGCCCTTGCGGGCACGGGCCATCAGCAGAGCCTGGTGCATCTCACCGGCCAGGGGTGTCAGCTCACTGGAGGCGGGGCCGTCCACGCCCAGCCCGACCCGCACGCCCGCCTCGAGCAGCTCGGTGACCCGGCAGATCCCCGCGCCCAGGCGGGCGTTGGAGGTGGGACAGTGCGCGATGCCCGTGCCCGTCGCGGCGATCCTCGCGATCGCCGCGTCGGACAGGTGCACGGCGTGCGCGAACCACACGTCCTCGCCCAGCCAGCCCAGCTTCTCCGCGTACTCCACGGGGGTGCACCCGAACTCGGCCAGGCACTGCTCCTCCTCGTCGAGGGTCTCCGCCAGGTGGGTGTGCATCCGCACCCCCCTGTCCCTGGCCAGCGCCGCGGCCTCCACCATCAGCTCCCGCGAGACGGAGAACGGCGAGCAGGGGGCCACCGCCACCCGCGTCATCGCGTCGTCGGCGCGGTCGTGGTAGGCGTCGACGGCCGCTGCGGTCCCGGCCAGCGCCGCCTCCAGCGTCTCGACGACGCCGTCCGGGGGGAGCCCGCCCTGGCTCCGGCCACGGTCCATCGAACCCCGGGCCAGGTCCAGGCGCACCCCCACCTCGCGGGCGGCCTCCACCTCGGCGGCCACGATGTCCCCGCGCCCCGAGGGGTGGATGTAGTGGTGGTCGGAGGCGGTCGTGCACCCGGACAGGGCCAGGTGGGCCAGCCCGGCCGAGGTCGTCCCCGAGACCACGCCGGCGTCCAGGCGGCCCCAGATCTCGTAGGACCCCACCAGCCACTCGAAGAGCGTGCCGTCGGCGAACAGCCCCTGCGTCGCCCACTGGTAGAGGTGGTTGTGCGTGTTCACCAGGCCCGGCGTGGCCAGGCACCCGCGCCCGTCCACGCGCTCGGCGCCCGGGGTCGCCGGGGCCGGGCCCGCGCCCACGGCGGTGATCCTCCCGTCGCGCACCACCACGTGCCCGTCGGCGTACTCCGCCCCGTCGACGGTGACCACGTGCGCGCCCTCGACGACCACGGACCGGCCGTCCCCCGCCGCGCTCATGCGCCGCCCCCGGTCCCGGCGTGGCGCTCGGCCGCCAGGCGCACCGCGTCGATGATCTTCTCGTACCCGGTGCACCTGCACAGGTTGCCCGCCAGAGCCTCCCGGATCTCGGCGTCCTCCGGAGCGGGCAGGCCCGCTCCCACGGTCCGCTCCAGCAGGTCGTCGGTCTGGACGAGGAGCCCCGGCGTGCAGAAGCCGCACTGGACCGCCCCCGCCTCGACGAACGCGTCCTGCACCGTGCCCAGTTCGCGTTCGGGGCCCTTGCCCGACCCCTCCGCCAGGCCCTCCACGGTGCGCACGCGGCGCCCCTCGGCCTGTCCGGCGGCGATCATGCACGAGCACGCCGTCACGCCGTCGAAGTAGACCGTGCACGAACCGCACTCACCCTGCTCACAGGCGTTCTTGCTGCCCGGCAGGCCCAACCGCTCACGCAGCACGTACAGCAGGCTCTCGCCCGGCCACACGTCGTCGGCGGTCACGTCCTCACCGTTGACGTTGAAGCTCACGCGCATCGCGCGGCCTCCTTCCTGTAGTCGGTCACGGACCAGCTCAGAGCGCGGCGCGCCATCACCGCGAGCGCGTGCCTGCGGTACCCGGCGCTGCCCCGCTGGTCGTCGATGGGACGGGAGGCCGCGGCCACCAGCTCGCCGAAACGGCGCACGGCCGACTCGGGGAGCGGGGCGCCGCCCTCCCAGTCGAACTCCCCGGCCAGGAACTCCTCCGCCGCCTCCGCCCGCAGCGGCGTGGGGCCGGCCGAGCCCAGGCCGGTGCCCACCGTCCTGCGCTCCGCGTCCAGGGCCAGGGAGAAGGACGTCACCGCGATGACCATCGCGTTGCGCGTGCCGATCTTGGCGAACTGCTGGGGTCCCGACGGCTCGGGCAGCAGTACCGCCGTGATCAGCTCGTCGTCGCGCCTGGCCGTGGTCCGGAACGACAGGTAGAAATCCCGGGCGGGCACCCGGCGCCTGCCCCGCACCGACGCCAGTTCGATCACGGCGTCGGTGGCGAGCAGCGGCGGGTGCGCCTCCCCGGCGGGGGAGGCGCCGCCCAGGTTGCCGCCCACGGTGCCGCGGTTGCGGATCTGCGGGGAGGCCACCGAGCGGGAGGCCCTGGCCAGCGCCGGCGCCGCCGCCGACAGGTGCTCGATGATCCGGGTGTAGGGCACACCCGCGCCGAGGCGTGTGCAGCCGTCCTCGGCGCCCCACTCGGCCAGTTCGGGGATCCGGGTCAGGTCGATCAGGGCGGCGGGGCGCCGCTTGTCGAAGTTGAGTTCCACCATGACGTCGGTGCCGCCCATGATGGGCAGCCCGTCGGGATGGGCGCTCTTCGCTTCGAGCGCCTCCTCCAGTGTGGAGGGGCTCAGGAATTCCATGCTGGTCCTCGTCGTCGGGGTTCGGTCAGGTCGTCGGCGGGCGCGCAACCCCTGGTCGGTCCGTTGCTGTTGTGAAGTACAACACTGATACGCGGGCCCGACCAGAACGCGATGACATGAAGTGATCCTGGAACGAACCGTTAGGGTTGGGCGTTTCCTACAAGCGGCGTTTCCGGAAAACCTTCCCGCCGTCGCCCACCGGTCACGGGCGAACACCCGTCCGCACGAGCACAGAAGGACGTCAATGCAGATCAGTGAGCTGCTCGCCATCAAGCGGCTGCACCTGAGGTTCCTGTCGGGAGCGGAGCACGCGCACCGCACCCTGCGGTGGGCGTACACCACCGATCTGCTCGACCCGGCCCGCTACCTGCGCGGCGGGGAGTTCGTCCTCACGGGCATGATGTGGCGTACCCGCCCCCAGGACTCGGAGGCCTTCGTGTCCTCCGTGGTCGGGGCCGGCGCCGTCGCCCTGGGGGCCGGCACCGCCCTGGGCGAGGTCCCCGACGACCTGGTGGAGGCCTGCCGGGCCCACGACCTGCCCCTGGTCGAGGTCCCGGCGGAGACGTCCTTCGGCGCGGTCACCGAGGAGGTGCTGCGCTCCCTCACCCAGCGCCGCTTCACCACCATCGCCGAGACCCGCGACCGCCACCGCCGGCTGATGGCCGACGTCGCCGCCGGGGCCGACTTCTCCGACGCGTTCACCGCCGCCACCGCCCAGGAGGGACGGACCGCCTGGGTGATCTCCTCCACCGGGCGCCACGTCGCCTCCTCCGGGGCGCCGCTGCCGGAGGCCGACCGCGAGTGGATCGCCGCCAAGGCGCTCACCTGGCAGACCTTCCCGCACACCACGCGCCTGCCGGAGGAGGGCGGCCGCGTCCTGACCGTGGTCCCCGTCCAGACCAAGGAGTCCCACCCCCTCGCCACCTGGCTGATGGTCTGCGCCGGCGACCACACCGCCTGGACCGACGAGGAGCACGAGGCGGTCGCCGAACTCGCCTCCGTCGCGGGTCTGGCGCGCAGTCGCGCCGACGAGCGCGCACTGGCCGACGCACGCCACCTGGAGGGGCTGCCGCGCCTGCTGGCCGCACAGCGTTTCGACGAGGTCACCGAGCTGATGCGCGGAACCGGGACGGCCACGGGGGCGGAGGAGGGGGGCCACGTCGTCGTGAGCGCCGTCATGCTGCCCGAGCCCCGCGTGCCCGACCTGCCCCGGCGGGTGGTCACCGAGCTCGTCGCCGACCACCCCGGCGCCGTCGTCACCGGGGACACCGACACCCTCGCCATCCTCCCGGTGGACGGCGCGGGGACCGACGCCCGCGCGCGGGCCGAGGAGATCCGCGCCCGGCTCCTCCACCGCGCCCGGGTGCTGGACGGCGGCCTGCTCGACCACCGCCTCGCCATCGGTCTCAGCTCGGCCGCCCGGGGCATCCCCGAGCTGCGCGGCGCCGCCGTGGAGGCGCGCCACGCCCGGCGGCTGGCCGAGCTCCGGGGCGGACGGTCCCGCGTGATCGCCGGGGCCGAGATCGACTCCCACGAACTGCTGCTCGCCTCGGTCCCCGAGGAGGTCCAGGCCTCCTACCGGGAGCGCCTCCTGGGGCCGCTGCTCGCCTACGACCGCGACCACCGCTCCGAGCTGGTGGACACCCTGGAGCGGTTCCTCGCCCACTCCGGCTCCTGGCAGCGCTGCGCCGCCGCCATGCACGTCCACGTCAACACCCTGCGGTACCGGATCGGACGGGTGGAGGAGCTGACCGGGCGCGACCTGAGCAGCCTGGAGCACAGGGTGGACCTGTTCCTCGCCCTCAAGCTCCGCGACTGAGGGGACGGCGCCGGATGTCACCGGCGACCGCTAGGGTCCTCGCGATGAGTACCGACCCTTCCTCTCCAGAGACCACGGACGCGGACCTGTCCGACTCCGACCTGCGCGACCTCCTGGCCGACGCCGTGCCCGTCCCGCGCGTGTTCACCCGGTGCGACCTCTCCGGCGCCGACCTGCGGGACACCGACCTGACCGACGCCGTCTTCGCCGACTGCCGCATGGACGGCGCCCGGTTCGAGCGCGCCGTCCTGGACGGCGCGAGGTTCACCGGGGGAGGGGCGCCCGGGGCGCTCTTCTCCGGTGCGGAGTGCGCCGACACCCGCTTCGAGAGGATGGACCTCGCCAACACCCGCTGGCAGGGCGCGCTGCTCACCGACACGGTCTTCACCGGGTGCCGGCTCACCGGCGCGGGGCTGACCTCGCTGCGGGGGATCGGCTACACGTTCTCCCAGTGCAACATGATGCTGGCCCGCTGCAAGGGGCTCTCCCTGCGCGGCCGGACGCTGGAGGGCCTGCGCCTGGACGAGGCCGACCTGGCGAGCGCCGACCTGCGGGAGACCGTGTGGAAGGAGTCGCGCCTGCGCGGCGCCAACCTGGTCAACGCCAGGTTCGCGGGCGCGGACCTGCGCGGGGCGGACCTGGGTGAGCTCGCCCTGGACCAGGCGGGGTATCTGCGGGGGGCCGACATCAGCCCGGCCCAGGCCGGAGTCATCCTCGGCGCCCTCGGCATCACCGTCGTGGAGTAGGACCCCTCCGGGCCGGGCCGCCGCGCACCTCGCGGAGGGCCCGGCCTTTTCCGTCCCCGTCGTCCTTCAGGCCGACGGAACTTGCCTAAATCCTTTAGGCGGGAGTAGGGTTCCCCAAGGAGAACGGAGAAGGCATGATGGCACGCGCGGGGCTGACCCCGGAGCGCCTCGCCCGGGAGGGCGCGGAGATGGCCGACGAGGTCGGCTTCGAGAACGTGACCGCCTCGGCGCTGGCCAGGCGGTTCGACGTCAAGGTCGCAAGCCTGTACTCGCACGTGCGCAGCTCCCGGGACCTGAGGACCCGGATCGCGCTGCTCGCCCTGGAGGAGATGGCCGACCGGGCCTCCGAGGCCGTGGCGGGGCGGGCGGGCAAGGACGCCCTCGGCGCCCTCGCGAACGTCTACCGCGACTACGCCCGCGAGCATCCCGGCCGCTACGAGGCTGCCCAGCTCAGACTCGACCCGGAGACGGCTGCCGCCAGCGCCGGCGTCAGGCACGCCCGGACGACCCGGGCGATCCTGCGCGGCTACGAGCTGGCCGAACCGGACCAGACCCACGCGGTCCGCCTGCTGGGCAGCGTCTTCCACGGCTACGTGACCCTGGAGATGGGGGGAGGGTTCAGCCACAGCGCCCCCGACACCCAGCAGACCTGGTCGCGGACCATCGACGCCCTCGACGCGCTGCTGCGCAACTGGCCCGCGGCCTGACCCGCGGCGGGCGCCCGCCCCTCGCGCACGGTTCCGGTGCGTGGTCCCGGCCCACGGTTCCGGTGGGCGGTCGCCTCGGCGTCGCCCCGCCGGCCCCGGGCCGGATCTGCCGTGTCCGGGCGCCGGGCCGGCCCGTGACGCACACCCGACCACCACAGGAGGCCGCCGCCATGCACGCCCAGGACGACTGGACCACCACGACCCTCACACCGGAGCTCCTGCGCGGAGCCCTCGACCTGGAGCGCACCGAACGCGGACTGCTCCCGCACAGGCTCCCCGCCCGGGCCCGGGCCCAGTGCTCCGACCCGCAGCTCGCCATGGCGGAGTCCCAGCCCTCCGGGGTGCGCCTGGCCTTCCGCACGCGGGCCACCGCCGTCGAACTCGACACGGTGCCCACCAAGCGCGTCCACCCGGGGGCGCCGCCCCGCCCCGCAGGGGTGTACGACCTGCTCGTCGACGGCCGCCTCACCGACCAGGCCGTCGCGACCGGAGGCGACACCCTGCGCGTCGACCTGGCGACCGGCGCCGTGGAGCACGGTCGGGGGCCCGCGGCCACACTCCGCTTCACCGGTCTGCCCGACCGGGACAAGGACGTCGAGATCTGGCTCCCGCACAACGAGACCACCGAGATCGTCGCCCTGCGGGCCGACGCCCCGATAGCTCCCCTGCCGGACCGGGGGCGCCGGGTGTGGCTGCACCACGGCAGCTCCGTCAGCCACGGCTCCGACGCGGCGAGCCCCACCACCACCTGGCCCGCGCTGGCCGCGGCGCTCGGCGGCGTGGACCTGGTCAACCTCGGTCTGGGCGGCGGAGCCCTGCTCGACCCCTTCACCGCCCGCGCCATGCGCGACACCGACGCCGACCTGATCAGCGTCAAGATCGGCCTCAACCTGGTCAACGGCGACCTGATGCGCCTGCGCGCCTTCGGCCCCGCGGTGCACGGCTTCCTCGACACGATCCGCGAGGGCCACCCCGAGGCGCCGCTGCTGGTCGTCTCACCGATCCACTGCGCCATCCACGAGGACACCCCCGGCCCCTGCGCCTTCGACACCGAGGCCCTTCGGGCGGGTGAGCTGCGGTTCCGGGCCGAGGGGGACCCGGCCGAGCGGGCCGCGGGCAAGCTGACGCTCACCGTGGTCCGGGAGGAGCTGGCGCGGATCGTGGGGCAGCGGGCGGCCGAGGACCCGAACCTGCACTACCTGGACGGCCTCGCCCTCTACGGCGAGGCGGACGCCGACGAACTGCCCCTGCCCGACCGGCTCCATCCGGACGCCGCCACGCACCGACGCATCGGGGAGCGCTTCGCCGGGTTCGCCTTCGGGGAAGGGGGCCCGTTCTCCGGGAAGACGGCCTGAGCGTCCCCTGCCGTCCGTCCCACGGGGTCCGGCGGGCGGCGCCCGCCGGACCGCGGACCCGCGTTGCCGGTGAGCGCTTAGCACACCGGTCCGTTCCAGGGGCGGATTCGGTGTGATTGGCCAGGTCGGGACAGTCCTGTTGCGCACAGTGAACCAGTGGATACGTTCGTTCCGGCGGTGGTCGCGGTCAGGTTCGGCCCACCGGCCCGGCCGGGCGCCGCCATCGGCAGCACACTGGGACAGGAAGAGGTTGTATGGCCAACGAGATCAGGTTCGGCGACCGGATCCACCTGTTGAACGGCTACAACGGATGGCAGGGCGGTTACCTCGACAGCATCAACCACCGCCCGGCCCCCGCCAAGTACGGGGTGCAGACCGCGGACACCCCCACCCGCGGGGCGGGAACCGGGACCTGGGAGATCCTCTCGCCCGAGGGCAAGGCCACGGGCACGAACGTCCTCAGCGGTGACGTCGTCTGGCTGCGCAACCTCTACGGCGGCGACGGCGGCTACCTCGACACCAACGGCCACGCCACCGACACCCAGAAGACCGGCGGAGCCAAGTACGACGTGTCGACCTCCCAGAACAGGGACCGCGCCGAGGGCACCGGGCGCTGGCGTGTCTTCGCCCAGACCTCCACCCCCGCGGACCAGTACGTGCGCACCGGTGACGTGCTCCTGATCTGGAACCTCTACGCCGGCAACGGCGGCTTCCTGGAGACCAACCAGCACTCCACCGAGGGCGACAAGTACGACGTGTGCACCAACGCCTACTTCAACCGCGCCGCGGACGTCGCCTACTGGAAGGCGTCGCGGGCCTGACGGCCGGGGTGCGCCGGTAGCGCCCCCGCGCGGAGGGCGCACCCCGGACCGGCGGGGCGGCGGGGGAGTGTGGGGACCCCCTCCCGGGCGCGACTCCGCGAACGCACGCCCCCGGCGCTCCTGCCGGGGGCGTGCGTCCGTCCTTCGGGCCCGCCGACGCCCCCGGAGGAGCCCGCGGAGGAGCGCCTCCGGGGCCGCCCCGCCTCCGGCTGCTCGCGGGTGCCGGGCCCGACGGGGGACCGCTCCGTCGAGCGCACCTCGGCGGCGGGGAGGGGAAACGGCCACGACGTGGCCGCCGTCCTCCCCGGCGACGTGCGAGAATCTACGATGTAAAGGCAGCGGTTCCTTTATTGGCCAAAACCTACTCCGAATCTGCCCAGGCGCCCGACGCCACCGCGTTCCGCACGTACTCCCCGAAGGCCCGCGGCTCGCGTCCCAGCACCCGCCGGACCCCCTCGGACAGATGCGCGTCCTTGCCGCGCAGGATGGGGGAGACCGTCGTCGCCAACGCCCCGGCCTCCTCGGCCCCCACCCCCTGGCCGACGAGCTCCGCGACGAACTCCTCCGGAGGGAGTGCGACGTACTCCACCGTCCGTCCGGTGGCGGCGGAGATCTCCGCCGCCACCTCCGCCATGGTCAGGGCGCGCGGTCCCGACAGCTCGTGGATCAGGCCCCCGTGTCCCGGCCCGGTGAGGGCGGCGACGGCCACGTCCGCGATGTCCTCCGCGTCGACGAAACTCGCCGCGCCGTCCCCGGCGGGCAGCACGATCCTGCCGGAGGCGACCATGCCGGAGAGGAAGCCCTCGTCGAAGTTCTGCGAGAACCACCCCGGCCGGAGGATCGTCCACTCCAGGCCGCTGGAGCGGACGGCCTCCTCGGCGTCCACGAGCGTGCTGCCCGCCATGGCCTCTCCGGGCAGGTAGTCCGGGTCGTCGATCCCCCGGCCGGACAGGAGCACGAGCCTGCGCAGCCCTGCGGCCTCGGCCTGCTCCACGAAGGGCCGTACGACCGGTGCGGGGTCGAAGGGGACCACGTAGGCCGTCTCCACGCCCTCCAGGGCGGGGCCCCATGTGGTGCGGTCGTTCCAGTCGAAGGGCCATGCGCCGGAGCGCGACGCCGCGCGCACCTCGTGTCCGGCGGTGCGCAACCGCGCCACCACCCTGCGGCCCGTCTTGCCCGTGGCGCCGACCACCAGGACCGGTCGGCCGGCCGTGCTTCGCGAGGTGTTCCGTGTGTCTGTCATGCCCTGAGTCAACCGGAGGAGGGTGAGACGATCCATGGCTGAAAGCCTCACTCCGATGTCTTTCCGTC
Source organism: Nocardiopsis sp. NPDC101807 (assembly GCF_044766605.1). Classification (NCBI taxonomy): domain Bacteria; kingdom Bacillati; phylum Actinomycetota; class Actinomycetes; order Streptosporangiales; family Nocardiopsidaceae; genus Nocardiopsis; species Nocardiopsis sp. NPDC101807. The sequence continues at coordinate 552,557 of NZ_JBIWMK010000002.1, read as the reverse complement.
TAGGGTGGCGGCATGGATGCCCTTGCTGACCTGTTGGACGGGGTCCGGGCCCGGGGGGCCCTGTTCAGCCAGTCGATCATGGCCCCTCCCTGGGCCGTGCGCTTCGAGAACCGGTCGCCGTTGAGCGTGGCCACCATGGTGCGCGGGCGCGGCTGGGTCGTGCCGGCGCAGGGAGAACCGGTCGCGCTCGGCACCGGTGACGTCGCGATCGTGCGCGGCCCCGAGCCGTACACCGTGGCGGACCGGCCGGACACCCGGCCCACCTGCCTGGTGCACGGCGCCGGCCTCTGCACGGGTCCCGAGGGGGAGGAGCTCGACGAGGGGATCCTGCTCGGGACGCGCACCTACGGTGAGCGCCCCGACGCACCGGACCGGTTGCTCGGGGCCTCGTACGAGGTCGGGGGAGAGGTCAGCCGGCGCCTGCTCTCCGCCCTCCCCGACGTGCTGGTGGTGCCCGCGGACGACTGCCACCGCCCTGTCACCTCCATGATCGCCGAGGAGGTCGTCTGCCGGGCGCCCGGGCAGCAGGTGGTCCTGGACCGCCTGCTGGACCTGGCGCTCATCTCCACCCTGCGCGCCTGGTTCGACCGCCCCGGCACCCGGGCCCCCTCCTGGTACGCCGCCATGGGCGACCCCGTGGTGGGCCGGGCCCTGCGGCTGCTCCACGACGACCCGGCGCGCCCGTGGACGGTCGCCGCCCTGGCGGACGGCTGCGGGGTCTCCCGGGCCTCGCTGGCGCGCCGGTTCACGTCGCTGGTCGGGGAGCCGCCCATGGCGTACCTGACCGGTTGGCGTATCGCCAGGGCGGCCGACCTGCTGCGTGGTGGGGACGCCACGGTCGCCTCGATCGCCCGGAGCGTGGGCTACGCGAACACGTTCGCGCTGAGCGTGGCGTTCAAGCGCCTGCGCGGTGTGAGCCCCACCGAGTACCGCCGGGCGATCGTCGCCGCCTGAGCGGTTCGCCGGTCCGGGGGCGGCCCGCCCCCGGACCGGACGTGTCGGCCGGGAGTGGCCGGGGTCCCGCCGGGCGGCGGGCCCCGCCACCGCCCGGCGGGGCCTCACCCGGTCAGGGCGTCGGCGACGGCCCGGGTGGCGCCGAACCGTGTGCGCTTCCCCTCCTCCATCTGCCAGAGGCAGTCCTCCAGGGCGCGGACGAGGGTCCAGGCGCGGGCGCGGTCCCGGTCGATGCCGGCGGCGCCGGTCAGCCGGTCGAACCTGCGGCGTACGGAGGCGGGGGCGCCGCCGGGGGCCGCCTCCTCGGCGAACCTGTTGCGGAGTGCGGGCATCAGTTCGTATCCGGGGTCGCCGACGAGCGGTTTGGGGTCGATGGCGACCCAGGGGTCGGTGCGTGTGCCGGGCAGGGGTGCGAGGACGTTGGCGTAGTGCAGGTCCCAGTGCAGGAGCCGGTCGCCGGGTTCGGCGGCCATCTCCCGGGCGACCGCCGTCCAGCGGGCCAGGGAGCGGCGTGCGCGGCCGTCGACGCGCTCGTCGGCCAGGAAGGGTCGGACGCGTTCCACCAGGGAACGGGTCATGGTTCCGAGCCTGCGTACCCCGGGCGGTCCGGGGTGGGCGTCGAGCCGGGCGAGGAGTTCGCCGATGGTGGTGAGGGCCTGGTCGAGGGGTTCGTGTTCGAGGGTGCGGGCGGGGTCGAGGGCTTCGAGGAGCAGGGCGCCGGTGTCCGGGTCGTGGTCCAGGAGGCGGACGGCCCCGTCCCCGGCCCAGGCGCGTAGGGCGAGGGGTTCCCCCTCGGTCTCTTCGTCGACGGGTTGCACCTTGAGCACGGCGGGGGCGCCGTCGGCGCACCGCACGGGGACCACGAGGGCGACCATGCCGTGCATGGGCGTGCCCGTGGGGTGCAGGTTCCACCGTCGGAGCAGGAGTGCGGTCAGTGCGGGCAGGCCGGAGGTCCACTCGGGGCCGAACTCGCGGTCCAGGAGTGGTGCCAGGGTCTCGGGGACGCTGATGGGGTGTGGTGGTGTCGTCTCGTGCACGGGTTCCTCTTCTTCGTCGTCGGTTCCGGTGGTGACGAAGAAGGGCGGGGGACCACGGGTCTAGGGCATGCCGAACACCTCACGGCTCGTCGGCGGTCACGGACGACACGACCCTACCGGCGCCGTCCGTGCGGCGCCTCCCCTTTCGGGCGTGTCCGGCGGGGTGCGGGTCGGGCCCTCACCGGGGCCGGGTGAGGGACCGGCCCCCGTAGACCAGTGACCAGGGGCGTTCCCCGTGGGGTTCGGCGAGGGAGCCGCGGGGGTGTTCGGCGAGTACCCGGGCGGCCACCTCGGCGAAGGCGGGGGCGGCCGGGTGGGCGTCCCGGGCGGGGCGTACCGCCTCCGTGCTCCGGAGCAGGGGGGCACCCTCCAGGGGGCGCCAGGCCAGGCGGGGTTCCCGGGCGGCCACCCGTGCGCTCTCCAGGCCCACGCCGAGGCCCGCCAGGACCAGGCCCAGCAGGAATCCCGCGTCGCCGGCCTCGCGGACCCTGGGAGGCGTCCATCCGTGTTCCCGGCACACGGACAGGACGTGCTCGAACCAGGCGGGGTCCGAGCGGCGAGCGGACAGGACGAGTTCGCGGCCGGACAGGTCGGCGAGGGCCACGGGTGCGGAGTGCGGTGGCGCCTCGGCCCGGGGGAGCACCGCGCCCAGCTCCTCCCGGAGCACGGGTTCGCCGAGCAGCCCGGAGCCCTCGAAGGGGGTGGTGAGGAGGCCGGTGTCGACGGTGCCCTCGCCCAGGGCGCGCACGAGTTCGGCGCCGGTCATCTCGCACAGGTCGACGTCCAGTCCGGGGGCGTGCTCGGCCATGCCCCGGAGGAGGCCGCGCAGTGCCGTCGCCGGGGTGCCGGGCCGCACGGCGGCCCGGAGGGTGCCGAGTTCGCCGTCGCGTGTGCGGCGCATGGTCTCCCTGAGACGGGCCTCGCCCGCGACGAGGTCGCGGGCCTGGGAGACCAGGAGGCGTCCGGCGGGGGTGAGGGAGACCCTGCGCCGTGACCGGTCGAAGAGGGTGACGCCCAGTTCCTCCTCCAGCCGGCGCACCGACTGGCTCAGGGCCGGCTGGGCGATGCCCAGCTCGACCGCCGCCTCGCCGAAGTGGCCTTCGCGTGCCACGACCAGGAAGTACCGCAGGTGCCGTCCGAGATCCACGGCCAGACACTAGCGGAAGGGGTTGTAGCGTGAGCGCCGTGACCACCACCGACGCCCCTGCCGTGCGCGTGCACGTCCGCGAGGTCGACGGGTCCCGTGAGTGGGGGCGTCTGGCGGACGCCCCCGTCGTGCTGGCCTCCGTCGCCAAGATCCTCATCGTCCTGGAGTTCGCCCGCCAGGCCGGGGCGGGGATCCTGGACCCGGCCGAGCGGGTGGTGGCGCGGCGCGCGGACCGCCTGGGCGGGTCGGGCATCGCGGACTTCGCCGACGACGTCGAGTTGTCCCTGCGCGACTGTGCCCTCCTGGCGATGACCGTCAGCGACAACACGGCGGCCGACCTGCTCGTGGACCGGGTGGGTGTGGAGCCCGTCCAGCTGCTGGCGGCCGAACTGGGGCTGGGTTCCACCCGTTTCACGGGAGGCCCCCGGGACCTGTTGCGGATCCTGTTGGAGGAGGGCGGGCCGGGGGGCGCGGGTTCCGCGGTCCTGCCCGCCGGTGTGCGGGGGCGCGTCACGTCGGGCACGCCGGCGGATCTGACGCGGCTCCTGCGGCTGGTGTGGACGGACACGGCCGCGCAGCCGGAGGCGTGCGCGTTCGTCCGCGACCTCATGGCGCGCCAGCTCCTGCGTACCCGGATCGCGTCGGGGTTCGGTCCGGGGGTGCGGGTGAGCGCCAAGTCCGGCACGCTGCCGGGGCTCCGTGCGGAGGCGGGGGTGGTGGAGTACCCGGACGGTGCGCGCTATGCCGTGGCGGTGTGCGCGGTCGGCCCCGATCCGGGGAGGACGGGGCTGGAGGCGGACCTGGCGCTGGGTCGGGCGGCGCGCGGTGCGGTGGAGCGGCTGCGCCGGGTTTCGGGGGCGCCCGTGGCGTGACGGACCGGGGCGGAGCGGGGCCGATAGGCGAACGCCTATGGCCGGGCGCCGCCTGCTTATTGGACGCCTGTTCGGGGCCCGTGTTTGGCTGTGCGCCGTTCGGTCCACCGGGGCCGGGCTCGGGAGCGGGTGGAAGAGGTGACCGGCGCATGGCGATCGGACGACGGGGTTTCCTGCGGGGTGCGGTGGCGGCGGGGGCGCTCACGCCCCTGCTGTCGGGTGCGGCGGGTGCGGTGGCGGGGGCGCCGGCGGAGTCCTCGGGCGGGGGGTCGGGTGCGACGTTCCGGTGGCTGGGGGCCAGTGGCTGGCGCATCGACGTCCCAGGGCGGGCGCCGGTCCTGGTGGACCCGTTCCTCACCCGGTTCTCCACCGGCCTGTTCGACCCCGGGAGGGGGTTCGACGCCGCCACGGAGCTGGTCGTGGACCCGGTGCTCGTGGACGAGCACACCGCCGACATCGGCGAGGACGGCGTCGTCCTGGTGACGCACAGCCACTGGGACCACTTCTCCGACGTCCCCCACATCGCGACCACGACGGGGGCGCGGGTCGTGGGGACCCTGACGACGTACCACCTGGCCCGGGCGATGGGGGTTCCCGCGGGTCAGGTGTCCACGGTGCGCGGCGGGGAGGTCCTGGACTTCGGCGGGTGCGTGGTGGAGGTCGTGCGGGCGCTGCACAGCCGCAACGCCTCCAGGTCGGTGCTCTTCCCCGGGGTGCGCGTCGGTGTCCCCGAGGTCCCGGTCACGGTCGCGGACCTGCCCGAGGGCGACACCCTCGCCTTCCAGGTGAGGGCGGGGTCGGGGCCGTCGGTGTTCCTGATGGGGGCGAGCGACTTCGCGGAGCGGGAGGTGGCGGGGTTGGCGCCGGACGTGGCGATGGTCGCGCTGCCCTCGACCTCCAGTACGCACGAGTACGTGCCGCGGCTCATCGAGGCGCTGGACAGGCCGGCCACGGTCGTGCCCGTGCACTGGGACCACTTCGAGCGGGAGCTGGTGAACCCGCCCCTGGACGGAACGGGGGCGGGGATGGGCGTGGAGGAGTTCACGGCGGAGGTGCTGCGGGTCGCTCCGCGGACGCGGGTCGTGGTTCCGGAGTACCTGGCCCCCTTGAGTTTTTGAGCCGTGTCCGGGGGCCCGGGGGTGTGCGCGGGGCCGGACGGACGGCGCCCGCACGGCGCCGTTCCAGGGCCTGCACCATGCCTGCCAGGGCGGGTTTGGGCCGGTAGGAGCCGTCGAAGGGCAGGGCCGCGGTGTAGCCGGGGAACCACTCGGGGATCCACGAGTGCTGGTCGCTGACCCCCCACACGGTGACGTTGACGCACCGGGGCACGTCCAGGCAGGCCCGGACGGCCCGCCGGTACTCCCGGGCCTGTTCCTCCAGCTGTTCCCGGCCGACCGGTTCGGGTATGCGCACGTCGAGTTCGCTGAGGGTGACGTCCAGGCCGAGGTCGCTGTAGCGGCGCATCTGCGCGGTCAGGTCCTCGGGGACGGAGCCGTGGACGAAGTGCCCCTGGAAGCCGATGCCGTGCAGCGGCACGCCGCGGTCGAGCAGGTCGGTCACCAGTGCGTGGAGGGCGTCGGCCTTGGGGCCGGCGCCCTCGATGCCGAACTCGTTGATGTAGAGCCTGGCCCCGGGGTCGGCCTCGTGCGCCATGCGCAGCGCCTCGGCGATGTAGTCCTCGCCCAGGACCCGGTGCCACAGGTTGTCCCGCAGCCGGGGGCCGTCGTCCACGAGGGGTTCGTTGATGACGTCCCAGGTGGTGACCCTGCCCCGGTAGCGGCCCAGCAGCGCGTCCGTGTGCTCGCGCATCACCTCGCGCAGCTCCTCGCCGGTCCAGGTCCCCCCGGACAGCCAGGGCGGCTGCTGGTTGTGCCAGAGCAGGGTGTGGCCGCGCACGTCGAGGCCGTGGCGTTCGGCGAAGCCCACCACCGCGTCGGGCCCGCTCCAGTCGAACTCGTGCCGCTCGGGCTGTACGTACTGCCACTTCATGGTGTTCTCCGCGGTGACGGAGGTGTAGTTGGAGGTGACCACGTCCCGGTAGCCGCTGTCGCGGACCAGCGGGTCCACTGCCACGGCCACCCCCAGGCCGATGCCGTGCGAGCGGGCCAGCGCGGGGAGTTCGCCGACCGGCGCCCGCCCGGGCAGGGTGAGGACCAGGGCCGTGGTGGCCGCGAGGGCCGTCGCGGCCAGGACGCCGGCGGTCAGCGGCGCGCGCCTTCCCCGGGTGGAGGTCCGGCGGGCGCCGGGGAGCGTGTCGTGCCTGTGGTCCGCCGGTGTGCGGTGTCGCTCGGGTTCTCGCGGGCTCGGTGCCACCGGGGTTCCTCTCGCCGGGCCTGTACTGGTGGAGCACGCCCGGGTCGGGCTGGGCGTGTGGTGCGGGGCCCGGGCGCCTTCCCGGGCCGTGGTCCGCGGGCCGTTCCGGGCTCGGGTCCGTCGGGCTGCCTCTCGCCGCGCCGACCGCGCCCGGACGGCCGACCGGCGGGTCGGCCTTCGCCGCTCGTCCCGGGAGAGGGGCCCCGCGGGCCGCGTCCTAGTCGGCGCCGGTGGTGACGGGGAACCGGGACAGGGAGCGTACGACGGTGGTGCCGCGGCGGGTGGGGACGGCGGTGGGCCGCAGGCGCGGGAGCCGTTCGGCGAGGGCGCGCAGGGCGATCTCGCCCTCGAGGCGGGCCAGCGGGGCTCCCAGGCAGTAGTGGACGCCGCTGGAGAAGGACAGGTGGTCGGAGGCGTCCTCGCGGGTGATGTCGAACCGGTCGGGGTCCTCGAAGCGGTCCGGGTCGCGGTTGGCGGACCCGATCAGGCACAGTGCGTAGTCGCCCGGTCGCAGCTGCCTTCCCTGCACGGTCGACTCGGCGTGCGCCCATCGGGTGGTCATCTGCACCGGTGAGTCGAAGCGCAGGACCTCTTCCACGGCCCCCGGAGCCAGGCCGGGGTCCTGCACCAGCCGTTCCCACTGTTCGCGGTGGCGCAGCAGGGCCATGACCCCGTTCCCGATCAGGTTGACCGTGGTCTCGAACCCGGCGACCAGCAGCAGGCGGCACATCGCGCGCAGTTCGGCGGGGGTGGGCGCGCCGTCGTCGGACTCGGCCACCAGGGCGGAGACCACGTCCTCGCGGGGGCGGGCGCGCCGTTCGGCCATGAGCCGGTCGAAGAGGGCGTCCAGCTCGGCCGCGGCCTCGTCGATCCGGCGCAGGTGGCCCGCCGAGCGGGCGCCGTCCAGAGCGCCGCCGATGGTGTGGCCGATCCGGACGAACCGGGCGTCGTCGGACTCGGGGATGCCCAGGAGGCGGCTGATCACCGCGATCGGCAGGGGCTGGGCGAAGTCGCGCATGAGGTCGAAATCGCGCCGGGCGGTCGCCGTGTCGAGGAGTTCGTGGGTGATCTTCTCGATCTCGGTGCGGTACCCGGCCATGCGGCTCGGGCTGAAGGCGGGGCGGGCCAGGGCGCGCAGCCGGGTGTGCTCGGGCGGGTCGAGCATGAGGAAGGACAGGTCGATGATGTCGAACTGTCCGGGGAGGGCGGCCCCGGCGGGCGGTCGCACACCGAAGTCCCGGCTGCGCAGGAGGGTGCTCACCGCCTCGTAGGTGTTGGCGGAGCGGAAGCCGAGCTTGCTGGTGGTGAAGGGGCCCTGGGAGCGCATCCGCCGGTAGGTCGGGTAGGGGTTGTCGCGCCAGGGGCGGTGCAGGAGGCGGCTGGGGTGGTCGCCCGTCTGCGCGGACAGCCATGACAGGCTGTGGGCCGCGCGCAGCCGGGCGTCGATGCGCAGTGCGTCGATGACCTGCATGGCTGTGTGGTCCTCTCCTCGGTGCTCTGGCGCTCCCGGGCCGGGCGGGGCCCGTCCTCGTGCTCTCCTCGGCGGGGTCGGGCGGGGGAGCGGCCGCCGGGTGGCGCGGTGGGGCCCGGCGGGCCGCGGAGGCGGCCGGTCCGGGGAGCACGCGCCCGGCCCCCGTTCCCTCGCGCGCGTCCCCGCCCCCGCGGGCGCGGCGGGAGGCCGCCGTGCCGGACCGGCGGGCCGCGGAGTCCTCCGCGCGCGCGGGTGATGTGGACGACACTAGGTGTGACGTGATCGCCGCGGCCACGTCGTGCGGCAACTTGGCCGGTGGCGGCCAGGGGGGAACTTCGCGGTCGGCCGGGGCGTTTCCGGCGGGGTCCGGCCGACGGCGGACACGCGTCCCCGCTTCCGGGCGAGAGGGGTGCCGTGTCGGCCGAACCCCCTAGACTGGGCCCCTTCCCGCGCGGACGCGGGGATCGGTCCGCGGTCGGCGCGCCACCCGCTGTTGGCTACGATCGCGGGGGTCCCGGGAGCGCAGTCGCGGGACGACAGTCGCGGCAGAGTCGGAGGATGAGGACGTTGGGTCCCCTAGAGAACACTGACCCCGAACGCATTGGCCGGTACCGGCTGATCGGGCGCCTGGGCGCCGGCGGCATGGGGCAGGTGTTCTTCGGACGTTCGGCCGCCGGTCGTGCCGTCGCGGTCAAGCGCATCCATCCGCACCTGGCCGCGGACGCCTCCTTCCGCCAGCGCTTCGCGCGCGAGGTCACCGCGGCCCGCCAGGTGAGCGGGGCGTTCACCGCCCCGGTGATCGACGCGGGCCCCGACGACGAGGTGCCGTGGCTGGTCACCTCCTACGTTCCCTCGCTGCCCCTGGACGAGGCGGTGCAGGCGTACGGGCCGCTCCCGGAGGCGAGCGTGCGGGTGCTCGCCGCGGGGCTCGCCGAGGCGCTCGTGGAGATCCACCGGGTCGGCCTGATCCACCGCGACCTGAAGCCGGGCAACGTGCTGCTGTCCGAGGACGGGCCGCGGGTGATCGACTTCGGCATCGCCCGTGCCACGGACGGCACGGCCGCCACCCAGTCCATCATCGGGACCCCGGGGTTCATGAGCCCCGAGCAGGTCCAGGGGGAGCACCTGACGCCCGCCAGCGACCTGTTCGCCTACGGCGCCGTCCTGGCCTTCGCCGCGTCGGGCACCGGGCCCTTCGGCGAGGGCAACATGCCCACCATGGTCATGCGCATCATCAGCCGGGAGCCCGACCTGTCGGCGGTGCCCGAGAGCCTGCGCCATCTGGTCGCCGCCTGCCTGTCCAAGGATCCGCAGGGACGGCCCGGGCCGGGCGAGATCCTCGACTACCTGGGCGATGTGCACGCCGGGGCGTCCTGGCTGCCCCCGGCGGTGATGGCGGGTGTGCAGGAGCAGGTCGCCAAGGTCAACCGGGCGCTCGCGACCTCGGCGGGGGACCCGCAGGCCACCGGCGGCCACCAGCGCACGGAGGTGCTCGGCGCGGGCGGCGCGGCCGCCCTGGGCGGTGCGGCCGGGGCCCTGGGGGGAGCCGCCGCGGCGGGGGCGTTCGGCGACGACCAGGCCACCCGGGTCGCGGGCACGCAGGGCGCGGGCCACGGGGCGGGTTCCGCGCCGGGCGGGTACCAGCCCACGGCGCAGTTCCCGCCCACGCAGCAGCAGCCCGGACAGACGGCCTCCCCGTACGGGCAGGGGGCCACGTCCCAGTACCAGCAGGGGCAGGCGTACGGCGACCAGGACGCGGACGACCCCTACGCCGACCTGTACGGCGGGCCCCGCGGCGGGCGCGCGGACACCGGCGCCCACCAGCGGCGCCAGGAGGAGGAGCGCCGCAGGCAGCAGGAGGAGCAGCGCCGCCTGGCCGCGGAGCAGCAGCGCCAGCAGGAGGACCAGCGGCGCCGCATGGAGGAGCAGCGGATCGAGGAGCGCCGCCGACAGGAGGCCGAGCGCGTGCACCGCGACCGCCTGCGCGCGGAGCAGGACGCGGCCCGCAGGGCGCACTCCGAGGCGCGCCGGGCCGACCAGCCCGGCCTGTGGGGTTTCGTCAAGCTCCTGCCTCTGCTGATCCTGCCGCTGATCCAGATCCCGCTGGGGTACGGCGCGGCCCTGGCGTGGGCGTGGTTCACCACCGAGACCGATGTGTGGACCGGTTCGGCCTACTTCTTCGAGCCGCTGTCGATGGACGGGTTCTGGCACGCGACGATGCTGGGCTACTTCCTCCTCAACAACCTGGTGTCGCTGGAGTTCCTGGTGCGTTCGCTGCGCACCTCGTTCGTCACGGGGGCGGTGCTCGCCCTGGGCGTGGTCGCGGCGACCAACGGCCTGCTGTACAGCTTCGGTTTCTGGGGCTGACCGGGGCGCCCGTGCCGGGCGGGGCGGGCCCCGGGCTCGCTCCGCCCCACCGGTACGGGCGCCCGTATCCGGGGGCGGTGGGCGCCGGGGGCGTCGGTCCGTCCGGGCGGCTGCCCGGGGACGGTACGGGGCCGCCCCCGCCCCTGTCCGCGGGGCGGCGCCGGTCACGTCCGCGGGTCCTCCCTCCCGTGGGCCGCGGCGCCCGTCGGCGCGCCTCGCCGGAGACGGTTCCGAATACTTCCCCCGGGGTGCGAACACACTGACCTTTGCGCGCGTCGGCGCTCTCGGCGGTGGGCCCGCTCCACGGCGGCCCCGGGCGTCCGTCCCGTGATCGGCGCACGTCAGGGGCGGCTGCTCCTCGAAGGAGCGGACGGGGTTCCGCAAGGTCCTGTAGCTCAGCGTGTCCGGATAGATCCGTACCGCGAAAATTCTTCGCCAGGACCCGTTGTGGGCCTGTGTCGTTCCTGTTAACTTGCACCGTGCAAGGCCATGGGAGCGTTCCCAAAATGAATGCCCGTCCATGGTGCTCACGAAAGTCCCGACACGTCCCCGCCTCCGTCGGGGCGGCGCAGCCGATTCCTCGGCGTGCCCCGCCGCCGTGCGAGGGAAAGGGGCGGTCGGGGCCGCCCTGCCGGGGCCCGCACCGGGCCCACCCGGAACGGGCAGGGCGAGGAGCCGCCGGGAGGCCGGGCGGACAGGCCCGCAGACGGAAAGGAAGACCCCCCGTGAAGACCGTGACCAAGGCGGGCGCGATCGCCGCGTCCGGCGCCCTCGCAGGTGCGCTGGCCGTGTCGCTCGCCCCGCAGCCCGCCGCCGCCCACGGCGCGTTCACCTACCCCGCCAGCCGCACCTACGCCTGCTACGTCGACGGACTCGAGGGCGGCGCGGGCGGCAACGTCGAGCCGACCAACCCCGCCTGCGCCGACGCCCTGGCCGAGGGCGGCTCGTACCCGTTCTGGAACTGGTTCGGCAACCTCATCAGCGACGCCGACGGCCGCCACCAGGAGGTCGTGGCCGACGGCGAGCTGTGCGGGCCCACGCCCGCCTTCTCCGCGTTCAACGCGGCGCGCACCGACTGGCCGACCACCGGCCTGCCCTCGGGGCAGACGGTGGAGTTCCACCACAACGCCTGGGCCCCGCACCCCGGCACGTTCTTCACCTACGTCACCGAGGAGGGGTGGAACCCCGGCTCCCCGCTCGCCTGGGACGACCTGGAGCTCATCGACGAGGTGACCGACCCGCCGCTGCGCCAGGGCGGGGTCCAGGGCGCCGAGTACTACTGGGACGTCGACCTGCCCGAGCGGCAGGGCCAGCACATCGTGTACGTGGTGTGGGAGCGCTCGGACAGCCCCGAGGCGTTCTACAACTGCTCGGACGTCGTCTTCGGGTGATCCGCCGCCCCGGCCGCGCCGTCGCCCCGTACGGGAACGGCGCGGCCGGCCGGCGTGACCGCACCGGCCGCCGAACGCCTCTAGAGGCGGGGCAGGCCGGTGTAGTTCTCCGCCAGCTGGGTCGAGGCGGCCCGGGAGGAGGCCAGGTACTCCAGGTGCGAGAGCTGGAGGCGGTGGTCGAAGGCGTCGCCCGAGGTGTGCAGCAGCGTGGTCATCCAGTGGGAGAAGTGCTCGGCCCGCCACACCCGGCGCAGCGCCGCGGCCGAGTAGCCCTCCAGCGCGCCCGTCCCGCCGTGCGTGTACCAGGAGCGCAGGCCCTCCGCGAGCAGTGCCACGTCGTGCAGCGCCAGGTTGAGCCCCTTGGCCCCGGTGGGCGGCACGATGTGCGCGGCGTCCCCGGCCAGGTAGAGGCGCCCGTGGCTCATCGGCTCGGTGACCAGGCTGCGCATGGGGGTCAGGCCCTTGGAGGTGAGCGGTCCTCGCCGCAGCTCCCAGCCGGGCACGGCCATGCGCTCGGCCAGCTCCTCCCACACCCTCTCCTCGGGCCAGTCGTCGGGGTCGGTGCCGTTGGGCACCTGGAGGTAGAGGCGGCTCACCTCCTCCGAGCGCATGCTGTGCAGGGCGAAGCCGCGCTCGTGGCGGGCGTAGACCAGCTCCTCGCACGAGGGCGGCACGTCGGCCAGCACGCCCAGCCAGCTGAAGGGGTAGAGGCGCTCGAAGGTGCGCACGACGCCCTCGGGCAGGCTGCGCCTCCCGATCCCGTGGAAGCCGTCGCAGGCCGCCACGTAGTCGCACTCCAGCACCTGCTCCCGGCCCTCCAGGGTGAAGCGCACGCGGGGGCGGTCGGTCCGGATCCGCTCGATCGCGGTGGCCCGGGCGCCGAAGAGGACCTGTCCCCCGTCGGCCAGGCGCCGGGCGGTCAGGTCCTTGACGATCTCGGTCTGCGCCCAGATCTCCACGCTGCGCCCGCACAGGTCGGAGAAGTCCACGCGGTGGGAGCGGCCGTCGAAGCGCAGTTCGATGCCGTCGTGGGTGATGCCCTCGCGGTCCATGCGCTCGCCGAGTCCGCTGCGGCGGAGAAGGTCGGCGACGCCGTGCTCCACGACGCCCGCGCGCTGGCGCGCCTCGACGTAGCCGCGGTCCCGTGTCTCCAGCACCACCGACTCGATACCGGCCAGGTGCAGCAGGTGGGAGAGCAGGAGGCCGGAGGGCCCCGCTCCGATGATGCCGACGCGTGTGCGCATCAGGTGTCCCCTCGTCGGTCGGGCATGGCGCCCGGGTGCCACAGAGATGTTCCTTGTGCGCACACATATTCACATGACGAACGATCGGGGGAGCGACGGACCCCGTGCGGCGGCACGGGGCCCGGAACGTCCCGGCCGGGGGCGACCGTCCCGCCGTGCGGCGTCCACGGGGTCGAAATGCGCCCGCGCCACGTCTTGACCCGGTGAGCCACATCACCTATGTTCGCCAAAAGAACAAGTGTTCGCAAAACGTACAGTGGTGGGCGCCGGCGTCCACCCCGACGCGGTTGGAGCGCCGATGCGCCGTGGGCCGGCAGTCCTCACCACCGGGGCCGCGCCGACGGCCGCGCCCCCGGGCGGCGGGGCCCGCCCGGGCCGGGCCGCCCGCGCGGGCCCCGGCAGGCCGCTCCTCGGCGCCCTGGGCATCGCCGCCCTCCTCGCGCTCTGGGAGGCCGCGCCGCGCCTGGGCGCCGTCTCCGCCCGCCACCTGCCGCCCGCCTCGGAGGTCCTGGCCACCCTGGCCGCACGCGCCACCACGGCCGCCTTCTGGACGGCCGTGGGCGACACGCTCACCGGATGGGCCCTGGGCCTGGCCATCGCCTTCGCCGCCGCCGTCGTGCTCGGCCTCACCCTGGGCGCGCTGCCCCGGGTGCGCGCCTTCACCGACTCCACGGTGGACTTCCTGCGCCCCATCCCCTCGGTCGCGCTCATCCCGCTCGCCGTCCTCATGTACGGCACCGACCTGCGCTCCACCCTGCTCCTGGTCGTGTACGCCTCCTTCTGGCTCCTCTACGTCCAGGTCCTGTACGGGGTGGCCGACGTCGACCCCGTCGCCGAGCAGACCGCGCGCTCCTACGGGCTCGGCCGACTGGCCCGCGTCCGCCACGTCGTGTGGCCCACCACCCTGCCCTACCTGATGACGGGCCTGCGCCTGGCCGCGTCGGTCGCGCTCATCCTGTCCGTCACCGCCCAGCTCGTCATCGGCTCCCCGGGCCTGGGCCGCGAGATCGCCGTCGCCCAGTCCAGCGGGGCCGTCGCCTCGGTCTACGCGCTCATCGTTGCCACCGGCGGCCTCGGGGTCCTGGTCAACACCGGGGTGCGCGCCCTGGAACGCAGAGTCCTGCACTGGCACGCTTCCGTCCGCGGGGAGGCCGCAGCATGAACCGGACCCTCGGGACCGCCCGGGCCGGCGACGGCGCCGGGACACGGGCCCCGGCCGTGCGACCGCGCCGCCCCGGACGGGGCGCCGCGGGCCGGATGGGCCTGCGCGTCCTGCACGTGCTCCTGCTCCCCCTCGTGCTCGTCGGGGCCTACGCCTACGCCGGCGCCGCCTCGGGCAGCTACTACGCACCCGCCCCCGACCTCGTCGCCGCCGCCTTCGTCGAGCTGTGGTTCTCCGAACGCCTGTTCACCGACGTGCTCCCGAGCCTCGCCCGCCTGCTCACCGGCTTCACCGTCGCGGCGGTCCTCGGCGTGGGCCTGGGGGTCCTGCTGGGCCTGTCCCCCCGGACCCGGGCCCTCCTGGAGCCCGTCCTGGAGTTCCTGCGCGCCGTCCCGCCGCCGGTCCTGGTGCCGCTGATGATCCTGCTGGCCGGCATCGACGACTCCATGAAGGTCATGGTCATCGTCTCCGGCTGCGTGTGGCCCGTCCTGCTCAACACCGTGGAGGGCGTCCGCGCCGTGGACCCGGTCCTGGCCGACACCGCCCGCTGCTACGGCGTCACCGGCGCCACCCGGCTGCGCGTCCTGGTCCTGCGCTCGGCGGCCCCGCAGATCATGGCCGGGCTGCGCCTGGCCCTGGCCCTGGCGATCATCCTCATGGTCATCAGCGAGATGTTCGCCAGCTCCAGCGGCCTGGGGTTCGCCATCGTCCAGTTCCAGCGCAGCTTCGCCATCCCCGAGATGTGGGCGGGCATGGTCCTGCTCGGCCTGATCGGTTTCACCCTGTCGGCGCTGTTCGAGCTCGTCGAGGGCCGCGTCCTGGGCTGGTACCGGGGCCTGCGCGCCGCGCACCGGGGCGGGTGAGCCCATGGGCGCAGCCGCGGAACCGACCACGACCGACCACGAGGGAGAAAGCCCCACCATGCTCAAGGTCACCGGCCTCCGGAAGGTCTACGACGGGGGAGCCGCCGCCGTCGAGGCCGTCCGCGACCTCACCTTCGAACTCGCCGAGGGCGAACTCGTCTGCCTCGTCGGCCCCTCCGGCTGCGGCAAGACCACCCTGCTCAAGTGCATCGCCGGGCTCATGCCGCCCACCAGCGGCACCGTCGAGCTCGCGGGCCGCCCCGTCACCGCGCCGCCGCCCGAGATGGCCGTCGTCTTCCAGGAGTACGGGCGCAGCCTCTTCCCGTGGATGAGCGTGCGCGCCAACGTCGAACTGCCGCTGAAGGAGAAGAAGCTCCCCGCGGAGCGGCGCACCGGCCTCGTCCGCGAGTCCCTGGAGGCGGTGGGGCTGGCCGGGTCCGCCGACGCCTACCCCTGGCAGCTCTCCGGCGGGATGCAGCAGCGCGTGGCCATCGCCCGCGCCGTCGCCTACGAGCCCGAGGTCCTGCTCATGGACGAGCCCTTCGCCGCCGTCGACGCGCAGACACGCGCCGACCTGGAGGACCTGATCCGCGCGCTCTGGAAGCGCCTCGGGGTCACCGTCCTGTTCGTCACCCACGACATCGACGAGGCCGTCTACCTGGGGGAGCGGGTCCTCGTGCTCTCCTCCTCACCGACCGTCGTGCAGGACGACGTCACCGTCGACCTGCCGGCCGTGCGGGACCAGCTCACCACCCGCCGGGACGGTCGCTTCACCGAGCTGCGCACCCGCGTCTACGCCGAGATCCAGAGGGCGAAGAGGGGTGTCGCGGGGGCGGAGGGCCGTCCGCGGGGCCAGGCCGGGGGCCGGGACGGCAGCCCGGTCGCCGGCGGCGCCCCGGCGGGCTGACCGCCCGCCGTCCGCGGGCGCCGGTCCCGCAGAACCGCTCCCGCGCACGTGCGGGAGACCGATCCGACCCGGGCTCCGCGCCGGAGCCAGATACCGCTCCCGCACGCGCGGGAGACCGTCGAAGGAGACACACCGTGACCCTGATCGCCTCCGAGGACTTCACCTCCGCCGTCTTCACCGGTGCGTGGACGCCTGCCAGGGGCGGTGACGCCCCCGTGGTCTCGCCGTCGACCGGGGAGGTGCTGGGACGCACCGGCATCGCCGACGCCGACGACGTGCGCGAGGCCGGCGCGCGGGCCGCCCGGGCCCAGAGGGGGTGGGCCGCCGCGTCCTTCGAGGAGCGGGCCGCCGTCCTGCGCCGCGCCGGAGACCTGCTGGAGGCCAACGCCGGCGAGATCATGGGATGGCTGCGCCGCGAGGGCGGCGCGGCGGCCGGGATGGCCGGCTTCCAGGTGCACGTGGCGGCGGGGGAGTGCTTCGAGGCCGCCGCCCTGGCCTCCCAGCCGCACGGCGAGATCCTGCGCACCGGGAAGCCGAGGCTGAGCTTCTCCCGCCAGGTGCCGGCCGGGGTGGTCGGTGTGATCGCCCCGTTCAACGTGCCCCTGATCCTGGGCATCCGCTCGGTCGCCCCCGCCCTGGCCGTCGGCAACGCCGTGGTCCTCAAGCCCGACCCGCGCACCGCGGTCTGCGGGGGCGCCGTCATGGCCGGGGTCTTCCGCAGGGCGGGTGTCCCCGAGGGCGTCTTCCAGGTGCTGCCCGGAGGGGCCGCCGCGGGGGAGGCCCTGGTGGCCGACCCGCACGTGCGGGTCATCTCCTTCACCGGCTCCACCGCCGCCGGGCGCAGGGTCGGGGAGGCAGCCGGGCGCCACCTCAAGCGGGTCCACCTGGAACTGGGCGGGAACTCGCCGCTGGTGGTCCTGGACGACGTGGACGTGGACGCGGCCGCCTCCGTCGGCGCCTGGGGCTCGTTCCTGCACCAGGGGCAGATCTGCATGACCACCGGCCGCCACTTGGTGCACGAGTCCGTCGCCGACGCCTACGTGGACCTGCTCTCGGCCAGGGCGGACGCGCTGACGGTGGGAGACGCCGAGTCCGACGGCTCGGCGCTCGGACCGGTCATCGACGCCGGACAGCGCGACAAGATCCACGCGCTGGTCACGGGCAGCGTGGACCACGGGGCCGAGCTGCGCGCGGGCGGGACCTACGAGGGGCTGTTCTACCGGCCGACCGTCCTGGACCGGGTCGAGGCCGCGACCCCCGCCTACGCGGAGGAGGTGTTCGGGCCGGTCGCCCCGGTCGTGCGCTTCTCCTCGGTGGACGAGCTGGTGGAGCTGGCCAACTCCACGGAGTACGGCCTGTCCCTGGGCGTGCTCACACGCAACCCGATGCGCGGCATGGAGATCGCGGACCGGGTGCCCAGCGGGATCGTGCACATCAACGACCAGACCGTGGACGACGAGGCCGTCGCCCCCTTCGGCGGTGTGGGCGACTCCGGGACGGGGTCCCGTTTCGGCGGCACCCGCGCCAACCTGGAGGCGTTCACCGAGACCCAGTGGGTGACGATGCAGGCCGACCCGGCCCGCTACCCGTTCTGATCCCGGGCCCGGGGGCGGTGGGGGCCGTGGGGGTCCCGGCTCCCCGGCAGCCGGGGAGCGGGGGAGCGCTTCACGCGCCCGCGCCCCTCGCGCCCCTCGCGGTCCGCGCCGATGCTGGGCGGGCGGGCGCCGCGGGCCCTCCGGGGGCCCGCGCTCCTCACCCCCGCCCGGCGGCGGCCTCCGGCACGGGCGCGGTGGCCGCTCCCAGCGCCCTCAGCAGGTAGGGGAGCAGCCGCTCCGCCATGTCCACGCCCGGTCGGGACCCCGGGGTGTGGGGGATGAGGAAGGTGTGGCTCACCATGGGCCCGATGACCATCTCCCCCACCACGAGGGCGTCCTCCACCGGGGGGATCTCCCCGCGTCTGGTCGCCCGGTCCAGGACGGCGCCGACCCGCTCCTGCAGGGGCATGACGAACTGGTCCACGAGCACGTCGGCCAGGGCCCGGTTGTGGGCGGCCTCGCCCAGGACGGCGCGCAGGAGGCGGCCGGAGGGCCCGTCCAGGGCGGCGGCCTTGTCGTGCAGGAGGGCGCTCAGGTCCGAGCTCAGGTCGCCGGTGTCGCGGTCGGGGCCCAGGTCCTCGGCCCAGGCGCGGGCGGCGCCGACGACGAGGTCCTCCTTGGAGCGCCAGCGGCGGTAGAGGGTGGCGGTGGAGACCCCGGCCCGTTTGGCGACGGCCGCGGTGGTCAGCCCGCTGTAGCCGTTGGCCTGGAGTTCGGCGAGGGTGGCGTCCATCAGCGCGCGGTCCCGGGCGGCGTCCCGCGGGCGTCCCCGGTGGGGGGAGCGGGAGACGTCGGGCAGATGGTCGGTGGTCATGGCGGAATCCTATGCGAACGCCCTGTTGGAAACGAAACGCTTTCGTTTACTATCGGTTCATGACGACAACGGACACCCCCGCCGAACCGCTGACCCTGACCACCGACATCCCGCCGATCGTGGCAGGGCTGCGCTCGGCGTTCGCGTCGGGGCGCACCAAGCCGATCGCGTGGCGGCGCGCCCAGCTGCGCGCACTGCGGCGCCTCCTCACCGAGGAGCGGCCGACCCTGGAGAAGGCGCTGTACACCGACCTGGGCAAGAGCCCGGTGGAGGCCCACACCACCGAGATCGGCTTCGTGGTCAACGAGATCGACCACACGCTCAAGCACCTGGCCTCGTGGCTGCGCCCGCAGCGGGTGCCGGTGCCGGTGGCCCTGGCCCCGGCCAGGGCGCGCAAGGTCCGCGAGCCGCTCGGCACCGTGCTGATCGTCGCGCCCTGGAACTACCCGGTCAACCTGTCGCTGGCGCCCCTGGTGGGCGCGATCGCGGCGGGTAACGCGGCCCTGGTCAAGCCCAGCGAGCTCGCCCCGGCCACCTCGGCCGCCCTGGGGGAGCTGCTGCCCCGGTACCTGGACCGCGAGGCGGTCGCGGTGGTGGAGGGGGGCATCCCCGAGAGCACCGCCCTGCTGGGGGAGCGCTTCGAGCACATCTTCTACACGGGCAACGGCGCGGTGGCCCGCATCGTCCTGGCCGCGGCCGTCAAGCACCTGACCCCCGTCACCCTGGAACTGGGCGGGAAGAGCCCGGCCGTGGTCGAGCCCGGCGCGGACCTGGCGGTCACCGCCAGACGCCTGGCCTGGGGCAAGTTCACCAACGCCGGCCAGACCTGTGTGGCCCCCGACTACGTGCTCGCGATCGGGGACACCGCCGAGCCCCTCCAGCGGGAGCTGGCCGCCGCCATCACGGAGATGTTCGGCGAGGACCCCTCCCGCAGCGCCGACTACGGGCGCATCGTCAACGAGCTCCACTTCGACCGGCTGTCCGCCCTGATGGAGAGCGGGACGGTGACGGCCGGGGGCGAGCGCGACCGCGAGCGGCTCTACATCGCCCCCACGGTGCTGGGCGACGTCGACCCCGACTCGCCCGTGATGGGCGAGGAGATCTTCGGGCCGATCCTGCCCGTCGTCCGGGTGGCGGACCTGGACGCCGCGATCGCCTTCGTCAACGAGCGGGACAAGCCGCTGGCGCTGTACGGGTTCACGGCCTCGGACCTGACCAAGCGGCGCCTGACGACCGAGACCTCCTCGGGCGGCCTGGCGTTCGGCCTGCCCATCGCCCACCTGGCCGTCCCCGGCCTGCCCTTCGGAGGCGTGGGGGACAGCGGCATGGGGGCCTACCACTCGGCGGCCTCGATCGACACGTTCTCGCACACCAAGTCGGTGCTCGACAAGTCGCTCTTCATGGACACGATGAAGGTCGCCTACGCGCCCATCACGGGCGTCAAGGAGAAGCTGCTCCGCAAGCTCCTGTGACAGGCGCCGGGGCGGCGCGGGCCCTCCACGGCGGCGGGTGCGCGGCCCGGGTCCCGGCCCCAGGACCGGCCACGCGCCCGCGGCCCGGACCGGGGCCCCGTGGGAGCCCGGTCCGGGCCGCGGACCGGGGGCGTCAGTCCCCGCCGCCCCCGCCCTCCCCGTCCTCGTCCCCGTCGTCCTCTCCGGCGGGCTGGGCGTCGGTGTACACCTTGCCCGCGGTGAGCGCGTCCGCGCCGAAGATGTCGGTGACCGTCACGAAGTGGTAGCCCTCCTCGTGCAGCCCCGAGAGCACGTCCGGGATGGCCCGCACCGACGTTTCGTGGATGTCGTGGAAGAGGACGACGCTGCCGGGCACGGAGTGCTCCAGCGCGTGCTCGCTGATCGCGCCGGTGTCGCGGCTCTGCCAGTCCAGGGTGTCCACGTCCCACAGGATGAGCGGCTGGTCGACGGCCTCGCGCACCGTGCCGTTGAGCGACCCGTAGGGCGGGCGGATGGTCGGCGGCTCGACGCCGGTCACCTCCTTCACGGCCTGGTTGGTGCGCTCGATGTCCCGCCGCACCGCCTCGCCCGACATCCCCGCGAGGTCGTCGTGCTTCCAGGTGTGGTTGCCGAGCTCGTGCCCCTCCGCCGCCATGCGCTCCAGGGGCTCGGGGAACTCGCCCACCAAGGACCCCAGCACGTAGAAGGTGGCGCGGGCGTCGTACTCGGCGAGGATGTCCAGGAGTTCGTCGGTGTGCTCGCCGGGCCCGTCGTCGAAGGTCAGGGCCACGCACTTGAGGCGTTCGCAGTCCAGGGCGCCGGCAGTGGCGCTCAGCCCCCCGCCCAAGGGGAAGTCCTCGTCCGCGGTGTTCTGGCCCAGCGCGGCCTCGCGGGCGTGGTAGCCCAGCTCGGACAGCAGCTCCTCGGCGTCCCCGGGCTCCACCGGCAGCAGTACCTCGTCGACGCTGCCCGCGCCCGGCACGTCCGCCGCCTCCATGCGGACGGCCAGGCCGCCCGCGGTGCTGAACGCCAGGTCCTCCAGAGGGGAGCCGGCCCAGCGCTCGGCGGCCTCCGCGGCCTGCTCCGGGTCGGTCAGGTCCAGCGGCCCGCCGTCCCCGTCCGGTCTCCCGGCCGGGTCGTCCCCGGGAGACGGGGCGCCGTCGGCGGCGGCGGTGTCGGCGCCCTCCTCCCCGTTCTGCGCGGCCCGGGCGGCGACCTCGCCGACCAGGCCCGGCATCTCCTGGACCGGGAGGTGGTAGCTGTCCTCCAGGATCCCGGCGACCTCCAGGTGCGCCTGCTCGATGGCGGCCTCGTCCCGAAAGAGCGAGGTCCAGGGCAGGACGCTCTCCCCGGCGACGTCGTACCACAGGCTGCGCGCGTCGAAGGTGTCGTTGGTCCCCGCGGAGGCGGTCGCGGTGAGCCGCACCCCGACGATCTCGGAGGAGGCGGCCAGCAGGGCCACGTCCTGGTGCAGTTCCGGGGTGCCGCCCCCGGGGAGCTCCTCCAGGAAGGCCGTCTGCCGCTCGGCCATGGAGGTGCGGAGCTCGGTCATGAGCGCGGGCGCCCCGCCCAGCAGCGGATACCGGTAACTCACCACACTGTGGTCGGTGGTCACCGACAGGGTCTCCGACTCCAGGCCGGGCATCTCGTCGACCGGTGTGCGGACCGCTTCGGCGTACGGGAGCGCCTGGTCCGCGGCATGGCAGCCCGGTACCAGGAGCAGGCCCAGGGCAGCGCTGACAGAGAGATTTCGTCGCAGTGAGGTGACAGCCACGTGGGGACCATACCGAAGTGCCCGGCCGGGGCAGGGGCGCCGCGCGTCCCCTGGGGCACTCTGGGTACCGAATTGGCCAATTCGATGCACTCGCCCGGCCGGGCGGGGCCGCGAACGCCTCCGCGGCCCCGCCGATCGGCCCCTCAGGCAGGCGGGGGAGCGGACCCCGCGGCCTCCTCGGCCACGGTCCGCACGATCTCGCGCACCTGGGCCAGGACGGCGGCGTTCTCGCCCGGGTCCGCGACCCCGGGCAGGTGGACGTGTCCGGCCGGGACCTCCCACCCGGAGCGGTCCCGGAGCAGGGTGTTGCGGTAGGCGATCTCGTTGGAGAGGTAGTTCCCGCCGCCCCCGCGGCGCGCGGCGGAGCCCCCGCTGGGCCCGTCGGGCCGCTCCCTCTGCTCGTCGGCCCCGGCGGGGACCTCGGTGACCGCGGTGTTGACCACCACCGGGTAGGGGCGCCCCGCGGTGGCCTCCGCGATCCTGGCGCCGGGGAGCGACGAGCGCGTCCACTCCGGTGCGTCGGGGCCGGGCACCGGGGCCCGGCCGGTGCGGACCTCGCGGACGTTGTCCGGCCCTCCTCCGCGCCAGATCCCGTTCCACTCCTCGATGTCGAACCGCCCGGGGCGCCCCCGGCTGAGGGTGACCACGGCGTCGGCGCGCCCGTGCTGGTCGGCCAGGGCCTCCTCCACCAGGCCGGCGTCGAAGTCCGCCCACCGCACGGGGAACACGGCGGTGCGCACCACGGCGGTGCGCCCGCCCACGGGGAAGGTCCATCCGTTGAGGTCCAGGGCCGCGGCCCCCGACGGGTTGGAGCACCCCGGGTCCTCGTCCAGGCGGAAGGGGTCGAAACCGGTCACGACGATCCGGATCCACCGTTCGCCCGGAGGGAAGTCGAGGTCGGTGATCCCGCGCGAGCCGGTCTCCAGCAGGTGCAGCAGTTCCGCGCGCTCGGCCCCCGAGAGCGCGAACCCCGGTCTCCAGGTGCGCAGGCGGGCGGCGAGCACCAGCCGTGCCCAGTACGGGGGACGGTCGTCGGGGCCGTCGACGTCGGTGCGTGTGGCCTCGGTCCACAGGCGGGAGGCGTGTGCGGAGACCGCCTCGCGGGCCTGGGCGAGGTCGGTGGCGGCGCGCAGGTCGGCGCTGAACAGTGGTTCGGCTGCGCCGAAACCGGAACGGGCCAGGATGCGGCGGGGCTCGGGGAGGCCGGCGCGGTCCTCTTCGGGCGTGGTGTCGTGGTGCACGGGGTCGCTGTCTGTCGGAAGGCGGGGCTGGCGTGTGCGGGGATCCGGGGGGGTGGAGCCAGCCGAGTCTAACGCCGCCCGAACCCCGCTGTGGCAGGGGTGCGCGGCGCGTCCCGGAACGGGACACGGGGGGCTGGACCGGGCGGCGCGGACTTGGCAGGGTGTGTGGTGACCGCAGGCCCTCTCAACGGAGAGAGAAACACATGGACACTTCCGCCCTCCCCGACACCGAGCGACTCGCCGAGCGTGCGAGGGAGGCCCTGGCACGGTGCGGCGTCGAGCGGCTGCGCGAGCCGGTCGGGGCCGCCGGGGTGGCGAGGACGCCGATCACCGGCCAGATCCTCTTCCCCGTCGAGTTCGACACCGCCGCCTCCGCCGAGCGGGCCGTCACCGCCGCCCACGAGGCCTTCACGTCGCAGTGGCGGGACACCCCGGCGCCCGTGCGGGGCCGGCTCGTGCACCGGCTGGGCGAGCTCCTGCGCGAGCACAAGGCCGACCTGGCCGCGCTGGTGACCGTGGAGGCGGGCAAGATCCACTCCGAGGCCCTGGGCGAGGTCCAGGAGATGATCGACATCTGCGACCTCGCGGTGGGCCTGTCCCGGCAGCTGTACGGGCGCACCATGCCCTCCGAGCGGCCCGGCCACCGCCTGATGGAGACCTGGCACCCCCTGGGGGTGGTCGGTGTGATCACGGCGTTCAACTTCCCGGTGGCCGTGTGGTCCTGGAACACCTGTGTGGCGCTGGTGTGCGGCGACACGGTGGTGTGGAAGCCCTCGGAGCTGACCCCGCTCACCGCGCTCGCCTGCCACGGGCTCCTCATGAGGGCGGCGCGGGACGTGGGCGCGCCCGCCGACGTCCACCGGCTGGTGCTGGGGGACCGCGAGGTCGGTGAGGCCCTGGTGGAGGACGTGCGGGTGGCGCTGCTGTCGGCGACCGGGTCGACGGCGATGGGCCGCGCCGTCGCCCCGCGTGTGGCCGCGCGGATGGGGCGCTACCTGCTGGAGCTGGGCGGCAACAACGCGGCCGTGGTCGCCCCGTCCGCCGACCTGGACCTGGTGGTGCGCGGGAGCGTGTTCGCCGCGGCGGGGACGGCGGGGCAGCGGTGCACGAGCCTGCGGCGGCTCATCGTGCACGAGGACGTGGCCGACGAGGTCGCCCGGCGGGTCGTGGACGCCTACAAGCAGCTGCGCGACCGCGTCGGGGACCCCTTCGAGGGGTCGACCCTGGTGGGTCCCCTCATCGGCGAGCGCTCCCACACCGCGATGCTGGCCGCGCTGGAGCGCGCGCGGGCCGACGGCGGAGAGGTGCTGGTGGGCGGCGCCCGCAGGTGGGAGGAGGCCGCCGCGGACGCCTACTACGTGGAGCCCGCGGTGGTGCGCATGCCGGGACAGACCGAGGTGGTGCGGGAGGAGACCTTCGCGCCCGTCCTGTACGTGCTGACCTACAGCACGCTGGAGGAGGCGGTCGAGCTGCACAACGGCGTGCCCCAGGGGCTGTCGTCGGCGATCTTCACCCAGGACCAGGCCGAGGCCGAGCGGTTCCTGTCGGCGGCGGGCTCCGACTGCGGGATCGTCAACGTCAACATCGGCACCTCCGGTGCGGAGATCGGCGGGGCCTTCGGCGGTGAGAAGGACACCGGCGGCGGTCGCGAGTCGGGCTCGGACTCCTGGAAGGCGTACATGCGCCGGGCGACGAACACGGTGAACTACGGGGGTGAGCTGCCCCTGGCCCAGGGGGTCCGCTTCCTGTGACACGCCGGCGCCCGCGCCCCGCCATGGGGCGCGGGCGCCGCACAAAAAGTTGTGGCCAACCATGTTGCGTGCAACTTAATTCTGCTACGGTGATGCCACCGGCGGTCCCGCGGACGGGGCCGCCCGCGAGGCAGGGGGAACACCGTGGCGCATCCCGACGAGGGCGACCCCCTCGCGCTGGACAACCAGCTGTGCTTCTCCCTCTACACCGCCTCCCGGGCCCTGACCGGGCTGTACCGGGAGCTGCTGGGGGACCTGGGACTCACCTACCCCCAGTACCTGGTGATGATCGTCCTGTGGGAACGCGGAACGCTCACGGTCAAGGAGCTCAGCCGCGCCCTGCACCTGGACTCGGGCACGCTCTCCCCCCTGCTGCGCAGGCTGGAGGCCTCGGGGCTCCTGACCCGGGAGCGCAGCACCACCGACGAGCGCGTCGTCCGCGTCACCGCCACCTCGCGGGGCCTGGCCCTGAAGGAGCGGGCGACGGACATCCCGGGCCGGCTGATCTGCGCCACGGACCTGACGGCCGACCAGGCCCGCGACCTGCGGGACGCGCTCGGCCGCCTCACGTTCTCCGTGGAGACGGCCGCGAGCAGGCGCGCCCCGTGCGACGACGCCGGCGCGCCCGGAACCTGACCACGCACCGTAAGAAACCCCACCACTGTTGGCTCCGCGCGTGCGGAGCCGGGAGAGAGGCAAGAAATGGCATACAAGGCCATGTACACCGCCAACGCCACCGTCACCGGCGAGGGCCGCAAGGGCAGCGGGAAGACCGACGACGGCCGCCTCGCGGTCGACCTGTCCGTGCCCAAGGGCGTGGGCGGCGACGACGGTCCCGGCACCAACCCCGAGCAGCTCTTCGCCGTCGGCTACGGCGCCTGCTTCCACGGCGCCCTCAAGAACGTGGCCCGCCAGGCCAAGACCGACGTCGAGGGCTCGTCCGTCGAGGCCCGGGTGACGCTCGGCAAGTCCGACGAGGGCCTGGACATCGCCGTGGAGCTCACCGTCACCATCCCCGGCGTGGAGCAGGCCGAGGCCGAGGAGCTCGTCGCGGCGGCCCACCAGATGTGCCCCTACTCCCGCGCCACGCGCGGCAACATCGAGGTCGACCTGTCGGTCAAGACCGCCTAGCGCGCCGGCCGGACGGCGCGGGGCGGGGCGGTCCCCGTACCCGCGCCCGGCACGGTCCGCGAAGAGGGGGAGGGCGTTCGCGCCCTCCCCCTCACGCGTGCGCCCGGCGACCGGCCGGACGCACGGCCCCCCGCAGCGGCCCGTCCGCGAGAAGGGGCCGGGAGGGGCCTTCCGGCCCCTCCCGGCCCCCGTCGGGTACCGGCCCCGCCTTCGTCAGGCGGCCGTCTCCAGCAGCAGCAGGCGGTCCAGGATGTCCTGGAGGGTGACCAGGCCGATCACCTCACCGTCCTCCTCCACCAGCGACAGGTGGCTGCGGCTCTCCCGCATGATGCTCATCGCCGCGTACATCGGCGTGCCCGAGGGCAGGGTGAGCACGGGGCGCATCAGGTCCGCCGCGGTCGTCCCGACGGGGCTCGTCAGGGCCTCGCGCACGTGCAGGACGCCCACGGGCTCCTCGCGGTCCATGACCACCAGCCTCAGGTGCGTGGACTGGCGCGACACCTGCTTGATCACCTCGACCCCGTCCTCGGGGGCGACCGAGGCGATCTCCTCGCGCCGGGTGACGATCTCGCTCAGCGGGCGGGAGTTCACCTCCAGGGCGGTGGCCAGCTGGTCGCGCCTCTCGGCGTCCAGGGCCCCCGCCTTGGCGGAGTGCTCCACCAGCTCCCGCACGTCGTCCGGGTCGTGGCCCGAGGACATCTCGTCCACGGCCTCCACGCCCAGCCGGTGCAGGCACCAGTTGGCCATGCCGTTCAGCATCAGCAGGGCCGGCCGGGTGAACCACATGAACGCCCGCATCGGCAGGGCGAGCATGACGGCCGACTTCTCCGGGTGGGAGATCGCCCAGGACTTGGGCGCCATCTCGCCCACGACCAGGTGCAGGAAGGTCACGATGATCAGCGACACCACGAACGAGACCACGTACGCCACCGTGCTCGGCAGACCGCCGAACAGCGGCTCCAGCAGGTGGTGGACCGCGGGCTTGGAGATCGCGCCCAGCGCCAGGGCGCACAGCGTGATGCCCAGCTGCGATCCGGCCAGCAGCAGCGACAGGTCGCGGGCGCTCTTGACCGCGGCCCGCGCCGAGGCGCTGGTCTCCGCGGCCTCCTCCAGCCGGTAGCGGCGGGCCGCCACCAGGGCGAACTCGATCGCCACGAAGAACGCGCTCAGCGCGATGATGACCGCGGTCAGTGCCAGGGCCACCCACACGTTCATGTCACTCATGCACGCACCTCCTCGGCGCCGTTCCCGGCCGCTTCGCGCAGGCGCAGCTCCACGGTGTGCGGAACGTGCCTCTGCACGGTGTTGACGATCAGGGTCAGCGCCATGTCGGGGTCGCCTTCATGGGCGCTGGGCGGCCGGGGCAGGTCGATGTCCACACGGTCACCCGTCCCGGGCAGCCGGTGCAGCTCGTGGATGACCAGGCCGCCGACGGTCTCGTAGTCGCCCTCGGGCAGGTCGTGCCCGATCAGCCGCTCGACCTCGTCGATGTGCAGCGCGCCGGGGACCAGGTAGGAGCCCTCGTTGTCCAGGTAGGACGGGGCCTCCTCCTCCGGGGTGTGCTCGTCGGCGATCTCGCCGACCAGCTCCTCGGCCAGGTCCTCGGTCGTGATGACGCCGGCCAGGCCGCCGTACTCGTCCACGACGCAGGCGAACTCCTCGCCCGCCTCGCGCAGCTGGTCCAGCAGCACGGGCAGCGGCAGGGACGCGGGGACCATGACGGTCTCCCGGGCCACCTCGCTGACCTTGACGTCGGACAGGTCGCGGTCGCCCTGGGCGAGCACGTCCCGCAGGCAGATGACGCCCACGATGTCGTCCACCCCGTCGCCCAGGACCGGGAAGCGGGAGTGGTCGGAGGCCATCAGCTCGACGACCCGGCTGACCGGGTCGCCCTCCTCGACGGTCGTGACCTCCGGGCGCGGGATCATCGCGTGCCCGGCGGTGCGGTCGTGGAAGTCCAGGGTCCGGTCCAACAGGGTGGACAGCTCGGCGGGCAGGTCCCCGCTCTCGCGGGACTCGGCGATGATGCTCTCCAGGTCGCGGGCGGTCGCCGCGTGCTGGACGTCCTCCACCGGATCGATCCGCACCGCCTTCAGCAGCAGGATCGCGGCCTGGTCGAAGAGCCAGATGACCGGCCCGAAGATCTTCAGGTAGATCCCCGTGGACAGCGCCAGCCAGCGCGCCACGGGCTCGGGTCGGGCGATGGCCAGGTTCTTGGGGAAGAGCTCGCCGAAGACCATCTGGATGACGGTGGAGAAGACGAGGGCGAGAACGGTGCCGATCGCGACGCCGGCGCCCGTGGGCACCCCGACGCCGCCGAGGAGTTCACCGATGCCCTGGCCGATCATGGGCTCGGCCACGTAACCCACCAGAAGGGCGGTCACGGTGATGCCCAGCTGGGCGCCGGAGAGCATGAACGACGTGCGGTTGGTGATGGCCAGGGCCCGTTTGGCCCCCGCGTCACCGGCCGCGGCCCTCGCCCGCAGGCGCGAGCGGTCCACGGCCATGTAGCCGAACTCCTGGGCGACGAAGTAGCCCGTCGCCACGGTGATCAGGAAGACCACCAGGAATCCGAAGGCGATACTGAGTACGGTGCTCATCATCGGGCACGCACCGCCTGGTTCCGGCTCGTGGTCGGAGCCTGGTTGCTACGAGGGTGCGCACCCTTCGGAGAAGGGGGCTCGTCGAGGTCTGGGTCACAGCATCCGTGAGGGATGCTGCCGGTACTTCGGGACGGGTCCACTGTTCCTCTCTCTGCGTTGACACGCGTGGAGTGTGTGATTGGTGTTGTTACTGCGATGGAATGACGAAAAAACCGCCGGGAAAGTTCCCGGACTCTCAGCTCCCGACGGGAGCGTCGGCCTCTTCGCCGAAGGAGACCCACTCGCGACGGCGGGCCTCGGCGAGGGCGATCGAGGTGGCGACGGCCACGTTCAGCGATCCCACCCGCCCGATCTGGGGGATGTAGGTGACGGCGTCCGCGCCCGCCAGGAGGGCGGGGGAGCAGCCGTGGTCCTCGGCGCCGACGGCCAGGCACACGTCCGGCTCCAGCGGGGCGGCGTGCAGCGGCACCGCGCCCCGGGCCAGCTCGACGGCCACGACCTTGTAGCCGTCGGCCCGCGCCGCGGACAGGGCCTCGGCGGTCGAGGAGAGCCGCGTGTGGCTCACCTTGGCCGCGGTGCCCAGGGCGGTCTTGCCCACCTTGGGGTCGTCGGGGTCCGCGCTGTTGCCCGTGAGCCAGACCTGGTCCACCCCGAAGGTCGCGCAGGTGCGCAGGATCGATCCCAGGTTGAAGGGCTGGGTGACGGATTCGACGATGAGGGCGAGTCGCCCCTCGGTGCGCCGGCGCCATTCACGGTTGAGGCGTTTGACGTCGGTGGGGCGCAACTGCGTGCTCAACTGCGGTGTGTTCCTCAGCGGGTGTACCCGGGCGGTCCCGGTGTGCGGATGTTCGCAACAGGCTACCGGTCAGCGGGCCCGTGTGCACGCATGACCCCTGACACATCCAGGCAAAACGTCTCTCAGTCGCCCGAACGCCGCACGGCCAGGACCCGGAAGCCGGCCCGGGAGGCCACCCGTTCGGCGGGCAGGCCCTCGGCGTCCAGCCACTTCTGGAGCGAGTCGGACCCCAGGTGGCGCTGGACCACGAGGTGGGCCACGCCCCCGGGGGAGAGCCGGCCGAGCCAGGTGCGCAGCATCGCGTGCAGCACGCCCTTGCCCACCCGGATCGGCGGGTTGGACCAGAGCGCGTCGAAGGGGCCGAGCAGCTCCTCGGCCAGGGGCGCGTGGGCCCCTCCCCCCTCCTGCTCCGGCGCCGGCTCCCCCTCGGGGGAGACGACCGCGAACCGGGCGTTGTCCAGCCCGTGCTCGGAGGCGTTGCGCCGGGCCAGGCCCACGGCGCGGGAGTTGACGTCCACGCCCAGCACGGTCGCGCCCGGGGCGCGTGAGGCCATGGTCAGGGCGACGGGGCCGTAACCGCACCCCAGGTCGAGCAGGCGCCCGCCCGCCGGTGGGGCCGGGACCGTCTCCAGGAGCACGCGCGTGCCGAGGTCGACCCTGTCGGGGGAGAAGACGCCCCGGTCGGTGTTCAGGCGCAGGTGCAGGTCCGGCAGGACCAGGTCCGCGGTGGAGGGCCGGCTGGCGGCGTCGGGGTCGGAGTCGAAGTAGTGCTGGGCCACGCCGTGACGCTACCAGGGGCCGTGGCGCGCCGCGTACCGGCAAAAACCTCGCCTCCCCACGGGAACGAAATCCCCAACCCCGGAGACCGCGCCCGGGACAGTGCGGAAGATGGAGGTATCCGAGGTTTGTGGGGTATCCCATGCGAGCAGAGGTAGGGGACCGACTGGTGGTGGAGAGCCCGCGTGACGACGCCCACCGCAGGACCGGCGTCGTCACCGGGATCCGGGGGGCGGGCGGGTCGCCCCCGTACCAGGTGCACTGGTCCGGCGCCGAAGGCGGGCACGACGCCCTGGTCTACCCGGGACCGGACGCCCACATCGAACACCCGCCCGGCGGCACGGGCGCGGAGGCAGAGGGGACGGATGCCATGCACACGACCAAGCGCTGGAACGTCGACGTCGTCGTCGAGGAGGAGAGCGAGGGCGAGAGCGCGCGCACCTGGGCGGAGGTCGGGCTGGTGGCCGACGACGGCACGGCCCTGCGCGGACACGGCATGTCGCGCAAGCACCCCACCGACCTCGACGTCCCGGAGATCGGCGAGGAACTCGCGGTCTCGCGTGCGCTCTCCGACCTCTCACGCCAGCTCCGCCAGGTCGCCGCCGAGGACATCAACGACAACACCGGGACCCCCTGGCGTCCCACCTGACGCCCGGGGCGCGACCGCCGCTCGCCCGCCCGGGTCGCCCGGAGGTCCGGAACCGGCCACCTCCGCCACGGGCGGTTTGCACCCGGTGGTCACCGGCATCGGGCACACTCGGAAGTCGGGCACGACTCCCGCCCCCTCGGCGGGGGGACGTCCCAGCCCCGGACGGGCTGGGACTTCGTCGTGTCCGCCAGGGAACGGACGACGAGGGGCGGGATCACCCGAGCAGCACGAGGCCCGACGTCACGTTCCGAGGTACCGCTGTGCTTTTGCCGGAGGAACTCCGGGGAGAAGCGCGTTGCCGCCCGGCGCGAGCCGGGAGTACTCACGCAAGGAGACCCCGTTGACCACCCCTTCCGGGCCCCAGGCCAGACCCGCCAGGGTCCTCGGTACCGTCGACGCCGTCGCCATCGGTGCGGCATCGATGCTCGGCGCGGGCGTCTTCTCCGTCTTCGCGCCCGCGGCCCTGGGCGCGGGCGCGTGGCTGCCCGTGGCCATCCTGATCGCGGGCGCCGTCGCCTACTGCAACGCCGTCTCCTCGGCCAGGCTCGCCGCCCGCCACCCCGAGTCGGGCGGGGCCTACGTCTACGGGCGCGAGCGCCTGGGGGAGCTGTGGGGCTACCTGGCCGGCTGGTCCTTCGTCGTCGGCAAGGTCGCCTCGTGCGCCGCCATGGCGCTGACCTTCGCCGCCTACGCCCTGCCCGGCTGGGAGAAACCCCTGGCGGTGGCCGCGGTGGTCGCGGTCACCGCCCTCGACTACCGGGGCCTGAGACGTTCGACCCCGGTGCTCAAGCTCATGCTGGGCGCGGTCCTGGCCGTCCTGGCCGCCGTCGTCGTCACGATGCTGCTCAGCGGCCGGCTGGCGGCCGTGGCCGAGGTCGACGGCCTGGGGCCCTGGCCCGGCTCCTTCGGCGTGCTGGGCGCTGCCGGGATGATCTTCTTCGCGTTCGCCGGGTACGCGAGGGTGGCGACGCTGGGCGGGGAGGTCCGCGACCCCGGGACCACCATCCCGCGCGCCATCACCCTGTCCCTGGGCGGCGTGCTGGCGCTGTACCTGGTCGTGGGCACCGGACTGCTGATCGTGCTGGGGCGCGAGCGCCTCACGACCAGCGCCGCGCCGATGGCCGACGCCGTCGAGGTGGCCGGGTTCCCGTGGATGGTCCCGGTGGTGGCCGTGGGCGCCGCCGTGGCCAGCCTGGGCGCGCTGTTCACCCTTGTCCTGGGGGTCTCGCGCACGGCCGCCGCGATGGCCTCCGACGGGCACCTGCCCCGCGCCCTGGCCGCGGTCCACGAGCGCCACGGGGTGCCGCACCGCGCGGAGGTCGCCGTCGCGGCCGTGGTCGTCGTCCTGGTCCTGGTGGCCGACCTGAGCGGCGCGATCGCCTTCTCGGCGTTCGGCGTCCTGGTGTACTACGCCATCACCAACGCGTCGGCGCTGAGGCTGGGGCCCGACGAGACCCGCCCGCCGCTGCTGGTCCCCCTGACCGGGCTGGTGGGGTGCGTGGTCCTGGCGTGCAGCCTGCCGCTGCCGGCGGTCATCACCGGCATGGCGGTCCTGGCCGCCGGAGCGGTCCTGTGGTGGCTGCGCGAGCGGCTCGCACCGCGTTAGCCGGTCCCGTAGGGCCTCCCCGGCGGCACGCGCCGCGTCAGCGGGGCGGGGCCTCCCGCCCGCCGCTGTCGCCCCCGAGCACGTGGGCCAGGCCCCTGCGGGCGGTCGTGGACAGGTGCAGCCCGGCCACCTCCCCGGGCTCGAACCAGCCGCAGTCCGAGGTGGAGCCGTTCTCCTCCATCACCAGGGCCGGCCCGGGGTTCGCGACGTACACGCGGAAGAAGGCCCACACGGCGTAGATCTCGTAGCCGGTCGGCGGGACCCGGTGGTGGCTGGCGGCGGTGACCAGCTCCCCGACCTCGCCGTCCTGCCCGGTCTCCTCGGCCACCTCGCGCCGCAGCGCGGTGCGCACGTCCTCGCCCGCGTCCACGCCCCCGCCCGGCAGGTGCCAGGTGCCGCCGCCGGGGAACCCCTCGGCGATCCGGCTGAGCAGGATGCGCCCGGCGGGGTCGGTGACGATCCCGTAGGAGGCGAACCGGCGCAGGCGGGGACGGGTGTCCTCGGGGAGCTCCTCCTCGGGCAGCAGCTCGGCGGCCGAGGGCGCCAGCGGACCCTGCGCGGCGTCCGCCGGGGCCGCCCCGGCCTCGGCGAAGAGGACCCGTTCCACGTGCAGGGCGGTGCCGTCGGGGGCCCGCACCAGCTCGGTCAGCACGTCCACCGCGACCAGGGGCGTGTGGGGGGAGAGCCCGCCCAGCTCGCGCACCACGTCGGCCGGGTCCTGCCCGAACAGCACACGCGCGCCGAGGACGGAGGGGCCCCCGGTGAGCAGGTGCGCGGTGACGCGCCGGGCGGGCGCGTCCGGGGGGACTGCCGTCACAGGGACCCCGCGGCCGGCGCCAGGCCGGGCACGCCCAGGCCCACCATGCGCAGCAGCTCGTCGAGGCCGCCGATGGTGGTCACGCCCTCGACGCGCGGCCGGCCGTGCCGGTCGATCAGGACCGGGCGCATCCGCGAGGCGACCGCGCCGACGCCGTCGGACTGGATCTGGTCGCCCACGTGCCAGCAGGCCGAGGGGTCCACGCCCAGGCGCTGGGCGGTCATGTGGAAGATGCGCGGGTCGGGCTTGCCCGCCCCCGCGGTGTCGGCGCACACGACGGCGTGGAAGTAGGGGGTCAGTTCCAGGGCCTGCAGCTTGGCGTGCTGGAGCGACTCGGCCCCGTTCGTGACCACGGCGAGGCGGTAGCCGGCCGAGCCCAGGGCGTTGAGGGCGGCGACGGTGTCGGGGAAGACCCTCCAGGCGGAGCGGTGCGCCTCCAGGTAGAGCCGGTAGAGGTCGTCGCAGTGCTGGTCGGCGATGTCGGTGTGCCCGGCCTGGACGGCCAGGGCGCGGACGCGCTCGCGGCGCTGCTGCTCCAGGCTGAGGTTTCCCCGCAGGTAGGCGGCGAAGGAGATCTCGGTCTGCACGTCCCACAGGGCGCGGGCCGCGCCGAAGTCGGGGTGGCCGAGCCGCTCCATGACCGCGCGCAGTCCCTGCGACGAGGCCCCGGTGTCGTCGATGAGGGTGTCGTCCAGATCGAAGCAGATGGCGGTCGGCGGTGCGGGTAGGTTCGGCATCGTTCCTCAACAGGGTGGCCTGACAAAACATGCCAACGCTAACCCCTGGACATAACGTAAATGGTGTAAACCCCACCTAAAGGGTTGTGACCAACATCACCGAAACTCTGGTTTGCGGCCGGTTTCCGAGCCCCGGAGGCATCACGGAAGCCGCTGGAACCACAGCAGGGACGTGAGAGCCGTGGCCAGCCCCAGGATGATCGCGACCAGCACGAACCGTGTGACGATCTCCTCGTGGACGAGCTCGGTGCCCAGGGACGAGCCGATGTTCTCGTAGACCTCGTCGAGCTCCGTCTCGCTCTCCGCCTCGTAGAAGTGACCCTCGGTGTCCTGCGCCAGCCCGCGCAGCGCGTCCTTGTCGATGTCGGCCGGCACCTGGTACCCGTCGATCTCGATCATCGCCGCCCCCGTGCCGAACGCGATCGTGGAGACCGGCACCTCCTGCTCGGCCGCCGTCGCGGAGGCCTGCACGATGTCGCGCCCGCTGGTGTTCTCCCCGTCCGACAGCAGCACGATCGCCGACGGGGGCGGGTCCTCCTCGGAGTCCTCGTCGAAGCCGCTGATCGCCTCCAGGGAGGCGAACACCCCCTCGCCGATGGCCGTGCCCGGCCCCAACTGCAGGTTCTCGATGGACCCGATCACCGCCTGGTGGTCCTGCGTGGGCGAGGACACCACCGTCGCGGTCGAGGAGAACGCCACCAGCCCCACGTTGAACCGGTCCGGGAGCGTCTCCACGAACCCCTGCGCCGACTCCTTGGCCGCCTGCAACCGGTCGGGCTCGATGTCGGTGGCCGCCATCGACAGCGACACGTCCACGGCCACCATGATGGTCGCCCGCTCGCGCGGCTGCTCCACCGGCATCGCCGGCAGGGCCATCGAGGCGATCAGGACCGCCAGGGAGGACACGAACAGCACAGCCGGGACGTGCCTGCGGATGTCGGGGCGGTGCGGCGCCACCTGGTCCAGCAGTGCCAGGTTCGTGAAGCGCAGCGTGTACTCGCGCCGCTGGTTCTGCGCGAACACGTACGCCCCGACCACCACGACGATCAGGAGCAGCCACCACAGCCGCTGGGGCTCCAGGAAGGTCATCGCTCAGTCCCCCGTGCGTCGGCACTGTCCCGCGGGTCCGGCCCCGCGCCCTCGTTCGGTTCCATCGTGCTCCGCTCTCACCGGGGAGACCCCGGGGTGTGGCGGGCCAGGTGGTGCGCGGTGCGCCGCTGGTGGATGACGAACCGTGCCGTATCCAGTACCCAGTCCCGGTCGGTTCGTAGCAGGAGGTGGTGCACCCCGCACCGGCGCAGGGCGTCGCGCACCGCCGTCCTCTGGTCGGCCGCGGCCCGGCGGTAGCGCTCGCGCACCGCCTTCGTCAGCCGCACGTCGCGCACCCGGCCCGACCGGGGGTCGCGCATGGTCACGTCCCCGACCTCCGGGAGGTCGAGTTCGCGCGGGTCGAC
This sequence comes from Nocardiopsis sp. NPDC101807, assembly GCF_044766605.1. Lineage (NCBI taxonomy): Bacteria > Bacillati > Actinomycetota > Actinomycetes > Streptosporangiales > Nocardiopsidaceae > Nocardiopsis > Nocardiopsis sp. NPDC101807. The sequence goes on along the minus strand of NZ_JBIWMK010000002.1, from coordinate 517,633 downwards.
CACCTCCACCACCAGCACCTGGTGCCGCGAGGCCAGCTGGCGCAGGGGCCGCTCCCAGTCGATCCCACCGCCGAACGCGGGGGTGTCCAGGAAGTCCGAGACCACCACGCGCAGGCCCCGGCGCCGACGGGTGCGGACCAGGTCCGTGAGCGCGTCGGCCAGGGTCGCCCGGTCGGCGGAAGGGGAGCGCTCGTCACCCGTCGGGGCCGCGGCCACCGTGGCCAGGAGGGCCAGCAGCGCCTCCTTGCCCGAGCGGGCCGGCCAGCGCCGGATCCTGCCGTGGTGCAGGAAGTGGGCGCCGAACCGGTCGCCCACCTTCTGGGTCAGCAGGTTCGCCGCCACCATCGCGCCGACCGCGACGTCGCGCTTGGAGCGCAGACCGGTGCCGAAGTCCATGCTCGGCGACAGGTCCAGCAGGGTCCAGCTCTCCAGCTCCCGGTCCGCGACCAGGTCGCGGACGTGCGGGATGTCGGTGCGCGCGGTGACGGCCCAGTCCATGCGCCGCACGTCGTCCTCGCCCGGCTGGTAGAGGCGCGCCTCGGCGGCCTCCGACCCCGGGCCGAGCCGCAGGCCGAGGTGCTCGCCGTGCAGCAGCCCCTCCAGCCGGTGGACGATGTTCAGGTCGAGGCGGCGCAGGGCCGCGCGGAGGCGGGGATCGGTGCCGATCGCCGGAGTGGTCAAGGGGTCACCTCGGGGAGGCGAAGGAAGCGGTCTCTCCGCTGGGGGGTTCGTCCCAGATCACGCGGGGCGCCAGGACGGTCGACAGGATGCGGTCGACGACCTGGGCCGGGGTGATCCCGTCGGCCAGGGCGTCGAAGGTGAGCACCAACCGGTGCGCGATGACGTCGTGGGCGAGCACGCGCACGTCGTCGGGGAGCACGTAGTCGCGCCCGCGCAGCAGGGCCAGCGCCCGGGCCGAGGCCACCAGGCCCAGGGTGGCGCGCGGGCTGGCGCCCACCTCCAGCACCTGGCGCAGGTCCGGCATCTGGTAGGCCTCCGGCTCGCGGGTGGCCATGACCAGCCGCACGACGTAGTCGGCGATGAGCTGGTGGACGTGCACGCGTTCGGCGTCGGACTGCAGCTCGCCCAGCGTGACCGGGTCCAGGACCTGGTGCGCGGTGGGAGGGCTGCTGGACATGCGCCGCAGGATCTCCATCTCCTCGTGCGCGCGGGGGTGCCCGACGTCGACCTTCATCAGGAACCGGTCGCGCTGGGCCTCGGGCAGCGGATACACGCCCTCGGACTCGACCGGGTTCTGTGTGGCGATGACGATGAAGGGGGAGGGGAGTGGGTAGGTCGTCCCCCCGAGGGACACCTGCCGCTCGGCCATGACCTCCAGCAGGGCCGACTGGACCTTGGCGGGGGCGCGGTTGATCTCGTCGGCGAGCACGAAGTTGGCGAACACCGGCCCCAGCTCCACGTCGAACTTCTCGGTGGAGGGATGGTAGATGCGCGTTCCGACGATGTCGGAGGGCACCAGGTCCGGAGTGAACTGGAGCCTGGTGAACGAGCCGCCGGTGACCTTGGCCAGGGTGGACACGGCCAGGGTCTTGGCGATGCCGGGAACACCCTCGATCAGGCAGTGGCCCTTGGCGACCAGGGCGATGAGGGAGCGCTCCACCATGCGTTCCTGGCCGACGATGACCGTGGACACCTCGTGCAGCGCCGCGCGCAGCAGCCTGGTCGGCTCGCCCGGTGCGCTCTCTGAGCCCGACTGGGGCGCTGAGCCGTTTCCGGGTGAGGTTTCTGCCATGGCCCGCCTTCCTGGCTGGGAGCCCCCGGGAGGGGCACCGGATAGGTTGTGGATCACTCACCTGTGGCGACACTACCTGCTTCGCGGCCACCCGTCCGGTACACGACGCGGCGGAGCGGACCGGGTGGGGACGGGAAAGGGGGCGTGACATGGCGGTTCCCACGATGGGACTGAACGAGGGCGATCCGCGCCAGCTGGGCGGCTACCGCCTCCTGGGAAGGTTGCGCGACTCCTCCCTGGGCGTGGTGTACCTGGGGCGGAACGGCGCGGGGGACCGGGTCAGCGTGGCCGTGCTCGACTCGGGCGCGGGCGGCGACGGCCCGGCGCGCTCCCGGTTCGTGGAGGCGGTCGAGGAGAGCCCGGACGTGGTGGCGGCGCGCACCCACGGGCGCTCGCCCCTGTGGGTGGCGGTGCCCTACGACGGCTCCGGCAGGGGAGCGGAGGACTTCCTGGAGTCGGCAGCCAGGTCGGGGCGCGTGTCCGAGCACGGGCCGGTGGTCATGCCGCACTGGGCGGGTTCGCGGGGAGGCACCGCGGTGCGGTGGGCGCCGTGGGCCTCACGCGGGGGCAGCGCGGTGGAGTCGGGGAGGGGCAACTGGTGGCTGATCGGCGGTCTGGGCCTGGTCCTGCTGCTGCTCCTGCTGCTGGTGTCGCTCCTGTACTGGTGGATGCTCCAGTTCCCGCCGCCCGAGATGCCGGGGCCGGCGCAGCCCTCGGAGGCGGAGCAGGAGGAGGGCGGTGAGGGCTCGGAGGGGGAGGAGGCCCAGCCGACCCCCGGCGAGGACGGGGGGAGCGGTCCCGCCCAGCCGATGCCGACGCCGGGGGAGGGCGACGGGGAGTGGGGCGAGCAGCCCGAGGACAACCTCTGACCGTGGTCCGGGGGCGCGGAAACCGCTCCGCGCCCCTCCGTGTCCCACCATAAAAATCTACGTCGTAAAGGTGGGCGTTCGTTTCTATAAAAACAAAGAATCACAACATGATTCGCGCGGCTACGCCGCCCCCTCTCAAAACTTTCCGCTCGAGGGGGCTCGGGCGTGTCGCGGTTCGGGGGAACCGGCCTGGAACGTGTTCAGCGTCGTTTAGCGGGCCCGCCGACGAGGGTCCCGGCTCGGGGGAGGGGTGGAGGCGCACTCCGCCCTCCGGGGGTCTGAGCGCCTCGGCGGCCGGGCGCCGCCCGCCGGGCCGGTGCCTATGCTGGTCCGCGTGCTGAAAAAGGTGATAGCGACGCGATACGTGCTCGCGTTGCGTGAAGGCGGTTCGCTCCCGGGGTTGGTCGAGGCCGACGACCTGGGGATGTACGTGGTCAAGTTCATCGGCGCCGGCCAGGGGCGCAAGACCCTGGTCGCGGAGGTCGTCGCCGGGGAGCTCGGCCGGGCCCTGGGGCTTCCGGTCCCGGAGCTGGCCCTGGTGGAGTTCGACGCGGTGATCGCCCGCGGTGAGCCCGACCAGGAGGTGCAGGAGCTGCTCAAGGCCAGCGGCGGGCTCAACCTGGGGATGGACTTCCTGCCCGGGTCGCTCGGGTTCGACCCTCTGACGTTCGAGGTGGACCCGGGGTTCGCCGGGCGGGTCCTGTGGTTCGACGCGTTCACGGGCAACGTGGACCGCTCGTGGCGCAACCCGAACATGCTGCTGTGGCACGGGAGCCCCTATCTGATCGACCACGGCGCGACGCTGATCTTCCACCACAACTGGTCGGGCGCCGACCGCTTCGTGGGCCGTGCCTACGATGCCGCCGACCACGTTCTGTCGGGGTTCTCGCCCGACGTGGCCGCAGCGGACGAGGTGTTCGCCCCCCTGGTGGACGAGGATCTGCTGCGGGGAGTGGTGGGGATGGTGCCCGACGAGTGGCTGGTGGACGAGCCGGGGTTCGGTGCCCCGGGGGACGTGCGTGAGGCGTACGTGAAGCACCTGTCGGCGCGTGTGGCCGACCGTTCGTGGCTTCCGGGGGTGGCGGGGTGAGCGACGTGAGGCGTTACAGCGACGCGGTGACGACGGGGCGTGTGGGCGTGGAGCGTGACCGGGTGGTGTTCGAGTACGCGTTGTTGCGGGTGGTTCCCTGTCTGGAGCGCGGTGAGTGCGTGAACGCCGGTGTGATCGTGTACAGCCAGGAGCGGGGGTTCCTGGCGGCCCGGTGGTCGCTGGACGAGGGGCGTCTGCGTGCGGTGTCGCCGGGGGTGGACGTGGCCGGTGTGCGGCGTGCGCTGGAGGCGGTCGAGGCGATGTGCCGGGGTGGTGCCGGGGCGGGTGCTGCGGGGCGTGAGCGGCCGGGGCAGAGGTTCCGGTGGTTGACGGCTCCGCGGAGCACGGTGGTGCAGCCGGGGCCGATCCACGGGGGGTTGGCGGAGGATCCGGAGGCGGAGTTGGAGAGGTTGGTGGATCGTCTGGTGCGGTGACGTCCGGGTTGGTAACGGACATCACAGGCGATTGGTCGGTGGGCGGGGGAGCGATTCGTCCCTTTGGGGTGTTGGTATGGAGTGGTCCATGCCTGTGGGTTCGCTCCCACGCGGCCCCTTTCCCTCTTTCTTGAGCTGGAGCGCCTGTGCAGTCCCCGAACTCCCCCGCCTCGCCCCCTGTGCAGGGGGCGGGTGAGAGGTCCGAGAACCTGTCGACGTCCGAGAGTCCCGGTTCGTCCCGGGCCGTGCCCTGGACGCGGTCGCGTAGGTCGATCGCGCTGTTGGTGATGGTGCTGGGTGTGCTGACGGCCACGGGGCCGTTGGCGACCGACATGTATCTTCCGGCCTTTCCGGAGATCACGCGGGCTCTGGGGACGGGTGAGGCGCAGATTCAGCTGACGCTGACCTCGATGATGCTGGGTCTGGCCGTGGGTCAGTTGATCCTGGGGCCGATGAGTGACGCGTGGGGGCGTCGGGGTCCGTTGTTGGTGGGTGTGGCCGTGTTCACGGTCACGTCGGTGTTGTGTGTGTTCGTGCCGGATGTGACGGCGTTCATCGTGTTGCGGTTCGTGCAGGGTGTGGCGGGTGCTGCGGGTGCGGTGATCTCGCGTGCGGTGGTGCGTGACCTGTTCGCCGGTGATGACGCGGTGCGGTTCTTCTCGCGTCTGGCGCTGGTGATGATGCTGGCTCCGCTGTTGGCGCCTTTGGCGGGTGCGCAGTTGTTGCTGGTGGGTCCGTGGCAGGTGAGTTTCTGGGTGCTGGCGGTGATGTCGGCGGTCAGTTTCGTGTTGGTGCTGGTGTGGTTGCCGGAGAGTCTTCCGGTGGAGGCTCGTCGTCGTCAGGGTCCGCGTCAGTTGTTGTCGACGGTGGCGGGGTTGGTGCGTCAGCCGCGTTTCGTGGGTCCGGTGCTGACGCTGGGTCTGAGTTTCGGGATGTTGTTCACGTATGTGTCGGCGTTCTCGTTCGTGTCGCAGCAGGAGTTCGGTGCGTCGCCGCAGACGTATGCGTGGCTGTTCGCGGTGAACTCGTTGGGGATGATGGCGGGTACGCAGGCGAACGGTTTCCTGGTGGGTCGTGTGGAGACGTTGCGGCGTCTGGGGTTGGGGCTGGGGATGGCTCTGGCTTCGGTGGGTGTGCTCGCGGTGTTGGCGTTGGTGGGTGTGGCGTCGTTGTGGACGGCTGTGGGGTTGTTGGCGCTGATGATGTTCAGCGTCGGTTTCATCATGCCGAACGCGACGGTGACGGCTCTTGACGGGCAGCCGGTCTCGGTGGCGGGTACGGCTTCGGCGTTGATGGGGTCGTTGCAGTTCGCGCTGGGTGGCGGTGTGGCGGCGTTGGCGGGGTTGACGCCTTCGGGGCAGGCGTCGTTGTTGAGCATGGCGGTGGTGATGGTGTCGGCTGCGTCGCTGTCGTTGGCGGCGTATGTGTGGACGGTGCGTGCGAAGGTGCGGTGACCTCGGGGGCGGTGGGGTTCGGGTCGTGGTGCCAGGTTGCCGTGGGGTGTGGATTGTGGGCACAGTAGGTCACAATTCACCGATTGAGGCGGGTCTGGTCTTGTGTGGACCCGTCTTCCGATGTGGCAGAGGATGAATTGGTATGGGCGAGCCGAGTGACACCCCTGGTGCGTGGGCTGTGGGCCTTGCGGGTCTGAGTGACCTGGTCTATGGGGTGGCGAACTCCGACGCCCATGCGGAGGTGTTCTCGGTGCCCCGGGGTGAGGGTGGTTGGGAGCGGGTCACGGCGGGTGAGTTCGCGACCGAGGTGACGGCGGTGGCCAAGGGGTTGGTGGCTGCCGGGGTGGGGGCGGGTGACCGTGTCCTGGTGGCGGCTTCGGCGCATCAGGACTGGGTGCGTGTGGCGTTCGCGGTGTGGTCGGTGCGGGGTGTGCTGGTTCCGTTGCCGGAGTCGGCTTCGGTGGAGCGGGTGGCGCATGTGGTGCGGCAGACGCGTCCTGCGGCGGCGGTGATCCAGGGGGATCGGTTGTTGCGTGCTGCGACGGGGTTGCAGCGTGAGTTGCCGGATCTGGGTCGTGTGTGGCGGATGGAGGCGGGCCTGGAGGGGATCGTCTCGTTGGGCCAGTACATGGATGCGTCGTCGGTGCGGTTTCGGCGGGACGAGACGATGCCGGAGGATGCGGCGGTGGTGCTGTATCCGGTGAGTACGGTGTCGCGTTCGATGCGTGGTGTGGTGTTGTCGCACGGGGCGTTGTTGGCGTCTGCGGCGGGTGTGGTGGATCGGGTGTGGCCGCGGTTGTCGGAGTTGCCTGCGGGGCGGGCGAGTGCGTTGTTGGATCTGCCGTTGTCGCAGATTCAGGGGTTGGCTTCGTTGTTGGCGTGCATGGTGGGGCGTGTGCGTGTGGGGTTGGCGGGGCCGGGTGGGTTCTTGCGTGGGGCGGAGGTGTTCCGGCCGACGGTGTTGGTGTGTGGTGCGGGGTTGTTGGAGTCGGTGTTCGAGTCCGAGCGTGGGAGTGCGCGTTCGACGGGGTGGGACTCGTTGGGGACGTTCAATTCGGCGGTGGATTCGGCGGTGCAGTTCGACCGGTCGCCGAGGAAGGGTGCGTGGCAGCGGTTGTCGAGGTCGATGTACGACTGGCAGTTCGCGAGGTTGCGTGAGGCGTTGGGGAACCGGGTGCACTTGGCGGTGTGCTGGGGTGGGGGGTTGTCGGACCGTTTGGACTCGTTCTTCGGCGGTGTGGGGATTCCTGTGTTCCAGGTGTTCGGTACGGCGGAGACGGCGGGGGCGTTCGCGGCGGCCGGTGTGGGGGAGCGGGTGCCGGGGACGGTGGGGCGTGCGGTCGCCGGTCGTGAGGTGTGGGTTTCGCGGGAGGGTGAGGCCCATGTGCGTGGTGGGGGTGTGTTCTCGGGTTATTGGGGGGATGAGGAGGCGACCCGGAGTGCGTTCCGTGAGGGGTGGTTGGCGACGGGGTTCGCGGTGGAGGTGGACGGGGACGGTTTTGTGAGTGTGGTGGGGCGGTTGCGTCCGCAGGCGGCTTCGGTGGAGGTGGCGGGGCGGTTCGTGGCCGGGGGTGTGGCTGTGGCGGAGTTGGAGGTGTCGTCGGAGTCGGTTGTGGTGGGTGGGGGCGTGGAGGAGTCGGCGGCTTCTCCGGTTGCTGCGGTTGCTGCGTTGTCGGCGGTGGAGGAGCCGGTGGAGCGCGGTGATGCGGAGCTGGTGGCGGAGTTCGAGGCGCGGTTGCGTGCTCATCCGTTGATCAGCCAGGTGTTGGTGATCGTGGAGGGGCGTCCGTTCGCGAGTGCTCTGGTGACGTTGGTGCGTGATCAGTTGGAGTACTGGCGTTTGGTGAACGGTCGGCCGTTGGCGATGGCGCCTGAGGAGATCGCGGGGGATCGTGATCTGCTGCGTGAGGTGCAGGGGTTGGTGTACGAGGCCAATCGGAGCGTGCCGCGGCATTTGGCGGTGCGGTCGTTCCATGTGTTGGCGGAGGAGTTCACGGTGCAGTCGGGGTTGGTGCAGCCTTCGGGTGAGTTGCGTCGTGAGGCGGTGTTGCGGGCGTTCTCGGAGGAGATCGACGGGTTGTATCGGGCGCGTCGGGATCGGTAGTCGGGTGGTGGCCGCGGCCCTCGGTGTTGTTGCCGGGGGCCGCGGTTTTTTGTGTCTATTGGCCGTTGAGGTAGGCGAGGACGGCGAGGACGCGGCGGCTGTCGTCGGAGGAGGGGGGTAGGTCGAGTTTGGTGAAGATGTTGTTGATGTGTTTGCTGACGGCTTTTTCGGTGATGTAGAGGCGTCCGGCGATGGCGGAGTTGGAGCGTCCTTCGGCCATTTCGGCGAGGACTTCGCGTTCGCGGGGGGTGAGTTGGGCGAGGGGGCCGCTCTGGTCCTGGCGGGCGAGGAGTTGGGAGATGACGGCGGGGTCCATGGCGGTGCCGCCGGCGGCGACGCGGCGGACGGCTTCGATGAACTGGCCGATGTCGAAGACGCGGTCCTTGAGGAGGTAGCCGACTCCGCCTTCGGCGTCGGAGAGGAGTTCGCGGGCGTAGAGCTGTTCGACGTGTTGGGAGAGGACGAGGATGGGGAGGCCGGGGATCTGGGTGCGGGCTCCGATGGCTGCTTGGAGGCCTTCGTCGGTGAAGGTGGGGGGGAGTCGGACGTCGACGACGGCGACGTCGGGTTTGTGTTCGGTGAGGGCGGTGTGTAGGTCGGGTCCGTTGTCGACTGCGGCGACGACGGTGAAGTCGTGTGCTTCGAGGAGTCTGATCAGTCCGTCGCGGAGGAGGGCAAGGTCTTCGGCGATGACAACGCGCACGGGATCTCCAGGGTCACGATGGTGGGGCCGCCGGGTGGGCTGGTGATGTTCATCGTGCCATCGAAGGCGTCGAGGCGTCGTGTGATGCCGGCGAGGCCGCTGCCGGGGGCGGGGTCGGCGCCGCCGGTTCCGTTGTCGGTGACGGTGATGACGAGGTGGTCGCGGCCGTGGTTGATGTGGATCCAGGCTTGGGTGGCGTGGGCGTGTTTGGCGGTGTTGGTGAGGAGTTCGGCGATGGCGAAGTAGGCGGCGGATTCGACGGGGTCGGCGGGGCGGCCGTCGAGGTCGATGGTGACGGTGATGGGGAGGTGGTGGGTGAGGGCGAGGGCGTGGACTGCTCCGTGGAGTCCTCGTTCGACGAGGACGGGTGGGTGGATGCCGCGGACGAGGTCGCGGAGTTCGGTGAGGGCGTGGCGGGTGGTTTCGCGGGCTTCGGTGAGCATGGTGCGGGCGGTGTGGGGGTCTTGTTCGACGATTTGTTCGGCCATGCCGAGGTGCATGCCGAGGGCGACGAGTCGGGCTTGGGCTCCGTCGTGGAGGTCGCGTTCGATGCGTCGGATTTCGGAGGCCTGGGTGTCGATGGTGTTGGCGCGGCTGGTGGCGAGGTGGGCGACGCGTGCGGTGAGTCGGGCTTTTTCGGAGGGGGCGAGGAGGAGGCGGTTGAAGCGGAGGTAGATGTCGGTGGTGGGTGGGAGGAGGAGGAGTCCGAGGGTGAGGAGGAGGGCGGAGGGGGCGAGGAAGATGAGTTGGTCGGTGGGGGTGGTGGGGGTGTAGGTGTCGTAGAGGGCGTTGCCGGCGAGGCCGAGGGCGAAGAGGAGTTGGTAGAGGGCGTGGCCGAGGAGGGCTGTGGGGATGGCGATGAGGGTGATGTTGGCTGTTCCGGCGATGAGCCAGAGGAGGTCTTTCCAGGTGCCGGGGTCGGTGATGATCGTGGTTCCGCGGCGGGTGAGGCCTCCTGGGGGGATGGGGCGGTAGGCGGAGGGGATGGGGGTTTTGGGGAGGAGGTGGGTGAGGGTGCGGCGTTGGCTGTCGGCGAGGGTGCGTAGGAGGGTGCCGGTGAGGATGACGAAGGGGAGGCCGATCCAGAAGAGGGTGAGGATGGCGGAGGCGAGGACGAGGGGGAGCAGGAGGAGGGCGGCGATGTTCTGGGAGAGCAGGAGGAAGAGGTAGGCGAGGGTGGTGAGGCGGCCTGCGCGGTGGTGGGGTGCGGTGGCCATGGGTGGTCTTCCGTTCCTGCTGGTGTGGTGTGGTGTGTCCATTCTGGCTTGTGGTGGGTGGTGGTTGCGGTGGTGGTGGCTCCCCTTTTGGGGGGTGGGCATGGGTGTGGCCCGCCCGGGTGGGGGCGGGTGGGGTGGTGTGTGGGTCAGGGCCAGCGGATGTCGGTGGCGGTGTCGAGTGCGGGGATGCGGGTGCTGGCGTGGGCGTTGAGGGCGTCGGTGAGTTGGGTCCAGGCCTGGCGGGGGGTGTTGTCGGTGTTGTTGCAGGTGCGCTGTTGGCAGGCGGTGTGTTGGGACATGGCTCCGGCGAAGCGGAGGGGGTCGTCGGCGTGGGTGTGGCCCCAGCGGCTGATGTTGGCCCATTGGCGGGCTTGGATGCCGTCGGTGCGGTAGATCTGGGGGAGGGCGTGGACGGTGGGTCGGCCGCCTCCGGCGAGGTGGTGGACGTCGGCGAGGGTCCAGTTGTTGTTGCAGTGGGCGGTGCCGGTGGTGGGGCAGCCGTCGGCTGAGTTGGCGGTGTGCAGGGGTGTGGTGGTGGTTTTCGTGTAGGCGTCGATCCAGCCGCGGGCCCAGGTGGGGGTGGACCAGGCGGGTTCGGCGTCGAGGGCGCCGGTGATGGTGACGGCGGGTGTGGTGGAGCGTTGGCGTGCGTCGTGGACGAGGGTGGCCCATTGTTTGCCGGCGGTGGGGCCGGTGAGGTTGCCGTCGTCCTTGTTGTTGACGCCGAGGGCGAGGGTGGCTGTTGTTTGGCCGGTGCGGCAGTCGGTGAAGCCTTGGGCCCAGTGGTGGGCGTAGGAGGCGGCTTTGGTGGTGGCTGCGCGGGGTGTGGTGGTGGCGTGGCTGGTGCCGGGTTCGCGGAGTTGGTGGTCGGTTTCCTGGGTGCCGAAGAAGAGGATGCGGACGCCGTTGGTGCCGGTGCGGGCTTCGGTGCATCCGGCGTCGCGTGCGTGGTCGGCTGTGGCGGGGCCCAGGGGGACGTAGCGGCTCGTGGTGTGTCCGGGGTAGGTGGTGGTGTGGGTGGGGGTGGTTGTGGGGGTTGTGGTGGCGTGTGCGGGGGCGGGCAGGGTGAGTGCGGTGGCGAGGGCTGTGGCGAGGAGGCGTTGTGTGGTGGTGGTCATGGCAGTGTTATTACCGTTTGTGGCTTTGCCTACACTCAGGGTGATGTTTTGGGAGTGTTCGGGGCGTTGGCGGCATGTGGTGCGTGGGGTGGGAAGGAGTGCGGGACGGTGCGGCGGTCGCCTCACGGCGTGGCGCACAACGCGGTTCCGTGGCCGCCCCTGGGGGCGCGGTGTTCCGCGAAGGCTTTGTGTGGAGCCCGGGGGACACTTGCTACCGCACCGTCCCGCAGTGGGGTCAACGGGTCGGGGGGTGCGGCTATTCCCGTGGGGGCCGGTTGGGGGTGTGGGTGGTGGTTTGTGACGCTGGGGACGTGGTCCGCGCGGGTTTTTGGCGCAACTCGCCGTCGACGATTTCCCGTGTCTTGCCACGACCTGTGATGATCGGGAGTGTGTGGCGTGAACTGATCCTGGAGATGTATCCCGAGGCCGATCTGTACGATCCGGCCGATGAGGTGACCCTTGCCGAGGTGGAGAAGCGGTTGATGCTGCCTTTGCCGTTCGAGTTGGCCTCCCTGTTGCGGGAGACGGACGGGGTGACCAACGAGTACGGGGACGCGGTGGTGTGGAGTGCCCGGCGCCTGGTGGAGGACAACCTGGCGATGCGGGGTGAGCCCGATTATCTGGAGTTGTACGCGCCTTTCGACGAGATGATCTTCTTCGGCGACTCCGACATGGGGCCGCAGTTCGCCTACGTGCACACCGACTACGGTCCGGGGATCGTGGTGTGGGATCATGAGAGCGACCGGCGGCGGCTGGTGGTGGTGTCGTTGCGCGACTACCTGGCGCGATGCCTGATCCAGGGCAATTCCTGGTTCCGTTGACCGTGTGCTCCGTGCGTGGCTGACCTGCCGTTTCGTGCTATTTTTCGGGGTATTGGTGGCGTTGTGTCACTGTTTGTCTCCCCTAGTGCGTTTGAGAGTAGGACCATGTCGGAGCAGTCCACGCCTGCCCATGTCGCCGCCGTTGTCCAGGGCCGGGAGGTGGAGGACTTCCCCGAACTGGCCCCGGAGGCCTCGCGCGGCCGTGTGCGGCGCATCACCGTGACGGGCGAGGAGGTCCTGCACCGGCGCAACGCGGAGGTGCCCGAGCAGATGTGGGGCGGCCGGGAGCTGCACCAGCTCGTCGACGACATGTTCGTGACGATGTACGCGGCCGAGGGCGTGGGTCTGGCGGGCAACCAGGTGGGTGTGGACCTGCGGCTGTTCGTCTACGACTGCCCCGACGACGACGGGGTGCGCCATGTGGGGCACGTGGTCAACCCGGTGCTGGACGAGCGCGACCCGGACGAGGCCGTGGAGGTCGACAGCGAGGGCTGCCTGTCGGTGCCGGGGCCGCACGCGGACCTGGGGCGGGCCGCGACCGCGACGGTGCGGGGCGTGGACCGGGACGGCAATCCGGTGGTGGTGAGCGGGAGCGGGTACTTCGCCCGGTGCCTGCAGCACGAGACCGACCACACCATGGGCCGGCTGTACGTGGACCGGCTCTCGGCGCGCGAGCGCAAGCGGGTGCTGAAGAAGATGAACGAGATGGCCAACGACGTGTTCGCGCGTCGTGAGGAGCGTGCGGCGCAGCTGGCGGAGGAGTTCGCGGGCTGAGCTCGTGTGCGCGAAGGGGGTGTCCCGGCATCGGCCGGGGCGCCCCCCTTCTTTTCGCGGCGGCCGGGGGCGCCGTGTCCCCGCGGCGTGCTGTGCCTCTCGCTGTGGCCCGGGCGGGAGCGGGCCCGGTAGCGTGGCCTCGCATGAGCGACTCCGTGTTCGAGGTCACCGCAGAGCTGGTCCGCGACCTGCTGCGGGAGCAGCATCCGGACCTGGCAGGGCTGCCCCTTCGCGAGGTGGAGGGCGGCTGGGGCAACCAGATGTGGCGCCTGGGGGAGGAGCTGGCCGTGCGCGTCCAGCGCATGGACGCCGGCCCCGGGCCCCAGCTCAAGGAGCGCCGGTGGCTGCCTCTGCTCGCCCCGCGCCTGCCGCTGCCCGTCCCCGTCCCGGTGCGCGGCGGTGCGCCCTGTGAGCGGTTCCCCAAGATGTGGACGGTGGTGACGTGGGTGCCGGGCCTGCCGCTGGACCAGGGGGCGATCACCCGCGGCGGGCACGCGGCCGACGCCCTGGCGGCGTTCCTGCGGGCGCTGCACGTACCGGCGCCCGCCGAGGCGCCGGTGGACACGGGACGCGGAGCGCACCCCGCGCACTGCGCGGAGGGATTCGACCGGTTCTCGGGCTCCCTGGAGGCCGACGCGATCGGCTCCGACACCGCCGCCGTCCGGGCCGTCTGGGACGACGCCGTCGCGGCCCCCGGGTGGGAGGGGCCGCCGGTGTGGGTGCACGGCGACCTGCATCCCGCGAACGTCGTCGTCGCGCAGGGGACGCTGGCGGGCGTCGTCGACTTCGGCGACCTGTTCGCCGGTGACCCGGCCTCGGACCTGGCGGCCGCCTGGGTGCTGCTGCCGGCGGGTGGGGCCGCGCGCTTCTTCGAGGCCTATGCGCAGGCCGACGGGGCGACGGTGCGGCGTGCCCGGGGGCTGGCCGTGTTGAAGAGCCTGTTCCTGATGCTGATGGGGCAGAACGGGGACCGGGGTCTGCCCGGCGGCAAGCCGGCGTGGGGGCCGGCGGGCCGGGCGGCGCTGGATCGTGTTCTGCGGGGCGCCGGGGTGTAGGGGCGGGGCGGTCGCGCCGTCTGTGCCGGGTCCCTTCGGGCCGTGGGCGGGTGCGGCGGCGGTCTGCCCCTGGGGGGTTCGCTCCTTGGAAGGGGGACCCGGCGGTTCGGGGACCCGCCCCTGGCCGGCTCCGGGGCGGCCGTCGGCGGGGCTCCGGGCCGGGGCCGTCCGCCTTGTGGGCCCCGTGGGGCGCGGGTCGGGGTCCGGGTGGTGGATCCGCGGGGGCGGTGCGCCCGGGTGTCGTCACGCGGAGTGGTGCTTCGTGGCTCCGTGTGGGTCGTGGGCGGTGGTCGGTGCTGGGGTGGTGGGTGGGTGCCTTTGGGGGGCCTGTTGGTCCGAAATGATGGGTTTAGAGGTGCCAGTGGTGGAATGTGGCTCTGTTTATGGCTCTTCCGGTGGGGAGTGTGACTCTTCCGTGACCGTGGAGGGCGGTAGATTGCGCGGCATGCACAACGGGGACGAGGCCGGCCGGGAGCCGGAGCGCAGGGTGGTCGTCTACACCGACGGGGCGTGCAGCGGCAACCCCGGCCCGGGAGGGTGGGGGGTGTGGTTGAGCTACGGCGAGCACGAGAAGGAGTTGTACGGGAGCGAGGAGCAGACCACCAACAACCGGATGGAGCTGATGGCGGCCATCCAGGCGTTGGAGAGCTTGAAGAAGCCCCTGCCGGTGCTGGTGCACACCGATTCCTCCTATGTGCGCAACGGGATCACGACCTGGCTGCACGGGTGGAAGAAGCGCGGGTGGCGCACGGCCGACAAGAAGCCGGTGAAGAACGTGGACCTGTGGCAGCGCCTGGACGAGGTGGCCTCGCGTTACGAGGTGGAGTGGCGCTGGGTGCGCGGGCACAGCGGCGACGAGGGCAACGAGCGCGCGGACGAGTTGGCCCGGCGCGGGCGTGATGAGGCGGCCGGGCGGTAGTCGGTTCGCGGGTGTGCGGTGGCGGCGGTCCCTGTAGGGGGCCGCCGTCGTCGTGTGCGGGGGTGGTTCAGAGGGTGTCGGCGTCCTGGGCGAGGGCCTGGACCATGAGGCGGCGGGGTCCGGGGCCCGCGGCGGCGAGTTCGTCGTCGGGGTTGGACAGGGTGCAGGTGTCCAGGGACAGGCAGCCGCAGCCGATGCAGCCGGTGAGGTCGTCGCGCAGGCGGATGAGCTGGGCGATGCGCGTGTCGAGTTCGTCGCGCCACTGTTCGGAGACGGCGGCCCAGTCGGTGCGGGTGGGGGTGCGGTTGTCGGGGAGTGCTTCGAGGGCCTGGCGGATACGGGCCAGGGGCATGCCGACGCGTTGGGAGATGCGGATGAAGGAGACCCTGCGCAGGGTGTCGCGGCGGTAGCGGCGCTGGTTTCCGCTGGTGCGGCGGCTGTGGATGAGCCCTTGGCGTTCGTAGAAGTGCAGGGCGGAGACGGCGACCCCTGCGCGTTCGGCGACCTGGCCGACGGTGAGTTCCTTGGTGATGGGTGGCACGGTGCCCATCCTAGGTCGTTGGGGTGCGTGGGTCAGGGGGTGCGGGTGCGGTGGGTGCCGTGGAGGGCGTACAGGCGTGCGTAGGCGCCGCCGCGGACGAGGAGTTGGTGGTGGGTGCCGGTTTCGGTGACGCGTCCGTCGCGGAGGAGGAGGATGCGGTCGGCGGTGCGGGCGTGGGTGGGGTGGTCGGTGAGGGAGAGCAGGGCGGTGTCGTGTGCGGGGGTGGGGGGTGGTGCGGGGGCGGTCAGGAGGAAGAGGCGGGCGCCGGTGTGGTGGGTGTAGAGGGTGCGGGCCTGGTGGATGCGGGTGGTCAGGGCGGGGTCGAGGCTGGTGAGGGGGGTGTGCAGGTGGGCGGGGTCGAGTCCGGTGGTGGTGAGGGTGTGGGTGAGGTGGGGGTCGTGGGGGTCGGGGGTGGGGTGGCCGGTGATGGTCTGGGCGAGGGTGGTGTGGGGGGTGGGGGTGAGCAGGTGGGTGGGGGTGTGGGTGGTGATGCGGCCGTTGGTGGGGGTGGTGCGGTCGGTGAGCAGGTGGGTGAGGGCGGTGGTGGCGGTGGGGGTGAGGCCGACGAGGGAGACGTGTTCGCCTGGGTGGACGGTGAGGTCGAGGTGGTCCAGTAGCGGGGGGCGGGCGGGGGCCAGGGACACGTCGTGGAGCTCGAGGAGGGGTCGGGTGGGGTTGGGGGTGTGTGCGGGGCTGCGGCGCAGCTTTTCGCGGTGGGTGAGCCTCACGGGTGTCCGTTCGTGTGGGTGGTCGTCACCTGCCTGGGATTGTTCTGGGTGCATGAGAGTTCTCGTTATCTGCTCGTGTCCTTGGTCTCCGTGGGCGGGTGTTCGGTGTGTGGAACGGGCGGTGGGGCGGGTTGGTTCCCGGGGGCGGTGGTGGGTGTGGGCAGGGGTGTGGGCCCGCGCCCGGTGGTGGGGGCGGGCCGTGCGGGGCGGGGGTCAGCGGAAGTCGGTGGCGTGGTCGGCGACCCATTGGCGGTAGGAGCGTGCGGGGCGGCGGAGGATCTGTTCGACGGTGGTGGTGGCGGGTTCGGGGAGGGCGGGGTCCGGGTGCGGGTCTGTGCGGTCGGCGGTTTGGGGGCGGGTGGGGGTGTGGTGGGTCAGGGGCAGGTCCAGGACCTGGGCGAGGATGCGGACCTGTTCGGTCTCGGTGTGGTGGCGGGGGCCGGTGAGGTGGTGGGTGCGCCGGTGGTGCTGTTCGGGGTGGGTGAGGGCGTGGACGGCGACGTCGGCGATGTCTGCTTCGTGGATGAGGGGGCGGGCCAGGTGGGGGTGGGTGGGGTGGACGGTGCGGTGGGTGCGGATGTCGGGGGCCCAGCGCAGGGTGGTGGTGGCCGGTGTGCTGGGGCGTAGGAGGGTCCAGTGGGCGCCGGAGCGGGTGATGAGGTTCTCGAGGTGGCCGTGGGTGCTGTCGAGGGGGTCGGGGGCGTGGGGGTCGGCGGTGGCCGAGGAGAGGTAGACGATGTGGCGGGCGTGGTGGGCCAGGGCGGTGATGAAGTCGGCGGCGTGGTCGGGGGTGGGGTGGGGCCAGGTGAGGAAGGCGGAGGTGGTGCCGTGCAGGGCGGCGGGCCAGGTGGCGGGTGCGCGCAGGTCGGCGCGGACGGTGGGTGTGCCGTGGGGGATGCGGGGGTGGTGGGGGTGGGGGGTCAGGGCGCGGACGGGGTGGGCGTGGGTGAGCAGGGTGGTCAGGACGTGGTGTGCGACGGGGTGGGTGGGTGTGGTGATCAGGTGCACGGGTGGTTCCTCGGGGTGGGCGGGTGTGCTCCCCACGCTTGCATCTGAAGTTTTGTTGAGGTCAAGGTGTGGTGGCGGGAGGGGCGGGGTGTGCGGCCTCGTGGCCGCCTCGGGGCCGGCGGGGGCGGGGCCTGGTCCGTGAGGTGGTGGTCGTCTTCGGCGGGGGTCTCCTCCAGCGGTCCGGGGCCGGTGTGCTCGCACTCGCGGTTCCTGCTGGGTGAGGGGCGCCACAGGGCGGTGCGGGGTGGGGCGGGTAGGGGTGCGGTGTCGTCTTCCCCCGGTGTGGAAATGGGTGTGGGTCGTGGGTTCTGCTGTGGACCGTGGAGCGGACCTTGAGCGCCTTGCGCGCGAGTACCGCGGTTTCGCCCGGCACTGTGCGGCGGGGGGCTCCCCCGCCTACGCGCGGATCTGTGAGGGGGTCTCGCGTGACGGGGAGGTCCTGGGTCTGGTGGCGTCGCTGCCGCGGGGCAACAAGAGGCAGCCCAACCTGGTGTTGGGGGCGGTGCGCTACCTGGGCGGTCCGGTGCAGGGGTGGGGGCCGTGGCGGGCGTGGCTGGTAGGGCACTGGGAGCAGGTGCGCCGGGTGGTGCTGGAGCGGCACACCCAGACCAACGAGGTGCGCCGGTGTGCGACGCTGCTGCCGGTGCTGGCGGGTCTGCCGGGCCCGTTGGCGCTGTTGGAGGTGGGGGCCTCGGCGGGGCTGTGCCTGTATCCGGACCGGTACCGGTACTCCTTCGACGGCGGGGCCCGGGTGGGTCCTGCGGGCAGCCCGGTGGTGTTGGAGTGTGCGACCTCGGGCGGGGTGCCGGTTCCGGAGCGGGTGCCGCGGGTGGTGTGGCGGGCGGGGGTGGACCTGAACCCGTTGGACGCGGGCGCCGAGGAGGATGTGCGCTGGTTGGAGTCGCTGGTGTGGCCGGGGAGGGAGGAGGCGGGGCGGCGGGGGGCGGCGTCGGTGGTGGCGGCCGATCCCCCGCTGCTGGTGCGGGGGGCCTGGTGGAGCGGGTGGGTGCGGTGGCGGCCCTGGCTCCGGCGGGGGCGACGCTGGTGGTGTTCCACAGTGCGGTGCTGGCCTACCTGTCGCGGGAGCGGCGGGAGGAGTTCGTGCGGGTGGTGGGCGCCCTGGAGGGGCACTGGGTGGCCGACGAGGGGTGGCGGGTGTTCGCGGGGTGGGAGAACGCGGAGCCGGTGGTGGAGACCGATTTCACGTTGGCGGTGGACGGGCGGGTGGTGGCCTACGCCGGTGAGCACGGGCAGTCGCTGGCCTGGGTGTGAGGCGGTGGCGGGGTCGGGCCCCTCCCCTTGGGGGGAGGGGCCCGTGGTGTGTCTATCCGTTGGCGGGGTGGGCGTCGACTTCGGCGATGAGGGCCTTCTTGCGTTCGGGGGGCAGGAAGGAGGCGGTGAAGGAGTTGCGGGCGAGTTGGCGCAGGGCGGCCTCGTCCAGGCCCAGGTGGGTGCGCAGGGCCTCGTAGTTGTCGTGGACGTAGCCGCCGAAGTAGGAGGGGTCGTCGGAGTTGACGGTGACCAGGAGTCCGGCGTCGACGAGGGCGGGCAGGGGGTGCTGGGCCAGGGTGGGCACGGCGCGCAGGCGCACGTTGGACAGGGGGCACACGGTGAGGGGGGTCTGGGTGCGGGCCAGGTGGGCGAGCAGGTCGGGGTCCTCCAGGGCGCGGATGCCGTGGTCGATGCGTTCGGCGTGCAGGAGGTTCAGGGCCTGCCAGATGTAGGAGGGGGGTCCTTCCTCTCCGGCGTGGGCGACGCAGCGCAGGCCCAGGTCGCGGGCGGCGGCGAAGACGGCGGTGAAGTCCTGGGGCGGGTGTCCGACCTCGGCGGAGTCCAGGCCCACGGCGCTGATGCGGTGCAGGTGGGGTCGGGCCTGGTGGAGGGTGTCCAGGGCTTCGGAGGCGGGGCGGTCGCGTAGGAAGCACAGGATGAGGGAGGTGCTGATGTCGTGGTCGCGCAGGCTGGTGTCCAGGGCGGCGGCCAGGCCGTTGACGACGGTGTCCAGGGGGATGCCGCGGCTGGTGTGGGCCTGGGGGTCGAAGAAGATCTCGGCGTGGCGCACGCCTTGGGCGGCGGCGCGGGTGAGGTAGGCGTTGGCCAGGTCGGTGAAGTCGGCTTCGGTGCGCAGGACGTCCATGAGCTGGTAGTAGAGGTTCAGGAAGGACTGCAGGTCGGTGAAGGAGTAGGCGTCGCGCAGGTCCTGGACGGTGGGGTGGGGCAGGGTGATGCCGTTGCGGCGGGCGAGGGTGAAGGCGAGTTCGGGTTCGAGGGTGCCTTCGATGTGGAGGTGGAGTTCGGCTTTGGGCAGGGGCATGGCGGGGTGCTCTCTGGTGGCGGGTGTGGTGGTTGTGGTCATTGTGGCTGATGGGTGGGGGTGGGTGGGTCGTGTGCGGGGGCGTTGTGGCCCACACCGGTGTGGGGGGCGGGCGCTGGGTAGGTTCCGGGGGGTTGGTGGTCCCCTGTGTGGAAGGCGGCGGTGTATGGGAATCGACGTGGGTGCGGTGCGGGCGGACACCCCGGCGGTCGCGGATCTGGTGCATCTGAACAGTGCGGGGTCGTCGTTGTCGCCGGTGCCGGTGGTGGAGGCGGTGGTGGGGCATCTGCGGTTGGAGGCGCGGGTGGGCGGCTATGAGGCGGCCGAGCGTGCGGAGGGGCTGGTGGAGGGGTTCTACACGGCGGTGGCGCGGATGCTGGGGGCGCGGCCGGAGGAGGTGGCGTTCGTGGAGAGTGCGACGCGGGCGTGGGAGGCGGGGTTCGGGGCGGTGCGCCTGGAGGCGGGGGACCGGGTGCTGACGACCACGAGCGAGTACCCCAGTAACGCGTTGGGGCTGGTGAAGGCGGCCCGTGAGCGGGGGGTGCGGGTGGAGGTGGTGCCGGACGGTCCGGAGGGGGTGGTGGACCTGGGGGCGTTGGAGCGGGAGCTGGGGCGGGGCGGGGTGCGGTTGGTGGCGTTGAACCACATGCCCACGCACAACGGGTTGGTCAACCCCGTGCAGGAGGTGGGGGCGCTGTGCCGGGCGGCGGGGGCGGTGTTCCTGCTGGATGCGTGCCAGTCGGTGGGGCAGTGGGATCTGGACGTGGAGCGGTTGGGGTGCGATCTGTTGACGGGGACGGGGCGCAAGTTCTTGCGGGGGCCGCGGGGGACGGGGTTTTTGTACGCGCGTGCGGGTGCGGATCTGGTGGAGCCGGCGGTGGTGGATGTGTCCTCGGCGCACTGGGTGGGGGAGGGCGAGTATCGGGTGCGCGCCGATGCGCGCCGTTTTGAGAGTTTTGAGCGCAGTGTGGCGGGTCAGATCGGGTTGGGTGTGGCGGTGGACTACGCGGTGGCGCTGGGGTTGGAGCGGATCCGGGAGCGGGTGGGGGCTCTGGCGGAGTACGCGCGGGAGCGGTTGGGGCAGGTGGCGGGGGTGCGGGTGCTGGACCGGGGGCCGGTGCGGTCGGGGATCGTGACGTTCGCGGTGCGGGGGGTGCCGGCCGAGCACGTGCGGGCGCATCTGGTGGGGGCCGGGGTGAACGTGAGTGTGGCGCGGGTGTGGAACCAGGTGTGGGAGCCGCGGGAGGGGGTGGACGAGGCGGTGCGGGCCTCGGTGCACTACTTCAACACCGAGGAGGAGGTGGAGGTGCTGGTGCGGGAGGTGAAGGAGCGCCAGGGGCGGGGGTGAGCCGCCGGGCGGGGCGGTGCCTGTGGCGCCCCGCCCGGTGCTCGGCCGGCCGGTGCGGGGGCGGTCAGGGGGCGAGGCGGTCGGTGGCGGCGCGGGTCGCCGCTTGGATGGTGACGGTGCCCGCGCCGTGTCCGGCCTCCTCGACCACCACCAGGTCGGCGTCGGTCCAGGTGTGCGAGAGCCGGTAGGCGATGTCGACGGGGCCGCTGATGTCCATGCGCCCGTGCACCATGGCCCCGGGTGTGCCCGCCAGGCGGTGGGCGTCGCGTTGGAGCTGCCCGTCGGGGAGGAAGGCGGCGTGGGACCAGTAGTGGGTGACCAGGCGGGCGAAGGTCATGCGGAAGTCGGGGTCGGTGAAGGCGGCGTGGGGGGTGTGGCCGGGGGCGGTGGAGACGTGGACGTCCTCCCACCGGCACCAGGCGCGGGCGGCGTCGAAGCGCACCTGCGGGTCGGGGTGGGCCAGGCGGTGCGCGTAGGCGGTGGACAGGTCGTGGGGGTCGGCGCCGGGTCCGGCGCCTTGGCGGAAGAGCTCCCATTCCTCGGGGAAGACGCGGCCCATGTCGTGGGTGAGCCAGTGGACCTCGGCGGCGGTGGTGTTGGTGACCGCGGCCAGGATCAGGGCGCTGACGTGTTCGGGGTGGGCCTGGGCGTAGGCCAGGCCCAGGGTGCAGCCCCAGGACAGGCCCAGGACGTGCCAGGCGGTGAGGCCGTGGTGGGTGCGCAGGGTTTCGATGTCGTGGATGAGGTGGTGGGTGGTGTTGGTGCTCAGGTCGGTGGTGGTGTGGCGGGCGTTGGGGGTGGAGCGTCCGCTGCCGCGCTGGTCGAGCATGATGACGCGGTAGCGGTCGGTGTCGAAGAAGCCGGTGTAGGAGGGGCGGCAGCCGCTGCCGGGGCCGCCGTGCAGGACCAGGGCGGGGTGGCCGTGGGGGTTGCCGTACTCGTGCCAGTACAGGTGGTGTCCGTCGGCGGTGTGGAGTGTGCCCTGGGCGTGGGGGGTGGGCGCGGTCATGGGGTCTCCGTGGTCGTGGGGGTGGGTCGGGGACTCTACTACGGGGTGGTGTGGGGTTGGGCGTGCCCTGGGGGCACGCTGGCGCGCATGGTTGTCGCGGGGGAGGTTGTGCGAGCGTTCGGGCTGTCGGTGCCGGGCCGGGTGGGGGGCGGGTGCCGGTTCTGTGCGCCGGGGCAGGTGGGGGTTTTGTGGCGCGGGGCGGGCCGCGGGCGGGGGCGGTGCGTTCGTGGCGCGGGGCCCTGGAGGGGTCGCGGTTGTCGTGGGCGGCGGTGGCCGGTGCGCTGTGCGGGGGCGGGGTGGGGCCCGGCTTGCGTCTCTACCGACTGGTCGGTAGTTTCAGGGGGCGGGTCGAAGCGCCGGCCCGCACCGCCGTCCGCCAGCGAGGAGCCCACCATGACCAGCCACACCCGGGGCCGGGCCATGTCCGTCTACGCCGCCCACTTCGCCGCCCGCGGCTACCGCGGCACCTCCCTGGAGGCGGTGGCCGCCGAGGTCGGCGTGCGCAAGCCCACGCTCTACCACCACTTCCCCGGCGGCAAGGAGACCCTGCACAAGCTCGTGGCCCTGGAGTTCATCGACAGGCGCGGCCGCAGCCTGCGGGAGTCGCTGGCGGCCCCGGGCGGGCTCGCCGCCCAGCTGCGGGCCGTCATCGTCGGCGCCGTGGCCGACCCCACGGGGGCCACCTCCTCCTTCGAGCAGCACCTGTTCGACTCCCTGGGCCAGGTGGAGGGGGAGGTGGAGAAGGAGCTGCGCGAGGCGTACGTGGGCGCGCTGCTGGAGCCGGTGAGGGCGCGCATGGCGCGGGCGGTGGCCGAGGGCGAGCTCGCCGGCCCGGACCCGGCCCTGCTGTGCAACGCCTTCCTGCACCTGGCCAGGGCGGTGGACATGACGCCGGGCTCCCCCGAGGAGGCGGCCGCCGCCCTGGTGTCGCTGTTCCTGGACGGGGCCCGCGCGACCTGAGCGCGGCGCCGGCGGGCCCTGGCGTATCCGTCCCGGTCCGCACGCGCGGGGGCGCCCCTGGGCGGGGCGCCCCCGCGTGTTCTCGCGCCGAGGGGGCGCGGGTCCCCCGTGGCCTCGCGCCCCCTCGGCCGTGTGGGTGTCAGAGGGCTGCGCCGCCCTGGCCCAGGAGGATCTTGCGCGGCTTGGCCCTCTCGGCCACGGGAAGGCGCAGGGTCAGGACGCCGTCGGTGTAGTCGGCGCTGATGTTGTCGGTGTCCAGGTCCCGGCCCAGGCGCAGGCGCCGGGTGAAGGGGCCGGCGGGGCGCTCGGTCAGGACGGGGGCGGCCCCCTCGCGGCGGGCGGGGCGCCGGGCGCTGACGGTGAGCACGTCGCGTTCGACCTCCAGGTCGATGCTGTCGGCGCCGGCGCCGGGCAGGTCGAGCCGGACGAGGAGTTCGTCCTCGCTGCGCAGGACGTCCATGGGGACGGTGTGCTGGCGGGTGGTGGCGGCGCGGGCGGGGTCGAAGGGGATGGTGCGGGTGAGGAGCATGGTGTGAACCCCCGAGAAGGTCTCAGAAACATAACTTGATGCTGTTGGACTCAAGTTTATTGACGGAGTTTGACGCGTCAATGTGGTGTGCGCCACCGCACACCCGGTGTTCTGGGATCCTGGGGTCCCCAGCGACGACCCGATCCGACGACCCGAGAAGAGCCGCCCGTGTCCCCGATCCCCGACGACCCCTTCCTCGCCTTCTGGAGCGAGCGCCGCATCTGCACGCTGGCCAGCCCGCGCCCGGACGGCAGCATCCACCAGGTCCCGGTGGGGGCGACCTACGACCCCGGGCGCCGCCTGGTGCGCGTGATCGCCGACGGGGCCAGCTTCAAGGCGCGCAACCTGGCCGCCCGTCCCGGGACGCGGGTGTCGGTGTCGCAGGTGGAGGGTGCGCGCTGGTCCACCCTGGAGGGCACGGCCACGGTGACGCGCGACCCGGAGGCGGTGGCCGAGGCGGTGCGCCTGTACACCGGGCGCTACCGGGCCCCGCGCCCCAACCCCGGGCGGGTGGCCATCGAGATCGCCGTCACCCGGGAGCTGGGCAACGTCCGCCCGGGCCCCGCGCGGGACTGACCCGGGGCGCACGGCGAGGGGCGGGCCCGGCGGGGCCGCGCACCCTCGCGGCCCCGCCGGGTGCGCGCCTCAGAGCAGGGCGCGCGCGGCCAGGTCGGCGTCCTGCGGGGTGTTGTACAGGTGGAAGGCCAGGCGTGTTCCGCCGCCCCGGCTCGTGGTGACGATCCCCGCGCGCGCCAGGCGCTCGGCGGCCCCGGGCAGTTCCACCGAGGTGATCGCCGACCCGCCGGGCTCCTGGCCCAGGGCGGCGCGCAGGCGGTCGGCCAGGGCGACGTTGTGGTCGCGGACCCGTTCCACCCCGGCCTGCAGGAGCACGCGGGTGGAGGCGGCCGCGGCCACGCACGCGAACCAGTTGGGGGAGGTGTCGAAGGCCCGGGCGGTCCCGGTCAGCTCCGGGGCCGGGTCTCCGGCGTAGAGCGAGGCGGCCGGGTCCCGGGTGGCGGAGGGGCCGGCGTTGTGGGGGCGCAGCTCGGCGCGCAGTGCCGGTGACAGGTAGGCGAAGGCCAGCCCGCGCGGGGCCATGAGCCACTTGTAGGCGGCGCCGAGCAGGGCGTCGAAGTCGGTGGCCCGCACCGGCAGCCATCCGGCGGCCTGGGTGGCGTCGCCCACCAGGCGCGCCCCGTGGGCGCGTGCGGCGGCGGCGATGTCGGCGGTGGGGGCGATGCGCCCGGTGGCGGAGTGGACCAGGCTGTAGGCGACCAGGTCGGTGTCGGGGCGCACGTTCTCGGCCAGGTGCTGCAGGGGGGCCGTGCGCACGGTGACGCCGCGGTCGGCCTGGGAGAGCCACGGCAGGACCAGGGAGGAGAACTCGTCCTGGGGGACCAGGACGCGGGCCCGGTCGGGCAGGGAGGCGGCGAGGATGCCGGTGATCTGGGAGACCGCGGAGCCCAGGGTGAGGTCCTGGGCGGGGGCGTGCACGAGCGCGGCCAGGTTGGTGCGTGTGTCGTGGACGGCCCGCCCCCATTCCAGGGGGTCTCCGGTGCCCGTCCTCCAGGCGTGCAGGGCCTGTTCGAGGGCCTGGTGGGCGGGGGCGGGCGGGATGCCGTACTGGGCGGTGTTGAGCCAGACGGTGTCGGTCTTCCACAGGTGGTCGAAGGTGTCCATGGTGCCCGAGTGTCTCAGGCGGTGGTCTGCAGGGCCCGGGCCAGGTGGTGTTCGGCGATGGAGAGCATGAAGGCGCGGTCGGGGTAGTCGCCGTCGAGCAGGCGCAGGGGGCCGGCGACCAGGGACAGGTGCATGGCCAGGTCGTACAGGGCGGTGCGGTGGGGGTCGGGGGTGCGGGTGCGCAGGCGGGGGTGGTGTTCGCCGAAGCGCAGGCGCAGGAAGGAGTGCTCCCATTCGGCGTCGAAGAACATCATGCCCTCGATGTCGATGAGGACGGGGGCGCCGTCGGTGTCGACCAGGACGTGGTCGGGGCCGAGTTCGCCGTGGATGAGCACGTGTTCGCTGCGCGGGGCGATGCGCTGGGCCAGGGTGTGCAGGGCGGTGGTGAGCCGTGCGTGGTGGGGGCGCAGGCGCGCGTCGCGTGCGGCGGCCTCGTCCAGGTCGGTCAGGGCGCGGTCCAGGACGGCCTGTTCGCAGGAGGGGGCGTGGGGGCGGCCTCCCGTGGCCAGGTGGTGGACCTTGCCGAAGCCGGGGTGGGTGGTGGCGTGCATGGTGCGCAGGAAGGCGCCCAGGCGGTCCAGGACGGGGGCGGCCGCGGCGGGGTCGCGTTCGAGGAGGTCTTCGAGGGTGGGGCCGGGCACGTCCTGGACGAAGGCGATGGCGCCGGGGTGGTGGGTGCCGGTGGTGTCGTGGGCGAGCAGGCGGGGCACGCGTACGCCCAGGTCGGCCAGGGCGTGGTGGGCGGCGGTGAACAGGTGGGGGCCCGAGGCGTGGGAGAAGGGGTCGGCGGGGTCGGCGTCGCCGGTGTGCCAGTAGTCCTCGGTGCTGTGCCACAGGTAGGCGATGACGGTGGCGGTGTGGTCGAGGGTGAGGCGGTAGACGCCCTTCTTGCTGCCGCCGCGCAGGCGTTGGACGGCGGTGACGGGGCGGGGGTCCTGGAGCAGGGCCGCCAGGGCGTGGGTGAGGCGGGTGCGGGTGTCGGGTTCGCGGCTCATGAGGGGGTCCTGGTGGGGTGGTCGGCGGGCGGTGCTCGCCCGGGGCGCGGGGCGGGGTCAGGCCCGGTCGATGGGGGCCAGGACGCGGGCGAGCAGGTCGGCGAGCTGGGCGCGTTCGTCGGTGTCCAGGGGGGCCAGGACGGCGGCCTCGCGGTCGAGCTGGGCGGCGAAGAGGGTGTCGGTCAGGGTGCGGCCGCGGTCGGTGAGGCGGACCTGGACCTCGCGGCGGTCGCGTTGCAGGGGGGTGCGGGTGATGAGTCCGGCGGATTCCAGGCGTGTGAGGCGCTTGGTGGTGGAGGCGCCCGAGGCGATGGTCTCGCGGGTGAGCTGGCGGGGGCGCAGTCCGTCGGGGGAGCGGCGCAGGGCGGCCAGGACCTCGAACTCGGGGCGGGTGACCTCGGCGTCGGCCAGGCCGTCCTCGGTGATGTTGTTCATCAGGGCGCCCAGGCGCAGGACGCGGCCCATGGCGGCCATGGTGGACAGGTCCAGGTCGGGGCGCAGGCGGGTCCAGCTGCGGAGGAAGCGGGAGACGGCGTCGCTCATGGTGGCCTTCCTGGTGGGGGAGGTCTCCCTCTTTGCGTGTGGTGCGTCGGTGAACCACCCTAATATAATTTACTTGTGAATTACTTTTTTTCCAAGGCGGCGTCCCTGCGCGGCGTCCTCGGCGTCCGCGGGGCCTTCTCCCCCCGCCGCGTCCACGGCAACGTCACCGTCACCGCCCTGCGCGCGGGGGCGTGCATGGCCCTGCCCCTGCTGCTGCTCCACGCCCTGGGGCGCGTGGACCTGGCGCCCTACGCCGCCATGGGCTGCTTCACCGCCCTGTACGCGCGCGACGACACCTACGCCCGCCGCGCCCGGGTCCTGGCCCTCGTCGGCGCCGCCCTCACCCTGGCCGTGGCGGTGGGCGGGCTCGCCTCGGCCCTGTTCTCCCACACCCTGGCCGCGGTCCTGGCGGGCTCCCTGGTGGCCGCCGGCGCCAAGTACCTCTCCGACGCGCTGGCCTTCGGCGCCCCCGCCGGGCTGATGTTCGTCTTCGCCACCGGTGTGGCCGCCTACAACCCGCAGACCCTGGCCGCACTCCCCCTGGAGGTGGCCGTCACCGCGGCGGCCGCCGCCCTGTGCTGGGCCGCGGCCGTGGCCGGCGCCCTGGTCCACCCCACCGCCCCCGAGCGCCTGGCGGTCTCCCGCGCCCTGCACGCCCTGGCCCGGCACCTGGACGGGCCCACCGACGCCACCCGCGCCGGCGCCGAGGCCGCCGTGCAGCACGCCTGGACCACGCTGCTGCGCCGCCCCCGCCCCGCCCGGCCCCGGAGTGCCTCCGCGCTGGAGTCGCTGGAGCTCCTCACCGCCCGGGCCGAGTCCCTGCTCGGCGGCACGGGAGAGGCCCTGGGCGACGCCCGCACCGCCGCCGAGATGAGCGAGCTCGCCCGCCGCACACGGCGCGAGCGCGGGGTGCGGCCCCTGGTCGGGGGCCGCGAGCGCGCCGCCCTGGCCGCCCACGCCGAGCACCTGCGCCGGCAAGGCGACCCCGAACCCGGAACGGCCGAGCGCCTGCGCGGTGCGCTGCGCTCCCCCTCCCCCACCCCGGTCTCGGTGGCCCGGGTGGGGGCGGCCTCCCTGCTCGCCGGGGCCCTGGCCTGGGCCGCGGGCATGGACCACGGGTACTGGGCGGCCGTCTCGGCCGGGTCGGTCCTGCAGGCCGCCGACGTCACCACCACCTGGCACCGCACCCTGCAGCGCGCCCTGGGCACGCTCGCGGGCGTGGCCCTGGCGGCCGTGCTCTTCTCCTTCGACTACTCGCCGCTGGGCGTCATCGCGCTGGTGGTGCTCTGCCAGATGGCCGCGGAGATGGTGGTGGCCGCCAACTACTCCTACGCGATCGTGTTCGTCACCCCGCTCACCCTGGCCCTGTCCGGGCTGGCCCACCCGGCGGGCGCCACGCCGGACCTGGCGGCCGAGCGGCTGTGGGCGACCGTGCTGGGGGCGGTGGTGGGCATCGCGGTGTGCGCCGTGCTGGCCAACCGCAGGGCCGACGAGCACCTGCAGGCCGCCCTGGCCGAGGGGGAGCGGGCCCGCCTGGCCCTGGAGCGCCGGGGCGCGGACCACCCGGCCGCCCGGCGGGGCCTGGCCCGCGCCCTGGTGGCGCTGCGCGAGGCCCACGCCCTGGCCTCGGGCGAGCCCGGAACCCGCGCGGTGGCGCGCACGGGCGAGGTCGAGGACCTGCACCGGCGCGCCCGCGCCCTGCTGGACGCCCCCCGCGGCGGCTGAGGAGGCGGACCCGCCCCCCGCCGGCCCGCTCACGCACCGGGTTCGCGGCCGGGAGCGGGGGCGGGCGCCGCCGGCGCGGGGGAGTGCGGTGCGGTGGGGCGGCGGCGGGAGATCGCCACACCGGCCAGGCACAGGGCCCCTCCCGCGAACGCCGCCGGCGCGGGCGTCTCCCCCAGCACCGCCCAGGAGAGCACCACCACCAGGACCGGCACCAGGTAGGTGGTGGCGCCCAGCCGGCCCGCGGGCATGCGCGCCAGGGCGTAACCCCACGTGGTGAAGGCGATCGCGGTCGGGAACACCCCCAGGTAGAGCATGTTGAGCGTGGCCGCGGCGGGGGCGCGGGCCGCCTCGGCGGCCAGCTGCCCGGCGAAGGGCAGGCACGCGGCCGTGCCCACCAGGCAGCCGAACGCGGAGACCTGCAGGGGGGAGGCGTGGCGCAGCGCGGGCTTTTGGCAGACCACGCCCAGGGCGTAGGTCACCGCGGCCGCCAGGCACAGCAGGACGCCCAGGACGGAGGCGTCCTCGGCGCCGGCGGTGGCGGTCCCCACGACCACGGCGCCGGTGAAGGCGACCGCGCTCCCCCACAGCAGCGGGCGGGGCAGCCCCTCGCCCAGCCACGCGGCGCCCAGCAGGGCGATGAGGATCGGTCCGAGGTTGACGACCATGGCGGCGGTGCCCGCGTCGACCTCGCGCTCGCCCCAGTTCAGGGCGACCGTGTACACCCCGAACCAGAGCACGCCCGAGGCGGCGATGCCCGGCCAGGCGGCGCGGGCAGGCGGGCCGGTGCGGGTCGCCGCCAGGAGGGCGACCAGGACCAGGGAGCCGGCCGCCAGGCGGCCCAGGGCCAGGGCGCCGGGGGAGTAGAACTCCCCGGCGCTGCGGATGGAGACGAAGGCCGAGGCCCACAGCAGCGCGGTGAGTCCTGCGGCTGCCAGGGCGGCCCGGTGGCGGGGGGTGTGCGAGGAGGTCATGGAAGGACGGTAGGGGGCGGACGCTGCGGCGGTCAGCGAAGTGTGTCCGCGTCCAGGCCCAGGGCCTGCTCCAGGGCCTGGGCCCCCCGGTCGGTGATCCTCAGGGCGCGGCCCGAGCCGATCCGGGTGAGCCAGCGCGCGTGCAGGGCGTGGGCGCACAGTGCGGCTCCGGCGGTCCCGGCCAGGTGGGGGCGGCGTTCGGTCCAGTCCAGGCAGGGGCGGGCCAGGGGGCGTGAGCGGGTGCGCTCCAGGGGGATGGCGTGGTCGCGGAACCAGGCCAGGCCGGCGTCGGTGAGGGCGAACCCGGTGTCCTGGCGGAGCAGTCCGCGGCGGGTCATGGCGTCGGTGAGGGCGCAGCCCAGGCGTCCGGCCAGGTGGTCGTAGCAGGTGCGTGCGCGGGCCAGGGCCTCGTTGGCGCGTGAGGTGCGCAGGGTGCGCGGGGGGTCGGCGGCGGGGGCGGCCTGGGAGGCCAGGGTCTCGACCAGGCGGGCCGCGCCCGCGTCGGCCAGGCGGACGTAGCGGTGGCGGCCCTGGCGTTCCTGGGCGAGGAGTCCGCCCTCGGTGAGCCTGGTCAGGTGTGCGCTGATGGTGGAGGCTCCCACACCGGTGTGGCGGGCGAGTTCCCCGGCGGTCCAGGCGCGCCCGTCCAGCAGGGCCAGGCACACGCCGGCCCGGGTGGGGTCGGCCAGGAGTGCGGCCAGGGCGGCCAGGCGGGATCCGTCGGGAGCGTGCATGTCCTCCAGGATGCGTCATGGACGGTGCGTTCGCGGACGAAGCGTGTGGGCGGGTGCGGGCGGGTCGTCCGTGGCGCGCCGTGTGCGGGCGGCGCCTGCCGCCCCGGGGGGCGGGGTGTCCCCGCCCGAACACGGGGACACCCCTGGAGGGAGGGCTCGGGGGTCAGAGGGTGTCGGTGACGCGCTTGCCGTCCTGGTCCTTGACGATGGTGAAGGAGTCCACGACCGTGCCCTGGGCGGTGCGCGCCCGGTACCGCAGGGTGTCGCCGTCCACCGACACCGCCTGGAAGGTCTGGGTGTGGCCGAGCTGCACGCGGGCCTCGGCCCCGTTGGCGGTCCAGTTGCCGTCGCCGACGTCGTACATCTTGGGTCCGGTCACCGTGACCGCGTAGACGGGGCCGGTCTGCACGTCGGGGTCGCCGGTGCGGTTGCGCACCAGGTTGCCGCGGCTGTAGGAGTGGTCGTGGCCCTGCAGGACCAGGTCCACGTCGTACTCCTCCAGGGTCTGCAGCCAGGCCTGGCGCAGGGGGGCGTTGTCGCGGCCGGGGCTGTTGGAGAAGACGGGGTGGTGGAAGGTGACCACGGTCCACCGGTGGGGGTTCTGGCTCAGGGCCTGCTCCAGCCACTGCTGCTGGGTGCGCAGCCACGCCGACGCGTTGAGCGGGGCGGCGTTGCGGTAGTTGGAGTTCAGGACGACGAAGCGCACCCCCTGGTAGTCGGTGTGGTAGACGGTCCGGGGCAGGTCGCGGCCGGAGGCGGGCCCGTTGGCGGCGCCGGGGAACTGCGGGGCCCAGTGGCCGCTCAGGTTCGGGCCGGAGTACTCGTGGTTGCCGGGGGCGGCGATGTGGTTGATGCCGCCGGTGGCCCGGGCGCCGAAGGCGTCGAACCACTCCCCCCACTGGGAGTCGCTGTTGGCGCTGTCGACGAGGTCGCCCGCGTGCACGGCCAGTTCGGCGTCGGGTTCGGCGGCCAGGGCGGCGCGGACCACGGGGGCGGCGCCCCGGGTGATGTCGTTCTGGATGTCGCCGAAGTAGAGGAAGTCGAAGGGCTGCGCGTCCTGGGCGGGGGTGGTGAGGGTGCGCCAGGGGGTGTCGGCGCCGGACCCGTCGCCGACCCGGTACCGGTAGGCGGTGTCGGGTTCCAGGCCGGTGGCGGTGGCGGCGTGGTAGGTGGCGCCGATGCGGGCGGTGGTGTGCGCCGGGACGCGGGTGACCTGGTCGGGGTCGGCGGTGGGGGCGATCTCCAGGATCTGCTCGCCGCCCTGGGCGGTGCGCCAGGTGAGGGTCTGGGAGGTGGAGGGGTCGGCGGTGGGGGAGAGGATGACGCGTTCGGGGACGGTCTGGGCCAGGGCGTGGGGGGAGGCGAGGAGGGCGGCCATCGCCAGGGCGGCGCCGCTCAGGAGGGCCAGGGTGCGGCGGGCGGCGGATCGGGGGGAGGCGGGCATGGGGTGCCGGGCCTTTCTGCCGGGTGCGCTGACGGTGCGAACGTAGCGACCCCGTCGCAACGGTGCGTGAACGTGCGGCGCTCCTCCGTGTCCGGCCGGTGAACTCGGCGCCCGCGCACCCGCCCCGCCCGAGGGCGGCCCCTTCAGGAGTCGCGGGCGGGCAGGGGGATGCGGTCCAGGTCCTGGGCCAGGACGATGCGGCCGTCGAACTCCTCGCCGGCCTGGGCGGTGAAGAGCGGGTCCTCGCTGTGCTCGTAGCGTTCGGAGATGTGGGTCAGCACCAGGGTGCGCACCCCCGCGCGGGCGGCGATGCGCCCGGCCTGGCGTGCGGTCAGGTGCCCGTAGGAGGCGGCGAGCCCTTCTTCGGGGTCCAGGTAGGTGGACTCGATCACCAGCATGTCCGCGCCGCGCGCCAGTTCCAGGGCGCCCTCGCACTCGGCGGTGTCCATGACGAACGCGAACACCTGGCCGCGGCGCGGGCGGGCGCACTGGGCCAGTTCCACCCGCCGCCCGTCGGCGGTGGTGACCGCGCCCTCGCGCTGCAGGCGGCCCACGAGGGGGCCGTGGACCCCGTGGGCGGCCAGCCGTTCGGGGAGCATCCGCCACCCGTCGGGTTCGGCGAGCCGGTACCCGTAGGCGGGGACCGAGTGGCGCAGCGCCAGCACGGTCAGGGTCAGGTCCTCCTCGCCCAGCAGGCAGGCGCCCAGGCCGCCGACCGGTTGGGGGCGGACGGCGTCGGTGTCGCGGAAGGGGGTGGCGTGGCGCAGCCTGCGCCAGTACTCCTCGCCCTGGGCGGGGTAGGAGACCCGCACGGTGTGGGGGACCTGGTCGCGGGCGATGCGCTGCAGGGTGCCGGGCAGGCCCAGGCTGTGGTCGCCGTGGAAGTGGGTGAGGCAGATGCGGGTGATGTCGGTGGCGGCGAGTCCGGCCGTGCGCATCTGGCGCTGGGTGCCCTCGCCCGGGTCGAAGAGGATGCCGTGGCCGTCCCAGCGCAGGAAGTAGCCGTTGTGGTTGCGGCGGCGGGTGGGTACCGCGCTGGAGGTTCCCAGGACGACGAGTTCGCGTACGGACATGAGGGGATGCTGCCACACCGGTGGCGCCGCCGCGCCCGCCCCGGCGCGGGGGCGCTCAGTCCAGTGCGTCCGCGGCGCGGCGGGCGGCGCCCGCCCAGTGCGGTGCGCCGGCCCGCTCGGCGGTCCGCAG
Organism: Nocardiopsis sp. NPDC101807; assembly: GCF_044766605.1. NCBI lineage: Bacteria > Bacillati > Actinomycetota > Actinomycetes > Streptosporangiales > Nocardiopsidaceae > Nocardiopsis > Nocardiopsis sp. NPDC101807. The sequence goes on along the minus strand of NZ_JBIWMK010000002.1, from coordinate 485,590 downwards.
GGCCAGGCGGTAGTGGCCTGCGGCCCGGCCGGGGTCGCCCAGGGCCAGGGCGAGGTCGCCGAGCTGGTGGGCGACCGGGCCCAGGGTGAGCAGTCCGCTGCCGGCCCCGGCCAGTTCCCCGGCGGCGGGCAGCAGCAGGGCGTGGGCCCCTTCCATGGCGTCGCGGTCGCCGCGTTCGATGGCGGCCCGTGCTCCCAGGCAGGCCAGGGCCTCGGTGAGGAGTCCGGGGGGCGGCCGGGACGGCAGCGGGGGGTCGTTGTCGGTGAGGGCGCGGATCCACGGTGCGTGGGGGCCGGGGGCGTCGGCGGGGGGCGGGGGTTGGCCGTGCTGCAGGTGCAGGCACACCAGGGCCAGGTCCAGCAGTCCCTCCTCCATGCCGGGCATGCCGCCTCCGGCCAGGCGTACGCTCGCCGTGCGGTAGGCGGCCGCGGCCTCGCGGGCGGGGCCGGTCACGGCCAGGCGCAGGGCCGCGTACCAGTGGGTGAACACGCCCACGAGGGGGATCTCGTGGAGGTCGCCCAGCCGGTCGGCGGCGCGCATGTGGGTGTCGGCGGCGGCCAGGTCGGCCAGGGCCGCGTGGGCCTGGACCAGGATGAGGTGGCCCAGGACCTCGAAGGTGACCAGGGAGTGCTCGGTGGCCAGCGCGACCAGTTCGGCGCCGATGCGCAGCCGTTGGGGGGCCTGGCCGGTGCGGGAGAAGGACTGCATGAAGCGGGCGTTGAGGGCCAGGGCGAGCAGGGCGGGGTCGCCCAGGCGGCGGGCGCCGTGCTCGGCCAGGCGGGCGGCCTGGGCGCCGCGCCCGTCGAGGGTTCCGCGCATCTCCAGGGCCAGGGCGGCCTGCAGGCGCGCGTGCAGGGCCTCGCGGTCCCGGGGCAGGGCGGCCAGGGTGCGTTCGGTGGCGCGGACCAGGTGCGCGGACAGGTCGGGGTCGTCGTTGCGGGGCCACAGGGCGGGCACGTCGAAGGCGGTGATGACGCGGGCGCTCAGGTCGGGGTCGGCGAGCCGGTCGGCCTCGGCGACGGCCCGGGCGCGGTGGTGGCGGGCGGACTCCAGGCGGCCGGTGAGGGCCAGGGCCCGCACCAGGCCGGTGAGGGCGTCCAGGCGGGAGCGGGCGTCGTCCTGTCCGGAGCGGTCGTGGGCGGTCAGGGCGTCCTGCCACAGGCGGGCGGCCTCGTGGGGGGCGAAGCGGTGTTCGGCCTGCAGGGCGGCGGCGCGGGCGTGGTGTGCGGCCAGGGCTGCGGTGGCGGGGGTGCCCGCGCGGGCGTAGTGGTGGGCCAGGGCGGCGTCGGCGCCGGGCCGGTCCGGGTGCAGGGCGGTGATCGCCTGGGCGGCGGCGGTGTGCCAGCGGGCGCGGCGGGGGTGGGACAGGGAGTCGTAGAGGGTGTCGCGCACCAGGACGTGGGAGAAGCGCAGCGGGGTGTCGTGGTGGGTGAGGAAGCCGGCGTCCAGGGCGGCGTCCAGGGCGTCCAGGTGGGTGTCCGGGTCCGGGGCCAGGGCGGCCAGGACGTCGGGGTCGATGTCGTGGCCGATCACGGCGGCCTGGTGCAGGAGGCGCTGTGCGGGCGGGGGCAGGGCGGCCAGGCGGTGGCGGATGACGTCGCGTACGCCGGCGGGGACGGTGTCCAGGGCGGTGGGGCCGTCGGTGCGCAGCAGGCGGGCGAGTTCGCGGGCGAAGAAGGGGTTGCCGCCGCTGCGCCGGTGGATGGTGCGCAGGGTGGTGGCGTCCACGTCGTGGTCCAGGACGGTGCGCAGGAGTTCGCCGGTGGTGTCCTGGGGGAGGCCGCCCAGGTAGACGCGGACGGGTTCGTGGGGGGCCAGGCGGGCCAGGGCGGCGGCCAGGGGGGCGGAGATCTCCCCGGTGCGGTGGGTGCCCACGATGAGCAGGGGGCCGGGGATCTGTTCGGCGACCAGGGCGGTGAGCAGTTCGAGGGTTTCCTGGGCGGCGCGGTGCAGGTCCTCCAGGACGAGCAGGAGGGGGCCCTGGCCGGTGGTGCGGGCCAGCAGGTCGGTGGTGCGGCGCAGGGTGTGGAAGCGTGCGGCGGCGGGGTCGGGGTGGGGTGTTTGCGTGGGGTGGGGGGTGTCGTTGCCGGTCAGGGCGTTGGTGATCTGTGTCCAGGGCCAGGTGGGCGGGGCTCCGTCGTGTTCGGGGCTGCGCCCCCAGGCGGTGCTCCAGCCGCGGTGTGCCAGGCGCCGGGTGAGTTCGCGGGCCAGGGCGCTCTTGCCCGCCCCGGCGTCGCCGGAGACCAGGACCGGTGTGGTGCGGGCGTGGGCGGTGGCGGTGGCGGCGGCCTGTTCGAGCAGGTCCAGTTCGTGGGTGCGGCCCACGAAGGGGTGGTCGTCGGGGCAGGGGCGGGAGGGTGCGGCGGGTGGGGCGGGGGTCGTGGGGGTGGGGGGAGCCAGGCGGGGTGCGTGGTCGAGGATGTCGGCTTCGAGGCGGCGCAGGTCGGGGCCGGGGTCCACGCCGAGTTCGTCGGCCAGGGTGCGGCGGGCGCGGCGCAGGGCGTGCAGTGCCTCGCCCTGGCGTCCGGACCGGTACAGGGCCAGGGCCAGCAGGCGCCAGGCGTTCTCGCGCAGGGGGTGGGCGGCGGTGTGGGGGTGCAGGTCGGTGGCGGCCTCCTCGGCGCGGCCCAGGTCGAGCAGGGCGCGGGCGCGCTGTTCCACGGCCAGGAGCCGCAGCCCTTCGAGGCGGTCGGCCTCCTGGTGCGCCCACGGGTAGGCGGTGAACTCGGCGTAGGCGGGGCCGCGCCACAGGGCCAGCGCCCGGTCCAGTTCGGCCAGTGCGGGGCGGGGCTGGGCCGTGTCCAGGCCGGTGCCGGCGCGGGCCAGGGCGGCCTCGAACCTCCAGGCGTCGACGTCCTCCGGGCCGGTGCGCAGGGCGTAGCCGGGCGGTGCGGTCACGAGCAGGCGGGCGGGCCGGCGGGGGGCCCGGTCGGGTTCCAGGGAGCGGCGCAGGGCGGAGACGAAGGTGCGGACCGCGGCCACCGAGCCCTGGCGGGGGTGTTCCCACAGGTCCTCCACGAGCAGGTCCACGGGGACGGTGCGGCCCCGGGCCAGGAGCAGCCGTGCCAGGACGGCCCGGTGGCGGGGGCCGGGGAGGGGGAGCGGCCCCTGGGCGCCGTGGGCCTCCAACGGGCCCAGGACGCGCAGCTCAACGGCCGTGTCCTGCTGTTCCCCCCTCATGTCCTCCACGGTAGCGGGCGCGGGGCCCTGGCCGGTCGTCGCGGGCGGTGGCGCTCAACGGGCGCTCATCGCGCGCTCATCCGCGCCCGGCATGCTCTGGACCGAGAACCGAACCAGTGGAGGTAACCGTGGAACCGAGGATCAGCGGATTCGACTACCAGCGCGTGCCCGTGGCCGAGGGGGTGGCGCTCAACGCGGCGGTGGGGGGCTCGGGCAGTCCCCTCGTGCTGCTGCACGGGTTTCCGCAGACGCACCTGATGTGGCGCCACGTGGCGGCGGACCTGGCCGCCGACCACACCGTCATCTGCCCGGACCTGCGCGGCTACGGTGACAGCGACAAGCCCGCCGACACCGACGGGCGCGCCTACGCCAAGCGGACCATGGCCGCGGACGTGGTCGCCCTGGCCTCGGCCCTGGGCCACGACCGGTTCGCGCTGGCGGGCCACGACCGCGGCGCGCTGGTCGCGATCCGCGCGGGCCTGGACCACCCCGGCGCCGTCACCCACCTGGCGTCGCTGGACGTGCTGCCGACCCTGGACATGTGGGACGTGATGCACGGGGTGTCGGCGGCGGTGGGCTTCCACCTGTACCTGATGGCGCAGGGGCCGGGGTTGCCGGAGGCGTTGATCGGCGCGGAGCCCGACGTGTTCTTCGGCCACTTCCTGGACGTGTGGGCGCGCGACCCCGAGGCGATCCCGGCCCCGGTGCGCGCCGCCTACCTGCGGGCGAGCCGGGAGGCGGTGCCCTCCATCGTCGCCGACTACCGGGCCTCGGCCGGGGTGGACGTGGCCGACGACGAGGCCGACCGTGCGGCGGGGCGCGCGTTGTCGATGCCCGTGACGGTGCTCCAGCAGGACTGGGGGGCCGAGCTCGGCTTCGACGCCCTGTCCCGGTGGAAGGGGTGGGCGCGGGACCTGCACCACGCCACGGTCTCCTGCGGTCACTTCATGGCGGAGGAGGACCCGGCGGAGGTCGTCAAGGCGCTGCGCGCCCTGTTGGCCCGGTAGGGCGGACGAACCCGCGGGGCGGGGCGGGCCCCCCGGGGGGCGGGGTTCCGCCGCGCCCCGGGGCGGGGACGTGTGGGCCTAGGAGTGCGCCCACACCCCTAGTTCGTTGCCGCTGGGGTCGGCGAAGTGGAAGCGGCGCCCGCCCGGGAAGGCGTAGGGGGCTTCGACGATGCGCCCCCCGGCGCGGGTGACCGCCTCCACCGACCGGTCCAGGTCCTGGGAGAAGAGCAGCACGAAGGGCCCCCCGGGCCGCACCCGGCCCCGGGTGGTGAGGCCGCCGACCTCCTGGTCCTCCTCGCCCGGCCCCCGGATGCCCGCGTACAGGGGGCCGTAGTCGTTGAAGCGCCACCCGAACGCCTCGGAGTAGAACCGTTGGGCCTCCTGCAGGTCGGTGACGGTGAGTTCCACGTAGTTCAGGGCGTGGTGGGCGGGTGCGGCTGATGGGTTCATGGCCCGTATTGTGCCGGAGGGGTCCGACAGCGGGCGGCCGCGTGTCCCGGGCGCGCCCCCCGTGGCGTGGCCCGTGCCCGAGGCTTCCTCACTCGGCCGTGTGGGCGAGGATCGCCTCGGCCAGCTCCTGGTGGATCTGCGACGGCAGCGTGTGCCCCATGCCCGCCACCCTCATCAACCGCGCCCCCGGGACCCGCCCCGCGATGACCGCGCCGTGCCCCGGTTTGACCGGCTCGTGGGTGCCCTCCACGACCAGCGTGGGAGCCCGCACCCGGTGCAGCGCGTCCACCGGCTCGAAGTCGGGGCCGGCCCCCGCGGCCAGGCGGTGGTTGGCCGCCGCCGACAGGTCACGGGCCCGCTCGTAGACGCGTTCCTGCAGACGGCGCGCCGCGTCCTCGTCGAAGGGCAGCCCGGTGCCGTGCAGCACGCGCTGCTCGGCGATCATGCCCTCGATCGCCGCGCGGCGGTCCCGGGCGGGCGGGGCGCACACCAGTGAGCGGAAGAACTCCACGAACTCCGGTCCGGGCCCGGGCAGGGCGCCCTCGGGCTGGGGCCGGCCCGTCAGGGCCCGCACGAGCACTTGGCCCTCTCCGCCGCCCAGCGGCGAGGAGGCGATGACGGTCAGCGACCGCACCCGCTCGGGCGCCTCCACGGCGATGAGCTGGCCCAGCAGCCCGCCCGCCGAGTGGCCCACCAGGTGGGCGCTGTCCAGGCCGTGGGCTTCCAGCACCCGGTAGACGTCGTTCTTGATGTCGTTCCAGGTGTAGGGCGCGGTCGCGAAGTCGACGGTGTCCGACATGCCGGTGTCGCGGTGGTCGTACCGGACCACCCGGCGGCCCCCGGCGGCCAGGCGGCCGACGAACTCGTCCGGCCACAGGATGCCCTGCGACATCGAACCCATGATCAACAGGACCGGCACGTCCGCCTCGGCGCCGAACCCCTCACTCCAGATGCTCACGTTCTGCATGCCTCACAGCATGGCGTCCCCCACCACGGGAGCCTTCCGTAGAACTACCAGCCGCGCCAGATCCGTACGGGAGCCGATGCCCAGCTTCGGATAGATCTTGTACAGGTGGTACTCGACCGTACGAGGGCTCAGGAAGAGCCGGGCGGCGATCTGCTTGCTCGACAACCCGTCGGCGACCAGGCCCGCGATGCGCAGTTCCTGCGGGGTCAGTGCGTCGAGCACGCCGGGGGGCGGGGCGCTGGCGTTCTCTCCCGCCGCCCGCAGCTCTTCCTGCGCGCGCCGTGCCCACGGCCGGGCGCCGGCCTGCTCGAAAACCTCCCGTGCCATCCGCAGGTGCGCTCGTGCCCGGCCCGGTCGCTGCGCGCGGCGCAGGCGCTCACCCAGCAGCAGGGCCGTCCTGGCCGCCTCGAACGGGTTGGTGTGCAGCCGCAGCGCCTCGACGAAGGCCTCCTCATCCGATTCGGCCAGGCCTCGGCAGCGGGCCAGCAGGGCGCGCGACTCGGACGTCGTGGCGTGTTCGGTCGATCGCTCGTAGGCCGCAAGCGCCGCGCGGGCACCGGTCTGGTCGCCCGCGCCCACCGCGGCCTCGATCCGGTCGGGCACGGTCCGCCAGGCCACGGTCGGATGCCCTGCGCCCGGCCCCGCCGCGGCGATCGCCCGGAAGCGGTCGTGCGCCGAGACGTGGCGGCCCAGGCACAACTCGAGCATCGCCCGCGCGTACTCGGCCACCCCCGCGCTCAGCCCCACCCGGTGCGGCAGGGCGATGGCCAGCGCCTCGCGGGCCTGCCGTTCGCAGGGCTCCTCCTCTCCTCGCAGGGCCGCCAGCACTGCCAGATTGGCCAGGTGCGCGGCCACCGCGTTCTCGTACCCGGCCTCCCGTGCCAGTGCCAGGCCCTCCTCGGAGACGGCCTGGCTGCGCGCGAGCCGTCCGGCGAGGCGGTCGGCGGTCGCCGCGAACTCCAGCACGACGGGCAGCTGCCCGGTCATCCCCGACACCCTGGCCACCCGCCCGGCCCGCTCGGCCATCTCGGTCGCCAGGTCCGACTCGCCCAGGGCGCTGGCCGCGGCCGTCGCCCAGAGGTGGTCCGTCGCGTCCTCCAACTCGTCGGCGCGCGCCAGTGCCCGCCGCAGCAGGCCCGGCCCGGCGGCGTCGCCGCCCAGTGTCAGCCCGATACCGGCCACCGTGTCCCGCAGGAACCCCGCGGGGTGCGCCGCCGCCCGTCGGCCGAGCTCGACGACGGCCGCCGCGTCGCCGACGTAGGAGGCCGCCTCCACGGCGTCGGCGAGCATGTCCAGGCTCTCGCCCGCCGCCAGGATCCGCACGGCCTCGGCGGCGTTGCCCGAGTTCAGCTCGAACCGGCCCCGCAGGTGGGCGATCTCCATCGCGAGCGCGATGTCGCCGCCGGCCCCTTCGCGTGCCTGGGCCAGCAGTGATTCGGCCTGTCCCGGGCGGCCGGCGAGCCAGGCCGCGGCGGCGGCGTCCTTGAGGCGGACGGCGCGGGCGCGCGGTCGGGGGGTCAGCTCGGCGGCCCTGGTCAGGGCGGAGGCGGCGGCGCCGTACCCGCCGCGGTCGCGAGAGCGCTCGGCGGCCTGCGTCAGCGAGAGGGCGACCGACTCGTCCTGGCCCAGGGCTGCTCCGGCCAGGTGCCAGGCCCTGCGGTCGCCCGTGGTCAGCTCGGCCAGGACGGCGTGCGCGTGGCGGACCTGGGCGGGAGGTGCCGACTCGTGGATCGCGGATCGCATGAGCGGGTGACGGAAGCGCACGCCGGCGCCCGACACCTCGGCCAGGCCGCTCTCCTCCAGTTCGGCGAAGGCCGTCGCCGCGGTCCCCGACTCCCTGTCCACCAGCTGTTCGGCGGCGCGCAGGACCACCTCGACGTCGGTCTCGAGGGCGGCGATCAGGGCGACCAGCCGGGCGGGGGCCGACAACCCGCTCACCCGGTCGCCGAAGAGTCGGGCGCCGCCGGGCAGCGGGTCGGGCAGCGGGTCGCGGCCGGCGAGTTGCGCGGGTGTCAGCCGGGCGGCGATCTCGTGCAGGGCCAGGGGGTTCGCCCCGGTCAGGGTGATGAGTTCCCGGCCGACCGGTGCGGTCGGCGGCACGTGCAGGGACCCCAACAGCTCGGTCGCGGCGTCCTCGGACAGGCCGTCCACGCCCACCGTCGACGGCACGCCCTTGACGGGGGCGTCGCCGCGGACGGCGAACAACATCGCGATCCGTTCGGTGCCCAGCCGCCTGGCGGCGAACAGCAGTGCGTCGGCCGAGGCCCGGTCGGCCCATTGGAAGTCGTCGACCACGCAGAGCAGGCCCGCCGGGCCCGCGGCCTCGACCAGTAACGACAGCACGCCGGCGCCCAGGAGGAAGCGGTCGCCCGCACCGTCGGCGGCGTGCCCCAGGGCTGCTCGCGCGGCGTCGCGCTGCGGCCCCGGCAGGGCGTCGAGGAATCCGGACGCCGGCCGCAGCAGCTGGTGCAGCGCGGAGAACGCCAGGTCGGACTCGGACTCGACGCCGCAGGTCCGCAGCACCCTCATCGCTCCGCCCTGTGCGACCGCCGCGTCGAGCAGGGCGGTCTTGCCGGCGCCGGCCTCGCCGCGGAGCACTACTGCCCCACCGCGGCCCCGGCGGGCCTGGGCGATCACTTCGTCGAGTGCGCTGATGTGCGCAGATCTTCCGTAGAGCACAGGAACCCACAGTAGAGGGGTGCGGGTGTTCGTCTGCGCCCGGATCCGGCCCCGGGGGCGGGGCGGCACACGTCCCGTCCGGGGACGGACACAGGGGTGGGCGCCCCGGCGCCGGCGGGCGCCGCGTGTTCCCGGAGCTCGCTGGACGCTCGGGTTCCCGTGGTTTTCGCGGGCCCCGTCTCCGGGGGGCGGGGGCGCGGCCGCCCCTCGTCCGGTCATGGGAGCGTCCTGGTGCGGTGCCCTAGAATGTTCCGGATGGCGAGACAGAAGGACCCGGCGGTGCGCACGCAGCTGCTGGAGCGCGCGGCGCGGATGCTCCGTGAGCGCGAGCCGATCACGTTGCGCTCGCTCGTCGAGGGGACCGGGGTCTCGACGATGGCGGTCTACACCTACTTCGGCGGGATGGACGGGGTGTGGCGTGCGCTGCGCCAGGAGGGCTTCACGCGGCTGGCGGCCCGTTTCGACGCCCTGGTCGTGCCGGCCGACCCCGTCGAGGACCTCGTGGCGGGGGCGGCCGCCTACGCCGCCAATGCCCTCGAACATCCCGACCTCTATCGGGTCATGTTCGATGCGACCGTCGAACTCGAGGACGTCCGGGCCGCCGAGGCGACCCTGGGTTACCTCGTGCGTGCCGCCCGGCGCTGTCGCGACGGGGGCCGGATCGCGCAGGACGCCGACCCCGACCGGCTCGGCACCGAGGTCTGGACGGTCTGCCACGGGATTGTGTCGCTGGTCGTGAGCCGGGTCGCCTCACGGCGCACCCTCGCCTCGGGCATCCCCCTGCTCACCGCGGTGATCGTCGCTGCCGGGGACGACCCCGCGGTGTGCCGGCGCTCGGTCGAGGCCGGCTGGTTCGCGCTGCGCCCGCCTCAGGGGGTCGGACAAGATAAGCCGAAAAGGGGCAACGGGTCTGCGTTTCCGCAGGTCAGAAGGTAGAACAATCCGGCCGCGCGGAGTGATCTAGCGGATGGGTGTGGTTCGTCCCGGTATCGCACGGTTCTGACCGTCGGCAACCACTCTTATCGAAGGTGACGTTTAGGAAAACGAGCCGCTTCCCGGCGGGCGAGTGGAGTCGGGAAGTCACGCGCGGAAAATCCAACGTTACCTAAACGGCACCCTCCCTTGGCGTGAGGCTGCCGGCCGAGCACGGACGTCTCCGTGCGGCGAGCCGCACGGAGACGTCCTGGGCAACGGTCAGGGGATCAGCACCGCGCATTCACAGGCAGGTCGGCCTTGTAGTCGCCCTGGAGGGCGACGGCCGGGATCCAGCCGACCGAACCGTTGGCCAGACGGATCCGGACCCACACGTCGCTGGTGTAACCGCCGTAGGTGATCTGCTGGTAGCGCCCCCAGCACTCGGCCTGAGCGGTATTCGGCCAGACGAGGTAGTTGCTCTGGGGTGAACCGGGGCGGGGCTGGGTGCGCACGGGGGCCTTCCCGCCCACCGGCGGGGCGACGGTGTACGTGGCCGTGTGTGCCGCCTCCGCCGAGGCCGGGCCGGGCATCGTGAGCGGGCCGACCGCCACAAGGGCGACCAGTGCCGCGACCAGGACGCTTCTCACCCGGGAGGCAGGGCGCCTCGCTGCGCGGCTCAGCACCGCGCACCCACGGGCAGGTTGGCCTTGTAGTCACCGCTGAGGGCGATCGCGGTCACCCAGCCGATGCCGCCTGAGTTCAGACGCAGGCGGACCCACACGTCGCTGGTGTAGCCGAGATAGGTGATCTGCTGGTAGCGCCCCCAGCACTCGGCGTTGTAGGAGTGGGGGGCCACCACGTGGCTGAGCGGGCTGCTGGTGTTGCGGGGCTGGGAGCGCACCGCGGTGGACGTGTAGCTCCAGGCGGTCACGCGGTAGGCCTAGGCCGACACCTCCTCGATCGGGGCCGCGGAGGGTGCGGTGGCGGCGGAGGCGGGAGCGGCGCTCGCGAACAGGCCGCCCGCCATAAGGGCGACCAGGACAGGGGAGAGGAGGGATTTCATGCGCAAGGGGGTCTCCGGTTCAGAATAGGAGGGAGCGTACGCACCGGGGTCTTTCGGTAACGCGCAGCACTCAACATAGGGGTGAAGCAGCCGCTTTCGTAACCCTCTGTCCTCTTGCGGACAGTGTTGGTCACTTTGAGCTACATCCCTCTCCTGAGTCCCATGTGCGTTTACCGGAGGGGAATAAGAGATAAGGAGAACCCGCCGCGCTCCATGCAGGGGTGAACCAAGTACGCCGGGAAGGGGCAATGGATAACCTCCGTTGCCCCTTCCCGGCGTATCTTGTCGGACCCCCTCGTGGAGGTGAACTCCTCCAACGGCTCGACCCGCCTCGTCTACGCCCGCCAGGTGCACGACGTCATGGACCTGATCACCCGGTGGGGGCCCGCGCTTCAGGCCGGCGCCGTCACCGAGGCGGTCCACCAGCCCTTCAAGTCCGGCCTTGAGGGCCGGCACAAGTCGCGGCTACCCGATGCCCTGTGTGGCGATTCCAGAACTCGAGTACACAGACATTGGCGGACAGTAGACGTAGGACGTGATGCCGCTCCCCGCCTGCCGCCACACAGGGGCCACGCGGTAGATCGTCGGTCCGCCGTTCAAGGGCAGGCAGAGCACGATAGCCCTATAGCGGCCAGATCCTGAACGGCATATCGCCTGGGTGCCTTCCCCGTTATACGTGTCCTTGAACTTTCCGTGGGAGCAGTCGGTCGGTCGTGCCGATACCTGTGCTTGGGGGATGGCTTCAGCGGAGGCCGGAGAGCCGATCGTGCCAGCGAACAGGAGGCTGGCAGCGAAAAGGGAAACCATTCTGTTAACCATGAAATGACTCCATGTTACATTATGTCATGTCGGTCGGAACGGTGTGCACGCCCGCACTCTGGACGACCGTGTCACCGTTGCAGTAGGCAAGAGAAACGCCGCCCTGCCTGTACGGGCCATAGGACCACTGGATGTCTCCAGTTGTCACGCTTCGACAAATAGCGATCGCCCTCCACGAGCCCCCATTGTGGCTGCTGCAGGTGGCTGTCGCCCCGTAGTCATACCAGGTATTTGCACTGCAACCGCTGGGTCGCACAAGGGTTCCCATTGTCGGAGACGAATGCGCTGGGGTGGCCACAAACAGGGCAGAAATCGATACAGCAGTCACCAGTACTGCTTTTATCTTTTTCACAAATAAATCTTCTTCATTGAGCTTCTGATGCCTTTCCGTGCAACTCCCTGCTGCGGCGCAGCCGTGGCGGGCGAGTCACTCCAATTTGGCGCATTATCCTGGGTTCGTCGTTGGCCAGGAGTGACCAGTTCCTTGATCCTCAGCCCACTTGCTCGCGCTCGGGCGAGTCACGGCGCCCCTGGCACCGCCGACCACCAGGCCCCCGCTGTTCACCGGGGCCCGTTCTCGGCGGGCCCCCGTCTCCGGCGTTCTGACTTTCGATAAGAGCGCTTATCGGAGGCGACGTTTAGGAAAATGGGCGCCCCCGGCGGCGGGCGATGGGAGCGCTGGGAACATCGGAACCGGAGCGTGCTCTACCTAAACGGCACCCCTACTGCAGGAGGGTGAACGCTAGACGCTGGATTATCCGCGAAAGCTGCTGGCATCTCCTTACGGATCGGTCGGCTGTTCGACCCATTTCTCGCCGGCGAACCACCGCAGCGCCGCACGCAAGCGCCCCTCCTGAAAACCTCCGCCCGCGCCGATCTGCCCCGCGCGACACACGACCTTGCCACCCTGGTAGTCCTTCAGCGTCTTGGCGGTCTTCAACGGTCGGCCCTTGCGCGGCCAGACCACGACGCGTGCGCTTCTTCCGTGGCCGACCAAGCTGACCCCCTCGAAGTCGCTCCACTTGATCGGCTTCTCGCCTCCGAGGCGGTTCGGGGGCGTCAGGGTTTCAGAGTTAAGCACGAGCTGCATCGGCGGCTCGTCGAAAAGAGCCATGAGGCCAAACCCGCCGCCCCCGAATAGAACCATCGTGACAGCAAAAAGCAGCATTTCCGTCTCGCTCGACGGGGAGTGCGACCAACTTGCCGCCATCACCAGCCCGACAAAGAGCGTGGAGAGCCCGCCCGCGACGAGCGCCCACGTCTTCGCCCGCTGGAGTCGGGTGACGGAGAAGACGACCCACTCAGCCGGCTCCGGAGCGGACTGCGTTTCCGGGGGGAGGTCGAAGGCCATCCTCACGGCGCCACCCTCGGCCACATGGACGATCCGCGTCGCACCGCGGCCCTCGGCACGCACCAGGAGCGAGCGCGTCCCGGGCCCGACGGGGAAGGTTCGGGAAGCGAATCCAGGGGCCGTGCCCAGCACGGTACCGTCCACGACCACTTCCATGGGGTACAGGCTGAGGTTGCCGATGACCAGTTCGGCACGGTCGGCCCCTGCGGGGGAGTCCCGCTGTTCGTCTCTGCCCGCGCTGGCCCCCCAGGCACCACGGAGCTTCTGCCAGAAAGTCGGCGTCTCCGGCCCGGTCGTCCCGGAGGCGGTGGCTTCAGGCCTCTGCTTCTTCGGCTCGGTCAGACCCCGATCGCGAGGCCGGACCTGCTCGGTTTCGACCCGGGTGTAGGCGAACGTGTACCGGGCCAGGGCCTCGGTGACATCGGGGGGCAACCACCCTTGGTCGCCGCCTCGGGACGGGGAGAGCGAGGCCAAGGCCGCCAACACCTCCTCCAACCCGGCTCGGTCGGCTGGTTCCTTGGCCAGGCAACCCCGCACCAGGTCGACCAGGGACACGGGCAGGCCGCCCAGGTCGGGTTCCTCGTGCACGACCCGGAAGAGCACCGCGTACACCGGACCGTCGCCGAAGGGGCTGCGCCCGGTGGCGGCGAAGGCGAGCACGCACCCCAGGGAGAACACGTCCGAGGCCGGGCCGACCTTCTGCGCCTTCGCCTGTTCGGGGGACATGAAAGCCGCGGTGCCCAGCACGGTGGAGCTGTGGGTATGGGAGGTGGCGTCCAAGGCGCGGGCGATCCCGAAGTCGATGAGACGGGGCCCGTCCTCGGCCAGCAGGACATTGCCCGGCTTGAGGTCGCGGTGCACCACCCCCTGGGCGTATACCGCGGCCAGCCCTTCGGCCAGGCCGGCGCCGAGCACGGCCACCGCCTCTGCCGGCAGGGGGCCGTGGTCGGCGACGGCGCGGTGCAGGGTGGGGCCGGGGATGTAGGCGGTGGCCAGCCAGGGCGGGGTGGCGTCGGGGTCGGCGTCCACGACGGGGGCGGTGTAGAACCCGCCGACCTTGCGGGCGCCTTCCGGGGGGCGCGAAGCAGGAGCGGGTCCGCGTGGGTTCTCGCCGCAAGCACCCCCGGCCCCGGGGGCGGGGCGGAGCGCGTCCGGCGGCTCGCCGCGCACCGACCCGCAGGGGGTGCGTTCCGGGGGCGCCGGTCCCTGCGGGGGAGGGGGTCCGCGCCCGCCCGTGCGACAGCGATCGCTGAATTCAGGCGATGGTGTACCCATCGCGTTCTCGCCGGCCCCTGACCTGGCCCGAATTACGTTGCGGGGCCCCTGTGGGGGCCGCCGGGGGCCTGGGCCGCCCCCGCAGGGGTAACCGCCGATAAGGTTCACTTATCGGAGGTAAGAACTCGGGGGTCTCCGTGGATTCGTTTCGTATGCGTTAGGGGTTTTTGTTGTTGAGTTACGTTACCAACGAAACGTTATTAGCGAAGGGCTGAAACGACCCCCGGGAGGAAGGCCTGCGGCCTCGGGCCGCACGGGCGGCGCCCCCGGCGCCCTGAGGCCCGGCTCCCCGGTGCGGGCGCCGTCCGCGTGCGCGGGGCCCGGCCATGTCCTTCGGCCCGTCCCCGGCTCGGGGCCCGGGGGACGCGCCCACGGGGCCGGACCCCGGAGCGCTCCACAGGCATACGCTGTCCCTCATGACGCAAGAAGACGGGGAGCTGGACAGCCTCGTACGCAAACGCATCCGTGCCCTGCGGGTGGCGCAGGGGTGGTCCCTGGCCGAACTGGCCGCCCGTGCCCACCTGAGCCAGTCCTCGCTGAGCCGCATCGAGAACGGCAGGCGCCGCCTGGCCCTGGACCAGCTGGTCACCCTCGCCCGGGCCCTGGACACCACACTTGACCAGCTGGTGGAGACCGCCGCCGACGACATCGTCACCAGCCCGATGATCGACGCCGCCCACGGCCTGATGCGCTGGCCCGTCAAGGGGGACCCCGGCATGAGCGTGGTGCGCCAGCGCATGACCGAACCGCCGCCCGACAACCCCGCGCGCATGCGCGCCCACCCCGGACGCGAATGGCTCGTCGTCCTGTCGGGCACCGCGACCCTCATGCTCGGCCACCGCCGGTTCCGCGTCGAGGCGAACCAGGCCGCCGAGTTCCCCACGATGATGCCGCACGCGATCGGCGCCGAGGGCGGCCCCTGCGAGATCCTGGGCATCTTCGACCGCGACGCCCGCCGCGGCCACCAGCGCGAGGGCGCGGCCCCCGAGGGCCGGGGCGCCGACGGGTGACCGCGCCGGCCCGACCACCCGTCCGCCGGCGCGGCACACGGACCGGCCGAAGGCGCGGGAGAGCACGGACACCGGCGGCGAGGGCCAGGACCCCGGGCGCCGCGATCACACCGACCGCGGCGAGGAGCGCTTCCAGAACCTCCGCCCGGGGCCGGTGCAGCTGCTCGACCCGGAGCTGTCCGGCCGTCGAGAGCCGCGGGTCGACAGGGGTAACGGGCCTACGTTTCCGCAGTTCAAAAGGTAGACCAATCCGGCCGCACCGGAGTGGTCCAGTACTCCGGTGCGGTCCGCCCCGGTACCGCCTGGTTCTGACCGCCGGCAACTGTCCCCATCGGGGATGCGGGCACGGGAGTGTCCCCGCGCGACGCATCGTGGCGCGGGGACACTCCTGATCTTGCCGTGATCCGGGACAGGGGTTGACAGCTCAGCGCCGGAGCCTCACTTGGACTCGATCCGGCCCAGCGGGGCGGCGCTCTGCGCGAGGGAGCGCTGCACCGAGCCCCACGAGGCGCCCTCGAGGCCGAGCGCGTGGCGGAGGTAGGCCCAGGTGGTCCGCTGGACCAGGGACAGGCGGTCCGGGTTCTCGTCGGTGGTCTCCTTGGCCTCGTAGCCGGCGATCCCGCCGAGGGAGTGCTCCCCGCCGAACACGGTGAGCAGGCTCTTGCCGCCCGGGCTGAGGGTGTAGGGCTCGGTGATCCACTCCGGCCCCCTGGTGGTCACCGGCAGCTCATCCTCGTCGCCGGCGACCACCAGGGCCGGCGGGGTGAGGTGGGAGAAGTCCACCTCCCGCAGCCAGGGGAGGTTCTCGGCGGCGTAGGGGGTGAGGTGGTCGCCGCCCTCCCCCGCCGTCGCCATCAGGACGCCCGCCCTCACCCGCGGGTCGGACAGGTCTTCGGCGGTCCCTGTCTCGGGGTCGGTGACACGCAGCCCCAGCAGGATTGCGGCGGTCTGTCCGCCGAAGGAGTGGCCGGCCGCGGCGATGCGGCCGCGGTCCAGGCGCCCGGCCAGGCCGGGGACAGCGGCTTCCAGCAGGTCGAGATGGTCGAGGATGCGCTTCATGTCGTCCACGCGCAGGCGCCAAAGCCGCGGTGCGCGGGGATCGCCCTGGGCCAGGCCGACCGTCCGCGAGTCGAGGTGGGTCGGCTGGATCACCGCGAAGCCGTGCGCGGCCCAGAAGTCGGTCAGCGGCCCGTAGGCCTCCAGCGACGACCCGAAGCCGTGTGAGAAGACGATAATCGGCAAGGCACCCCCGGCCACAGGCGCCGACACCCGCACGTGCAGGTCCGCGCCACGCTCCGGCGCTTTCAGCGTCACCGGCTTCACCGAGACGACCGGGGCGGGTGTGCTGAGGGCCGCGTCCGGCGCGGCAGTGGCTGATGCGGTCATGGAGAGTTCTTCCTCGCGACTGTTGGCGGCAGGTCCCCGAAAGGACAGGGAAGGGCACCAGGCTTGGTGCCGTCACACCGGTCTGGCATGATGCATAAGTGGGACGTTGTCCCGGATTGAACATACGGGACAGTGTCCCGTTTAGCAACGGCGGCAGTACAGGGGCGGTGCGGTTGTGAACAGCAGCGAGCGGGCGCAGGGCGCACAGCGGCCCAAGAGGGCGGACGCCCGACGCAATGAGGAGGCACTACTGGAGGCGGCCGCCGCGGTCTTCGCCGCCTCGGGGGTCGAAGCACCCATCCGCGACATCGCGGCGAAGGCGGGCGTCGGCACGGCGACGATCTACCGGCACTTCCCGACGCGGGCGGACCTCATCGTCGTCGTCTACCGGCACCAAGTGGAGTTCCTCGCGGACGCCGGTCCGGCCCTGCTGGAGTCCAGCGCAACCCCTTACGCCGCCCTGGGCCTCTGGATCGACCACTTCGTCGACTTCGTGGTCACCAAGCAGGGACTCGCCACCGTCCTGCAATCCGACGACCCCTGCTACGACCCCCTGCACTCCTACTTCCTGGAGCGGCTCGTACCCGTGTGCACCCGGCTTCTCGACGCCGCGGCCGACGCGGGCGAGATCCGCTCGGACCTGGACGCCTACGAGCTGATGCTCGGTGTGGGCGGCCTGTGCGCCGGGGCAGGCGGCAACGCGCGCTACGATGCGCGCCGCCTGGTCGGGCTCCTCATCGCCGGCCTGGGGCGCCCGAATCCGGGACGGGCCGCTGACCGGTAGGGATCCTGGACCGGCATGCCCGCGTATCCGAGCAGCGCCTGTTCGAGGCCAGGCTCCTGCTGAAAGATCACGGAGAGTCGTGGTCAGGGGCGTAGCGGTTCCAGGGGCCACCCGCGCCGGCGCCGATCCCGGCGATCCGGCTGGTGCGGTCCAGCGCCTGGACCAGGCCGGGGCTGGACCCGGTCGGGTTCGGTGCGCAGCCGCTCCAGCTCGGAGAAGCGGGTCTGGCCGGGGACCTGGAGCAGGGCGCCCGGTTCGGCGCGCACCGGGTGCGGGATGCGCTGGGCCACCACCTGGTGCAGGCGGGCGTTCTCCGCCTTGCGCACCCCGCTCACCAGGCGGGAGAACACGGTCAGGCCGGGCAGCAGGATCTGGTGTTCGAGCAGGTGGAGCACGGACCGGTCGAACAACGCCTTGGGGCCTTCCTCGCCCGCCCGGACCCGGGCCGCGAACAGGGCAGACCGGCCCCGTCACCGAACCGGCGCCCAGATCACGGCTCTACCGCTACATCCTGTGGCAATCTTCCTCGACCCCCGTGATCACGTCAGGGTTGGCTCGCGGATCGCCCTCCCCTCGGGTCCTGCGGCAGCGCCTCTTCCGGGTTCAAAGATCGGGGTTCCTTCGGTCGGGGCGGGACAGATGCTGCCGGTGACCTGTGTCAGCGGCCCGTGTGATCGCCTCGAGTACCCGGTGGCGATCGAGTGCGACCGCGAAATCCGGCGCATCGGCGGTTCCGTCGCGGAGGTCGGCGGCGAACTGGGCGTAGAGGCGGGCGACCCCCGCTGCGGGTGCGTCGAGTCGCAGGTCGGGAGCCGCATAAGCGGAGGGGACCTGCAGGACTTGGACAGGCTCGCTGCCGCGGCGCAGCGTGATGGTGAAATCGGTGAAATGGATGTAGCCCGACGCCGACTCCACGCGCACACCGCCCTCGGTGCCCTGGATCTCCCATACCATCGCCGAGCCGGCAGACTGCCCGGCACTGTAGTGCAGCGAAGTGACGACCCCGCCTTCGAGAACGCCGGCGACGACGATCTCATCCGGCGCGTCCTTCGGCAGCGACGCGCCGTCGGAGAGGCGGACGCCGTCACCGCGCTGATTGGCGACGACGGCGGACAGACTCTCGAACGTGCCGAGCACGCGCGCAAGCGGTTCGAGCCCGTGGCCGAGCATGATGCTCAAAAGCGTGGCGCCGTGCTTTGCGTGAGCCATGTACTCGACCGGCGGGTCATATCGGCCGACCCACATGTCGTCGGTCACATGCGCTCGGATGCTCGTGCTGAGCGGCTTGCCGATCACGCCTTGCGCGATGAGGTCGCGAAGGAAGAGGACCGGCGGGTGCAGGCCGCCCTGCAACCCGACAACCGTCCGCAACCGTCGCTCGCGGGCAAGCCCCTCCAGCGCTTCGGCCTCCGACAGGTTTCTTGCGAGCGGCCATTCGCAATAAACCATCTTGCCCGCGGCCAGCGCGTCGGAAACGATCTGCTTGTGCTCCGGCACCTTGACCGCAACCACCACCAGGTCGACCTCTGGTCGCACGACCAGGGCCTCATGTGTGTCGAAGGCGAGATCGGCGCCCAGCCGACGAGCGGTCGCGTTCGCGCTCTCCATGCGAGTCGTACTGACGGCGCGGATCTGGAACGCGTCGAGCGCCTGCAGCGCCGGGACGTGAGCAATTCCGCCCCAACCCCGATCGGCACTGGCACCGATAAGGCCGACGCCGATCCGGGTATTCGCTGAATTCTTCATCAGGATGCTCCTGCCGTGTGCGGCCCCGGCAACGCTCTCCGGGCTGCGTCACGATGATTCGTTTCCGGACACATGCGTGGGCACTCGGGCTCGCCATGGCGAGCGAGCAATGATTGCTGTTCGCGTAGCGGCCGCGGTGTTTGAGCCCCAGTGGCCCGAGCGCAGGTTTTACACGTGAGCCCAGTGGGCCTCGAGTTCGCGCGCGACATCGGCCGGACGCTCTATCATCGGCCAGTGCGAGCTGCGCAGCTTGAAGACGGCGCGTGCGCGTGTGGCGTTACCGAGCTCGTCGGCGAAGCGGTGGGGAAGAAACGGATCGTCCAGGCCCCAGATCACTAGCGCTGGTGCGGTCACGTTGCTCAAACCCGGCTTCCACTCCGCCCCGACCTCGATCGCCGAACGGTAAAGGGCGAGAATGCTCGCTCTCATAGTGGTATCGAGATGCCGGACCGATTCGTTTGCCGCGTCGCGCGGCATCTGCGCCTCGTTGAGGCTTGCTGCGAACGCCTCGAGGTCGAGGTCCGCCATCCATTGCTCGCCCTCGCCTGGCGTTTGCCAGATCTTGGCAAGATAGTGCCACGGATACTCCGGATCGATCGGTCCGCTGATGCCTGTCCAGGTCCGCACCAGATCTGGTCGGATAGACGCGAGACGGCC
This sequence comes from Nocardiopsis sp. NPDC101807, assembly GCF_044766605.1. Lineage (NCBI taxonomy): Bacteria > Bacillati > Actinomycetota > Actinomycetes > Streptosporangiales > Nocardiopsidaceae > Nocardiopsis > Nocardiopsis sp. NPDC101807. Next base: position 466,301 of record NZ_JBIWMK010000002.1, on the reverse strand, counting down.
CGTGAGCAGAGACCCCCAATCATGACCGACCAGGTCGACGGGTTCGCCGATGTCCTCGATCTTCTTGATAAGCCAATCGAGATACTCTTCTTTCGTCGACGTGAACCTCGCCGGCAGGGGTACGCCAAACCCGGGGAGATCGATCGTCACAATATCTTCGCGTTGAAGATGGGAACGGACGGTGTCCCAAAGCCGGTGGGTGTCAGGTACGCCATGGACGAGGACTGCAGGCATTTGGGGTTCTCCACTTGTTTGTCGTCGTGGTTGAATGGCCGGTCGGCCGAGTCAGGGAAGAAGGATGACTTTGCCGTGGGTGTGGCCCGTGGCGACGAGGCGATGAGCGTCCGCGGCCTCGTCGAGGGGGAAGCTCCGGCCGATGCGTGCGGTCCATGCGCCGGCGGCGATCAGATTCAGGGCCTCCTGGACAGGTCCGCGGTCGCGGTTCCCGCTGCCCCCGGGGCTGAATGCGACGCCGTATTGTGCGGCATCGCGGTCGGCGAGCGTCACGATCCGGTCGGGGCCGCCGAGAAGATCGACGAGGGCGGGAAGGAGCCCCTTGCCGGCGGTGTCGAGCGCGGCGTCGACCCCGCCCGGAGCGGCGGCACGGATGCGATCGACCAGGCCCGGGCCGTGGGCGACAAAGGTCGCTCCGAGACTCCTGACGAAGTCGGCGTTGGCGGTCCCGGCGACGCCGATCACCGTCACACCGCGCTGTCGCGCGAACTGCACGGCGGCGCCGCCCAGAGCACCGCTCGCGCCGGTGACCACGAGCGTATGACCCGGGCGAATGTCCAGGAGCCCGAGAGCCCTCGCCGCGTTGTCGGCGCCGATGACAGTAGCCGCGGCCTCGTCGAAGGAAACGCCGTCGGGGATCGTCGCGAAGTTGCTGCTGACCGTGTACTCGGCGTAGGAGCCCTGGGTGGCGGAGTCCGGCCACCCGGCGACGCGGTCGCCGACCACGCCCTCGTCGACGCCCGGGCCGACCGCCTCGACGACGCCGGCGAACTCGAATCCGATGATGGCGGGAGCACGCAGGCGGAACGCTCCGGCGCGTGCCTGGATCTCCGCCGGGTTCACCCCGGCGGCGTGAATCCGCACCAGTACTTGGCCCGGGCCCGGCACCGGTCGCGGAGCCTCCGCGACCCGCAACACGGAGGGTTCGCCGAACGAGGTGATGACGGCGGCTTTCATGATGGTCCTTCTCATATACGAGGGCTATTTGCTCGCACCGTTCAGAACGGTGTCAGGTCAGGCAGACCGGAGGTTTCTCGCCCTGCGGGCGGTAGTCGGGCCGGGGCCGTTCGAGGCGGATCGATTCCAGCACGGTGTACGCGTGGTACGTGGTCTGGGTGGTGGCTCCTGCCGGCCGTTCCCCCCGGAGTCGGCCGTCGCTCGTCTCCTTCTCGAGGACGTGGCGGGTGGTGTAGTTCGCCATGGAGCTGATCCAGTTCTCGGTACCGACGCGGAGGTGGTCATACGCCGTGAGCCTGCCGCGAGGGCCATGGTGACGAGGGACTGAAGTCATCAACGACTCCCTGATAGGGGGTGGGCCTCAGGAATCCTTCGGCGGGCCCTAACCTATGTCGGCCGCCCGTGCCCGCGGATCGGTCGCCGTATCCGTCACGGCAGTAATGCACGGTGCCGCGAGGTGTGGTGGCGTCACTGCCGGACGCCGGTCCGGGCGGCTTGTTCGACTCGGGCGATGAGACGGCTGTCGTGGGCGGCGTGCGACCGGGCGCGCCGCCGAGTGGCCCTCCCGGCCCCCGCGTCTTGCGCGTCGGGCAGCGCATCGGACCATCGTCTTGCGCAACGGGGAAGGAATCGCGCCTCAGGGGCATGGCCGCCCTACGGTGAAGGCATGAACGAAGCGCACTCGCACACCGCCCACAACGGCGCCCGGCACGAGCACCACCGGGAGCACGACTCCGAGGTCCAGGCGCAGATCCTCGACCTGGACGCCGAGGTCCTCGCCGAGCACACGGCCTCGATCACCGCGTGGCTGCCGCTGGAGGCCGTCCCGCGCCGGATCGTGGACCTGGGCTGCGGCACGGGCGCGGGGACCTTCGCCCTCCTGGAGCGCTTCCCCGACGCGCACGTCACGGCCGTCGACACCTCCGCCGGGCACCTGCGGCGGCTGCGCGAGAAGGCCTGCGCCCGCGGCGTCGAGGAGCGCGTGCGCACCGTGCGCGCCGACCTGGACGCACCCGGGTGGCCCGACCTCGGCTCGCCGGACCTGGTGTGGGCGTCGGCCTCGATGCACCACCTGGCCGACCCCGACCGCGCCCTGCGCAACGTCCGCGACGCGCTCGCGCCCGGCGGCCTCTTCGCCGTCGTCGAGCTGGCCGGGTTCCCGCGCTTCCTGCCCGAGGGCGCCCCGGAGGAGCGTCCGGGCCTGGAGGAGCGCTGCCATGCCGTGGCCGACCGCTCGCACGCCGAGCACCTGCCCCACCGCGGCGCGGACTGGGGTCCGATGCTGGCCGCCGCGGGCTTCACGGTCGAGGGCGAACGCACGGTCCCCGTGGAGGTGGGGGGCTCCCGCGGCGAGGCGGTCGGCGCCTACGCGCTCGGCGGACTGCAACGCATCCGCGCCGCCGTGGCCGCCGGGCTCTCCCCGCAGGACCTGGCCGCGCTCGACCGGCTCCTGGACGCCGACAGCCCGCACAGCATCCTGCGCCGCGAGGACCTGGCGGTGCGCACCGAGCGCACCGTGTGGGCCGCGCGCCGCGCCTGACCCCGGGCCCTCGTCGCGGGGCGGGCGCCGCGGCGGACGCCGGTCCGCCTCCTCGCGCGGGCAGGCGGGTCCGGCCCCCGGCCCGGGCGGACGCCCGGGCCGTCGGGGTCAGGAGCGGAGGAACTCCAGGACGGACCCGGACCGGTCCAGGATCGCGTGCCCGACCCCGGGCAGGACGTGCACGCAGGCGTGCGGCACGCACCTGCGCACGCGGCTCGCGGTTCCCGCGGAGTCGAACATCGCGTCCCTCTCGCCCACGGTCACCTGCACCGGCATCGTCAGGCGGCGCAGGGTGTCGTCGGAGAACACCGGGAGCCGCTCCGTGCGCGGCCGGAACTGCTCGAAGGTCAGGCTGACCTGGTCCAGGGCGGGTCCGGCCGAGAGCGCGTCCAGGCCGGTGGCCACCATCACCGAGCGGCGCCGGCCCCAGCGCCCGAAGGGGCGCAGCAGGAGGGTCGCGAACAGCCATCCCACCTTCTGGGCGCCCACGCCCCCGGGGCACAGCAGTGCCAGGCGGCGCACCCGGTCGGGGCGGTGGGCGGCGTACTCCAGTGCCATCCAGCCGCCCAGGGAGGTGCCGACCACAGCCGTGTCGTCGAGCCCCAGCCCCTCCAGCACGTCGTCGAGCCAGAGCAGGTGGGCGCCCGAGGACAGGGGCGGGCGGGAGGGGGCGCTCAGGCCGGGTTCGCCCACCAGGTCCACGGCGTAGGTGCGGAAGTGTCGCGCCCAGGCGGCCGCGTCCTGGCGCCACATCGTCGCGTTCGCCCCCGAGCCGTGCAGCAGGACCACGGGGGGCGCGTCCGCGGGTCCCGAGGCGAGCACGAAGGTCTCGCCCTGGCGGGTGGGCACCCGCAGGTGGTCGGCGGGGACCGGCCAGGTGCGCAGCTCCTCCTGGTAGCGGCGGCGCAGCTCCTGTTCCCCCGCTTCGGTCTTGTAGATCGCGTTCATGGGTGGGGCGGGTCCTCTCCGGATCGGCCGTCCGTGTCCGTCGGGGCGGGCCCAGGCCGACACAGACGAACATGTGCCTCCAAAGTAAACCAAAATTCCCTAAACGCGGACCAGTTGAGGGAGTTTTGGGGAGCATTAGAGTAGACGGGCGGAGGCCGGTCGCCCCTGTCGTGCTTCTGCGGCCCCGGGGGCGGGCGCACCCCGCGCGGTGGCGCGCCCCGGCCGGGGCGCGGGGGTCGCGCGGTGGCCGGGATCACCCCCGCCGCGGGGCCCCGGGGTCGCGCGGGTTTCCAGTACTCTTGTACATGTACAGATGTACTATTCCTTGTCCGGAGCAGGAGGGACGCGTATGCGCCGCCGGAACGGCCGCGTGCCCGGGACGGGGCGGCGGTGAGCGCCCGACGCGACCCCCGGGGGCGCCGCCGGAGCATCGTCGAGGCCGCCGCCGAGCTGATCGCCGAGAGCGGCGTCTCCGGCCTCACCCACCGCGGCGTCGCCGCGCGCGCCCGTGTGCCGCTGGGCGCCACCACCTACTACTTCGCCACGCTGGACGACCTGAGCACGGCGGCCCTGCAGCACCTGGCCCAGGACACCGACGAGGCCCTGCGCGAGCTGGCCGGGCAGATCGCCCGCGACCGGGGCGACCCGGCCGCCGTGGCCGCACTCCTCCACGACTACCTGCGCCAGGGCCCCCGGGTGCGGGCCGACGCCGAGCTGTACCTGGCCGGGGTGCACCGACCCGACCTGCGCCCGCTGACACTGCGCTGGTTCGAGGGCCTGGTGCGGATCCTGGCCGAGCACACCACCCCCCGGGCCGCGCGGGCGCTGGCCCTGTACGTGGACGGGGCGATGCTGCACGCCCTGACCCACGACGAACCCCTGGACCCGGACGAACTCGCCTTCGCGGTCACCTCCCTGATGGGCCGGACCGCCACCACCGACACGGAGCTGTGATGGGAACCGATCCCGCCCCGACCGCCACCACCGGGAAGGGGCCGATGTCGGCCGCCCGGCGCTGGGCCGCGCTGATGGTGCTCTCCGGCAGCCTCCTCGTGGTGGTCATGGACATGACCATCCTCAACGTGGCCCTGCCGGCGCTCTCGGCCGACCTGAGGCCCACCTCCGGCCAGCAGCTGTGGATCGTGGACGCCTACTCCCTGGTGCTGGCCGGGCTCCTGGTGACGATGAGCGCCCTGAGCGACCGGTGGGGCCGCAAGAGGATGCTGCTGGCCGGCTTCGCGGTCTTCGGGGGCGCCTCGCTCGCGGTGCTGGCGGCCGACAGCCCCGGCACCGTGATCGCGGTGCGCGTCCTGCTGGGCGTGGGCGGGGCGATGATCATGCCCACCACCCTGTCGATGATCCGCACCGTGTTCCCCGACCCCCGCGAGCGCGCCACCGCGCTGGGGATCTGGGCGGCCATCGCGTCGCTGGGCGCGGCGGTGGGCCCCATCGTGAGCGGGCTGCTGCTGGAGCACTTCTCCTGGCACGCGGCGTTCCTGGTCAACGTGCCGTTCATGGCCGCGGGCCTGCTGGCGGGGCTGCTCCTGCTGCCCGAGGCCCGCGACCCGCACCCGGGCAGCTGGGACATGGTGGCGACCGTGCTGTCGATCGTGGGCATGGTCGCGCTGGTGTGGGGCATCAAGCAGTTCAGCAAGGCCGGGATCCTGGACCCCTCGGCGCTGCTGGCGTTCGCCCTGGGCGCGCTGGTGCTGGGCTGGTTCGTGGTGCGCTGCCTCAGGCGACCGGACCCGCTGCTGGAGGTGCGGCTGTTCTCCTCCCCGGCCTTCACCGCGGGGACCGTGGCCGCGCTGGCCTCCATGTTCGCCATGGCGGCGATGCTGCTCCTGGTCGCCCAGTGGCTCCAGCTCGTGGAGGGGCACTCGCCCCTGCAGGCGGGGGTGCGGCTGCTGCCGATGGCGCTGGGCGCCGCGGTGGCCTCGCCGCTGGCGCCGGCGCTGGCCCGGCGCCTGGGGAGCCGCGCAGTGCTGGCGGGCGGTCTGTTCGTGGCCGCGCTGGGGTTCGTGCTGGTGTTCGCCCTGCCGGGGCCGCTGTCCTACCCGGTGGTCATGGTCGCCCTCGTCCTGCTCGGGACGGGTTCGGGCTCCCTGGCGATCGCCTCGGCCGTCATCATGTCCAGCACCCCGCAGGCGAAGGCGGGCAACGCCGCCGCCATCGAGGAGACCTCCTACGACCTGGGCAACGTCCTGGGGGTGGCCGTCCTGGGCAGTGCCGCCGCGGCGGTCTACCGGGCGGAGCTGCCCGTGGGGGTCCTCACCGGCACCGGCCTGGGCGAGCAGACGGTGCTGGACGCCCAGGAGTCGCTCGGGGGAGCCCTCGACATCGCCGCCGAGACCGGCTCCGCCGAGCTCGCCGCGCTGGCCCGGGCGGCCTTCAGCGAGTCGCTGACACAGATCAGTCTGGTCGGCGGCCTCGCGCTGCTGGCCGCCGCGGTGGCCGTGTTCGTGCTCACGCCCAGGTCGCTGGACGTCTCCCAGGGGCACTGAGCGCGGGCCGGGGGCCGGATCGGGGCCGAAGGCCGGAACCGGGCCTGTGGACAACCCGTTCCGGCCGCCTCCGACCCCGCATACTCCGTAGGTATGGACTCCCACAAGGTCCGGGCCCTCCTCGACCCGCTCCTGGACGGCGCCCCCGGCGACCTGCACACCCTCACCCTCCTCACCACCTCCTCCGCCTACACCTGCCTGCGGCGCCACCTCGGCGTGCTCAGCGTCGAGCACCCCGAGGTGGTCGACGCCCTGGGCGCGGCCCTCCTGGACGGCGTCCCCGGGACGGCCGTGCTGCGCACCTTCACCGACCGCACCTCCCACACCCTGCCCGACGGCCGCGCCGTGCCCCTCAAGAGCGTGTGCGGGTGGCGGCTCGAGGCGGGAGGGCTCCACCCGCTGGACGCGCGGGGCGTCGCCGCGGTCGCCCGTACCGACGCCCTCACCGGTCGGCGGCTGCCGCCCGAGCGCGGGGTCGGGTACGCCGACGCCTGGCCCGTGGACCTGGCCCGCTTCCACGCCCCGACCAGGAGGTGAGGGGCGCGGGGCGGCGGTGCGGGCCCGGTCGGGGCTCCTGGACGAGGACGGCGAGCCGGTGAACCGGTGGTGGTTTGTGTTCGCCGACGACCGGGCACGGCAGGTGTACCCGGACTGGGACCGCGTCGCGGACGAGCGGATCGCCGAGCTCAGGGCCGAGAGCTCGCTCGACGACCCCTTTCTCGCACACCTGGTGGAGGAGTTGGAGATCGTGGGCGGCGCTCCCTTCACCGACCGGCTCGCGGCGGCGCCCGCCGCGCCCCGGCGCACCGGCCTCGAACGCCTGGTGCACCCGGAGGCGGGCGAGCTGCGGTTGTCCTACGAGAGCCTGGACTCGGGGGGCCAGCGCCTGGTGGTCTACCTCCCCGCCGACGAGGGGACCGCCGCGGCCCTGGACCGCCTCACCCTGCACGGTCCGGTGGCCCTGCGGGCGGTGTCCGGGTAGCGCCTCCGGGCGCCCCGGCACGGGGCCGCACCCGGTGGCAGGGCCGTGGGGCCCTGGCAGCCCAGAGAGAGGACTGAGCCCATGGGCCCGGTCGTGGAATCGGTGAGCAGCAGCTCCGCGCACGCCTTCAGCAAGGACGTCCTTCCCAGGATCCGGCTCCTGGCCGGGCTGGGTGTGGAGGGCGACGCCCACATGGGCGCCACCGTCAAGCACCGGTCCAGGGTGGCCGTCGACCCCGCCCGGCCCAACCTGCGCCAGGTGCACCTGATCCACGCCGAGCTGCTGGCGGAGCTGGCCGAGGACGGTTTCGCCGTCGCCCCCGGGCAGCTGGGGGAGAACGTCACCACGCGCGGACTGGACCTGCTCGCCCTGTCCACCGGGACCGTCCTGCGCTTCGGCGGCCGCGCCCGGGTGGAGGTCACCGGGTTGCGCAATCCGTGCCTGCAGATCGACGGGTTCGCCGGGGGCCTGCTCAAGCGGCTGGTCCACCACGAGGGGGACGGGTCCGTCGTGCGCCGGGCCGGGGTGATGGGGGTCGTCCTGGAGGGAGGCCCCGTGGAGGCGGGCATGCCTGTCCGGGTGAGCGCGCCCGCAGGGGGGCACCGCCCCCTCGTGCCGGTCTGAGGAGGGCCCGTTCCCGCCCCTGGTGGCCGGGGCGGGAACGGGGGGGGGCGGTCCCGCCGTGGGGGCCCGCGGGGTCAGGCCAGCCCGGCCAGGAGTTCGGGTTCGTAGAGGACGTCGAACCCGGTGATGCGGTCCTCGTGCACCGTGAACGCCAGTGCGGCATAGGGCCGCCCGTCCTTGAGGGAGACGAACCCGGGAAGGCCGCGGACCAGTGCCGGGCGCGCCTGCTCCGCCAGCCGCGCGAAGGTGATGGCCTGGGAGGCCACGGCCCGCGCGCCCCGGGTCTCGGCGGGGACGCCGGCGAGTCTGGCGGCGGTGTCGGGGCGGACGACCACGTCGGGGGCCAGGACCCGCAGGAGCGCCTCGAAGTCGCCTCCGCGTGCCGCGGCGAGGAAGGCGGCCACCACCTCCCGGCGGCGTGCCAGGTCGGTGCGGCCGTCGGCGCCGCCCCCGCGGACCCTGCGCCGGGCCCGGCTGGCCAGCTGCCGGGTGGCGGCGGGGCTGCGCTCGACGACGGGGGCGATCTCCTCGAAGGGCAGGGCGAACATGTCGTGCAGCACGAACGCCAGCCGTTCGGCGGGGGAGAGGGTGTCCAGGACCACCATGAGCGCCGTGCCGACGGTGTCGGAGAGGACCGCCTGGTGCTCGGGGTCGGTGTCCGGGGCTGGTGCTGCGGCGGGTGCGGGTTCGGGCAGGTCCTCGCCGGCGGGGTCCTCGCGGCGCGCCGAACGGGATCTGAGCAGGTCCAGGCACACGCGGCCGGTGACCGTGGTCAGCCAGGCCGCGAGGTTGTCGATCTGCGAGGCGTCCGTGCGGCTCAGCTTCAGCCAGGTCTCCTGGACGGCGTCCTCGGCCTCGGCGCGGGAACCGAGCATGCGGTGGGCGATGGAGTGCAGCAGCCCGCGGTGTTCGTGGAAACGGGCGGCGAGGGATTCTGCGGTGTTCACCGGTCACATTCTTCCGTGCAGGTTCGTCGTGGTTCCGACGCTTGTTGATGCTGACGTTTTCGGGTCAGCCGGTGTGACCGATGTCGACGGAGGATGACGCATGAGTGACCTGGGCGATCTGCGCGGGATGCTGCGGGGCCGGGTGCTGGTGGCGGGCGAGGAGGGCTTCGAGGCCGCCGCCCGGCCCTGGAACCTGGCGATCGAGCAGCCGGTGGCGGCGGTGGTGGAGGCCGCCGGTGCGGACGACGTGTCCGCGCTGGTCCGCCACGCCCGCCGGTGCGGGCTGACGGTGGCGGTGCAGCCCACCGGGCACGGCGCCTCGGGTGCGGTGGAGGGTGTGGTGCTGCTGCGCACCGGGGCCCTGGACGGGGTGGAGGTGGACCCGGTCCGGCGCACCGCCCGTGTGGGGGCGGGTGTGGCCTGGGGGCGGGTGCAGGAGGCCGCCGCCGCGTACGGTCTGACCGGGCTGCCGGGCAGTTCTCCGGTGGTGGGGGTGGTGGGGTACACGCTGGGCGGCGGTCTGAGCTGGTTCGGCCGGCGCCACGGGTGGGCGGCCGACGGTGTGAGGGCGTTCGAGGTGGTGGACGCCGGGGGCGGGCGGGCCCGGGTGGACGCGGCGTCGGACCCGGACCTGTTCTGGGCGCTGCGCGGGGGCGGAGGGGACTTCGCCGTGGTCACCTCCGTGGAGTTCGACCTGTACCCGGCGCCGGAGCTGTACGGAGGCCGGGTGGTGTGGCCGGCCTCGGCGGCGGCGCGGGTGATGGAGGCTTTCGCCGAGGTCGTGTCCGGGGCGCCGGAGGAGTTGACGGTGTGGGCGAACCTCCAGCAGATCCCGGGGCTGGATCCGACGGTGTCGGTGGACGTCACCTTCCTGGGCGGGGAGGAGCGGGCGCGCAAGCTGCTGCGGCCGTTGGAGGCGGTGGGCGCGCCGCTGCGGGACGGGCGCGGGACGATGTCGTCGGCGGCGCTGGGGTCGATCACCGCCGAGCCCACCGCCCCCTCGCCGGGGATGGCGCGTGCGGAGCTGCTGAGGGGGTGGGACGGGGACGCGGTGCGGGCTCTGGTGGAGGAGCCGCCGGCGCCCCTGCTGGGGGTGCAGGTGCGGCACCTGGGCGGCGCCCTGGCGCGGGAGTCGGCCACCCCGTTCGGTGCGGTGGAGGAGCCGTACTACGTGTACGCGCTGGGGGTTCCCGTCTCCGCGCGGGCGGCGCAGGGGATCCGGGAGCGCCTGGGGCGGCTGGTGGCGGACCTGGGGCCGCTCGTGAGCGGACGCAAGCCGCTGACGGCGCTGGCCCCGGGGGAGTCGGTGGCCGACGTGTTCGGGCCGGAGGCGTTGGCGCGGCTGCGGCGGATCAAGCGCGAGCGCGACCCGCACGGTGTGGTGCGGTCCAACTATCCGGTGGGCGGCTGAGGGCCGCGGGGGGGCGGGCGCGCGGGCGGCCCCCCCCCCGGGGGGGGGGGGGGGGGGGGGGGGGGGCGCTGGGGCGGGCGGGGGTGGCCGGGCGGGGGGGGATCACGGGCGCGCGCGACCCGCAGGGTTTGGAGCGGCCCCACTCGCGGGGGGGGGGCGGGGGGCGGGGGGGGGCCGGCCGCGCGGCCGGCCCCCCGCGGTGCGGTCAGGGGTCGGTGCGCTGGGAGAGCCGTTCGTGGCGCTGGCGGGCGGCCTGGGCGGAGCCGAGGCCCAGCCCGAAGGCGATCTCCTGCCAGGTCATGCCGCGGCCCTTGGACATCTGGAGCAGGCCGGCCTCCAGCTGGTCGAACTCCGCGCGGGCCCAGGGCACCAGGGTCAGGGCGGCGGTGAGGTCGTCCTGGTCGACGGGGGGTTCGCCGTCCTGGGGCAGGGCGCTGCCGGCGGCGAGGTCGGCGACGCGGCGCAGGGCGTCGAAGGGCTGCATGGGCATGCGCTGCTCGTCCCAGCGCGTGCGGTGCTCGCCGGCGGCGTGGCGTTCGGTGATGCGCAGGAGCGCCTGGTGGGTGCGCAGGCGCTGGGCGTTGCGGGCGTCGGGCCGGGTGAAGGCGTCGTCGCGTTCTTGCTCGGTCATGTGCCCAGCATGGTGTTTGAACAAGTTGTTGTCAACTAAACTTTTTCAACCAGGCGTTCAAGTCGGGGGAGCGGACCGCGGCGGGCCCAGGGGCGGCACCGCCCCTTTCGGGCTCACGTGGTTCGCCCCCGGGGCCGTTCCGGGGCGGGCGGCCGGGGCGATCGCCGCGCGGTCCCGGCCCTCAGCGGGCCAGGTACTCCGCGAAGGTGGTCCTGCCGACCGCCCTGTCCGGAGCCAGGTGGCCTCCCGCCCGGTAGGCGGCGAAGGTCCTGCCCGGCAGGCGCACGGGCACGGGCCGCCGGCGCAGCCCCTCCGCCTCCAGGTAGGCGCGGACCAGGCCGCGGAAGGATTCCACGCGCGGTCCGCCCATGTCGGGGGCGCGGCCCGCCGGGTCCCCCTCCGCCAGGCGGGCCAGGCGGGAGGCGACCTCGGCGCTGTCGACCGGCTGCGCCTCCACGTCCGGGAACGGCATGAGCGGTGAGCGGGCCGCGCCCGCGCAGATCCGCCGGACCAGGGTGTGGAACTGGGTGGCGCGCAGCACCGTCCAGCCCAGGCCGGAGCCCTCCAGGGCCCGCTCGACCAGCAGCTTGTCCCTGTAGTAGCCCAGGGGCACGCGGTCCACGCCGACGATCGAGACGTAGACCACGTGCGCCGTGCCCGCCGCGCGCACCTCGCGGATGAGGTGGGTGGCGGCCTCGACGTCGCCGCCCGCGGGGTTGGTGGCGCAGTGGACCACCGTGTCGACCCCCTCCAGGGCCCGGCCCAGGCCGGAGCCGGTGCGCAGGTCGACGCCGACGGCGTCGGGGTCCGCGGGGTCGGGGCGGCGGCTCAGGGGGCGCACGCCGTGCCCCGCCCGGCGCAGGTGCTCCACGACGGGACGGCCGAGGGTTCCGGTACCGCCTGTGACCAGCACTGTCTTCATGGTGGCTCCCTCTGTGGCCGGTGGGGACGACGCTAACACCGCAGCAGGGTCGTACGTGTGCTTTCGCGGTGGTTCGTCGCGGTGTGTGTTCCGGCCGCCGCAGGGTTCCGCCGGACCGCTCGGCCGGTTGTCCGGGGGACGGGCGACCTGCGGGGAAGGCGCGGCGTTAGGGTGCTGGCAGCGTCGGCGCAGCGGGCGGCGGCGCGAAGCGGTGAGGAGTGTGCCCATGTCCGGGATCGCCGAGAGGCTGAGGGCAGCGGTCGGGGAGGAGCAGGTCGTCACCGACCCCGCGATCATGGAGGGCTACTCCCACGACGAGGCCGAATGGGCCCCCTACGGGCGCCCCGCCGCCGTGGTGCGCCCCCGCGCCACCGCCGACGTGTCGGCCACGGTCGCCCTGTGCGCCGAACTGGGGGTCCCGGTGGTCGCGCGCGGCGCGGGCACGGGGCTGTCGGGGGCGGCCAACGCCGTGGACGGCTGGGTGGTGGTCTCCTTCGAGCGCATGAACCGCGTGCTGGAGGTCGACCCGGTCCAGCAGACCGCGACGGTGCAGCCCGGCGTCGTCAACGACGACCTGCGCGAGCGGGTGGCCCGGGACGGCCTGTGGTACCCGCCCGACCCCGCCTCCGCGCCCTGGTCCACCATCGGCGGGAACGTGGCGACCAACGCGGGCGGGCTGTGCTGCGTCAAGTACGGGGTCACCCGCGACTACGTGCTGGGCATGGAGGCGGTCATGGGGTCGGGGGAGGTGGTGCGGCTGGGCCGCGTCACCGCCAAGGGCGTGACCGGATACGACCTGTGCGGGCTGATGGTCGGGTCGGAGGGCACCCTGGGCCTGGTCACCGAGGTGACGCTGCGGATGCGGCCCCTGCGCACCGGGACCGAGCACACGGTGGTCGGCTACTTCGACTCCCTCACCGACGCCGGGCGCGCCGTGGCCGCCGTCTCGGCGGCGGGGGTGGTCCCCTCGGCGATGGAGCTCATCGACCGGTTCTGCCTCCAGGCGGTCGACGCCTGGAAGAACATGGGGCTGTCCGCCGAGGGCGAGGTGCTCCTGCTGGCGCGCAGCGACCAGCCGGGCGCGGCCGGGGAGGAGGAGGCCGAGCGCATCCTGTCCTGCTTCCGGGGCGAGGGCGCGGTGTACGCGGTGCGCTCCACCGACCAGGAGGAGTCCGAGGCGCTGTTCGAGGCCCGCCGACTGGCCTACCCGGCCCTGGAGCGGCTCGGTCCGCTGCTGACCGAGGACATGTGCGTGCCCAAGGCGAAGCTGCCGGTGATGCTGGCGAGGATCGAGGCCGCCGCCGAGCGGTTCGACACACGGATCGGCAACATCGCCCACGCGGGCGACGGCAACCTGCACCCGCTGTTCATCGTCCCCGCCGGCGACGAGGCGGCCAAGAAGCGCGCGCAGGAGGCCTTCGAGGTGATCGTGGACGAGGCCCTGGCCCTGGGAGGGACGGTCACGGGCGAGCACGGTGTGGGGTTGTTGAAGATGCGGGGCGCGGCACGGGAGATGGGGCCGGAGGTGGTGCGGATGCACCACGCGGTCAAGAACGCCCTCGACCCGCGGGGGATCTTCAACCCGGGCAAGGTGTTCGCCTGACTCTCGGGGCCGGGCGGCGCGGGTGCGCGCGTCCTGCCCGGCCCGGGGGCGCTCCGGCCCCTGGCGGGCGGTCGGGGCCTCCCCGGGGGCCGCACTGTGGCAGATTGTGGTCATGGACGACGAACTCGCGCCGACCCTGGCCGCGGTCGGGCCCCGCCTTCGCGCCCTGCGCCGTGAACGCGGGGCGACCCTCTCCCAGCTGTCGGACGCCACCGGGATCTCGGTGAGCACCCTGTCGCGCCTGGAGGCCGGCCGCCGGCGCCCCACCCTGGAACTGCTGCTCGCGCTGGCCCGCGCGCACGGCGTGCCCCTGGACGAGCTCGTGGGGGAGGACCCCGCGGCCGACCCGCGCGTGCGGCGCAGCTCCTTCGTCCGCAACGGGATCACGTTCGTGCCGCTGACCCGCAAGCCCGGGGGGCTGCAGGCCTTCAAGGTCACCTATCCGCCGCCCCAGGGGCACACCGAGATCGAGCAGCGCACCCACGAGGGCTACGAGTGGCTGTACGTCCTGAGCGGGCGCCTGCGCCTGGTCCTGGGCGACCACGACATGGTGCTCTCGCCCGGGGAGGTCGCCGAGTTCGACACACGCCTGCCGCACGCCTTCGCCAACCCCGGCCCCGAGCCGGTGGAGTACCTGGGCCTGTTCGGCCCCCAGGGGGAGCGCGCCCACGTGCGGGTGCGCCCGCGCACCAGGGAATCCGCCGGCAAGGAGTGAGCGGGAAAGGGGAACCGGCCCGGTGGTGAGCGGCGTCTCACCGTGGGAGAGCCGCACCCGGATGAGGAGTTCCCCTTGGACGTCGCCCTACTGGTCCTGGCCGTCACGGTCGCTGTGGTCGCCGCGGTCGGCGCCCTGGTGTTCGCGGGCTCGGCCGCCGAGCGCCGGCGTGCGAAAGCCCTGGCCGCCTGGGCCGAACGCGAGGGGTGGCGCTACGACCGGGAGCGACCGGAGCTGGTGGACCGCTTCTCGGGGGACCCGTTCGTGCGGGGCCGTTCCGACGCCAGGGCCACGCACGTGCTGTGCACGGAGCTGCGCGGACACCGCGTCCTGGCCTTCGAGTACCGCTACTCCACCTCCCACCACGACGGACGCCAGACCAGGACCGACACCCATACGCACACCGTCGTCGTGCTCCCGGTCCCGTCCGGCGCGCCCGTGCTGGAGCTGCGGGAGGAGGCGTTGGGGCACGCGGTGCTGGGGCCGCTGGGGGTCCACGACCTGAGGCTGGGCGATACGGCGTTCGACTCCCTCTTCCACGTCGCCGCCTCCGACGACGGCTTCGCCCGCGCCGTCCTGGACGAGGACGTGCGGACGTGGCTGGCCGGCGCCGGCGCGGCGGCCGTCCCGTTCCGCATCCACGGCGACCGCCTGCTGTGCTGGGACCACCGGGAGCTGGACGCCGAACGGGTCCGCGCCTCGGCCCGGACCATGGTCGGGCTGCTGGAGCGGATCCCCGCCTCGGCCTGGGAGGGCGCCCCGGAGGTCCGTCCCTGAGGCGGCCGACCCAGGGTGCGGCCGACCCAGGGTGCCGCGCGGGCGCGGAACCGCGCCGCCGCAGGCCCGGTTCCAGGTGCGGGACGTCGTCGAACGCCAGGACCTCGGCCGCCCGTCCGGGCGGCTCCGCGACGGTGCTCCCCCAGCGGCCACGGGGCGCGGTCCGTCCGCGGACGGAAGGTGAGACGTCCCCCCGGAGCGGGTAGGGCGGCCAACGCGGCACCGGAGCGGTGCCGACGACGCGACCCGAGGGGGCAGCCATGGCCGACAGGCTCAACGGACGCAGGATCGCGATTCTGGCCGCGGACGGGGTCGAGCGGGTCGAACTCGTCCGCCCGCGCGAGGCGCTGCGCGAGGAGGGCGCGAGCACCGACCTGGTCTCGCTGGGCGAGGGGGAGATCCAGTCGATGAACGGCGACATCGAACCCTCCGAGCGGTTCGCCGTGGACCGCGTGGTCTCCGAGGCCGCGGTGGAGGACTACGACGCCCTGGTGGTCCCGGGAGGGACCGTCAACCCGGACAACCTGCGCCTGGACGCGGACGCCGTGGGGTTCGTGCGCGACTTCGTCGCGGCGGGCAAGCCGGTGGCGGCGATCTGCCACGGGCCGTGGATCCTGGTGGAGGCCGACGTGGTGCGGGGGCGCACGGTGACCTCCTACCCCAGCATCCGCACCGACATCCGCAACGCCGGCGGGGTCGTGGTGGACGAGGAGGTGGTCACCGACCACGGGGTCACCACCAGCCGCAACCCCGACGACCTGCCCGCGTTCTGCGAGCGCATCGTGCGGGAGTTCGCCCAGGGGTGAGGCGCGCACCGGCGCGGCGCGAACGACGGGCGGGGCGGCGGATGCTCCCGGCATCCACCGCCCCGCCCGCCGTCTGCCCGGCGCCTACTCCGGCCCGGACTCGTCGGGGTGGCGCCGCAGGTGGACGACGGCCGCGACGAGGCCGCCCCAGAGCACGGCGATGGAGACGACCATCATGACGATCGCGCTGGTGGACATCAGCTGTCACCTTCCTTGGCGGTCAGGGCGGCCTCGGCCGCGTCCTCGCGGGCGATGGCGTCGGCGCGCTTCCAGGGGAACAGGGAGACGACGATCCCGAAGACGAGGGCGCCGATGGCCACGCCCCAGCCCGCGGAGAGCAGGAACCCGGTGGAGTAGCCCGCGTAGTTCTCCGTGAGCTCGACGCGCAGGCTGTCCCACATCATGAAGCCGAGCAGGACCGGGGTGATCCCGCCCAGCACGACCTTCCACCAGGTGCCCAGGTGGATGGAGGACACCTCGTTGGCGTGCCGCTGGAACATCGGCAGCCGGCGCAGGACCCATCCGAAGACGACGAGCATCGCCAGGGCGGCCAGGACGATGCCGTACTGGTTGATGAAGTGGTCGAACACGTCCAGGTAGTGCAGGCCCTGGTGGGTGGGGAAGATCAGGATGGACACCAGGGCGATGATGCCGCCGACCAGGAAGACGGACTGCAGGCGGCCCAGGCCGACCCTGTCCTGGACGGCGGAGACGACGACCTGGACGATGCTGATCAGGGAGGTCAGCCCGGCGATCATCAGCGAGGCGAAGAAGAGCACGCCGAACAGCTCCCCGCCGAAGGGCAGGGTGGAGATGATCTGCGGGAAGGCGATGAAGGCCAGCCCGATGCCCGAGGTGGCGACCTCGTCGACCGCGGTTCCGGCGGCGGTGGCCATGAAGCCCAGCGCCGCGAACACGCCGATGCCCGCGAGCAGCTCGAAGGAGCTGTTGGCGAAGCCCGCGACCATGGCCGAGCCGGTCAGTTCGGCCTTGCGCTTGAGGTAGGAGGCGTAGGTGACCATAATGCCGAACCCGATGGACAGCGAGAAGAAGATCTGTCCGTAGGCCGCCACCCACACGCTGCCGTCGAGCATGGCGTTCCAGTCGGGGGTGAACAGGGCGTCCAGGCCGGCGACGGCGCCGTCCAGGGTGAGCGCCTGCACCACCAGGACGAGGAACAGGACCACCAGCAGCGGGATGAAAACCTTGTTGGCCTTCTCGATGCCGTTGCGCACGCCCAGGGCCAGGATGGCCAGCACCACGACCCACACGCCGACCAGCGGCCATGCCACCGCGGGCACGTACCCGGTGATCCCGCCGGGGGCCTCGCTCATCTGGAGGTAGTCGCCGAAGAAGAACCCGTTGGGGTCGTCCCCCCAGGCGCCGGTGACCGAGAAGTAGATGTACGAGGCGCTCCAGGCGATGATCGCGCCGTAGAAGATGGCGATGACGAAGCAGATCGCCACCTGCCACCAGCCGATGGCCTCGGCGGGCCGGGAGATCCGTCTGTAGGACAGGGGGGCGGAGGACCGGTACCGGTGGCCGATCGAGTACTCCAGGATCAGGAGTGGGATACCGGCGGTGAGCAGGGCCACCAGGTAGGGCAGCATGAACGCCCCACCGCCGTTCTCGTAGGCGATGTAGGGGAATCGCCAGATGTTCCCGAGTCCGACGGCGGATCCGATCGCCGCCATCAGGAATCCCGCGCGCGTCCCCCACTGCTCGCGAGGCTGTTGGGCCATGTTCAGGCCTCCTAAATCATCCCGTAGTTCGCGAACCGCACCGTAGCAGGAGTTGGTCCAGGCGGCATCGTTGGGACATTTCGCCTCGCCGCATGTCGTGCAGAAATACGGTTTTCGTATCACTTCGTCCAGGTATGGACGTACCCCGCGCGTGTGTCAAGGAACACTGGACGCCTCTCTTCAGCCGCGCTTGCACACGCGTGTGGCGGCGCCCCCGGGGTATCGGGGCGCCGCCACAGGTCCTGCCGCGCGGGGCCTGGAGGGGTGTCAGGGGCGGTGGCGGGGCCTGGGCCGCAGACGGGCGTTGGGCAGGTCGGGCGCGGGCAGCGCCGCGCCCCCGTCACCGGCCACCGCGGGGAAGCGGGATCCGGGCGCGGGGGCCTCGCGGCCCTGTTCCCAGGCCGTGCGCGCCCGGACGATCTCGTCGTGGTCGCGCCCGACGAAGTTCCACCACATCACCAGGTCCTCGGCGAAGGGCTCGCCGCCGATGACCAGCAGGTGGGCGCGCTCCTCGGCGTGCAGGACGGCGTGGTCGCGGCCCTGCCCCAGGTAGAGCAGGGACCCCGCCCCGACCCGGTGCCCGAGGGTGTGCACGGTCGCGTCCAGTGCCAGCACGCCGTGCTCGAACCCCGGGTCCAGGGGCATGCGCACGCGGGCGCCGGGCTCCAGCACCAGTTCGGCGCCCATGAGCGGGGTGTAGGTGCGGGCGGGGGAGCGGCGACCCTCCACCTCGCCCATGATCACCGTGACCCTCGCCCCCCGCGCCGGCGGTTCCGCGGGGGCCCCGTCGGCCCGGTCCAGGCGCGGGAGGTCCAGGACGGGCAGGTCGGCGTGGTGCTCGAAGTGCGGGTCGCCCTCGCGGTCGGCCCCGGGCAGCGCCACCCACAGCTGGGCGCCGTGCAGGTCGCGGGGGGCGTCGGCGGGGGTGCGCTCGGAGTGGGCGATGCCGTGCCCGGCGGTCATGAGGTTGAGCTGGCCGGGGCGGACCAGCTGGTCGGATCCGACGCTGTCGCGGTGGTGGACCGACCCCCTCACCAGCCAGCTGACGGTCTGGAGGCCGATGTGGGGGTGCGGCGGCACCTGCATGCCGGCGCCCGCGGAGACGTCCGTGGGTCCGTAGGCGTCGGCGAAGCACCAGGCGCCGACCATGCGGCGGTTCTTGCCCGGCAGGGCCCGGCGGACCAGCATCGCGCGGGGCCCGCCCAGGGGGACCTCGCGTGGTTCGAGGAGTTCGGTGTCCGGGGCGGGGAGGGCGGTGCCGACCTCTCCGGCGCACACGCGCTCTTCGGCGGGGTGGGGTTCGAGATTGCTCACCCTGCCGAAAATAGCCGAGGCGGCGCCGGCGCGCGTACCGCCGGGGGCCGGGGCCGTACCCGTGTCACCAGCGCATGTGCACGTGTTCGGCGAATCCGAAGAGGCCGTCCACGGCCACCGGGTGGCCGTCGTCGTTGTGCACGGTGCCGGTGTAGTGGCCGAAGCACTGGTGGGTGTCGTTGACGAGGACGCCGGCGTCGGTGCGGTCGACCCGCTCGTGGAAGGGGGTGAAGACGAGGTCGACCTGGTCGGAGCCGGGGGTGCGGATCCACCAGGGGGTGAGGGCGTCGTCGGGGTCGTACTCCCATTCGAGTTCCTCGCCGATCTTGGACAGGCGCCCGTCCACGCACAGGGCGTTCTCGGTCAGGCCGGTGCCCTCGGTCCACCGGCCGCCGAACTGCAGCCCCACCGTGTGGCCGTCGGTGCGGCCGGAGGCCGCGCCCCAGTTCCAGCGGGTGTCGTAGGGCCAGCGGCCGCGCCCGTGGTCGAGCACCCCCCAGCCGCCCCCGAAGTCCAGGACGTCCCCTCCGAGGCGGACCGCGCCCCGGGCGGGGCGTGCGGTGTGCTTGGAGGTGTACTGGAAGCGGTCGGCGCTCCAGGGGATGACCACGCTCATGGTCTCGTGGCCCTGGGGAAGGTCGACGGTGAGGTCGCCGTGGAGCCTGCCCTCGGGGGTGTCGCAGGAGAAGCGGAGCCGCGTCGCGCCGGGCTCCTCCTGGATGAGGGCGCGCACGGGTCCGAGGGCCGCGCCCGTCCCGGCGCCCAGGGTGTCGGGCAGGCGGACGCCGTGGGCGAGCGGCCGCAGGGAGGTGCGGCTCACCTCGCGGCCCCCGTACTCCAGGAGGTACACGCCGACCACTCCGAGGTAGTCGATGTCGGCGACGGTGAGGGCGACCAGGTGGGTGGGGGTGGACACACACCAGTACTCCCACTTCTTGCGGCGGCCCCAGCCGGGGAGCGCGCTCCGGTGCAGGGGGGTGCGCGACCACCCCACGGCGTCGGGTGCGAGGCGGCCGTCGGGGGCGCACAGGTCGACAGGGGCGGTGATCTCCCGCTCGTGTGTTGCCATGCCCGGCAGCATAGGGGGGAGCGGGGCCGCGGGTAAGGGCCCGGCGGGCCAGGTCGGCCGCGGTGCGGCCCGCACGGCCGCCGGGGGCGGCGGGCCGGGAAGGGGCCGGGCGCGAAGGCGCACGCGGGCAGACGGCCTGCCTGCCGCGGACCGGTCCGGGTCCCACACGGGTGTCAGGCCGGCCCCGGACCGTCGCCGAACCTGGTCGCCTGCATGCGCCGTGCGGCTGCGGGCGCATCGCCGGCCGCCTCCCAGTCCTTGGGCCGGAACCCCCGGAAGATGCGCTGGACCGGTGTCCATCCGAGCCAGCGCGGGGCGTCCCAGCCCGGAGGCGCCACGAGGTCCGGGATCTCCAGATAGTGGTCGATCCTGACCCGGTCCCAGGCGTGGACGACCTGGCCGTCGCCGACGCACAGCCCCACATGGCCCCAGTTCCGCCGTCGGCCGAACAACTCTCCGGTGCTGTCGTAGAAGGCGAAGGCGCCGAACGCGGGCGTTCCGGTGTTGTCCCTCACCGCATAGATCTCGGCGGACTCCCCGGCGGAGTCGCCGCCGAAGATCTCCACGCCGTTGGACCGTTCATAGGCGTCCTCCACGAAGGCGAGGCACCGTGAGGTGTAGGCGGTCGATCCGAGACGACGCCGTGCCCAGGCGATGGCGTTGTCGGCACGGACCTGCCAGTCGTGTTCCATGGCTCCCCCGGCTGGGCGAACGGGCGGTTCCGCATGCTAGCGCCGCGCTCGCGGACGGCAAAGGGGTTTTCCGGAGAGGCGGGCCGACCGCTCCCGCCGACGGCATCCGTGCCGTCGGCGCCTCCCGGAACCCGTACGCGGGGGGTGCTTCGGGCTGCGGCGCGGTGGACGACCGGGCGTTGGGGCGGACGGCCCTGTACTGTGCCGACGGCCCGGACGGGTGGGATGCCTCCCCGCACCCGCCCCGCGACCCCTGCCTACCCGCGCCGCTGTGCGGCAGAGCCGCCCCCGGCCTCGGATTCGACCGGTTGTCTGAGGATGGTGCGCAGCTTCTCCGGCGCGGCCCTGCGGAAGTCGCCGAGGTAGATCTCGTGGTGCTTCCCGGCCATGCGCAGCCCGTGGTCCGGGATGAACTCGTGGTGCATCCGCGCCAGGACCTCGGCCTCCCCGTCGAAGGGGCCGACGTGCAGCGTCTGCACGCACCGGCCCTCCGAGAGCCGCTCCAGGCGGACGTCGCCCAGGCGCGCGGGCCCGTTCCCGGCCGCCGCGCGCTCGACGGCGGAGGCGAACATGTCCTGGTCGGTCCAGTCCGGGACCATGATCATCATGGTCCAGTCCCACCGGGACTTGTCACGCGCGGCCGTGAAGGCGTCCATGTCCTCGGCCCACCACAGGCCCTCCAGGGGCATGACGACGTAGTCGCGCCCGAGATCCCGCTTGCTGGCGAACTTCAGCTTGTAGGCCACCGGGTAGAGCGCCCCGACCGCCTCGGCGAAGGCCGGTGAGGTGTTCGGGTCCCCGCGGCCGTCGATCATCAGGTAGTGCAGGTCCGGCACCTCGGCGATCCGGAACCGGCCCCGTGGCGCCCGGTAGGCGTCGAGGGTCTTCTTGAAGTCGGTCTTGTTCGTCATCGTGCACCTGGGCTCGGACGCAGAGCCGCGGCCTTTCCGCCTCGGGAGGCTCGGTGGGTGGGGTCCGGGTCCGCCGCCGATCGGCGGCGGACCCGTCGTCAGGCGTGGGCGCCCACGGTAACGGCGCCGAAGGACAGGCGGGGGGAGGCCTGGAGGATGCGCCCGACCCGTTCGGCCTGTTCGGCGACGGCGTCGCGCCGTGCGGGCGGGAGCGGGGCCAGGGCCTCCACGGTGATGTCGAGGTGGCGGCCCGACCTCCGCTGGTGCCAGACCCCGGCCGCCACCCCGTCCACGAACAGGACGGGGTGGTTCCCGGCCTGGCCCCGGGCCAGCGCGCGCTGCCGGGCCGGACCGGGGAAGACCACGTCGCGCGGGTGGCAGCCCACGGTGTAGGGGTCGAAGTAGGGCAGCAGCAGAACCTCCGGGGCGGGCGCGGGAGGGGCGGCGGCGTCCCCGGCGAGCTGGTAGAGGGTGGCGCCCTCCACCTCCACTGGTTCGATGAGCCCGCCCATGGACGTGAACAGCTCGCCCGCCCAGCGCTTGGGCGCGGAGAGCCACTGGGCGAAGTGCTGGGGCGTGGCCGGGCCGTAGGCGCGCAGGTACCCGGTCAGCACGTGGGCGAGGGCCCGGTCGGTGTCGGCCGGGGCGGCGTCCGGCAGCCACCGGCGGGGGCTGGTGTAGGTGACCCTGCGGCCGCGCATCGGGCCGAAGCACAGGGAGCCGCGGTTGGCGAGGGTGTGGGTGGCCTGCCGCCAGCGCGGCCACTTGGTCTGGAAGGCGTCCATGACGGGGTCGGCCGCCCAGGAGCCGGCCCGCTCGGCCAGGGCCTCGGTGAGCTCGTCCACGGTCATCTCGGTGTCGGTGAGGACGGCGGCGGAGGCCTCGACCAGTGCGTCGGTCTGCTCGGGGGTGAGCAGCGCCCCCTTGGGGGAGGGGTTGCCCGCGCGCTGGGCGGCCGAGAGCGCCGCGGTCCACAGCGGCAGCTCGCGGGTGGGCAGCAGGTGGACGGTGCCGCGCGGGCCGAAGGTCTTGACCAGCTCGTGGGTCTCCCACAGGGCGGTGCGCGCGTGCGTGCGGTCGCCGCCCTCCAGGCGGAGGCCGATCGACACCTCGGCCGCCGACATCACCTGGGCGTGGGCCCCGCACATGGCGCCGACCACGTCGGCCGCGCTCCTTCCCGGGGAGGTGAGCGCGTGGCGCCACAGCCGTCGCGCGGTCATGTCCTGCCAGGTGGGGGTGGCCATGGGTCTCCTCGGGGTGCTGTGGTGTGCCCCCACTCTAGGAACCGTCCAGGTCAGGAACTGGCCTCCACTCGGCGCGTGGCGCCCCCTCCGCGACCGGGCACCGGGCCGGGACCGCACCGTGCGGTCCCGGCCCGGCGTGCGGCCAGGACCGGTCCGGGGCCCGTTCGACGCGCCGCACCCGCGGCCTCCGGGCCCGGCCCCGGAGACCTCAGGGGCCGTTGCGGCTACTCTCCGGTTGCCTGTCCCGTCGCCGGGAGTCCGGGGGGACGCCCCTTCTCCGACGGCGGGGTGGACGGGTGCTTCGCGGAGGAGAACTGCCCCGTGGCGACCAGGACCACGACGAGCGCGAGCGGCACGATCCACCCGCTCCAGCCGAGGACCGTCGCCTGCGTGGTGTCGACGTGCTCTCCAGCCTGCGCGAAGAGGAGGTAGGACCCGCCCGCCCCGTTGAACGCGGCGTGTGCGAGGGCCGCGGGCCACACGGACCCCGATCGGAGCCTCAGCCAGCCGAAGACTGCGCCGATCAGGACGCACATGCCGACCATCGCGGCCAGGCCGAGCCAACCCGGCGCATCGGGGTAGTTGTACCCGAGGAGGATGAGCGGCGCGTGCCACAGGCCCCAGATCACGCCGGAGACCAGGAGGGCCGGCAGGGTGCCGAGCGGCATCAGCTTCGGGAGCAGCCACCCCCGCCACCCGAGTTCCTCGCCCAGCGCCGGAAGCAGGTTGACGAACGCCGTCAGGGGGAGTGCGGCGAGCTGGACGGTGACGAGCGCGCCGATCGGCACCGGGGTCTCGCCGGCCCCCGCGGCGCCCGCCTGCTCGTCGAGGACCTGCTGGAACGCGGAGAAGTTCGCGAAGTCGGCCGGATAGACCCCCAGCAGTGCGCCCACCGGGAGCGCCACCAGGACCAGGGCGATGGACACGAAGATCCCCAGTGCCCCGTAGCCGAGCAGTCCGCGGACCGGTCTCAGCGGCCACACCCCGAGTTTCCGCGCCTTGTGACTCGGCCGCTCCACGAAGAACACGACGACGAGGGCGGCGATCGCGGGGGTCGTCATCGTGGCGGTCGCCACGAGGGGGAACCGGGGGTCGGCGAGTCCGTCACCGAACCAGAGCGGGAGCGCGAGGAGCCAGGCGAGCGCGAACGCCAGGACGGTGAACACGCCGATGGAGCGCAGATCGCGGCCGCCCATGCAGGGCCCGCCCCGGGCCGCGGTCGTCCTGGGTCCGTCCGAAGATCCGATGGTCACGGCGTCTGCCCTTCCAGGATGTGCAGGCCGGCGATGGCGCGGTCGTCGCGGAACGCGATCCGTGCCGTGTAGTCGCCCGCCTCGAACGAGAGCGGCGTGTTCGTGATCGTCACGTCGCCGGCCCGGGTGACCTCCGGCTCTCCCCTGCCTTCGAGAGCTCCCGACAGGCCGACGATCTGCGCCCACGCGGCCGCGAGCGCGTCCTCCGAGAGGCCGTCGCGCATGGTGGTGTCGAACTGCCCGGTGACCCGCGCCCATCGGCCGGAAGCGAGGTCCCCGATCACCGAGGCGGCCAGTTCGGCGGCGCCGGGGAGCGGCGTGGTGTTCATGGGTTCTCCCGTTCTGGGGTCGATCGGTCTGCCATAGCGCTGAAACGCCGCTTGCCTGCTCACGCCGAGCGCGTCACCGATGACCTGCCACGTGGCGCCGTTCTGGCGCGCCTGCTGCACGACGGCGCGCACGACGTCGTCGGCGGCCGCCTGCATGCTCACGGCACGTCCTATCGCGTCGGCCCAGTCGTCGTCCTTCGTCAGGACGCGTGACGCGAGGAACGCGTCCAGGCGCGCCTTCACGACCTTCAGCGCATCTGTCAATTTTCCTTGCACGTGTAAAGAGTACCTTTACAACCGGGCTGCGCGACAGGGGGAGCGCCACGGTCTGCGACGCCGCCCGCCGCGAGGGCTCGCCCACCGGTGCGCCCCCTTCCCCCGGCGCGGGGGCGGTGGCACGGCGTGCGGCGGATGCCGCACCGCGGCCGTCACCGACGGGGCGCCTCCCCGTCCCCGTGCGAGAGCAGGCCCCGCCGGACGCGTGCGCGGACACGGGCGCCGGAGGCCCGGAAGGCGCCCCCGCCCGGAAGCCGCTCCCTCGCCGAACGCCGCCCCGGGGGCCGCGCCCCGCCCTCCCGGAGAGGGCCTCGGCGGGCCCCCGACCGGGGTCCGCCGGGTCGTCTCCGCCCGCTTCTCCCGAACGCCGCGACCCCCTTCCCGGCGGGAACGCCCCCGGTGCGCGGGGGTTTTCCGCTTCTTTCCTCCTCGGAGCCCCTTGCGGCACCTCCGGCCCACTGGTGTGGACGGACGGTTTGCCGTACGCTGGAAAGCGCTTTCACAAGGAGAGGTGGTAACAACCCATGAGTGATCACGTGCTGGGTGTCGCCATGAACGGCGTCACCGGACGCATGGGGTACCGGCAACACCTGACCAGGTCGATCCTGGCGATCCGCGAGGCCGGAGGGGTTCCCCTGCCCGACGGCTCCCGGATCATCCCCGAACCCGTGCTGGTCGGGCGCTCCGAGCGGAAACTGCGCGAGATCGCGGACCGGCACGGCATCGAGCGCTGGACCACCGACCTGGACTCGGTTCTCTCCGACGACCGGATCTCGATCTACTTCGACGCCCAGATCACGCACGCCCGGGAGGCGGCGGTACGCGCCGCCATCGCCGCGGGCAAGCACGTCTACGTCGAGAAGCCCACCGCGAGCACGCTCAGCTCGGCGCTGGAACTGGCCAAGCTCGCCCGCGACGCGGGCGTGCGCAACGGCGTCGTCCAGGACAAGCTCTTCCTGCCCGGCCTGCTCAAACTGCGCCGGCTGGTCGAGAGCGGCTTCTTCGGAAAGGTCCTTTCCGTCCGGGGAGAGTTCGGCTACTGGGTCTTCGAGGGCGACTGGCAGCCCGCGCAGAGGCCCAGCTGGAACTACCGGGCCGAGGAGGGCGGCGGCATGGTGCTGGACATGTTCCCGCACTGGCACTACGTGCTGGAGCACCTGTTCGCCCCGGTGCGCACGGTCACCGCCAAGGTGGCCACCCACATCCCGCAGCGCTGGGACGAGGAGGGGCGCGCCTACCAGGCCACCGCCGACGACTCCGCCTACGGCATCTTCGAGCTGGAGGGGGGCGTCATCGCCCAGATCAACTCCTCCTGGAACGTGCGCGTCAACCGCGACGAGCTCGTGGAGTTCCAGGTCGACGGAACCCACGGCAGCGCCGTGGCGGGGCTGCGCTCCTGCCGCTTCCAGCACCGCGCCTCCACCCCCAAGGCCGTCTGGAACCCCGACCTGGAGGACCCCTCCAGCTACCGCGAGCAGTGGGAGGAGGTCCCCGACAACACCGACTTCCCCAACGGGTTCCGCGCCCAGTGGGAGGGCTTCCTGCGGCACGTGGTCCTGGACGCCCCCTTCCCGCACGACCTGCTCTCCGGCGCGCGGGGCCTGCAGATGGCCGAGGCCGGGCTGCGCTCGGCCCAGAACGGGCACACCGTCGAACTGGACGAGGTCACCCTGACGTGAACACACTGCGCCTGCCCTCCCCCGACGGCGCCGTCGCGCCCTACACGCTGACCGGCGCCCCCGCCGACACCTCCCCCCTGCCGCCCGCGCGCTCGCGCGTCGCCTACGCGGCGGCCCACGTGGTCGCCGACCCGGCCGCCCCCAACGCGCCCGGGGCCCCCGCCCGCCTGGACTGGGAGGCCACCCTCGCCTTCCGCCACCACCTCTGGGACCAGGGGCTGGGCGTCGCCGACGCCATGGACACAGCCCAGCGCGGCATGGGACTGGACTGGGAGGCCACCGCCGAGCTGATCCGCAGGTCGGGGGCGGAGGCCGCCGCGCGCGGCGCCGCCCTGGCCTGCGGGGTGGGCACCGACCAGCTCGATTCTTCCCATGTCGATCTGGAAAGCGTTATCACGGCCTATGGGGAACAGCTCGACGTCGTCCAGGGCGCCGGTGCCACCCCCGTCCTGATGGCCTCGCGGGCCCTGGCCGCCGTCGCCCGGGGGCCGGGGGACTACGCCAAGGCCTACGGCCGCCTGCTGCAGCGGGCGGAGCGCCCGGTCGTCCTGCACTGGCTGGGCACCGCCTTCGACCCGGCCCTGGCCGGGTACTGGGGGTTCTCCGACCCGGCCGAGGCGATCGAGCCCGTGGCCGCGCTGATCGCCGAGCACGCCGACGCGGTGGAGGGCATCAAGGTCTCCCTGCTCGACGCCGCCCTGGAGGTCCGGCTCAGACGCCTGCTCCCCGAGGGGGTGCGCCTGTACACCGGCGACGACTTCAACTACCCCGACCTGGTGCTGGGCGACGAGCAGGGCCACTCCCACGCCCTGCTCGGGATCTTCGCCGCCATCGGCCCGGCCGCCGCCCGGGCGCTCGCGGCGCTGGACGAGGGCGACACCGGCCGCTACCGCGCGCTGATGGACCCGACCGTCCCCCTGGCCCGGCACCTGTTCGCCGCGCCCACCTTCTACTACAAGACCGGCATCACCTTCCTGGCCTGGCTCAACGGCCACCAGAAGGGGTTCCACATGGTGGGCGGCCTGCACAGCGCCCGCGACCTGCCCCACCTGGCCCAGGCCCTGCGCCTGGCCGACGCCGCCGGGGTCCTCTCCGACCCCGACCTCGCCGCGGCGCGCATGCGCGCCCTGCTCCAGGTGTCGGGGGTGGACCAGTGACCACGTACCCGCCCCACGGCGCCGCTCCGGTGGTGCCCGGCGCCGTCGACGTCCCCTCCGGCCTGCCCGCGGCCGTGGACACCCCGGAGCCGGGCGACCCCCGGCTGGCGCGGCTGTCCCTGAACCAGGCCACCGTCAAGCGCTGGAGCCTGACCCAGGCCGTGGACGGGTGCCTGCGCGCCGGTCTGCCCGCCATCGGCCTGTGGCGCGAACCGGTCGCCGAGACCGGTCTCGCCAAGGCCGCGGACCTGGTGCGCCGCAGCGGTCTGCGGGTCTCGTCCTACTGCCGTGGAGGGTTCCTCACCGGCGAGGACAGGGCCGCCGCCCTGGAGGACAACCGCCGGGCCGTCGACGAGGCCGCCGAGCTGGGCGCGCCCTGCCTGGTCATGGTGGTGGGCGGCATGCCCGACGGGGACCGCGACCTCGCCGGCGTGCGCGAGCGGATGGTCGAGGCCCTGGCCGAGCTCGTCCCGTACGCGGTCGAGCGCGGTGTGCGCCTGGCCCTGGAGCCGCTGCACCCGGTGTTCTGCGCCGACCGCGCGGTGCTGTCCACCCTGGGCCAGGCCCTGGACGTGGCAGAACGCTTCGACGCCGAGGCGGCGGGCGTGGTCGTGGACGCCTACCACGTGTGGTGGGACCCGCAGGTGTGGACCCAGATCGAGCGGGCCGGGGCGGGCGGGCGCATCGCCTCCTTCCAGGCCTGCGACTGGGTGGTGCCGCTGCCGGCCGACAACCTGCTGGGCCGGGGCATGGTCGGTGACGGCCACGCCGACGTGCGCGGCCTGCGCCGGGCCGTGGACGCGGCGGGGTACGACGGGGACATCGAGGTGGAGATCTTCAACCGGCAGGTGTGGGACGCCGACGGCGACGACGTCATCGCCACCCTGGTCCGGCGTCACGTGCAGCACGTCCTGTGAGGTCCTGCGGACCTCGCCGGGGCCGCCCGTACCCGGGGCGGCCCCGATCCCTCAACAGCCAAGGAGCGGCATGAACTTCGAAGGAATCCTGTTCTTCCCCCTCACCCCCTTCGACTCCGGAGGAGGCGTCGCCGAGGCCGTGCTGGCCGAGCACGTGGCCTCGGGCGTGGAGCAGGGGGCCGGTGGGGTGTTCGCGGCGTGCGGTACCGGTGAGGTGCACGCCCTGTCGGCCGCCGAGCACGCCGCGGTGGTGCGGCGGTCGGTGGAGGTCACCGCGGGGCGTGTGCCCGTGGTGGCCGGTGCGGGCGGCAGCGTCGGCACCGCGGTCGAGCAGGCCCGCGCGGCCCGGGAGCTGGGCGCGGACGCCGTCCTGCTGCTGCCCCCTTACCTGGTGGGCGCCCCGCAGCGGGGGCTGGTGGAGTACGTGCGCACCGTGACCTCGGCCGTCGACATCCCGGTGATCGTCTACCAGCGCGGATCGATGGTGTTCACCCCCGAGAGCGCGGCCGAGCTGGCGGCGATCCCCACGGTGGTGGGCATCAAGGACGGGGTGGGCGACCTCGGGCGCATGCACCAGATCGTCCTGGCGGTGCGCGAGGTGCGCGGGGAGGAGTTCACGTTCTTCAACGGCCTGCCCACGGCCGAGCTGACCGTGGCGGCCTACCGGGGTGTGGGGGTGCCGCTGTACTCGTCGGCGGCGTTCGCGTTCGTGCCCGAGGTGGCGAACGCGTTCTACACGGCCTTCCACGCGGGGGACCCGCTCGCGGACCGGCTGCTGTCCGGGTTCTTCGAGCCGCTGGTGCGGCTGCGCGACCGGGTGCCCGGGTACGCGGTGTCCCTGGTCAAGGCCGGGGCACGGCTGCGCGGGGTGGAGGCGGGCGGGGTACGGGCCCCGTTCACCGACCCCACGGCCGAGGAGGTGGCGGCCCTGGGAGAGCTGATCGAGACGGGCCTGTCCCTGGTGAAGGAGGGCTGACGGTGCGTGTCACCGAGGTCGTGGCCCGTGCCTTCCGGCTGCCGCTGCACCGGGCGTGGGACGGGGGGGTGGACCGCAACGACGTGGTGGTGGTGCGGGTGGCCACCGACACGGGGCTGGTCGGCACGGGGTTCTCGTGGACCCCGCTGATCGGGGCCCGCGCGGTGGCGGCCCTGGTCAACGACGACCTGGGACCGGTCCTGGCGGGGGGCGCGGCGCACCCCTCCCGGTGGGACGAGCTGCGCTGGCACCTGCGCGAGGCGGGGACCAGCGGGCTCACCCTGATGGCGCTGGCCGGGGTGGACATCGCCCTGTGGGACCTGTCCGCCCGTGCGGCGGGGGTGAGCCTGGTCGACCTGGTGGGCCGGCGCCGCGACTCGGTGGAGTCCTACGGCAGCGGGGTCAACCTCGACTACTCGCTGCCGGACCTGGTGGAGCAGGTGCGGGGCTGGGTCGGGGCGGGGCACCGGGCGGCCAAGATGAAGGTGGGCTCGGCCGAGATCTCCCGCGACGTCGAGCGCGTGGGCGCGGTGCGGGAATCACTGGGGCCGGAGCGGTTGTTGATGGTGGACGCCAACCAGCGCTGGGACGTGCCCAGGGCCGCGCGGGCGCTGCGCGCGCTGGAACCGTTCGACCCGTACTTCGTGGAGGAGCCCCTGCCCGCCGAGGACCTGGAGTCGCATGCCCGTCTGCGCGAGCGGACGGACATCGCTTTCGCGATCGGTGAGAACCTGCGCACGGCCGCGGAGTTCGAGCGGGCCGTGGACCTCGGCGTGTGCGACGTGGCGCAGCCCAACGTGGTGCGGGTGGGCGGGGTGACCCCGTTCCTGCGGATCGCGGAGTCGATGGCGCGCCGCGGCGTGCCGGTGGCTCCGCACCTGTTGCCCGAGCTGTCGGGCCAGTTGGCGCTGTGCCTTCCCCGGGTGGCCATGGTCGAGGACATCGACCGTGCCTCCTTCGCCGCGCTGGGAGCGTTGGCCCGCCCCAGCGGGGTGGAGTTCGACCGGGGGACGGTGCGCGCCGACACCGGGCTCGGCCACGGCCTGGTGTTCGCCGACACGCTCACCCCGGTCGCGGACCCCTCCCCCTAGCACAGGGTCCGCGACCGTGCGCCGGGGCGTCCTCCGCAGGTCGGGGGGCGCCCCGGCGCGGTCATGAGCACGGGTACTCAGAGGGGGGTGGGTGCGGGTACCGATGCGCGCGGCGCCGCCCGGGCCTAGCTTCGGGACATGCCCTACCTCCTCCTCGGCCACACCGCGATGGTCCTCCACTTCGCGTTCCTCGGCTTCGTCGTCCTCGGCGGGTTCCTGGCCTGGCGATGGCCCCGGCTGTTCCGGGTCCACCTGGCGGTCGCCGCCTACGCCCTGGGCATCGTGATCGTCGACTGGCCGTGCTTCCTGACGGAGATCGAGAACTGGGCCCGGCTCAACACGGGCCGCCCGGTGATGGAGTTCGGCTTCATCGACTTCTACCTGACCGAGCGCCTCTACCCCCGCGAGCACCTCATGACCTCGCGCTGTGTGATGGCCGCCGTCGTGGCCGCGGCCTGGGCGGGTGTGTGGGTGCGCCGCCGGCGAGCCCGGTCCGGCGGCGTCTCCGCGCCGGCGGCCTGAGGGCGGGCGGTTCCCGGCGGAGGCCGCCGGCTCCGCGGCGGGGAAACCGGTTGCGGAGGACGGTGCGCACCAGCATGCTGGCGGGCATGCAGATCCGTGAGGCCGCTTCCGCCGACTGGCCCGCCATGTGGGCCTTCATGCGCCCCGTCATCGCCGCGGGCACGACGTTCACGTGGGAGACCGACCTCGGTCCGGAGGAGGCGCGCGAGCGGTGGTTCCCGGCCCCGCCCGGACGCACGTTCGTGGCCGTGGACGCCGACGGGACGGTGCTGGGCACCGCCAACTCCGTCCGCAACCACCGCGGGCCCGGTTCGCACGTCGCGAGCGCGAGCTTCATGGTCGACCCCGCCCACGGCGGGCGCGGCGTCGGCCGTGCGCTGGCGGCCCACGTGCTGGACACGGCCCGCGCCGACGGGTTCCGCGCGATGCAGTTCAACGCGGTCGTGGAGACCAACACCCGCGCGGTCGCGCTGTGGCGATCCCTGGGCTTCACGGTCGTGGGCACCCTGCCCGAGGGGTTCGCGCACCCCGAGCACGGCTACGTCGGGCTGCACATCATGCACCGCAGGCTCTGAGCCGCGGCCGTCGGCCCGGGCGTCGGCGGCGGCACGGACCGGTCGGCCTCGCGCACGGGGCCGGGGGAACCGGCGCCCGGCCTCTGCGAAGCGTCCCGCTCACCCCTGCGGGAGAACCCCCGCCACTGTCAGACCGAGCATCCGGTCCGCCTCGGCGACGGGATCGGGGTGGTGTTCCGTGGCCAGGGTGATGCCGGTGACCAGGGTGACCAGATCCTCGGCGGTCACGCCCGGGGCCACCGCCCCCGCCTCCGCGGCGCGCTCCACCAGCGGTTCCCCGGCCGCGATGAGCTCGGCCGCGCAGGTACTGCCGTGCACCGCGTCGGCGGAGGCCCCCGTGTCGCGGAGCAGCGCCACGGCCAGCCCCCGGGTGGACGCGCCGTACTCGGTCACGGCGCGCAGCCACTGCAGGAGCGCGGTCCGGGCGTCGGCCGTGCTTCCCAGGTCCCGCGCGTGGGCGCACAGGGCCTCGATCCGTCCGCGGAAGACCGCGTCCAGCAGGGCACGGCGGTTGGGGAAGTGGCGGCGTACGGTGGCCGATCCGACCCCCGCGACGCGGGCGATCTGCTCCAGGGAGGCGTCCGCGCCGTGCTCGGCGATCTCCTCCTCGGCCACGGCGAGCAGGCGGGCGTGGTTGCGCCGGGCGTCCGCGCGCTGGGCGGGCATGGTGTCACCTCTGCGGTTGCTAAGTGGCGGGGCCCTCCGTATCTTAGCGGACAAGAAACGGCGGGCCCCGCCGTTTAGCGGTGCCCACCCGAGGAGCGACCCCATGTCCACCGATTCCGCCCCCGTCCTGGTCACCGGCGCCACCGGCCGCCAGGGCGGCGCCACGGCCCGCGCCCTGCTCGCGGCGGGTGTCCCCGTCCGCGCCCTGGTGCGGGACCCCGCGACCGAGCGGGCCAGGGCCGTGGAGGCGCTCGGCGCGTCCCTGGTCACCGGCGACCTCCGCGACCGCGACTCCCTGGCCGGGGCCGCCGAGGGGGCCCGGGCGGTCTTCTCGGTCCAGCTGCCCGAGATGAGAGGGGACTCCGTCGACTTCGAGGGCGAGGTGGCCCAGGCCGCCAACCTGATCGCGGGCGCGCTGGCCGCGGGCGTGCCGCAGTTCGTGCACACGTCCGTCTCCGGGGCCGGGCAGCACACCGGCATCGCCGGATGGGACGAGGGCCGCTGGACGGCGCTGGAGCCCTACTACACCGCCAAGACCGGGATCCAGGACCGGGTGCGGGGGGCGGGGTTCCGGCACTGGACGATCCTCAAGCCGGGCTTCTTCATGGAGAACTTCCTGCCGTCGGCGGAGTTCCTGTTCCCCCGCGGCGTCGAGGGCGGCCTGGTGAGCGTGTTGAAGCCCGGGACGCCGGTGTCCCTCGTCGCCGTCGACGACATCGGCGGGGCGGCCGCCGCGGCGGTGGCCGACCCGGAGCGTTTCCACGGGGTCGAGCTGGAGCTGGCGAGCGACCACCTGACCATGACCGAGATCGCGCGGACCCTGTCACACGCCCTGGGGACCGAGCTGAGCGCGCCCGACATGGGCGTGGAGGAGGCGTTCGCCGCAGGGATGCCGGGGATGGGGGCGTCGCACGAGTTCATGAACGTGACCGGCCAGCCCGCCCGGCCGGAGTTCGCGCGGGCCCTCGGCGTCCCGCTCACGACCTTCGCGCAATGGGCGCAACGGTACCTGGGCACCGCCGGCTGACGACGGCCCGCGCATCCGCCGGACACACGTGTGGGCCCGGTCCCTTGGACCGGGCCCACACCGCAACGGTGCCGGCGGCGGGGTCAGACGGTGCCGACGGCCGTACTGCGGGCCGCCCGGCCGGGCGGCGCGGTGCTCTCCCGCTCGACGACCTCGCCCCGGACGGTGATCACGCGGGCCTCCTCGCCGGGCTCCTCCTCCAGGGCGAGCACCGCGGCCCGCTCTCCCATCTCCTCCAGCGGAAGGCGCACGGTGGTCAGCGCGGGGGTGAGGTCGCGCAGGGTCGGGATGTCGTCGAAGCCCGCCACCGACAGGTCCTCGGGCACCCGCAGCCCCAGGTCGCGCAGGGCGGCCATCGCCCCGGTGGCCATCACGTCGTTGACCGCGAACAGGCAGGTGGCCCCGGTGCCGACCGCCATCAGGCGGCGGGTGGACTCGTAGCCGCCGTCGCGGGTGAACGCACCGTGCACGACGTTGTGGTGGGCCAGCTCCAGGCCCGCGCCCGAGAGCGCCGAGTGGAACCCGTCCAGGCGCTCGCGCGCGGTCCACAGGTCGGTGGGCCCTGCCAGGATGGCGAACTCGCGGTGCCCCTGCGCGATGAGGTGGCGTGCGAGGTCGGCCGCACCGGTGTGGTTGTCGGGCGTGACCGTGTCGGCGGGCAGCCCCTCCTGGGACACGCACGCCACCCGTCCGCCCTGGCGGCGGAACAGCCGGATCTCCTCGGCCAGGCGACGGTTGCTCTCGTCGTCGGTCGAGCGCGATCCGACCAGCACCACCGCGCGCGCCCGGTGGGCGCGCAGGGCGGCCAGGATGCGCCCCTCCTTCTGGGCGGAGCGGCTCGTGGTGCCCAGCACCAGGACCAGTCCGCGCTCCTCGGTGTGGCGGGTGACCCCCGCCGCGATCGAGGAGAAGTAGGGGTCGGCGATGTCGTGGACGAGCAGCCCGACCAGCGAGCTGCTGTTGCGGGCGAGCGTCTGCGCCGAGGCGTTGGCCAGGTAGCCGAGTTCCTGGGCGCTGGCGGTGACCTTGTCGCGCAGCCGCTGGCTCACCTGCCTGGTGCTGCCGTTGATCACCCTGGAAGCCGTGGCCAGGGACACCCCGGCGTGTGAGGCGACCTGTTCCAGCGTCACGTAACCGGACTCCACACCGCTCCCTCTTCTGGTTCGGGCCACTGGGAAAACTCTTTCCTAGCGTAGCGGAGCCCTCGACCTGTTCACGGCCGATCGGGTCTCACGGGGTGGGGGCGGACATCTGGTCGCGCCAGGTACGGGTGGGGGTCCAGCCGAGGGCGGTGCGGGCGGCCTCCGAGGAGAACACGGAGCGGCCGTCCGCCAGGGAAGCGGCGGTCTGCGCCGTGGAGGGGTGGAAGCGGGGCAGCAGTTCGTGGACCGGGCCCTCCGCCAGCGGGTCCGGCGCGACGGCGTTGAACACCTGGCCGCTGCGCACCCGCTCCGGCCGCTCCACCACGAGCGCGAACAGCTCCGCGGCGTCGCGCGCGTCCACGTAGTTGAACAGGGAGGTCGCGGCCAGGGCCGGGTCGGCCAGGCGCTCGGCCATGGTGTGGCCGAGCTGGGTGACCGCGCCCCGCCACTCCTCGGGGGCCACCACGTAGCCGGGGCGCACGCAGGACAGCACGCAGGTGTCGCTGGTGCGCGCCAGGGAGCGCACGGTGTCCTCGATGATGGCCTTGCTCAGCCCGTAGGCGTGCCAGGGGGCGACGGGGTGCTCCTCGTCCAGCGGCAGGGCGAGGGGCCGCCAGGAGGGCGTGTTGTAGCCGTAGACGGTGGGGCTGGAGGCGGCCACCGCCGAGCGGGCCCCGTGGGCGACGGCGGCGGAGAGCACGGCCCAGGCCAGGCCGGTGTTGACCTGGAGGGTCTCCACGTCGGGGCGGGCGAAGGGCACGGCGATCCCGGCCAGGTGGACGACGGCCTCGGGCCGCGCCCGGGTGAAGGCGTCCTCCCGTCCGGCGTCGTCCAGCAGGTCGGCGACGATCCCGGTGACCCCGGCCGGGTGGTCCGCCTCGGCGGTGTCCACCGACGTGACGTCGTGGCCGCGCTCGGCCAGGGTGGCCACGACGCTGCGGCCGAGCCTCCCCGAGCCTCCGGTGACGAGGACGCGCATGGTGCTGCCTTTCTCTCGTACGGCGCGTGGCGCCGTGGTCGTCCACAGGCCGGTGAAGGGCCTGGGTCGGTTGTAGGGGGCCGCCCGGACGGACGGCCCCGTGCTGCCCGCCCTCGGGAGGCGTGCTCCGCCCCCCGCTGGGGCGTCGCAGGTCCCGGGGCGGCTTCCGGCGCGGGCCCGCGCCGTCGCCGACGCCCTGCGGCGGCCGGCCCGGCGCACCCGCTCACGCGGCCGTGGAGCCGCCGCGCCCGCGGGCCCGGGATCCCGCCGCCGGGCACGCCGGGACCGGGGTCCCGGGACAGGGAGGCCCGAGCCCCGCCCCCGGCGGCCCACGGGCCGCAACGGCCCACGGTCCCACGCCCCGGCTCCCGTGCTCCCCGGAACCCGGAGGCGTGCCCCGGCCCGACGGCCGCCTCGGGGCCCTCGGGGCCCTCGGAACCGACTGTCGCCGCTCCGGCCCCGCCCGGTTCTTCCGCCCCGGGCCCCGTCCCGCGCTCAGTCCAGCGCGCCCACGGCCTCCGCCAGGGACGCCGGGTCGGTGGGACGGCCGTCGCACACCGCCACGCGCAGTCCCCGCTCCAGCCTGCCGCCCACGGGCAGGGGCAGGCGCTCGTCCCAGGCCAGGGCGGGGCCGACCCCCGGGTAGTCCGAGGCCCGCAGGAACCACGGGTCGCGGCGCTCGCCGGGCTGGACGAAGAGGAGCGTCCACGGCGCACCCGAGCCGTCCTCCCCTGCCAGGGCCAGCCACTCGGCCCGGGAGCCGTGCAGGGCCTCCTCGCCCCGCAGGCCCCCGGCGCCGGTGACCTCCGGGGGTCGCGCGCCCAGCGGGGCGCGCCAGAACAGCCCGCCGTACCCCGCCCCGGGGCGGCCGTTCGTGGCGGGGCTGCCGATGCTCAGGTCCCGTCCGGAGGTGTTGGACAGCTCCACCCGCAGGTCCAGCACCCAGGTACGGGCGTCCAGGTCCAGGGCCCGGGTGGACCGCCGCTCGCGCAGCAGTTCCACCCCGTCGGGTCCGGTCCAGGACAGCTCCTCGACCCGTTCGGCGTCCTTCTCCGCGGCCCATGCCAGGTGCTCCTGGCGGCCGTGGTTGTCGAGCATCACCGAGCCCCGGTCGCGCACGAAGGTGCGCCCGCCCCAGAAGCTCACCCCCGAGACGTCGGGGACGGCCACGCCGACCCCCAGGTGGTGCAGGTGGTCGGCGGGCAGGTGCTCGGTGACCTCCGTGCCGCCCCGCGTGCGTACGGGGTGCAGGTAGGGGCGTGGCGAGAGCCGGGGGTCGATGTCGGCGCCGTCCCGCTGGACGGCCAGGACGACACCGTTGAGGGACAGGGACGCGGTCATGGGCGGGCCTTCGTGGTCGGTGTCGCCTCCGCGGCCCCGGGGAGCCACGCGGGGGCGAGTTCGGAGAACAGGGCGAGGTTCTGCGCGCTGCGGTGGACGAGCGCGCCGATCCCGTTGACGGTGCGGTGGGTGACGTCGTCCTCGTTCCACACCCGCTGGTGTCCGAGGGGGATCGGGGCCGGGTCCGGGGCGTGCCGGACCGCTTCCAGCACGTGCATGAACCCCCGGGTGGCGTCGGGCGGCACCAGCAGCGGAACGCCGTCGCGCAGGTGCTCGACCAGGTTCTCCAGCAGGCCCGTGCGCGGGTGGACGGTGGTGGCCGGCGCGCGGCCGGGCCGGTGCAGGGTGACCCGGTCGAGGGTGTAGTCCAGCTCGATCCGCCCGCGTTCGCCGTGCACGATCAGGCGCGGCGGTTGGCTGTCGGGGGCGCACAGCGTCACCGCGAGGGTGATGACGGTTCCGTCGGCGGTGCGCAGCCGCAGGCAGGACGTGTCGTCGCTCTCGATGGGGTGGGCGTGGAACAGCTCCAGCTCCACGTCCCGGGGCGCCTCGGCCCCGGCCCCGGCCACGGCCAGGGCGGTGGCGACCGCGTGCGCGAACGGGTTGGTGAGCGCCCCGTCCACGACGTCGCGGCCGTCCAGGTGGCGGCGTCCGGCCCAGGGGGCCCGGTCGTAGTAGGCGGAGGTGCGCTTCCAGGCGCCTTCGCCCCCGATGCCGCGCACGCGGCCCACCGTTCCCCCGGCGATCAGGTCGCGCACGGCCGTGACCGCCCGGGAGCCCAGGCTCTGGAAGCCGACCTGGCAGGCGAGCCCGGAGGCGTCGACGGCCGCGCGCAGCTGCTCGAACTCGGCCAGGCCCGCCGTGGTGGGCTTCTCCAGCAGCAGGTGGGAGCCGTGCTCCAGGGCGGTCCTGGCCAGCGGCAGGTGGGTGTGGATCGGGGTGACCAGGACGGTGATCCGGGCGCCCGTCTCGTCGACGGCCCTGCCGAGGTCGTCGAACCAGGGGACCGGGCCGTGGCCCTCCAGGTCGTCCCCGGGTTCGGGCGGCCGGCTGTCGCAGACGCCCACCAGTCGGACGAGTCCGCTCTCGCACAGGGGGAGCAGGGAGCGCAGGTGCGAGCGGCCGTGGCCGTGCAGGCCGACCAGGAGCACCGGGACGGGGTCGTCGGCGCGGCCCGCCCGTTCGTCGGCCCCGGCGCCCCGGGGCGCGGTCACCGGTCCGTCCCGAGCAGGTCGGCGATCCTGACCGGGGCCCCGGAGTCGATGGAGGCGTTCGCCGCGAGTCCGGTGAGCAGGGCGTTGCCGCCGTCGGCGTGGTCGGGTCGGATGCCGTCGTCGGATCCGCCGAACAGGGAGTCGAGCATGACCTGGTCGCCTCCGCCGTGGGGGCCCTCGCCGACCGCGATCGGGATCTCCTCGGGCTCCTGCCAGTGGCGGCGCAGGAGGAGGCGGGCCGAGGTGTGGTCCTTGGGGGCGGGCATGCCGCGTACGGGGGTGGACTCGTCCTGGTGGGGGGAGGTGTGGTCGAACTCGGTCATGTCCAGTTCCAGGCGCCCCCGGCTGCCGGTGATGGAGATCCGGTAGCCCTCCCAGGGGGCGTAGGCGACCAGGTGGTAGCTCAGGCGGGCCCCGGTGTCGTAGCCGACGAGCACCGACATGTCGTCCTCGATGGTGATGCCGGGGCCGAACACGTTGAGGTCGCGCCGGTAGCCGTCCTCGTGCTCGGCGTCCAGGTACAGGGCGGTGAGGTCGGGGCTGTCGCCCATGTGCAGGGCGAAGGGGTCGGCCTCGGCGGCGGGGGAGCCGTGTCCGCGTTCGTAGTCGCCCGCGAGGCCGTGGCGGCGGCCGTTCTCGTCACCGTAGAAGAACAGGCGGCCCCAGGCGAACACCTCGGTGGGCCGGGCGCCGATCCACCAGTTGACGAGGTCGAAGTGGTGGCTGGCCTTGTGGACGAGCAGCCCGCCGGACTGGGTCTTGTCGCGGTGCCAGCGGCGGAAGTAGTCGGCGCCGTGGCGCAGGTCCAGCAGCCACTCGAAGTGCACCGAGCCCACCTCGCCGATGACCCCGGAGGCGATGAGGTCGCGCAGCTGGCGGTGGACGGGGTTGTAGCGGTAGTTGAAGCCGACGGTCACCCGGCCCCCGGTGCGGGCCTGGGCCTCGTTGATGCGCCGCAGCCCCTCCAGGTCCGCGGTCATGGGCTTCTCGGTGATGGCGTCGAGGCCGGCGTCCAGCGCGGCGACGACGTAGTCGGCGTGGGTGCGGTCGACGGTGCACACGATGACCTCGTCGACCCGCTCCTCCTTCAGCATGCGGGTGAAGTCGGAGGGGGAGTAGGTCGGCACGGGGTCGAGACCGGCCTCGGTCACGATGCTGTTGTGCACGGCCATCCGGGTGGCGTTGGTGTCGCAGAGGGCGACCAGTCGTCCCTGGTCCCGGTGGGTGCCGGTCAGCGCCCGGGTGTACATCCGGGCCCGGGAACCGGTGCCGACGATCGCGTACCTGCGTGGAGTGGTGTCGTTCACATGCTGCATGGTAAACGCTTTCCACAAAAAACGACAGGGGTGTCCCGCGACGAACTGGTCAAATCCATGTCCCAAACCGATCACACCCACCCGTGTTCGCGTGGCTACGAGGAGTGGCGTTTGGCGCGAGAAGAACCCGGGAAGCGCGTTCACCGGCCGGTTCCCGCGCTGTGAGGGGGGCGCGAACGGTAACGATCTGGGGTGTGGATCACACTTGTGGGGAAACGAATCGTTGACACCCATGTAACCCGGTGCTAGAAACTGAACATCCTAATACTTGGATAGCGCTTACCAGGGCTACTCAGCCCGGTTTCTCCCCGTGTTCTCGCACACACAGCGCCCGTGCCCTCCGAGTGAGATTGGCTCCCCATGAACCCAGGACCGAACGCCACCGGTCGCCGCCTTCCGTCGGCCCTCCGGGACGGCGGCGCGCCGTGAGCGCCCTGCTCCAGCGGGGGAGGGCGGCGGCTCCGGACCAGGCCGCACCCAAATCGCGCCCCCGCAGCGGAAAGAGCGCGGCCCCCCGCGCCAAGCGCGAGAACCTCGCCGCCTACGGCTTCCTGGCCCCGTGGTTCATCGGCCTGGTGTTCATCACCGCGGGCCCGCTCCTGGCCTCCCTGTACTTCTCCTTCACCGACTACAACCTCATCGGTGACCACGAGTGGGTCGGCGCCGAGAACTACGAGCGGATGTTCACCGACGCCCGGCTGCACAGCGCGCTGAGGGTCACGTTCGTCTACGTGTTCGTGTCGGTGCCGCTCCAGCTCGCGCTGGCGCTCGCCCTGGCGATGGTCCTGGACCGCGGCGTGCGGGGGCTTCCCCTGTACCGGTCGGTCTACTACCTGCCCTCCCTGCTGGGCGGCAGCGTCGCCATCGCCATCCTGTGGCGCCAGGTGTTCGGCGCGGAGGGCCTGATCAACCAGGTCCTGGCGTTCTTCGGGATCCAGGGCGAGGGATGGGTGTCCCATCCCGACTACGCGCTGGGCACGCTGATCGTGCTCAACGTGTGGACGTTCGGCGCACCCATGGTGATCTTCCTGGCCGGCCTGCGGCAGATCCCCGCCATGTACTACGAGGCGGCCTCCGTGGACGGGGCGGGTCCGGTGAGCCGGTTCTGGAACATCACCGTTCCCATGCTCACCCCGATCATCTTCTTCAACCTGGTGCTCCAGATCATCAACGCCTTCCAGACCTTCACCCAGGCGTTCATCGTCAGCGGCGGCACCGGAGGACCCTCGGACTCCACCCTCTTCTTCACGCTCTACCTCTACCAGCGCGGCTTCGGCGCCTTCGACATGGGTTACGCCTCGGCGATGGCCTGGCTGCTGCTGATGATCATCGGAGGGTTCACCGCGGTGAACTTCCTGGCCTCCAAGTACTGGGTCTTCTATGGCGACTGAGACAACGGCCCCCGCGACCTCCACCAGGCGCCTCGGGGCCCGACGCACACGACGGCTGCTCATCCACATCGGGCTCATCGGGTTCGGGCTGATCATGCTCTACCCGCTGCTGTGGATGCTCTCCAGCTCCTTCAAGCCGACCGCGGAGATCTTCCGCGCCCCCGGGCTCATCCCGGAGACCTTCACCCCGGGCAACTACACCGAGGGGTGGACGGCGCTCCAGTTCCCGTTCCACCACTACCTGCTCAACTCGGCGGTCGTGGTGGCCGGATCGATCATCGGCAACCTCGTCGGCTGCTCGATGGCGGCCTACGCCTTCGCCCGCCTGGAGTTCCGCGGCAAGCGGCTCTTCTTCGCGATCATGCTCGCCACGATCATGCTGCCGATCCACGTCGTGATCGTGCCGCAGTACATCCTGTTCGCGGAGCTGGGCTGGATCAACACGTTCCTGCCGCTGATCGTGCCCAAGCTCCTGGCGACGGACGGCTTCTTCATCTTCCTGATGGTGCAGTTCATCCGCGGACTGCCCAAGGACCTGGACGAGGCCGCGCGCATCGACGGCTGCGGCCACGTGAGGATCTTCTTCCAGATCATCATGCCGCTGTCGCTCCCGGCGCTGGCCACCACCGCGATCTTCACGTTCATCTGGACCTGGAACGACTTCTTCAGCCAGCTGATCTTCCTCACCAGCCCGGACATGTACACCGTCCCGGTCGCCCTGCGCACCTTCGTCGACTCCAGCTCCCAGACGTCCTGGGGGCCGCTGTTCGCGATGTCCGTCGTGGCACTCGGCCCGGTCTTCGGATTCTTCCTGGCCGGCCAGCGATACCTGGTCAAGGGCATCGCCACCACCGGAATCAAGTAGTCGAAAGGAAATCGACCCATGTACACACCCCCTGGCGTCGGGCGCCCCCGGGCCCGCCGCCGCAGTACCCTCCTCCCCCTGGCGGCCGCGGCCACCGCGCTCGTGATGGCCGTCACGGCCTGCGGAGGAGACTCCGGCTCCGAGGACGGCGTCGTCGAACTCCGCTTCTCCTGGTGGGGCGCCGACGACCGCCACTCCACGATGCAGCAGGTCATCGACGTCTTCGAGGCCGAGAACCCCGACATCCGGATCGTCGGGGACTACACCGACTGGAGCTCCTACTGGGACCGGCTGGCCACGAGCACCGCGGCCAACGACGCTCCCGACATCCTCATGCAGGAGGAGCGGTACCTGCGCGAGTACGGTGACCGGGGCGCGCTGGCCGACCTCACCGAGTTCGGCGACGTGCTGGACCTGTCGAAGATCGACCCGCTGGTGGCCGAGAGCGGCGACCTGGACGGCCAGACCTTCGGCGTCGCCAGCGGCGTGAACGCGTACGCGATCCTCGCCGACCCGCAGGCGTTCGAGGACGCGGGCGTGGAGATGCCCGACGACGAGACGTGGACGTGGGACGACTACGTCGAGATCTCCGCGCAGATCAGCGAGGCGACCGACGGCGAGACCGTGGGCACGCAGAGCATGTCCTACAACGAGTCCGGGTTCCAGATCTTCGCCCGCCAGCGGGGCGAGAACCTGTACGCCGAGGACGGCTCGCTCGGTTTCTCCCAGGAGACCATGGCGGAGTGGTTCGGCATCACCGAGCAGCTGCTGGAGAACGGCGGCCAGCCGGGGGCGGCCGAGAGCGTGGAGATCGAGGGCGGCGGTCCCGACCAGTCGGTCCTGTCCACGAACCAGGGCGCGATGGCGCACTTCTGGACCAACCAGCTCGGCGGCATCAGCGAGTCCTCCGGCCGGGAGATCGAGCTGCTGCGCTACCCGGGTGAGTCCGAGGGCGAGCGCACCGGGATGTACTTCAAGCCCGCGATGTTCTACTCCGTCGCGGCGTCCTCCGAGCACCCGGAGGAGGCGGCCCGGTTCGTGGACTTCATGCTCAACGAGAACGCGGCGGCCGAGCTGATCCTGGCCGACCTGGGCCTGCCCGCGAACGTGGACGTGCGCGCGCACATCCTCAACTCGCTG
Organism: Nocardiopsis sp. NPDC101807; assembly: GCF_044766605.1. Classification (NCBI taxonomy): domain Bacteria; kingdom Bacillati; phylum Actinomycetota; class Actinomycetes; order Streptosporangiales; family Nocardiopsidaceae; genus Nocardiopsis; species Nocardiopsis sp. NPDC101807. The sequence continues at coordinate 423,872 of NZ_JBIWMK010000002.1, read as the reverse complement.
CCGGAGGCGGACGCGCGCAGCGCCGTGTTCCTGTCCGACATCGAGGGCACGATCGTGGACGGCAACCCGCCGCCCCCGATCGGCGCCGGCCAGGTCGTGGAGATCACCAAGCGGGTCACCGACGACCTGGCGTTCGGGAACCTGACGCCCGAGGAGGCCGCGGAGCAGTTCATGTCCGAGGTGGAGGCGGCGACCGGGGGCGCCTGACCCGGATCGGTGCGAGTGGTGGCCGGGCCCGGCGGGAGAGACCTCTCCCGCCGGGCCCGGCGCCGTGTGCGGGGCGCCGTCCGCGCGGGCCGTGCAGGACCGGTGGGGGCGGGGCCTCAGGGCGAGGCGGCGGCGTCGGCGCGCCGGACGTCCTCCGGGGGCGCCGGTGCGCCGGGGACGGCGGTCTGGGCGATGAACGCGCCGGTGACGATGACCGCGGCGCCCAGGATCTGGACCGGGGTCAGCGCCTCGCCGAGGAGCACCCACGCCAGCACGATCGCGGTCACGACCTCCAGGTAGGCGACGGCCCCGGCGACCTGCGGGGACAGGCGCCGGATCGCGGAGACGCCGGCGAAGTAGGCGACGGCGGTGCACACCAGTCCCAGCCACAGGGCCGGGGCCCAGCCGGGCACGTGGAGGCCGCCCAGGGGGACCGGCGCGGCGAGCAGTCCCCAGGGGATCGTCCACGGGCGGGCGAGGGCCCCCAGGAGGACCGTGGCGACCAGGGAGCCGAAGGCGATGACCGCGAGCGGGTCGGTGTCCTCCCCCATGCTGTCGCCCAGGAGGAAGAACGTCGCCTGTGCGGCGGCGGCGCCCAGGGCCAGGGCCACGCCGATCGCGTCCAGGCGCATGCCGGCCCAGACCTCCAGCAGCAGTCCGAGCCCGGCCACGGCCAGGACGACCCCGACGACGGCGGCGGGGGAGACCCGGGTGCGGCGCACCACCCTCAGCCACAGCAGGACCAGGACGGGGCCGAGGAACTCGATGAGCAGGGCGATGCCGACGGGGATGCGGGCGACCGCGGCGAAGTACAGGGCCTGGACCCCCGCCATGGGGAAGACGCCGTAGGCCAGCACGAGCAGGGGCCGGCGGCGGGCGACCCGCCAGTGGGCGGCGGCGACGGGAAGGAGGAGGAGCGCCGCCCCGGCGACCCGCAGCCACGTGACGTGCAGGGAGTCCATCCCCGCGTCGAGGAGGGGGCGGGCGAACACGCCCGAGCCGCCGAAGGCGAGCGCTGAGCCGAGCGCGAACGCCAGCCCGGAGGGGCGGTGGCGTGCGGAGGGGGCGGACACGTGGCTGCTCCAGGGAATTCATGGGGAGATGGGACCTGGGCAGAGCGTACGGTCGGCGCGTCGGCCACGGCGGGAGGGGGCGGCGGTGCGCGAGGGGGTGGGGAGGGCTTCCCGGAGCCGGGCGGCAGGAGGTGATCGCCGCCGGCGGGCGCTGCGGTCGGCGGGCCGACGAGGACGGGGAGCCTACAGGGGCCCCGCCGGGCGGGCGCTGTGCGAGGGTCGGCGGAAGGGCTTCCCGGTCCACTCCCGGGAGGCGCTGCGCGAAGAGCCCTCCTCGGCGGCGGGGCCGCGCAGGGGGCTTCCCGCCCCGGTGCGCCGGACGGGCCGGCGGCCCCTCCGGGAGGCAGGCGGCGGGTTTGGGCCCGTGCGGGGGACGGGGCCCCGCAGGAGTCGCGGCTCCTCCTCGCGGTCAGCGCCGGGGGGCGAGGTCGGTCAGGTCGAGCTGGGCCCAGGCCACGTCGTGCCAGGCGTCGTGCTTCCAGCCCACGCGCGACATGACGCCGACGTCCTCGAAACCCAGGGCGCGGTGCAGTCCGAGGCTCGCGTCGTTGGGCAGGGTCATGCAGGCGACGGCGACCCGCATGCCGCGTTCGGCCAGGCGGGGCAGGAGGGCGCCGTACAGGGCCCGGCCCGCGCCGGTGCGGCGGCGGCCCTGTTCGAGGTAGACGCTGACCTCGCACGTGCGCCGGTAGGCGGCGCGGGTGCGGAACGTGCCGCCGTAGGCGTAGCCGAGGACGCCGTCGGCGTCCTCCATGACGATCCAGGCGTGCTCGCGCTGGGCGGCCGCGATCCGCTCCGCCATCTCCTGCGTACCGGGAGGGTCGAGCTCGAACGTGATCGCGGTGTCGGTGACGTAGGGCGCGTAGATCGCGGCGCAGACCTCGGCGTCCGCGGGGGTCGCGTCGCGGACGGTGAGGGTGGACATCGAAGTCATGGTCATTATAGTAATCGGGGCCTGTCACTATAGTGAACACATGAGCGACGAACTGGGTGCTGCCCTCGGCCTGATCCTCAAGGAACTCCGCGGCTCCCGCGGTTTGAGCGCCTCGGCGCTGTCCGAACTCTCCGGTGTCTCGCGCACCATGGTCAGCCGTATCGAGAACGGCGACGTCCAGCCCACGGCCTCCCTGCTCGGGCGCCTGTCCGCGGCACTCGGCATCACCCTCTCCGAGCTGATCTCCCGTGCCGAACAGGGCGACCGGCGCCTGGCCCGCTCCCACGAGCAGCCCACCTGGACCGACCCCGACACCGGCTACGTGCGCCGGGCGGTCTCCCCGACCTCCGGCGGCCCGATCGAGCTGGTCGAGGTGGAGCTCCCGGCGGGCGCGAGAGTCGCCTTCCCCGTGGAGGCCTACGTCTTCACGCACCACCAGATCTGGGTCCTGGACGGCGCTCTCGCCTTCCGCGAGGGCTCCGTCGAGCACCTCCTGGAGGCGGGGGACTGCCTCCAGCTGGGGCCGCCCGAGCCGTGCGAGTTCCACAACCCGGGCCGGTCCCCCTGCCGCTACCTGGTGGTCATCGCCCGGCGCGGCGCCTGAGGGGACGACCGGGGCGCGGGCCGTGCGGTGAGGGCTGACGGACCCCGCCGCTTCGACCGGTCGGCGCCGATCGGGGCCTTCGGGCGTGGCGCGGCACCGAGGGCGCGTGCCCGGTGCGTAGGGTGCGAGACGGCCTGGAGAGCCTCCGGGCCGAGTCGTGCCCCCGCCGCCCCCGGGGCCGGGCACCGAGATCCGAAGGAAGAACCATGCGCGCTGTGAGCTTCTCCGAATACGGCGACCCGTCCGTCCTGACCGTCGTGGAGACCGGGGTTCCCGAACCCGGCCCCGGTCAGGTGAGGGTGGCCGTCCGCGCCGCGGGCGTCAACCCGATCGACGTCAAGGTGCGTTCGGGGCTGATGGCGCAGGGCAAGCCGCTGCCCGCACCGCGTGTGCCGGGCCAGGAGGCGGCCGGGGTGGTGGACGCGGTCGGTGAGGGCGTCACGGGCACGGCCGTCGGCGACGCCGTCGCCGGATGGACCGCCGGCGGCGGATACGCCGAGTACGCCGTGCTGTCCACCTTCGCGGCCAAACCGGAGGCGCTGACCTGGCAGGAGGCGGCGGCTCTCCCGGTGGCGGGAGAGGCCGCGGTCCGCGCGCTGCGCGTCCTGGACCCCCGGCGCGGGGAGACGCTGCTGGTCAACGGCGCCTCCGGCAGCGTGGGAGGGATCGCCGTCCAGCTCGCGGTCGCGGTCGGGATCACGGTCATCGGGACGGCCGGAGGCGCGAACCTGGACCGGGTGCGCGCGCTCGGAGCGCTCGCCACCCCCTACGGGGAGGGGCTCGCCCAGCGTGTGCGGGCGCTGGCGCCCCGGGGCGTGGACGCGGTCCTGGACGCGGCCGGGCACGGGGCGCTCCCCGACGCGATCGCCCTGCGCGGAGGCACTGACCGGGTCGTCACCCTCGCCGACCCGGCCGCCTTCGACTTGGGCGTCCCCTTCCTCTCCAAGCCGGAGGACCAGACCGCGCAGACCCTGGAGACGCTGATGGAGGCCGCGGCCGACGGGCGGATCACCCCGCCCGCGTCCCGGGCGATGGGGCTGGGGGAGGCCGCGCAGGCCCACCGGGAGTGGGAGCGGAAGTCCTCCGGCAAGATCGTCCTGGTCCCCTGAACCGTCCGCTCAGGGGCGTGTCCGCCCGCCTGTGACAGGGCCCCGACCCCGGTCACGCACCGGGCCACGCGGCGTCGTCGATCGCGAGCCAGGGAGCGGCGACCACGGCCGTGGGGGTGTACCCCGGGAAGGACTTGACCTCGCGGTGCAGGTGGGACTGGTCGACGTAGCCGCTCTCGGCGGCGTGGCCCGCGGCGAGAAGGCGGACGGCGTGGTCGAACCGCACCAGGCGGGGGGTGCGTTCGGGCGTGACTCCGAGCTGGGCCCGTAAGCGGGCCGACGGGCGCCGGTCTTGTACGAATGTCGCCGTGGGGCCGACCGTCTCTCCTCGGAAGGGTGGAGGACCCGGCTGGGGCCGGGCCGCTCCCGCGTGAGTCGAGGAGGGCGCGGGACAACACCGGGCGCTGCTCGGCGAGCCAGGTCTGGCGGCGGTCCCAGCGGTCCCACCCCCCGGACCGCTCCAGGCCGCGGACGAACGCCTCCTCCCCGCCGTCCACGCGTGCCGCCACGAACGTGCGGGCCACGGCCGTGTACTGCCCGATCACGCCGGGGAGGGCGGCGCGGTCCCCGCGGGCGAGGCCGTAGGCGTCGGCGGCCGCCCGGAGTCGGCGGGGCACGTCCGCGCCCTCGCTCCAGGTCCCGGCGGCGGAGACCGGGTCGAGGGCGGGGACCAGGTAGTAGGCCAGGGCGGCCACGTCCCACACCGGCCTTCCGGGCGCGGCGAGGTCGAAGTCGATCAGGGCCTCGGCCCGCCCGTTCCGGAAGACGAGGTTCTCCGGGCACGGGTCGTTGTGGCACAGGATCGGCCCGCCCTCGGGGTCGGCCAGTCCGGCCGCCCCCGAGGCCCAGGGCGCGGTGGCGTCCACGCCGACACGGGACGCGGCCTCGTGGTAGCGGCGCGGGAGCGCCGCGGCCGAGCGCAGGACCGACTCGGTGCGCGCCCAGTCGGGGAGGGGCGGCAGGGCCACGTCGCCCTCCACGAAGGTCAGCTCCTCGCGGCCGTCCCCGCGCAGCCGGAGGGGAAGGGGAGCGCCCCGGTAGCCGGCGCCGGCCAGGGCCCGCAGGTGGGCGTGGAGGGCGGGGGAGGCGGGGGTGGCGGTGCGCACGACGCGGCCGCCGTGCCGGAGGACCGTGTTCATCATCCCGCCGGGGAGGACGGCGGCGCGTTCCTGGTGGGCGTCGTCGGGGTCGGCCGGATCGGTCATCGCTCTCCTCGCGGGCGGAGGGCCTGCGGCGGCTCGGGGCGACCGGGCCGCCGCCCCGGGCTTCCGGCCCCGGTCGGAGGGGTCCGGCACGGCTGGGGAAGGCCGCCGGAGGGTTTTCCACAGTCGCACCCGAACCCGTGTTCGCTCCACTACTGTGGGTCCCGAAAGCAGTCGAGCCCGGCAGGTGCTACCAACACCGGCGCCGGGCTCTGACCCCCAACCTGGTCAACTCAGGGAGGCGGCTAGTGGTGGAGTGTATCCAACCCGGCCCCGATGTCACGGCCATATCCCGCATGTCGTCTCCTTCGGACACGGCGTCGCAGCCCCCGCCGGGGTCCGTCGGTCCGCGTCGGCGCGCCCCGGGCGCCATGCGCGGTATCGGCTTCATGCCCTCGCTCTGGATCACCGACGCCCTCAGGGCGGGCCTGCTGCCCAGCACCCGCGCGCACACCGTCGCGGCGATCATCGCCGACGCCGTCGACGCGGACGGGCGCTGGTGCTACCTGTACCTCGACACGATCGCCGAGCGCTCCGGCGGCACGATGAGCGCCTCCACCGTCAAACGGGCGCTCCACGACCTCGTCGGCGCGGGCCTGGTGCGCAGGTTCGGCCCCGCGCAGACGCGCCTGTTCTTCCGCACCGACATCGCCGCCGGGCGCCGGTGGCCCGACCGGCTCCCGCCGGTGCTGGAGCTGCTGATCCCCGCGCAGGCATACACCGCCCAGGCGCTGGAGGAGGTCAACCGGGTGCGCCGGGCGCTGGGGGAGGAGCCGTTGTCCCCGGCCTCACGCCCCTGGCCTCCGGTGCGAACGACCGTTCATCCTGACCTGGCCGACAGGTCAGAACGACCTGCAGACCTTTCCCCTGTACACCCCTCCCCGATCCGGCGCTCCGTCCGCGGGAGCGCCACCACAGGGCGGGTGGCCGCCCGGGCGTACGAGCGAGGGGTCCGTCCCCTGCCCGTGCCGGTGCAAGCGCCCGTGGTCGGCCCGGAACGGGTCCCCGGCCCCGCGCCGGACCCGGGGACGCCCGGTGCGCCCACACGCGGCGTTGCTCCGGAGCGGATACCGGATCCCGCCCCGGGAGGAGTGACCGCCCCGGGGGCGCGAGGGCTCGCCCGGAGCCTCCTCGCCCGGATACCGGACTCGGTGCTGCGCCGCCCCGGACCGGACCGTGAGGCCCTGGCCGCAGCCCTCGACCGGCTCGCCGGGCAGGGGATGCGCACGGCCGAGCTGGGCGCGCTGCTGGAGGGCGCGGAGACCCTGCGCAGCCCGTTCCCGGCGCTCATGCGCCGCCTGGGCCGCGTGGAGGACGCGCGCGGGTTCCTGGCCGGCCGCCTCGGCGCGGGCGTGCGGCGCGGCGGCGGAGGCGCCCCGGCCCCGCCGTGGGCTCCCGCGCCGCGCACGGAACGGCTCGGGCAGGGGGTGCCCGCCCCCAGGCATCCGGACTACGGGGACGCGTTCGCCGAGCCGCCCGGGTTCGCCGTCGGCCCCGACGGTGCGGCGCCGCGCACCTGCCCCGACCACCCGGGCGTGCGCAACGTCCCGGGCGGGAGCTGCCGTGTGTGCGGCGGGGCCTGCCGGAGCGTGCCCGGCGAGATCCTCCACCCGAGCCGGGGCCCCGGTACGGGGACGGCCCGCACGGGCGGTCCGGCCGGGTGCGCTGCCCGGTCCGAGGGGCCGGTGAGGGCCGCGGAGGGCCCGGCCGGGGCCCTGCGGGACGGTCCCGACACGGGCGGCGCCGAGGGGGCCGGGGAGACGGATCCCGCGGTCCTCGCGCTCATGCGCGCCTCCCTCGGCGGGGACCGCCGCGAACCGGTGCGCCCACCTGAGCGGACGGGCCGCGCGCCCACACCCGCGGCCCGTGCCGCGGTCGACTCCGTGCGCCGCCGGCTGGACCTCCTCCGCGGACGGGCCGCCGTGTGAGGGGCGCCGGTGCGGTCCGCGCCTTCGGACCTCCCCTGCCGGAGCGGCGGCGGGGAGGCGACCGGGGCGGCCGGGACGCGGGCGGGCCGGGGACGGGTGCCGGTCGGGTGCGCGTCCCGGGGCAGCCGCTTCCCGGCGGCGGGGGCCGCGCCGATGCTGGAGTGGTCGCCGCGCGTCACGTCCTCCCACAGGCCGCGCGGCACCCGGTCGGCCCCTCCGTCGCCCGGGGCGGTCGGAGTCGGTGAACAGCGGTTCGGGCCTGTCCGGGACGGCGCCCGCCGGCCGGGCCGGGCCCGGCCGGCGGGGCGGTGCGCAGCGCGTACGGGGACGGGTCCGCCGGGGAGGGGGGCGGTGCGGCGGACCGGGGAGGCCGGGCGGGATCGTCCGGTGCTCCGGAAGGCACGGCGTCCTCCGGGACGGGACCCGCGGTGTCGCGCGGCGCCGGCATCGCCGGTGCTCGCGCGCGGCTCAGACCTGCGGCACGGGGACCGGACAGGACCCCCGGGCCAGCGACTCCGCCCCGGCCACGCCCACCAGGGAGGCCGCCACGGCGTCGCGCACCGGCACCGGCGGCGGTGCGCCGTGCAGGACCGTGTCGCGAAAGCCCCGCAGCAGCAGGACCGTTCCCTCGGCCCCGCGCTCCAGGGGCTCGCCGTCCAGGGTCACCGGAGGCGGGACGCGTTCCTCCTCGCGCGTCACCCCGTCCTCCTGCGTCCAGCCCTCCTGGCGGACCCGCACCGACCAGGCCCGGTCGCCCCCGGCCCGCACCGACTCGGCCAGCCCCCGGGTTCCGCGCACCGACACCCAGCTCCAGTGGCTGTCGGGCTCGCCCTGCAGGAACCCGTTGCGGGTAATGGCCAGCGCCCCCGTGGACAGGCGCACCACCATGGTGGAGGCCTCGCGCGGAGAGGCCTCGTCCACGCCGAACGCGGTGACCTCGACGGGACGCGCCCCGGTGATCGCCAGGATCGGGGACAGCGAGTGGGTGCAGTACGCGGTCGGGGGGATCCGGCCGCGCCAGTGGGCGGGGTCGCCGATCAGCTCCGCCCGCGCCCCGGGGGACATCCCGTGCAGGTAGTCGGCCTCCACCAGGCTGATCCGGCCGACCTCCCCCGCCTCCACCGCCTCGCGCAGGAGCCGCACGTGCGGGTGGAGCACGTAGTTCTCGGCGAAGGAGTAGGTCGCACGGGAGCGGTCGGCGGCTTCGACCAGGGCCCGGCCCTCCTCCGCGTTCGCGCAGGCGGCGGTCTCGGAGAGCACGTGGACGCCGTGGTCGAGGAAGGCGGTCGCCATCGGGGCGTGGGCGTCGAAGTCGTTGGCGAGCACCACCCCGTCCAGGCGGTGGCCGGGGTCCAGCAGGTCCTGCCAGCGGTCGACGGCGACCGCGCCGGGCAGCAGCTCGCGCGCCCGCTGTCGCGGTCGGGCCTCGCGGTCGCAGACCGCGGTCACGTCGATGCCCGCCCTGGCGGCCCACACCGCCAGGTGCAGCCCCATCCCCAGCCCCACCACTCCCATGCGCATGGAGGCATCCTCCCGGGAGCCGCCGTGGCGGACAACGGATTTTCCCCGGAGCGGCTCTTGTGCGTGCCTCCGCCCGCGCCTCTCCGGCCAGGGGCAGAGGTCGGGAAGCACCGATGCGCCCAAAAGTATGTTTACGTCAAGGCAATACACTGGCAACACCACGGGTGGACAGGGCCTGTATGAGCCCATGGCCCCGTCTCCTCGAACCGATTCCTCCGATGATCGAGGTTCCCGGCACAACGGCGTGCGGGGTGCCCGTTCCAGCAGTGAGAAGGGAACGCACTCGCATGCCGTTTTCCGATGGTGCCCGCAGCGGGCACCACCCGGGGGTCCGAAGCGCGTACGAGCACGTGGTGCGGCGCAACCCCGACGAGCCCGAGTTCCAGCAGGCCGTCCTGGAGGTGCTCGACAGCCTCTCGCCCGCCCTCTCCCGCCACCCCGAATACGCCGACCAGCGCATCCTGGAGCGCCTCTGCGAACCCGAACGCCAGGTCATCTTCCGGGTGCCGTGGCGCGACGACCAGGGCAACGTGCACGTCAACCGTGGTTTCAGGGTGGAGTTCAACAGCGCGCTGGGCCCCTACAAGGGCGGGCTGCGCTTCCACCCCAGCGTGAACCTCGGGGTGATCAAGTTCCTGGGCTTCGAGCAGATCTTCAAGAACGCCCTCACCGGCATGAGCATCGGCGGAGGCAAGGGCGGCAGCGACTTCGACCCCAAGGGGCGCTCCGACAACGAGATCGAGCGGTTCTGCCAGTCGTTCATGACCGAGCTCCACCGCCACCTGGGCGAGCACACCGACGTCCCGGCCGGGGACATCGGCGTGGGCGGCCGCGAGATCGGCTACATGTTCGGCCAGTACCGGCGCCTCGCCAACCGGTGGGAGGCCGGGGTCATCACCGGCAAGGGCCTGGAGTGGGGTGGTTCGCGCGTCCGTACCGAGGCCACGGGGTACGGGAACGTGCTGTTCACCCAGCGGATGCTGGAGCGCTCGGGCCGGAGCCTGGACGGTCGGCGCGTGGTGGTGTCCGGTTCGGGCAACGTGGCGGTCTACTCGGTGGAGAAGGCCCAGCAGCTGGGCGCCACCGTGATCGCCTGCTCCGACTCCGGCGGCTACGTCGTGGACGAGAAGGGCATCGACCTCGACCTGCTCAAGCAGATCAAGGAGGTGGAGCGGGCCAGGATCTCCGAGTACGCCGAGCGGCGCGGCGACGCCCGCTACGTGGAGGGCGGCAACGTGTGGGACGTGCCCTGCGAGGTGGCACTGCCCTCCGCCACCCAGAACGAGCTGGACGCGGCGTCGGCGCGCACCCTGGTCCGCAACGGCGTCCTGGCGGTGGCCGAGGGCGCGAACATGCCCACCACCCCCGAGGCCGTCCAGGTGCTGCGCGAGGCCGGGGTGCTGTTCGCGCCGGGCAAGGCCGCCAACGCCGGAGGCGTGGCGACCAGCGTCCTGGAAATGCGGCAGAACGCGCGGCGCACGTCGTGGTCGTTCGAGCACGCCGAGGCCGAGCTGGCCGAGGTCATGACGGGGATCCACGACCGGTGCGAGGAGGCCGCCGAGAGGTACGGCGCCCCGGGCGACTACGTGCTCGGTGCGAACGTGGCCGGGTTCGAGCGTGTGGCGGGCGCGATGCTCGCCCAGGGCCTGATCTAGGCACCGCCTCCGTCCGGGGCCCGGGGCAGGGGCCCGGACGGAGACGGCGGCCCTCCTTCCCCGGTCGGGAGGCGGACCCGCCCGAGCAGGAGGAGCCGCCTCCGTGCCGGCCGGTCGGGCGGACCGGGGAAACGGCCGTTCACGGAGGAGCGCGCGACCGCCCCCGGAGCCGTGCCGGGGACCGGGTCGGCAGGGCGCCCGGCCCGCCCCACCTCCCCGGCTCGGGGTCAGCCGTTGTACGGGGCCGCGACGTCCAGGACCCAGACGATGCCGAAGCGGTCCTTGAGCATCCCGTAGAGCGGCGCCCACGGGGAGGCCTCCAGCGGCTGCACGACGGTCGAGCCGACGGCCAGCTTCTCCCAGAGGGCGGTGACCTCCTCGGCGCCGTCCCCGCGCACGGAGACGAAGACGGCGTTCTCACCCCGGTCCCACGGCGTGGGGGAGGGCACGTCGTAGGCCATGACGTGGAAGCCGTTGTCCGCGATCACCTGGCCCCACGTCACCCAGTCCGCCTCGTCCGGGTTCTGCACGTTGCCCGTGTCCTTGTAGGTGACGACGGCGATGTCCCCGCCGAAGACGGAGTGGTAGAAGTCGAGCGCCGCACGGGCGTCGCCGCGGAAGTTCAGGTGGGTCGTGGTCGTGATGGACATGGTGGCTCCCGGTCTCGGTCTGCTCTGATGAGCTCTGTACGGCTGGTGTCGGTGGCGGTCGGCCGTGCGCCGCCGTGGCGGCGCGGCCGGGCGTCGGGGGAGGCGGACGGCCCCGCCCCTCGGCGGCGGACACGGAAAGCCCGCTGCCGAGGCGGCTGTGACCTGCGATGACCGCGTTCGCGCCCGTCCCTTCGCTGCCTGTGGCCCCACATTCGCAGGCTCACAGGACAGGGTGTGTCCTCTATGTCGAGCAGGATGGGTTCCATGGTGAAAACGTCCGCCCGTCTGCTCGCGCTCCTGTCCGTGCTCCAGACCCGCCGGGACTGGTCGGGTGACGAGCTGGCCGAGCGGCTCGACGTCAGCGCGCGCACGGTCCGCCGCGACGTGGACCGCCTCCGCGAACTCGGCTACCCGATCACGGCCTTCAAGGGGCGCGACGGCGGTTACCGGCTCGACGCGGGCTCGCAGATGCCCCCGCTGCTGTTCGACGACGAACAGGCCGTGGCGCTGGCGGTGGCGCTCCAGGCGGCCACCGCGACAGGCGCCGGGATCGGGGAGGCCGCAGAACGCGCGCTCACCACCATCCGCCAGGTCATGCCCTCACGGCTGCGTCAGCGGATCCGCCCGATCCGGGTCGACGCGGTCGCGCCGCCCGACGCCCTCCCCGCCCGGGCCGACGGCAGCCTGCTCCTGGCGCTGAGCGCCGCCGTCCACGCCCGCGAGGAGCTGCGCCTGGACTACGCCCCCGCCTTCCGATCCGCCTCGGACCGGGACGACACCGCGGTGGTCCGGCGCCGGGTGCAACCCCACCACCTGGTGACCTGGCGGGGGCGCTGGTACCTCCTGGCGTGGGAGGACGAGCGCGACGACTGGCAGACCCTCCGTGTGGACCGCATCTCACCCCGCACCCCCAACGGTCCGCGCTTCACCCCGCGGGAGGTGCCCGGCGGCGACGTGGCCGCCTTCGTCACCGGCAGGTTCCGGGGCTCGGGCGGGCCGGCCGACTGGCCCTGCCGGGGGGAGGTCGTCCTCGACCTGCCCGCCGCGTCCGTCGCCCCCTTCGCCTACGACGGGCTGGTCGAGGAGCTGGGGCCGGAGCGCTGTCGGCTGGTGCTCGGTTCGTGGTCATGGGTCGGCCTGGCCTCCGCCGTCGGACGCTTCGACGCCGATTTCGAGGTCGTCGGACCGCCCGAGCTGGAGGACGCGTTCGAGCGTCTCGCCCGCCGTTTCGGAGGCGCCGGACGCGGGGCCCGCCGGCCCGGGGACTGACCGGCCCCGCGCCGCTCCCGGCCTCCCTCGGGCGCACGCCGGGGCCTCCCGGCCGTCACCGGCCCCGCAGGACGCGGAGCCGACCGGGGCCCCTGACGGCCTGCCGTCAGCCCACGGGGGCGTCGCCGGTCACCACAGGTGGTGGACGTGGGGTCGGACGAGCTCGTCGTAGACCGCGCCGACCTGGGCGCGGGCCTCGGGGGAGAGCGGCGCCAGGTCCGCGGCGGCGGCGTTGCCGCGCGCCTGGTCGGCGTTGCGGGCCCCGGGGATGACGACGCTCACGCCGTCCTGGTCCAGGATCCAGCGCAGCGCGAACTGGGCCATCGTCATCCCCTCGGGGACGAGCGGGCGGATACGCTCCACGGCCTCCAGCCCGGTGGCGTAGGGCACCCCGGAGAACGTCTCCCCCTTGTCGAAGGCCTGCCCCTCGCGGTTGAAGGCGCGGTGGTCGTCGGCGGCGAAGGGGGTGTCGGCGGTGAACCTGCCCGAGAGCAGGCCGCTGGCCAGCGGGACGCGGGCGATGACACCGACCCCGGCCTCGCGCGCGGCGGGCAGGAACCGCTCCAGGGGCTTGTGGCGGAAGGCGTTGAGGATGATCTGGACGGTGGCCACGTGAGGGCGGGCGATGGCGGCCAGGGCCTCGTCCACGGTCTCCACCGAGACGCCGTAGGCGCGCATCCGCCCCTCCTCGACCATGGCGTCCAGGTCGTCGAAGACGGCGTCGGTGGCGATGACGGCGGGGGGCGGGCAGTGCAGCTGGACCAGGTCGACGGTGTCCACGCCCAGGTTGCGGCGGGAGTCGTCGTTCCAGGCCCGGAAGTTGGCGGGGTTGTAGTTCGCGGCCGTCTGCTCCCGGCGCCGACCCATCTTGGTGGCCACGGTGATGTGGGGGAATTCCTTCAGCAGGCGTCCCACGAGCCGTTCGCTGCGGCCGTCGCCGTAGACGTCGGCGGTGTCGAAGAAGGTGACGCCCTCCTCGACCGCGGTGTGCAGGGCGGCGGTGGCGTCGGCCTCGCTGACCTCGCCCCAGGAGGCTCCGATCTGCCAGGCGCCGAAACCGACGACGCCGACGTCCTTGCGGGTGCGACCCAGTACACGTGTTTCCATGCGGCCGATCCTAGACCTCTGGAAGCGCTCCCAGGCAAGGAGGTCCGCGGCCTCCGACGGCCCGGCGGCCGCTCGACCGGTCCGCCCCTCGGGCACGGGGGCCGTGGCCGCGCGGTCAGGCGCGGTCCGGGGACCGGCCGCCTTCCCGGGCCGGGGGACGCGGACCGAACCGCTCCCGGTACAGGGCCGGGCCGACCCCGGTGTGCGCCCGCACGCTCGCCCGCAGGTTGGCGGTACTGCCCAGGCCGCTGGCCCGCGCCACCGCCTCGAAGCCCATGCCCCCGGCCTCGATCAGGCGGCAGGCCAGCAGCACGCGCTCGGAGCGCAGCCAGGCCAGCGGGGTCGTGCCCAGTTCGGCCCGGAACCGGCGGTGCAGGGTCGCCGGGCTGACCGACGCCCGAGAGGCCAGGTCGGCGACGGCGAGCGGTTCGCCCAGGTGCTCGCGGGCCCAGGCCAGGACCGGGGCCAGGGAGGTGTCGGCGGTCTCGGGGAGCGGCCTGCGGACGAACTGGCGCTGCCCGCCCTCCCGGTGGGCGGCGAACACCAGCCGCCGGCTGACCGTGTTGGCGGTCTCCGCGCCGTGGTCGCGGCGGATCAGGTGCAGTCCCAGGTCCAGGGCGGCGGCGCTGCCCGCCGCGGTGAGCACCTCGCCCTCGTCCACGAACAGCACGTCGCGTTCGAGGCGGACCTGCGGGTGCATCCGGGCGAACAGTTCCTCGAACCTCCAGTGCGTGGCGGCCCTCCGCCCGTCCAGGACCCCGGCGGCGGCCAGGGTGAAGGCACCGCTGCAGAAGCTGACCAGCCGGGCCCCCCGGCGGGCCGCCCGGCGCACGGACGCGACCACCTCCGGCCTGGGCGGGACCCACGGGTCGGGGCGGTTGGGCACGATGACCGTGTCGGCCTCCTCCACCGCCTCCAGTCCGGCCAGGCCGGTGATGGTGAACAGCCCCAGGTGGACGCGCACGTCGGGGACCGCCGAGCACACGGTGAGGTCGTACCAGGGGTGGTCGATCTCGGGGCGGCGCAGTCCGAAGAGCTCGGTGGCCACGCTCATCTCGAAGGGGTTCGAGCCCTCGTCGACGACCAGCGCGACTCGGTGCGAGGATTCTTGCGGCATGTGCGATTCCTAGCACTTCCCCGGTCGGGGCGCCAGGGCCAGGATGGCCCTATGAGCGAACGACCGATCAACCTGCGGGACGCGCTGGCCTCCTTCGACGAGCTGTGGAGTCCGCGCATCGTCACCCGGGTCAACGACTACGACGTGCGCGTGGCCAAGGTCCGCGGCGAGTACGTGTGGCACGCCCACGACGGCACCGACGAGTTCTTCCTCCTCCTGGACGGGGACCTGCGCATCCGGCTGCGCGAGCGCGAGGGCGCCCCGGAGCGGGTCGTCACCCTGGAGAGGGGATCGGTGTTCGTGGTCCCGCGCGGCGCCGAGCACCGGCCCGAGTCGGACGGGGGCGCGTCGATCCTCCTCTTCGAGCCCACCGGCACCCTGACGGTCGGCGACCGCCACGAGGAGGTGCCCGACCACGTGGACGCCACCACCGGGCACGCCCTGGACGGCTGAGGCCCCGCGTCCGGCCGCACCACGCTCCGGGGTTCAGCCGCCGAGGACGCCCTCGGCCACCGCGGCGACCTCGGCGGGGCTGCCGCCCATGATGAGGGCGGCGCGCTCGGTGATCGCCTCGACGGGCCAGTCCCACCACCGGGCCGCGAGCAGGCGTGCGACGTCGTCCTCCTCGAAGCGGCTGCGGAGGTGCCGCGCCGGGTTGCCGCCGACCAGTGCGTAGGGGGCGACGTCCTTGGTCACGACGCTGTGCGCGGCCACGACGGCGCCGTCGCCGATCGCCACCCCCGGCATGATCGTGGCGCCCCGGCCGATCCACACGTCGTTGCCGATCCTGGTGTCGGGCGGGGCGGGGATCGACAGGTAGGTGTCCATGGTGCGCTCGGACCACTCGCCGCCGAACATCGTGAACGGGTAGGTGGAGGGGCCCACGGTGGGGTGGTTCCCGGCGGGCATGAGGATGGTGACGCCCGGTGCGATGGCGCTGAACCGGCCGATCACCAGGCGCTGGGGGCCGTAGTTGTAGAGCACGCACGCCTGCTCGAAGGGGACGCCGCTGCCCTCGTCGTCGTAGTAGGTGTACTCGCCCACCTCGATGAGGTCGGAGGTGACCTGTGCCTTCAGGAAGACGACGTTGGTCAGGTCCGGCCGGGTCGTGGGGTGCAACCGGTCCGGATCGGGTGCGGGCATGGGTCTCCCCGTTCTCCTCTCCCGGGGCCGGGCGGCGCCGGGCTCGTCGGGGACGAGGCTAGCGAACCGGGCCCTCGTCCCGGCCGCGGCCGGGACGAGGGCCCTCCGCGGGCGGGAGGACCTCCGGGAAAACCGTGTGCGGGCGCGGAAATGGGAGGCGTGGCGGCCCTCGCGGAGGGTGACCGGTCCGGACGGGTCCGAGGCGACCTCAGGGCCCGGTACGGGGACTGGGCCCGCGGCCCGCTCACGGACGCCTCCGAGGAGATCATCACGTGCGCGGTTCCGGGCGGGCCCGCGCGCCGAGCTTGCCCCGCACCCCGTCGAGCAGGGCGTTCAGACCGAACTGGAAGGTCTCCCACGCCTCCTGCTCCAGGTAGGGCTCGCTCTCGTCCTCGTTGGAGAACGCGCCCGCCTCGGACATGCGGGCGAGGGTGGGGAAGCGCTCGGCGAAGTCGGGCACGAGCGCGTCCAGCTGCGCGGAGCGGGCGAACCACCACTCGTCCTCGGGCGTTCCCGTCACGGTCTCGGCGCGGCGCGCCTCCGCGGCCGTCTGCACGGATCCGCGCACGAGGGAGAAGAGGTTGCCGTAGGCGCTGCGGATCCGGACGGCGTCCAGCCCCGCGCGGTGCAGCACGAGGGCCATGGACTCGAACAGCCGGTACTCGTTGGGGCCCAGCACCGGCCTGGCCTGGGAGACCTCCAGCGTCCAGGGGTGGCGCAGGTAGAACTCCCACAGCCGGGTCGCCCAGTTCGTCGTAGCCTTCCGCCAGTCTGGTTCACCGTCGGCTTCGGCCGCGTCGGCGAGCTCACCGAACGCGTGGTCGTACATCAGCTCGATGAGCTCGTTCTTGCTGGCCACGTAGGTGTACAGCGACATGGCGGTGCGCCCGAGCCGCTGTCCCACCGCGCGCATCGACAGCGCGTCCATGCCCTCTTCGTCGGCGACGCGGATGGCGGTCTCCACGACCAGGTCCACGCTGAGTTCGGGCTTGGGGCCGGGGACGGCACGCGCGGACGGGTCCACGGGGGCGCGCCACAGCAGGCCCATGGAGCGACGGGCGTCACCCTGCCCGGCGTAGACGACCACTTGCATCTCCTTATGCCATAAACTAACGTTCGCAGGCCGCCAGTTTACCGCATAAGGATTTCTGAGGAGCAGCGTGTCTTCCGATCCCACCTCCATGGCCGACAGCCACGACACCATCCAGGTCAGGGGCGCAAGGGAGAACAACCTCGCCGACGTCTCGGTGGACATCCCCAAGCGGAGGCTGAGCGTGTTCACCGGCCTGTCCGGGTCGGGGAAGTCCTCCCTCGTGTTCGGCACGATCGCCGCCGAGTCGCAGAGACTCATCAACGAGACCTACACGACGTTCGTCCAGTCGTTCATGCCCAGCCAGGGCAGACCCGACGTGGACACCCTGCGCAACCTGAGCGCCGCCATCATCGTCGACCAGGAGCGGATGGGCGCCAACTCCCGCTCCACCGTCGGCACCGCCACCGACGCCGCGGCCATGCTGCGCATCGTCTTCAGCCGGGTCGGCACCCCGCGCCTGGAACCGTCGAGCATGTTCAGCTTCAACAACTCCGAGGGCATGTGCCCCGAGTGCGAGGGGCTGGGCCGCACCAACCAGATCGACCTGGAGGAGCTCTACGACCGGGACCTGTCGCTGAACGAGGGCGCCATCACCGTCCCCGGGTTCGCCGTGGACTCCTGGTACTGGCAGGTCATGGCCAACTCCGGGTTCCTGGACCCGGACCGCAAGCTGCGCGACTACACCCCCGAGGAGTGGGAGACCTTCCTCCACGGCCCCGCCACCCGGGTCAAGGTCGGCGGCAACTCCTTCTCCTACGAGGGGCTGGTGGTCAAGCTCAAGCGCACCTACCTGTCCAAGGACCGCGACTCCATGCAGCCCGGGATCCGCGCCTTCGCGGACCGCGCCGTCACCTACTCCACGTGCCCCGGGTGCGAGGGCACGCGGCTCAACGCCGAGGCCCGCTCGGTCAAGGTCGCCGGACGCACCATCACCGAGTGCTCGTCCATGCAGATCAACGAACTCGCCGATTTCGTCGGCTCCCTGGACGAGCCCTCGGTGAAGCCGCTGCTGGACAACCTCGGCCACACCCTCGACTCCCTGGTCGAGGTCGGCCTGGGCTACCTCAGCCTGGACCGGGAGTCGGGCACGCTGTCCGGCGGCGAGGCCCAGCGCGTCAAGATGGTCCGCCACCTGGGCTCCAGCCTCAGCGACGTCACCTACGTCTTCGACGAGCCCACCGTGGGCCTGCACCCGCACGACATCGAGCGGATGAACAACCTGCTGGTGAGCCTGCGCGACAAGGGCAACACCGTGCTGGTGGTCGAGCACAAGCCCGAGACGATCGCGATCGCCGACCACGTGGTGGACCTGGGGCCGGGCGCCGGACCGTCCGGCGGGCGGATCACCTACTCCGGGGACGTGGCCGGGCTGCGCGCCTCGGGCACGCTCACCGGCGACCACCTGGACCACCGCGCCACCCTGCGGAGCGAGGTCCGCCGCCCCACCGGGGCCATCTCCATCTCCGGGGCCGACAGCCACAACCTCAAGGACGTCAGCGTGGACGTCCCCCTGGGAGTCCTCACCGTGGTCACCGGGGTCGCGGGATCGGGCAAGAGCTCGCTCATCCACGGCGCCCTCCCCGGAAGGGAGGGCGTGGTGGTGGTCGACCAGTCACCGATCCGGGGGTCGCGCCGCTCCAACCCGGCCACCTACACCGGCCTGCTCGACCCGATCCGCACCGCCTTCGCCCGCGCCAACAAGGTGAAGTCCTCCCTGTTCAGCGCGAACTCCGAGGGGGCCTGCCCCGAGTGCAAGGGCGCGGGGGTCATCTACACCGACCTGGCGATGATGGCCGGAGTCGCCTCCACCTGCGAGCAGTGCGAGGGCAAGCGGTTCCGGCCCGAGGTGCTCACCCACGAACTGCGCGGCAGGAACATCAGCGAGGTGCTCTCCATGTCGGTGGTGGAGGCCCGGGAGTTCTTCACCACCGGCAACGCCCGCACCATCCTGGACCGGCTCTACGACGTCGGCCTGGGCTACCTGGGCCTGGGCCAGCCGCTGACCACCCTGTCGGGCGGTGAACGCCAGCGCCTGAAGCTGGCGATCAGCATGGCCAAGGAGGGGGCGGTGTACGTGATGGACGAGCCCACCACCGGCCTGCACCTGGCCGACGTGGACCGGCTCCTCGCCCTGCTGGACCGGCTGGTCGACGACGGCAACACGGTGGTGGTCATCGAGCACCACCAGGCGGTCATGGCGCACGCCGACCACCTCATCGACCTGGGGCCGGGCGCCGGGCACGACGGCGGCCGCGTGGTCTTCGAGGGCAGTCCCGCCGAGCTGGTGGCCGAGGGCGACACCCTCACCGCCCGCCACCTGCGCGCGTACCTGGAGCGCTAGGCCGTGGGCCGCCCCCGCCCCCGACGGCCGTGAAGGACGGCGTGCCGGGGGCGGGCGGCCCCGGGGCCCGGGAGCGGCTCGGGTCACGCAGGGCTCAGGACCGGTCCCCGTGCTCCTCCAGCACGATCTTGAGCTGCCCCAGCCGGTGCCTCCAGAACGCCTTCGTCTCGGCAGCGGTCTCCGCGTCCGCCAGCTTGGTGTGCTCGAAGGCGACCGTGCTCCTGCCCCCGTCCTTGGCGGTGAAGTTGGCGCTGATCCGTGTGGTGCGGTCGAAGTCGGCGGTCAGGCGCCGGGGCCCGGTGGAGGTGCGCACCGCCAGGTCGTGGTCGGGCAGCCACCTCCCGCGCTCGCCCTCCTCGACGAAGGCGGCGAAGAGGCGCTCGACCGGCGCGTGGACGGTCTTGCTGACGCTGACCGCGAACCCGTCCTTCTTCTGGCCCGGGACCCGCATCCCGCGCTCCTGCTCGTAGGCGACCGTGACGGTCTGCGCCCACCACGCGGGGACGCCCTGCTCCCGGCCCAGCCATGCGGCCAGCTCGGCGTGGGTGCGGGCGGTGCCGTTCCAGCCGTCGAGCAGGGCGAACCACCCGGCGTAGTCGCGGCCGGTGTGCTCCCGCACGGAGTCGTCGGTGACGCGGCCGCGCATCGCCCCCGTGGTGCGCCGGTCGGCCGCGGAGGGGACGGGCGCGTCTGCGGGGCCGGCGGAGCCCTCCGGTGCCCCCGTCGCGGGAGGGGCGTCGGCGGACACCGGGTGCCGCCCGGCGGGCGGGGGCTGCACGGTGGGGGAGCGGTCGGCGGCGGCTCTCCCGGGCTCGGCGGCGGGTCCGGAGGGCCCGCGGCCGGACCCGGGGGCGGTTCCGGTGCGGCCGATCAGGTGTGCGCGGGCGGCGGTGTAGCTCTCGCCGGTCTTGTCCATGCGGGCGCGCACGCGCTGCTTGAAGGTCTTGTGGCTGGTCATGACGGCTCCTCGGCGACAGCGTCGGAACTCGCGCTCCCTCCGCCCCGCCGGTGGGGCACATCGGACCGGCGTCCCGAGGACCCTGGGTCCCCTTTGCCCCCTCACAGCCGGCGGCGCGAGCACCGGAACCGGGGGTTGGGCGCGGGACCGCGCCCACGGACAACGGTACCCCTGTCCCCGTTGATTCTCCAGGGCCTGTGGACGAGGGCCGGGGAGCCCCGGGCCGCTGCCGCTCCGGGAGGCGCCCGACCACGGCGTGCGGGAGGGGGCCGGACCCGTCCGCGTCAGCCGAGGAGCGCCCGGGTGAGGACGAGCCCCGTCCAGGCCGCTCCCAGCCCCGCGGCGAGGCTGACCGCCGCGTACAGGACCGCGTGCAGGCGCTCGCCGGTCGCGGCCAGCCGGTAGGTCTCGTAGGAGAAGGTGGAGTAGGTCGTGAAAGCACCGCACAGCCCCGCGCCCAGCAGCCCCGCCGCCCCCTCGTGCAGGGGCAGGGCGGTGAAGGCGCCCAGGAGCAGGCAGCCGATCACGTTGACGCACAGCGTGCCCCAGGGGAAGGACGTGCCGTGCCGGCGCTGCACGGCCAGGTCCAGCAGGAACCGGGCGGGGGCTCCCACCGCCGCACCCAGCGCCACGAGCAGGGCGCTCACGCGCCCCGCCTTCCGGAGGCCAGTGCCCGGTGGGAGACCGCCGAGGCCGCCCACACCCCCGCCAGGGCCCCGGCCGGGGTGAGCACCAGGTAGGCCAGGGCCGCCTCGGGACGGCCGTGTTCGAGCGCGGTGAGGACGTCCAGGGCGTACGCGGAGAACGTGGTGTAGCCCCCGAGGACCCCCACCCCCCAGAACACCCGGATGAACCGGCTGTCCGGCCACCGGTGGTTGAGCAGTTCCATGAGCACGCCGATGAGCGCGCTGCCGCTGACGTTGATCGCGAGCACGGTCCAGGAGACCCCGGACGCCGTGGGCGGCCAGGCGGTGTCCAGGCCGTACCTGGCCAGGGCGCCGAGCGCCCCTCCCAGGGAGATCACGGCCAGCACCGGCCACAGTTCCGGCAGGGTGGGCGCGGGTCGGGTCATGCCCCCATCCTGCCCCTGCGGCGCAGGCGGCGGGGCCGGTGGCCCCGGTCGGCCGGGAGCGGCCCCGCCCGCGCGGAGGGGGCGGCCGGGCCCGGGGCCCCTCCGGGACCCGCGGGGAGCGGGACCGGGCCGTCCCGGGGTTTCCACCCCCGGCCCGGCGGGGTCGGCCCAGGGGCGGCTCAGGGACAACCCCCATGGATTCCTGGCCCCCCGTGTTAGATTCTGGCCATGCGGTCAGAAAATAATCCAGCCGGTCAGAAAAGGTCCTTCATCGAGGAGGCCCGCAGGGCGCAGATCGTCGCCGCGGCGATCGACACCATCGCCGGGGTGGGCTATCCCAACGCCTCACTGGCGCGGATCGCCGAGAAGGCGGGCGTGAGCAAGGGCGTCATCTCGTACCACTTCGCGGGAAAGGAGGAGCTGATGGAACAGCTGGTGACGGGCGTCTACACGGAGATCGCCGAGTCCGTCGTCCCGCAGATCCTCGCCCAGGACAACGCCGCCGACATGCTCCGCGCACACGTGCGGGGTGTGGCCGCCTACGCCCTGGAGCACCGGAGCCGCATGGCGGCCCTGGCGCAGATCTTCCTCCACGCGCGCAGGCCGGACGGCTCCCCCCGGTACGGGGCCGGCGAGTCCGAACCCCTCTACGAGTCCCTGGAGGTGCTCTACCGGGAGGGGCAGAGGAGCGGCGAGTTCCGCGACTTCGACGTGCGGGCGATGGCCGTGACCCAGCAGTCCGCCACCGACGGGATGTTCGAGTACTGGCGCGTCCACCCCGACCACGACCTCATGGCGCACGCCGCCGAGCTCGGCGAACAGCTCGTCCGCGCCACCCGCGCCGACTGACCGGCGCACACCCCCATCACGAGGACCCCATGACACAGCAACCAGCGCCCGCCCTGAGCCCGGAGTCGGCGCCGCCGCCCCCCAGACGCCTGCACTACGTCGACAACCTGCGCGTGGCGATGACCGTCCTGGTCGTGCTGCACCACGTCGCGCTCACCTACGGCAGCATCCCGGTCTGGTTCTACACCGAGCCCGCGCAGGACCCCACGGGCGGGCTGCTCGACCTCCTGGTCATCGTGAACCAGACCTACTTCATGGGCCTGTTCTTCCTGCTCGCGGGCTACTTCGTGCCCGGAGCGAGGGACCGGAGGGGGCGTCGGGGGTTCGTCCGCGAACGCCTGGTGCGCCTGGGCGTCCCCCTGCTGCTCTTCGTCCTGCTCCTACGCCCCCTGCTCACGACCGGCGCCTACCGGCTGTTCGCGGAGGGGGCCGCCGCCGAGGGCGCGGAGATGCCCTACTGGCTCTTCTACCTGATCTCCTTCGACCCCGGCCCCATGTGGTTCGTCGAGGTCCTGCTCGTCCTCAGCCTCACCTACGTCATGGTGCGCGGCTTCCGCGAGCGCCGCGCCGAGAGCCGGGGCGCGGCGGTCCTCCCCGCCGTCCGCCCGGAGGACACGGCCCCGCTGCGCTGGCTCGGTCCGGTCCTCGCCTTCACCACGGCCCTGGCCCTGGTCTCGTTCCTCTGGCGCTGGGTCAACCCCGCCCCCTACTGGCCGTTCGTGGGCCTTCCCAGCCCCGACTACCTGCCCCAGTACGCCGCCCTCTTCACCGTGGGCGTACTGGCCTACCGCCGCAACTGGTTCACCCGCCTGCCCGACCGGGCCGGCTGGTACGGGGGCGCGACGGCCGTCCTCGGCATGGCCGCGTTCCTGGGAGGGGCGCTCGTCCTCGGAGCGGCGAACGAACCCGGGACCGCTCCGGCGCTGTTCCACATGGTGGCGGAGACGTTCTTCGCCGTCGGCGTGACCCTCGCGCTGATGGTGTCCTTCCGCCGCTTCCTCGACCGGCGGAACCGTTTCTCCGCGTTCCTGGCCGACAACGCCTTCGCCGTGTACTTCCTGCACCCGCTGGTGCTGGTCGGACTCGGAATGGCGCTGAGCGGCTGGGAGGCGCCCGCCGCGGTGAAGTTCCTGGGCATGGCCGCCCTCGCCGTCCCCGCCTGCTGGGCGATCGCCGCCGCGGTCCGCGCGATCCCCGGGGCACGTCGGATCCTCTGACGCCCCTTTCCCGGGGCCGCCTCCGTGAAGAGCCGGAGGCGGCCCCCCGCTTCCCACGGGCCCGCCGGCCCCCACGCGGGCCGACGCCGCCCCCGCCCTCCGGGGCCCGCGCGCCCCTCGGCGCCGGGGGCGGATCCCCGGCAGGCTCACCCCACGGCGTCCAGGGCGGCGCGCATCGCCGGTGACACGTAACCGGTGCCGACGCGCACCCCGCCGAGCCACGCGGTCAGGCGCTCCGCCTCCTCGTCGAGGGCGCGCCGCGCCGAGGCCGGGACCGGCTCCAGCAGGTGCACACGGACGGCCCCGGCCCCGTCCTGGACCCATGTGCCGACGGTGCGGCCGCCGACCCAGGCCGTGGTGCCGGCGTTGCCGCGCCGCTCGAAGAGCCGCTCGCGGTGCGGCCCCAGGTAGAAGCCCCGGTCGCGCCAGCCCATCACGGTCGGGTCGAGCACCGGCAGGAGCGCGACCCATTCGCCCGGGTCCTCCGTCGGCCCCACGTCGTCGGGCATGAGCCAGCCGGTGGCGCCGCCGTCCAGGGACACCGCGACGGCCTCCAGGTCGGCCAGCGCCGCGCGCACGATCGTCTTGGTGGCCCCCAGCCACCAGACGATGTCCTCCTCGGTCCCCGGGCCGAAGCGGAGGAGCCAGCGGCGGACGAGCTCGCGGTACCCCTCGCCCGGGCTCCACGGTGCGGGGATCTCGTCGAGCCAGTGCGGGGCCAGGGTCCACCGGGGCCGTGAGACGGGGAAGCGGCCGGCGTCGGCGCCGCGGACGATGTCGCCGGCGGCCCCGAGGAGGGTGAGCACCCGGGGCGCCGACCACAGCTCGCCGGGCGACCCCTCGACCTTCACGTCGATCCTCGGCACCGCGCGGCGCACGTCGACGGCGGCGAGGCCCTCCGGCGCGTCGGCGAGCACGGACAGGACCTCGGCCCGGGCCCGGTCGAGCCAGGCGCCCCCGTCGTCGGTGAGGCCCGCCCTGACGAGGTCCTTGGCCATGCGGGCGCGCTCCGCCGCGGCGACGCGGGCCGAGGCGCTCGGCCACACGCCCGGCAGCAGCTCGCGCGGGAACACGAAGAGGGTGCGCCGCATTGCCAACTGCTTCACGAGCAGGCGCTCCCGGTGGAGCGCCCCGTCGACGTCGGCGACCGTCAGGGAGGAGACGCGTGCCCAGCACGAGAGGTGGACCGTGGCCGGCTCGGTCGCGTGCAGCGCGACGACGGCCCGGGCGGCCGCTTCGGGGGAGTCGGCGCGGGCGCCGGGGGCCAGTGCGTGCCGCACGGCCAGGCGGGCCCGGCGTTCGCCGTCGGTGACATGGTGCATCGGGTCATCGTGCCACACCGGGCCGGTAATTCGATACAGTCACGTTCCGGAACAGGCGTGTATCGTCATCGGGGACGGAGAGACGAGGAGACTGCCGCCATGGTGCGAGACGGTGAGACCCGGGAGCCCGCGGAAGGCCCCGTGCGCCCCGGCCGCAAGCGGGACCGCTCACGGGACGGCGCCATCCTCGACGCGGCGCTGGAGGTCCTGGCCGACGTCGGCTACTCCCGGCTGTCCATGGACCTGGTCGCCGCCCGGGCCGGGGCCGGGAAGGCGACGCTCTACCGCCGCTGGCCCTCCAAGGCCGAGCTGGTCGTCGACGCCGTGGCGCGCATGAAGCGCGACCAGGTCGACCTGGAGAACCTGCCCGACACCGGCGACCTCCGGGGCGACCTCCTCGGCCTGTTCCGGCCCCAGGCGGTCGAGGAGGCCGAGCGCCGGCTCGAGGTCATGGCGGGGCTCGCGTCGATGCTCGTCCAGGACCGGGCCCTGGCCGACGCGGGCGCCGCCGCGATCGTCCAGCCGTGGGCCGAGGCCCACCACGCCCTCATGCGGCGTGCCGTCGACCGGGGCGAGATCCCGCCCACGGCGGACATCGAGGCGCTGTCGCAGCTCGTTCCGTCGATGGCCGCCTTCCGCGCACTCGTCCGGGGCAAGCCGTTCGACCGGGACTTCCTCGTGTCGATGGTCGACGGCGTCCTGCTCCCGGCCCTGCGCCACCCGCCGGACGCCCCCGCGGAACCCGACAGCGGGCCCGCCTCCTGAGGCCGGCGCCGCCGGCGGGACGCCCGGACGGGCGGACGAGGGGCGCCGGACGCGGGGGGCCGCTCCGGGGGAGGCCCGCCCGGGGCTAGGGTCGGGGGCGAATCATGATCGAAGGGACCCGTGTGACCACTCAGAAGGACCGCATGCTCGCCGGTGAGCTCTACCTCGCCGACGACCCCGAACTGCAGGCCGACCTCTTCCTCGCCGAGAAGCGGACGGAGGCGTTCAACTCGTCGACGATCGACGACCTGGAGGCCCGGCACGCGGCGCTGGCCGAACTGGTGGGCGAGCTGGGGGAGGACAGCGTGATCCGGCCCTCCCTGCGGGTCGACTACGGCTACAACATCACCGTGGGCCCCCGCACGTTCGTCAACTGCGGCGCGGTCATGCTGGACGTGGCCCCCATCCGGATCGGGGCGGACGTGCAGATCGGCCCGAACGTCCAGCTGCTCACCCCCACCCACCCGGTCGACCCCGAGCTGCGGCGCGCCAAGTGGGAGGCGGGCGAGCCGATCACCATCGGCGACAACGTGTGGCTGGGCGGAGGCGTCATCGTCTGCCCCGGCGTGACGATCGGCGAGAACACCGTGGTGGGCGCGGGCTCCGTGGTCGTCAAGGACCTGCCCGCGAACGTGGTGGCGGTGGGCAACCCGGCCCGCGTCGTCCGCGAGATCGGCGCCTCCTAGGCGTACTGACCTGAGAGGTCAGGTACGCGGGTAGCCGGAGGGCCGTTGACCGCGGTGTGGGACCGGTGGTGATCGTCGTGGTGCAGCCACCCGGTGAACGCCTCCGCGCGTTCGGTCTCGCTGGTGCGGGGGCGGGCGCAGGCCCGTTCCCCGGCCGGGGCGCGGTGGAAGCGTTCCACCCTGCCGTCGGCCCGGGGCCGGTGGGGGCGGGTCCGCTTGTGCCTGATACCGGCCCCGGCCGGGGTGTCCCGCCAGGTGTGGGACCGGCAGCAGGCCCCGTTGCCGGTCAGTACCCGCTCCACCTCCACGCCCGTCGAGGCGAAGTAGGCCCGCGCCCGCGGCGTGCAAAGGGTCCGTCCCCCGGTGTGGCGCCACCGGGGGACGGGGTCCGCGGGGCCGCTATCCGGCTGCGGCGGGAGCGGCGGCCGCCTCGGGGGCCCCGGCGGCGAACTGGGTGCGGTACAGCTCCGCGTAGCGGCCGTCCCGCGCCAGCAGCTCGGCGTGGGTGCCGCGCTCGACGATCCGCCCCTCCTCGACGACGAGGATGGCGTCGGCGGCCCGGACCGTGGAGAGCCTGTGGGCGATGACCAGGGCCGTTCGCCCCCTCAGCGCCTCGGTGAGGGCGGCCTGGACCGCGGCCTCGGAGGTGGAGTCCAGCGCGGAGGTCGCCTCGTCCAGGATGACCACCTCCGGTCCGGCCAGCAGCAGGCGCGCGATGGTCAGGCGCTGGCGCTCGCCGCCGGAGAACCGGTAGCCGCGCTCTCCCACGACGGTGTCCAGGCCGTCGGGCAGAGCCTCCACGAGGGCGTCCAGCCTGGCCCGGCGCAGCGCGTCCCACAACTGCTCGTCGGTGGCCCCGGGTGAGGCCAGGGCCAGGTTGGAGCGGATGGACTCGTGGAAGAGGTGCCCGTCCTGGGTGACCATCCCCAAGGTGGCGCGGATGGAGTCGAAGGTCAGGTCGCGCACGTCCGTTCCGCCCAGGCGCACGGCGCCGGAGTCCACGTCGTACAGGCGGGGGACGAGCTGGGCGATGGTGGACTTGCCCGCGCCGGAGGAGCCGACCAGGGCGACCATCTGCCCGGGTTCGACGCGGAAGGACACCCCGTGCAGGACGTCCCCGTTGTCCTGGACGTCGAGGGCGGCGACCTCCTCCAGGGAGGCCAGGGACACCTTGTCGGCGCTGGGGTAGGCGAAGGTGACGTCGTCGAACTCCAGCGACACCGCTCCGTCGGGGACGGTCCGGGCGTCGGGCCTCTCGTCCACGATCGGTTCGAGGTCGAGGATCTCGAAGACCCGGCTGAAGCTGACCAGGGCGCTCATGACCTCCACCCGTGCGCCGGCGAGGGAGGTGAGCGGCGCGTAGAGGCGGGTGAGCAGCATGCCCATGGACACGACGGTGCCCGCGTCGAGCTGCCCGCGCAGGGCGTAAAGGCCGCCGAGGCCGTAGACCAGCGCCAGGGCGAGCGCGGACACCAGGGTGAGGGCGGTGAAGAAGACCTCCTGGACCATCGCGGTGCGCACGCCGATGTCGCGCACCCGGCTCGCCCTGCGGGCGAACTCGGCCGACTCCTCGTCCGGGCGGCCGAAGAGCTTGATGAGGGTGGCCCCCGGGGCGGAGAAGCGCTCGGTCATCTGGGTGCCCATCGCCGCGTTGTGGACGGCGCGCTCGCGCTCGATCCGCGCCAGGCGGGCGCCCATGCGGCGGGCCGGCACGACGAACACCGGCAGCAGCAGGAGCGAGAGCAGGGTGATCTGCCAGGACAGGGTGAGCATCACGGCCAGGGCGAGGACGAGGGTGACCAGGTTGCTCGCCACGCCGGAGAGCACGTCGCTGAACGCGCGCTGGGCCCCGATGACGTCGTTGTTGAGGCGGCTGACCAGGGCCCCTGTGCGGGTGCGCGTGAAGAAGGCGACCGGCATGCGCTGGACGTGGTCGTAGACGGTGGTGCGCAGGTCGAGGATGAGCCCTTCGCCGACCCTGGCCGACAGCTGTCGTACGACCAGTCCCAGGGCCGCCTCGACCACGGCGACGGCGGCGATGAGCCCGGCCAGGAAGAGCACGGGGCGCAGCGCGCCGCCGTCGACGATCGCGTTGACGACCCGTCCGGCGAGGAGGGGGGAGGCCACGGCCAGGGCCGCCGTGGCCACGCTCAGGACCAGGAACCAGGAGAGGCGGCGGGAGTGGGGGCGGGCGAAGGAGGAGATCCGGCGCAGGACCGGCAGGGAGAAGGGGCGCTGGTCCTCCTTCGCGTGCATCGCGTGATACACGGAGTTCCACGCGGCCATTTCGATGCTCATGTTCGACCACCGGGTGTGTTGGGGCTGTTGACGAGAACCGTAGAACCTCAACTAATGTTCTGGTCAAATCGGAGGGCGGTCCGGCGCTCCGTGCCCGTCCGGGAGCCCGGCGGCGGTCGCTGCGGCTGTCCGAGATCGCCACCGGGCGCAGCGTCGGCATCACCCCGGAGAGCGCGGTGGCCCGCCACCGACGTCCCGGGCCCGTCTACCGTCCGGTGCGCGACGCGTCCACGATCCCGGTCCGCGTGGTGCGGCGGCGGCACGACCCCCGTCCGGCCGCCCACGCGGCCGTCGCCCTGCCGACGGAGCCGGACCGGGGGTGGTGAGGCCCCCGGCCCGCGGGGCCCGGCGGGGTCAGACCCCCGAGGGGACGCGCGGTCCGGCGGGCGGGGCGGCGTGCGGCGGGACGTGCCGGCGGGCGCTCCCGCCCGGGACGCCGCCGGGGTGGGCGGTGTACACCCCCACCCCCGCGTCCTCGGGGGCCAGCAGCAGGGCGCGGCCCACCGTGGACCGGGCGTGGGCGCAACCGCGCACGACCATCGGCAGGCTCAGCGCGAACAGGGCGCCGGCGACCATGTGGATCACCGTGGTGGCCACGACCGGGTTGTCCGGGGCGACGTAGGCCCCCAGGTCGGTGTAGCCCGGGACGGTGTACAGGGACCACCCCCACAGGGGGTGCAGCAGGCCGGCCGCGGCCCCGGCCCACCAGGCGACGGTGGCGCAGAAGCCGACCACGGCGACCGGCAGTCCCACGGCGGCGTGCAGCGCGTCCAGCCAGCTCTGTCGGCAGGCGAGGACGCCGAGGGCCCGGCGCAGGGGGCCCGCGCCGGAGGCGGGGGAGCGGTAGGGGCGGCGCACCACCGGCCGGCCGTGGAGGTCGGCGAGGCGGATCCGCTCGACGTGGGCGAGCCCCCGGGCGGCGTGCAGGGCGCCCGCGGACAGGAACAGCCCGACCCCGACCGCGGCTGTGCCCGCTCCCGCGGCCAGACCGGCCACGACGAGCACGAAGGAGACGAGGGCGAGGGGGAACCCCCACAGGTTGTAGCGGGAGTCGGCGACGACCTGGGCGAGGACGGACTGGGGCCTGTTCATGGCACCGAAACTACGCCCGGCCGGGCCGGCCGTCAGGGTCGTACGCACGCGCATCGGTGGTGGTGCGGGCTCCACCGCGCAGTGGCGCCGGGACGGGCCTTCCCGGCTCACAGGCCGTTGAGGAAGGTGACGACCCCGGACCCCTCCAGCGCCGCGACGGCCCCCGTCCGGGCGAGGCCGTTGACCAGGAGGAGGAAGCCGACCAGGCCGATGATCCACCCCATCGCCTCCCGGGAGCCCGACTCGACCCTGGTGCGCCAGCGCTCCAGCCGGGGGCGCAGCCGCTCGCCCAGGGCCCGGTGGCCCAGGTAGAGCAGGACCGGGGGGAGCACCATCACCGCGTTGTAGGCGGCGAGCAGGGGGATCCAGGTGGCGGCGGTCAGCTCGGCGGTGGTCATGATGCCGATCGCGCCGAAGTAGGGGAAGGCCGTGCCGCCCTCCAGCAGGCCGGTGGCCAGGCCCAGGCCGACCATCGAGACCGTGCGGAAGGAGGCGGGTCTGCGCTGCTCGCGCGGCTTGGTCGGCATGAGGAAGCTGTAGACCAGCAGACCGCCGCCCAGGACGGCCATCGCCCAGCCGACGGGGGCGCTGTCGGCCAGGCCGCCGAGGGTCTCCAGCAGGGCGCCGAGGCCGAGCACGAGCGCGCAGCCGAGCACGAAGTAGAAGAGGGCGACGGTGCCCAGGAAGGCGAACAGGGGACGCGCCACCGAGCGCGCGCCGCTCAGCAGCACGTACAGGGAGACGCCGAGGGTGGCCGGGCTGAGCGTGTCCAGCAGGGCCAGTCCGGCGACGGGCAGCAGTACTTCCCAGGGGGGCATGGAGGACTCCTCGCGGTTTTTATCGCACGCACGTGTGAAATAAAATAACACAGACGTGCTAGAAAGGCGGGGTGCCAAAGATCGTCGATCACGAACAGCGCCGCCGGGAACTCGCCGAGGCCCTGTGGCGGGTCATAGCCGCGTCCGGCCCCGCCGCCGTGTCCATCCGCTCCGTGGCGGCCGAGGCGGGCTGGTCCCCGGGGGCGCTGCGCCACTACTTCCAGACGCGCGAGGAACTCCTGGTCTTCGCCATGAACCTGTCCGAGGAACGCGCCACGGAGCGGATCAGGGGCCTGTCCGCGCGACAGCCCGCCGACATGCCGCCGACCGACCGCGTGGCCGAGTACGCCGAACAGCTCCTGCCCCTGGACGAGACGCGCCGTGCCGAGTACCGGGCCTGGGAGTCCGCCGGGATCCTGGGCGAGTACGACAGGGACCGGGCCCAGCGCTGGAACCTCCAGCGCAGGCTCTACCGGCAGCTGGTCGCCTCGCTCGTCGGAACCCCGGTGGGGGACCCCTTCCGGCCCCATGCCGACCCCTGGGTGGAGGAGTGGGCCGGCTACCTCCACACCCAGGTGGACGGGCTCTCCCTCGAACTGATGGTCACCCCGGGGATGCTCGACGCGGACGACGCCCGGCGTCGCCTGCGGAGCTTCCTGGTGCGGACGGGGGAGGCGTGGCGGTACCGGGCGGACCCCTGACCTGGGGGTGCGCGAGGTGCCGGTTTTCGCGCTGGGGGTCCGCATTTGCCCGACTTCGCGGTAGTCGATACTGGGTGGTGCCAGTGACCGTAAGCGACGGGGGAGACGCGCGTGACCACCAGCCAGACCAGCGAGACGGCAGCCGGCGGGCCGCTCAGCCCGACCTACCGGCACGCCGTC
This sequence comes from Nocardiopsis sp. NPDC101807, assembly GCF_044766605.1. Taxonomy (NCBI): domain Bacteria; kingdom Bacillati; phylum Actinomycetota; class Actinomycetes; order Streptosporangiales; family Nocardiopsidaceae; genus Nocardiopsis; species Nocardiopsis sp. NPDC101807. The sequence continues at coordinate 392,961 of NZ_JBIWMK010000002.1, read as the reverse complement.
GCCGCCGACGTCCCGGCCCTCGTCGAACTGGTCAACGCCTGCTACCGGGGCGAATCCTCCGAACGGGGCTGGACCACGGAGGCCCACCTGCTCGACGGCCAGCGCGTGGACGCCGAGGGCCTGGCCGAGCTGCTGGGGCGCACCAACACGATCGTCCTCGTCGCCGAGGCCGACGGCCTCCTCGTGGCCTGCTGCGAGCTCCAGCGGGGCGTCAACGGCGCCTACTTCGGGATGTTCTCCGTCCGGCCCGCCCTCCAGGGCGACGGGCTCGGACGGCAGGTGCTGGCCGAGGCGGAGCGCACCGCCGTCGCGGAGTGGGGGTGCCGCCTGATGCGGATGAAGGTCCTCAAGCAGCGCCCCGAGCTGATCGCGTGGTACGAGCGGCGCGGCTACACCGGCACCGGCAAGACCGAGCCCTTCCCCTACGGGGACGAGACCTTCGGCCTCCCCCGACGCGCCGACCTGGCGTTCGTCGAGCTCACCCGGGAACTGCCCGCCCCGTGACCGGGGGCGTCCGGCCCCTCAGACCTGTTCGAGGTTGGCCGACATCCGCTCCAGGACGTCGACGGCCACGCGGTACTCCTCGTCGCCGATCCCCCGCGTGAGGCGCGCCCTGGCCTCCTCGACCCGGGAGAGGAGCTCGGCGTGCCCGGCCTCGCCCCGGGGCGTGAGCGCGAGGGCGGCCAGGCCCTCGACCCACCCCAGGTCGCGCAGCCGGTCGACGGCGGGGGCCACCGTGGCCTCGTCCTCCTCCAGGAACGGGGCCAGCCGGCGGTCGAGGTCGGCGGTCGTGCCGGGCTCGGTGTGCAGGGAGTTGAGCACCTGCCAGTGGCGGCGCCCCAGCGACTCCGAGGCGAGGACCCGGTCGAAGTCGTTCTCGATGAGCCGGTCCAGGTGCTTGAGCCAGTAGCCGATGGGCAGGTCGGACATGCTTCCTCCAGCGGGCCGCGTACACTGCCGCGCGTGCGCGGCAGGTCGACGATATGCCGCCCGACCGCGGCTTGTCAGGGGCTCGCGGCGGTGTCGCGCCGGCAGGGCCGACGGAGCCTCCCGTGCCCGCGCCGGGGGAGGGCCCCTCGCCCCGCCGACCCGGGACGCCCTGTCACCGCCGACCGCTAGCGTTCGGCCATGCCCACCGAGACCCTCCCGCCCGGGCTGCGGATCATCCGCGGCGACGCCACGAGTCCCCAGGCCGCGGGGCCCACGATCATCGCCCACGTGTGCAACGACCGGGGAGGCTGGGGCAAGGGGTTCGTGCTCGCCCTCTCCCGGCGCTGGCCCGGACCCGAACGCGACTACCGCGCCTGGCACCGCGAACGAGCCCGCAACGACTTCGCCCTGGGCGCCGTACGCCTGGTCCCGGTCGGGCCCGAGACCTGGGTGGCCAACATGGTGGCCCAGCACGGCACGAGGCGGGGCGGCGGCGGTCCGCCCATCCGCTACGAGGCGGTCGCCGCCTGCCTGCGCGCACTCGCCGCGCACGCCCTCGGTCTCCGCGCGACCGTGCACATGCCCCGCATCGGCTGCGGGCTCGCCGGCGGGACGTGGTCGCGCGTCCAGCCCCTGATCGAGGGCGAACTCCTCGACCGGGGGGTCGGGGTCACCGTCTACGACGTCGACTGAGCCGTGCGCGTGGGGCCGCGGAACGGTCCCGGGACGGCGGCGGGCGCTCCGCGGCAGCGGCGGGCCGGGGGCGACGCCCCACGCGGTTCGGGAGGCCGCAGGCCCCGGGTCCGCGGCACGCGTGCCGCGGACCCGGGACGCGCTGCCGTCCGTCAGGCGCGGCCGGCCCTGCGGGCGAACAGGGCCACGCCCGCGGCGGCGACGAGAACGCCCGCGGTCGCCCAGGTGAAGGCGGTCCTGTACCCCTCGACGGCCGCGTCGGCGTCACCGGACGCACCCGCGGCGACCGCCGCCCCGACGAGGACGGCCATGCCGGTGGCGCCGCCGAGCTGGTCCACCGAGCGCTGGACCCCCGAGGCGACCCCCGCGTCGTCCTCGGTCACCCCGTGCAGGGCCGCGTTCTGCAGGGCGATCAGACCGACGCCCATGCCGACGCCGACCAGGACCATGCCGGGCATGGCGTCGGTCCACAGGTCGCCGTCCACCGGCAGCCTCGCCAGCCAGGCGGTTCCGGCGGCGGCCGCCAGCAGCCCCGCGATCGCCGCCCCGGAGAGCCCGAGCGCGCCGATGACGCGGCCGACCACGGTCGCCGAGACCAGGATCGCCGCGCAGAACGGCACGTACGCCAGCCCCGCCTGGAGGGGGCTCATCCCCAGCACCTGCTGGAGGTAGAGCGTCACCAGGAGGAACGAGGTCGACAGCGCCGCGCTGAGCAGGACCGTCGCCGCGTTGGCCACCGTCCTGGTCCTGTTCGCGAAGAACGACAGCGGCACCAGCGGGTTGGCCGACACCGCCTCGACCAGGACGAACAGCCCCAGTGCCGCGACCCCCGCGGCGAGCGGGCCGAACACCTGCGGATCGCCCCAGGGGGCCTCCGCCGCCCGCAGCACCCCGTAGACCAGGGCGAGGGGGCCGGCGGTCAGCAGCACCGCGCCCGTGACGTCGGGGCGGCGCCGCACGGGTACGGACGCGTCGGCGGGCGCCGTGTCCCCGGATCCGCCCGCCGCACGGCGGGCGCCGTCGGGAGCGACCAGGAGCGGGACCGCGACCAGGACCACCGCCACCACGGGGAGGTTGACGAGGAAGATCCACCGCCAGTCGAGCAGTTCGGTGATCACGCCGGACAGCAGCACCCCGCCGACCAGTCCGGAACTGGAGATCGCTCCCCAGACGCCGAGCGCCTTCGCGCGCTCCCGGGGGGCGGGGAACAGCATCGCGATGAGCGACATCGCCGCCGGGGAGGCCAGGGCCTCGCCCGCCCCCTGTCCGAAGCGCGCGGCCAGGAGCCAGGGCAGGTCGGGGGCCGCACCGGCCACGAGCGAGGCCGCGCCGAACAGGGCGGCGCCCAGCAGCAGCATGCGGCGTCGGCCGAGCAGGTCGCAGATCCTCCCGCCGAGGAGCAGCAGGCCGCCGCCGACGAGCGTGTACCCGGCGACGACCCAGGTCAGGCCCTGGGGCCCGGCGCCCAGGTCCGCCCCGATCGAGGGCAGGGCGATGTTGACGACCGTGACGTCCACGGCGATGAGGAACTGCAGCATCGAGACCGCAGCCAGGGCCCACCAGCGGCGGGTACGGGTGAAGCGCTCCCGGCGGCCGGAGGGCGCGCCGGGGGTTCGGAACGAGGTCATGTGTGATGGCCGATCGGGTCGGGCCCGCACGGAGGCGGGCCGAGAACGGAGAAGGGGAACCAACCGTTTCGCCCGCGCCGCACGCCGAACGGGCCCCGCCGGTCCTCCCAGGACGCGGCGCGGCGCGCGGCGGGCGCGGACGCCCGCCTACTCCGTGACTGCGACTGCCATCATGGACGGCAGTCTAGGGGCCGACCCCGTCCGGCGCACATGGTTTTCCCGACCGGCCCGGGAACCGCGGGGGCGGCGCGATCAGGCGCGGCACAGGATCGCGCCGCGCGGGACCACGAACACCCCGGCGGGGTCCCGGCTCCACGCCGTCCACCCGCGCGAGATGCGCTCCAGCTCCTCCCGGGTGGCCCGGCCCTCGGCGACGGCCTGCCGCCCCATGTCGGACTCCAGGATGCGCCGGGCCCACATGCCGCCCCACCAGGCGCGACCGTCGGGGTCGGAGTGGCTCCACACCTCGGCCACGTAGGTGACGTCGGTGAACCCGGCCTCGCGGGCCCAGGCCGCCAACCGGCGGCCCGCGTCGGGCTCACCGCCGTTCCCTCGGGCGACCCGCTGGTAGAGGTCCATCCACGAGTCCAGTTCGGGCAGGCGCGGGTACCAGTACATCGCGGAGTAGTCGGCGTCGCAGGCGGCGACGGTCCCGCCGGGTCGGGCCACCCGGCGCATCTCGGACAGTGCCCGGACCGGGTCGGCGACGTGCTGGAGGACCTGGTGGGCGTGGACGACGTCGAAGGAGTCGTCGGGCAGGTCCAGGCGGTGCACGTCCGCGACCCGGAACCCGATGTTCTCGGCCCCCGCCGCGGCCGCGGTCGCGCGGGCGAGGTCGACCGCTTCGGGGGAGGAGTCCACCGCGGTGACCGGCCCCGGCGCTACCCGCCGGGCGAGGTCGACGGTGATGCTGCCCGGACCGCAGCCCACGTCCAGCAGGGAGAGGCCCGGGGCCAGCCGGTCGAGCGCGTAGGCGGCGGAGTTCCCCGCGTCGCGCCGGCGGTAGGAGTCGGTGACCGACGGGTGGTGGCCGTGGGTGTAACGCGTCATGGATCGCCCTCTCACCGGGTCGCTGGACCTGTCGACGCGTCCGACCCTACACCCGACGTCTCTTACAGTGAGATGTCTTTCTCACTATATGAGACGGAGTGGCCGCCGGACGAGGCCAGGCGCCCCTGGAGCGCACCCATGTCGGGGACGAACCACAGGCCGCGGCCGCGGTTGGCCTCCCGGACCAGGCCCCGCAGGGCGGTGCTCGCCGCCACGTGCGCGGAGACGTCCCCCACGACGGCCAGGCCCATCCCGTAGGCGGCGAACTTCTGCGTCACGGCCCCCGCCACGCCGGTGCGCAGGGAGAAGAAGTCCCCGTCGATCCGTTCGACCGGCAGGACCACCCACGAGGCGCCCCCGTAGGAGGCCTCGCCGATCAGGTCGATCGCCTCGGCCTCACCGCGCAGGGGCGGGCCGTCGGCCGCGCACACCATGACCCGGACGCCGCCCAGCTCCCGCAGGACATCGGCCATCGGACCGCTCATCCCCTTTCCTCGTTCACTATGACGTCGATGAGTTCCAGGACCGCCGCGGTCGCGGAGAGGTCGCCCAGGACGACGACCTTCAGGCTCGCGCGCTCCCTGTCGTGGACGGTCTGGACGTGGACCTTCGCCGCGCCGCCCGGGGCCGCGAAGAGGGAGGACGTGACCAGGGTGGTCAGGCGCGAGGCGTCGTCGGGGCCGACCCCGTCCACCCGCACGACCGTGGAGGCCTCCGCGGTGCGCCCGCCGCCACCGGCGGCGGGCGCTTCCGGCCGGGGGAGCGGGCCGCCGGTGAACTCCTCCAGGTCCTGGCGCCGGACCCGGTACTGCTTGCCGATCCGGGCCGCCCGGAGCCGGCCGTCGCGAATGTAGGCCCGCACCGTCTTGACGTGCAGGTCCAGGAGCTCGGCCACCTGGTCCACCGAGTAGTACTGCTGCTCCAACGCACTCTCCCCATCGGGGCGCTCGAAACTTCTCTATACATCCCTAACGTTACCTTATGAAAGGGGAGTTTGGCGTCATATAGGACTTTCTGACTGTGGGCAGAGAAAATCAGCGACCGCCCGATGAGTCGCGCCGCCCGGCACGGTCGATACGTGTAGGAAGGACGCGGGGAACCGCGCCCGCGGCGAGAGGACGACCGATGAGCACGCTGAACAAGATCACGCCCTGCCTGTGGTTCGACACCCGCGCGGAGGAGGCCGCGAACTTCTACGTCGGGCTGTTCGACAACTCCCGTATCCTCAGGGTCCGCCGCTTCGGTCCCGGGGGTCCCCGCCCCGCGGACATGGTGCTCACCGTGGACTTCGAGATCGACGGCCAGCAGATCACCGCCCTCAACGGCGGCCCCGAGTTCACGTTCTCCGAGGCCGTCTCGCTCCAGGTGATCTGCGACAGCCAGGAGGAGTCCGACCACTTCTGGGCCGCGCTCGGCGAGGGCGGCCAGGAGAGCCAGTGCGGGTGGCTCAAGGACAGGTTCGGCTTCTCGTGGCAGGTCTTCCCGGCCGAGCTGGACGACCTCCTCGACGACCCCGACCCGGCACGCGCCGAGCGCGCCATGCGGTCGATGCTCTCGATGACCCGCATCGACCTGCCCGAGGTCCGCCGGGCCATGGACCGGGCCTGAACTGCGGCGGGACGGGCCTACGCCCCCGGCGCCGGAGCCCGCGAGCAGGCCCCGGCTGCGCCACCGGCGCGGCCGGGAGCTCACCGGCCGCCTCTGCGTCGGAGGCGGCGGGGGACCGGGCCCGGCCGCCGGGAGCAGGGGGTCTCGACCGTCCCGCGGAAGGGGAGCGTGCTCGGAGGGGCCGCGGGGGGCGGCCACGGCCCACCCGCGGCCGGAGCCCCGGACCGACGTCCGCGCCGGGGCGCCCTCCCAGCTCGGGAGGGTGCCCCGGCGCGGACGGTCCCGGCCGGCGGGAACGGGTCAGCGGTGGAGCGTTCCGTCCTCGGAGTCGTGGTCCAGCCCCAGCACCGCCAGCAGCTGGGCCAGGTCCTCGGGGTCCGCGGCGTGGGTGTAGACCGCGCGCCGGGCGTGGTCGGCCTCGCCCTCGCCGGTCGCGAAGCGCCGGGCGTTCATCCCCTCGGCCGTCACGAACCGGCCCTCGGGGCTGTCCGGGGTCACCCACTGGCGCTGCTCGGCGACGGTCCAGGTCTGCCAGAGGTGTTCTCCGGTGATGACCCTGCCGGTGGCGTCGGCCGAGTTCAGGAGCTTGAGGAGCGCGGGGTTCATGAATTCTCCAGTGGTGTGAGAGCGGGTTCGATGATGTGGCCGCGGACTGCCTCGGAAGGGCTCGCCGTCATTGGTGGACCGGTGGGCTGGTGCGGTTGCTCGCTGCGTGGGATGCTCCGGGTTCGATGGTTCCGCCCGCGGGCCCCGGCGAGGGGCGGCCGGGCGGTGGTCCGCTCTGGGTCCTTCTCCCCCCAGTATCGCACTCCGGCCCCGTCATCACCGCCCCTGGACGGGGCGGATGTCGCACGGTTCCGCCCCGGTCACGGAAACGGCCCCGCCCACCGCCGCGGGGCGGTCGTGGGTTCCGGCGGTCCCCGCGACGCCCCGGATTCCGGGGGCTTGCGGGGACCGTGGATTCCGAGGGGGAAAACCGGGTCCTTCGGGACGCGGGACCGGGAGGACGGCGGTGCCCCGGGCGCTGCCCGGGTCGCCGTGCCGAGGCGGGCGGACGCCCCCTACACCCGGATGAGGGTCAGGTAGGCGAAGCCGATCGTCTCCCGGGTGCCGCGGACCCGGAACTCGCGGTGCCGGTCGGCCCGGGCGCGGACCTCCTCTGCGTCGGGGGAGTCCGGGTTCGCCAGAAGCCAGTCCTCCCACCCCTGGGCGTGCCGGGACTCGAAGTCGTCCCATTCCTCCAGGGACGCCTGGGACAGCGCCCGGAGCCGGAACCCGTGGGAGAGGGCGCGGTCGACCAGGTCGGGCACCGATCCGTACTGGGCGAGCGGGATGTCCTGCAGGACGCCCAGTTCCTCCGGGGTGGGCTCGCGCAGCCAGAAGCCCTCGCCGAACAGGAGCCGTCCGCCGGGAGCGAGCAGGTCGCTCGCCGCCGCCAGGGCGTTGCCGGTGTGCGTCACCGGATCACCGCCCCACACGTGGGACGCCCCGTTGTTGACCACGACGTCCGCCTCGGTCCCCGCCCATTCCCCGACGTCGCCGACCACCAGTTCGACGCGGTCGTCCAGCCCCCGTGCCGCGGCGAGCTCACGACCGTGCCGGACGTGGTCCCCGTTCCGGTCGATGCCGAAGCCGGTCGCGGTCGGCTCGGACTCCAGGGTGCGCAGGAGGAACTCGGCCCAGCCGCAGCCGACGTCGACGATCCGGCGTCCCTCCAGGGGCCCGAGCGTCCGGATCAGCCGGGCCGCGTGCGCGTCGGAGAGCGGGCCGTTGAAGTCGCAGTCGCGGTACAGGGGAGGTATCTCGGGAGTGACCATCAGGCCAGGATGGTGCAGGGGGCCGACCGGGTCCAGGGATTTTCGTCCGGCGCCCGCGGCCCTCCGCGGGCCCGCGCCCGTCAGGGTCCCAGCGCGCAGTCCCCGCAGTAGCCCCCGCCGGGCAGCCGGTAGTACAGGCAGCACGTCGTGCGTCGGAACACCCCCGCACCGCCGGCGTCCGTCCCCGCGTACCCGCCGGTGCCCTTCAGGGCCGTCCGCCCGAGCAGGTCGCCGGCCAGGGCCTCGGCCTCCGCGCGCCGCCCGGGCCGGGCCGCGCCCAGCGAGCGGGCGGCCCCCGCCAGGGCCGAGGCCGTGTTGCCCCGCAGCAGCCCCGGGGCCACCCGTCCCGTTCCGCACAGGCTCCGGGCGACCCCCGCCAGCACGCCGAGGAGCACCGCCTCCTCGATCCGGTCGGCGGCCCGCCCGGGGCCGCCGACCACCGACTCGGCCGTCTCCTGGGAGGTGCGCAGCACCAGGGGCCCCTCCCGGTGCGGGTCCCACCGGAACCTCGCCGCGTCCAGCAGCACGCCGTGGCACAGGGCCGCCGCCAGTACCGGGGAGAGGATCCGCGTGGCCAGCCCCTGCTGGAAGAGCGACGCCGCCACCCTCCACTCCACCCCCGGGCCGGTGTGCCCGGCCGGTGCGCCCGACCGCGTGCGCACCCGCTCCACCTCGGCCGCGAGCACCTGTCGGCCGACCCCTCCCGGGGAGACCCAGCCGGGCCCCGGGGGCTCCCCCTCCAGCGCGAACAGCGCGTTGATCCGGCCGACGTCCTCCAGGACCGGCCGCACCGGGACGCGGACGCCTCCCATGCGCACCCCTTCCTCCGGTGGGTAGTGCCAGCACCACCCGTGCTCCACGTGCTGACGGCCTCGTGCCGCCGGGCCGCGGTTCCCTAGATTGGTGGCGTGACCGGTCAGAGCGCTAACGGCGGCGGGCGGGGCGGCGGAAGACGCCTGCTGCCCGTCCTCGCCGGGCTGCCCCGCGTCGCAGAAGCCTACGGGCCGCCCTGGCGGGTCCGCATGGTGGAGCTCCTCCACCTGGTCACGTCGCTGGCCCTGGCCCTGTTCTACCTGGTGCCCGCGTGCCTGCTCGTGGTCTCCGCCACCTGGATCGGGTTCGCGGTCACCCTGCCCTGGGTGCCGGACGCCCCCGAGCGGGGGGCCGGCTGGTTCGCCGTGGACGCGCTCACGATGCTGGCGGCCTCCCCGGTCGCCGCCTCCCTCCTGGCGCGCCTGGCCTGCCGGGTCCAGCGCGAGCGCCTGGGCGCGGTGTTCGGGATCGTGGAGACCAGCCCGCCCGACCCCCTCTCGGGCGACGGTCCGGCGGTCCGCGCCTGGCGGTTCGTGTTCGGGCGCGACGCCTGGTCGATGATCGTCTACAGCACCGTCGCCGGGCTCCACGGCCTCGTCGCCGGGGGCCTCGTGATGTTCCTCGTGGTGTGCGGCGGCGCGGCGGCCGTCGGGGCCCTGCTCGGGATCATGTTCGTCCTGGTCCGGGGCGCCCCCGAGGACATCGCCGGGCCGCTCGTCCTGGTCGCCGTCGGTCCGCTGCTGGCACTCGTCGGGCTGCGGCTGACCCCCTCCCTGGTCGCCACCGAGGTCCTCCTGCACCGGATGCTCCTCTTCGAGGCCCCGGAGCTGCGCATCCGACGGCGCCTCGTCCACGTCCAGGACAGCCGCCTGCGCATGGTCGACGCCGCGGAGGCCGAGCGGCGCCGGATCGAACGCGACCTGCACGACGGGGCCCAGCAGCGCCTGCTCGCCCTCACCATGACCCTCACACGGGCCCGCTCCCGTGTCACCGCGGATCCGCAGAAGGCCCTGGAGCTCATCACCGAGGCCCAGCGGGAGTCCCGCGAGGTGATGGACGAACTGCGCCAGGTCGCGCGGGGCCTGCACCCCCGGGTCCTCACCGACCACGGCCTCGGCGCGGCCCTCCCGGTGGCCGCGGGGCGCGCCCCCGTCCCCGTGCGCGTGGACGTGGACCTGCCGGAGCGCCCCTCACAGCGCGCCGAGGGGGTCGCCTACTACGTGGCGTGCGAGGCGCTGAACAACGTCGCCAAGCACGCCGGGGCCGCACGGGTCACCGTGGCCGCCGAGCGGGTGTCCGAGGGGGCCCGCGGGTCCGCCGACCGGCTCCGTCTCACCGTCACCGACGACGGGGTCGGCGGGGCCGACCCCGAGGCCGGCACGGGCCTGTACGGCCTGTGGGACCGCGTCGACGCGGTCGACGGCGTCCTGACGATCCACAGTCCGACCGGCGGGGGGACCGTCCTGACCGCCGACATCCCATGGGAGGCATGACCGTGCACAGCGGTGCGAACGCGGCGACGGACCCGGCGCCCGGGAAGGGGCCGAGGGTGATCATCGCCGAGGACTCGGTCCTGCTGCGCAGCGGCATGGCCCGGCTGCTGGAGGACGCGGGCGTGGAGATCGTCGACCAGGTCGGCGACGCCGACGCCCTCCTGAGGTCGGTGGAGGAGCACCCCGACGTGGACCTGTGCCTGGTCGACATCCGCATGCCGCCCACCTTCTCCGAGGAGGGCATCCGGGCCGGCGTCGCGATCCGGCGGTCCCACCCGGAGGTGGCGGTGCTGCTGCTGTCCCAGCACGTGGTGAGCCGCTATGCCGCCGATCTGCTGGGCGGCGGCTCCAGCAAGGTCGGCTACCTGCTCAAGGACCGGGTCGCCGACATCGACGAGTTCCTGGCGGTGCTGCGCAGGGTCGCCGGCGGCGGCGCCGCCATCGACCCCGAGGTGGTGTCACAACTGCTCAGCCGACACAGGGACAGCGCCATGGACCGCCTGACCCCCCGCGAGACCGAGGTGCTGGAGGTGATGGCCCAGGGGCTGAACAACGCGGGGATCGCGCTGCGCCTGAGCGTCACCGAACGCGCGGTGGAAAAGCACATCCGCTCCATCTTCACCAAGCTCGACCTCGGCCAGGACGACCACGACCACCGCAGGGTCCAGGCCGTCCTGCACTACCTGCGCGGCGCCGACCGCACCTGACCGCACCGATATCCGGAGGGCGGGAACCCTCCAGGAAGGGAAGACAGTGACATTCAAGGCACGGGGGCTGTACGCCTCGTCGAGCAAGGAGCCCCGCCGCAGGTTCCGCATGGGCCCCTGGCTCGTCATCGGCGGCGTGCTGGTGGCGATCATGGTGGCGGCGACCTCGTTCTCCGTGCTGGGCAACGTGGGCGTGGACAGGGGCGACCGCAGCGACTCCTTCGCCGGGATCCGGACCCTGGAGGTCGACAACCGCACGGGCGGCGACGTCGTCCTCGCCGGCGGCGGCGACGAGGTCGTGGTGGAGCGCACCCTGCGCGGCACGCCCTTCACCGAGCCGAGGGAAGGGGTCGAGGCCGACGGGGACGGCCTCCAGGTGGAGGCCGCCTGCCAGAGCGTCCCCTTCTTCGGGGGGTGCGCGGTCGACTACGAGATCACCGTCCCGGAGGGGACCGCGGTGACCGTGGAGGCCGTCAGCGGCCGGATCAGAGCGGAGAACGTCAACGGCGCGCTGGAGCTGTCCACCATCAGCGGTCCGGTCGAGGTGTCCGACAACGTCGGCGACGTGGCCGTGGACACCACCAGCGGGCAGGTGTCGCTGGCCGGGGTGGAGGGCTCGGTGGGGATCGACACCACCAGCGGCGAGGTCAGTGCCGCGGGCTCGGGCGAGAGGCTGGAGGCGTCCTCCACGTCCGGGCGGGTGGACGTGTCCTGGTTCGAGGCCGAGTCGGTCACGGCCGAGTCCACCAGCGGTGACGTGTCCGTGGGCAGCGGCTTCACCACGGCGGAGGCCTCGACGGTCTCCGGCCGGATCGAGGTCGCCACCGGGGACGCCTTCGACACGCTGACCGTGGAGAGCACCAGCGGCAGCATCGACGTGCGGGTCCCCAGGGGCGCCTACGACGTCACCGGTGACTCCATCTCCGGGGAGCGGGACGTGGACGTGGACGTGGACGACGGGGCGGGGTCGCGCATCGACGCCAACACCGTCAGCGGCGCCCTCAGCATCGAGGCGGGCTGACCGCGGCGGGGCGGGGCCCCGTCAGCTCCGCTCGAAGCGCAGCGCCGCCCAGTCCGAGTCGATCGGCTCCTGGGCGGCGCGGCGCCACCCGGCGTCCACGAGCACGTCCCAGCCCTTGTCCGCGGTCAGGTCGGTGATGATGGTGCCGCCGCGCTGGGGGAAGCACACCCACAGCCTGGTTTCCGGGCCCACGCAGGCGAGGGCGCGGGGGGCCTCGCGGTCCACGGTCCCCTTGTCCAGGGCGAACAGGTGGACGTCGTCGTAGTCGGCTCCCTCGATGGGGCCCAGGTCGATGTGGATGTCGAGCGGTGGCTCCAGGAGCCGCAGGTAGCGCTCGGGGGCGTTGAGGACGAGCAGCCGGTCCCCGGGCCGCACCCCCAGCCTCCGTGCGAGCGTCTCCGACATGTCCTCCTCCGTCCATGGTCCGGCGGGCGCGCTCGTCCGCCTCACTGGCCCCCACCGTACGGTTCCCGGGCGCCGATTCCGAGGACCTTCCCCGCCTCGACCCCGAGATGACCCTGTTTTTAGGATGGGCCCATGACAGACGACAACGGTGGGCTGCGCTGGGGCGTGGTCGGAACCGGCGGTATCGCGCACTCCTTCCTCGAAGGGCTCCGGGCCGTCCCCTCGGCCACGGTCACGGCGGTCGGTTCCCGCACGCGGGAGCGGGCGGACGAGTTCGCGGACGCGTGGGGCGTCCCGGAGCGCCACGGCAGCTACGAGGAGCTGGCCCAGAGCCCGAACGTGGACGCCGTCTACGTGGCCACCCCCCACCCCTGGCACCACCCCAACACTCTGACCTGCCTGAACGCGGGCAAGCACGTCCTGGTCGAGAAGCCCATGGCGATGAACGCCCTCCAGGTGTCGGAGATGGTCGCGGCGGCGCGCGCCAACGACCGCTTCCTGATGGAGGCGATGTGGACGCGCTACCTGCCGATCTCCCGCCTGGTCCGCGAACTGGTGGAAGACGGCGCGATCGGGGAGGTGTGCTGGCTGTCCGCGGAGTTCGGAGCCAACGTCCCCTACGACCCCGACCACCGGATCTTCAACGCGGACCTGGGCGGGGGCGCCCTGCTCGACCTGGGCATCTACCCGCTCGCCTTCGCCTCCCGCCACCTGGGCGAGCTGACGGTCGTGGGCGCCACCCGCCAGCTGTCGCCCGACCGCATGGTGGACACCCACACCACCGTCCTGGTGCGCGGGGAGAACGGGGCCACCGGGACCCTGTCCTGCTCCTCGCGCACCACGCTCCCCAACCGGGCGGTGCTGGCGGGGTCGAAGGGGTGGCTGGAGATCCCGAACTTCTTCGCGGCGACCACCGCGGTGCTGCGCCGCGACGGCCGCGAGCCGGAGGAGTTCCACCGCCCCTTCCGCGCCAACGGCTACGAGTACGAGGCCGAGGAGGTCGCCCGGTGCGTGGCGGCGGGCGAGCGGGAGAGCCCTGACATGCCGTGGTCGGAGAGCCTGCACCTGGCACGGATCTCGGACCAGATCCGGGACGTGGGAGGGCTCGTGTACAGCCCGGCCAACGTCAAGGCCGTCCCCCTGGGATGAGCCCGGCCGCGCCCGCCCCGGTGGGCGCGGCGGGGACCGGCCCCCCGTGGACGGCTCCGCGCGGGGGCCGGCCGCCGGTCGGGGGCCGCCGGCGGGCCCGCGCGCTGAGCGCGCGGGCCGCGGCGAACCTGGCCAGGCCGGGGACGCTCATGCGCGCGACGACCAGGACGGCGTCCTTGGGGCCGACCGCGTGGGCGAAGTAGTCGTCGATCGCGGGGTGGCCGCTGCGGGGCGGGACCCCGTAGACGTCGCCCTCGAACATGCGGTAGGCGTCGCGGACGCGCAGGCTCCCGGGGTCCAGCCGGGGGCCGTCCCCCAGCCACTCGGCCGCCTCGGCCGCGATGCGCCGGACCCGGGCGGGGAGGGGCCGGTGCTCGCCGGGGAAGACGCGTGCGGCCCCCAGGCCCTTGCGCCAGCCGGCGTAGACCGCGGGGTGGCGGGTGCGCAGGACGACGTACGTGCGGCCCAGCGGGTGGGCGAGGATCTCCCGTGCCAGGAAGTGGGTCATCAGGGCGGAGGTCAGGCCGAACCGCCGGTGGGCGGGGACCACGCCCGCGGCGTCCAGGTACAGGGCGCGGCGTGAGGCGAAGCGGCAGCGGTGGTAGCCGCCCCAGCCGACGGGGACGCCGTCGGGGCCGAGGATGAGCGCCAGCGTGGAGACCTGGTCGAAGAACCCCGCGTCGACCCGGGCGCGCCAGTAGCCGGAGTGGTCGGCGCCGAAGGCGCGGGCCGCGAGTTCCCTCAGGGTCCCGTGGAGCCGTCGGCGGCAGTCCGGGGAGAGCGACGCGGGGGAGTCCCACCGGGCGACCCGGTAGTCGGGGCCGAGGTCGCGGATGGTGGGCGGTGCGCTGAGTCCGCGCAGTTCGGGGCAGTGGAGTCGGGTTGGAGCGGGCACGGACACCCCTGCTTTCATTACTCTTCGGAGGTAAATGACTCCCCAACGTAGTGGTTTTGGCGGGTTCGCGGGGTGAACTTCGACCAGAAGGGTCGCTCCCCGCCGCGCCGGCCGCGCCGGGGAACCTCCCCGCGCGGGCACCCGGCGGCACGGGCGCGCAGCGTGGCGACGCCGGGGAACCTCCGCGCGCGGGCGGACATGAGGCAGCGGGGCCGAATGCGCGCACCCTCGCGGAACCCCCGCGCGGACACGCCCTGCCGGGCCGCGTACGCGCGGGTGAGCGCGGGAACCCCGTGCGCGGGGGACAAGTTGCCGCGCACGGCCGTATCCACGTCATCAGCCGCTGCGGGAACCCGCGCGCGGGGGACAGGTGACGAGTGCGGTGAGGGGATCAGGGCGAACTGGGGAACCCCGCGCACGGGGGACAAGTCCTCCGGCAGGACCACGGGAGGCCCGGGATCCGGGAACCCCCGCGCGCGGGCGGCCATGTGCGCGCGACCGGTGCCGGGCCGGGTCCTCCCTCCGACCGAAGGCTTCCGGGCGCAGGACCCCCGCGCACCGAACCGACCGACGGGAGCCTCGTCCCCACGTGACCGCAGAGGCACTTCCACGGCGCGGCGCCGGACGTCCTCGTCCCACGGAGGGGTCCTGCCCCTGCCGCGGACCCGCCGGCGTCCGCCACGGCCCTGTCGAGGCCGGCGAGCCGTATCCCATGGGCATCGACCCGGCCGGGTCCAGGGGCCGGGACGCTCAGCCCGAGGCGGCGCGGTTGAGCCGGATCGCCAGACGGGCCATCTCGGCGCGCAGCTCGTCGGGTTCCTCCACCTCCATCTCGACGTCGAGCATGGCCAGGTAGCAGGCCATGATCCGGAACGAGTCCCCCGCGCACACGAGTACGCACGAGTACTCGTCCCCGGGTTCGATCCGGCCGTAGCCGCCGATACCGCGGCGCTCCGCCTCCCCTGCGGGGACGGCCAGCCTGACACGGGCCTGGTGCGGCCACATGTGCACGCTCATCCGCTCCGCCAGGTAGGCGGCCACCCCCTGCGGGGGAGGGTCGCGCGGCGGCACGCGGGGACCGATCGGGGTGAGGGGGCGCATCCGGTCCGCCCTGAAGGTCCGCCAGTCCTCGCGGGCGGTGTCCCAGGCCACCAGGTACCAGCGCCGTCCCCGGGAGACCAGCCGGTGGGGTTCGACGATCCTCCGCGAGAGGGTTCCGTCGTGGCTCTCGTAGTCGAAGCGCAGCCGCTCGCTGTCCCGGCAGGCCGACGCGACCAGGGTCAGCACCTCGGGATCGACAGTGGGCCCGGCGCCGGGCATGGGGACGGTGAAGGCGCCCAGGGCGTCCACCCTCCGGCGCAGGCGCGAGGGCAGGACCTGGAGGAGTTTGGCCAGGGCGCGCACGGAGGTCTCCTCGATCCCCGACACCCCGCCCTGCGCCGCCGTGCGCAGGCCCACGGCGACCGCCACGGCCTCGTCGTCGTCCAGCAGCAGCGGGGGCAGGGCGGCGCCCGCCCCCAGCTGGTAGCCGCCGCCGGTGCCCATGGTCGCCCGGATCGGGTAGCCCAGCTCCCGCAGCCGGTCCACGTCCCGGCGCACGGTGCGCGGACTCACCTCCAGGCGGTCGGCGAGGTCCGCTCCCGGCCAGTCCTTGCGGGTCTGGAGCAGGGACAGCAGGCGCAGCAGGCGTGCGGAGGTCGCTTTCATGCCCGCAGTCTGCCAGGGGTCCAGGACAGTCACGGTCCTGGACTCCGGGGCCGCCCGGGGATCCCCGCAGCCGCGCTCCCGCTCCGTCCGGGACCGGCGGGCGGTCCCCCGGACGGAGCGGGGAGGCGGTTCCCGGGCCGACGCACCCGGGCCCGGGCGGTCGCTCAGTCCGCGGTGACCTCGACCGCCTCCACCTCGACGAGCTGGTCGTTGTAGCCGAGCGCGGCCACGCCGAGCAGGGTGCTGGGCGCGTCGTGACCGGCCATGTGCTCGCGCACCACGTCCCAGGCCTTCACCAGGTCCTCCTGTCTGGCGGACGCCACGTACACCGTCGTCCGGACGACGTCGGTGAGGTCGGCCCCGGCGTCGTTGAGAGCGGTACGCAGGTTGCGCATGACCTGGTGGGCCTGGCCCGCGTAGTCGCCCACGGCGACGGTGCCGCCGTCCTCGTCCAGGGGGCACGCCCCGGCGGTCCACACGACCCGGGCCGGGGTGCTCGCCGTGGCCGCGTAGGCGTAGTCCACGTGTTCGGTCAGGGTCTGGCTGCGGATCAGCCTCACAGCGCTCATCGTGCTCCCGTGTGCTCGTTCGTCTGTGCGTACGGGACAACGCCCCGGGCCCGGCCGGGGTTTCCGCCTCTGCCGACGGCAGAACGGCCCCGCGGCCGACCGGAGTCAGGCCCCGCGCCTGACCGGCATGAAGGTGGGCGGGCCGTCCCCGGCCAGGAACCTCCGCACGTGGGAGACGCACTCCTCCGGCCGCTCCCACAGCAGCGCGTGGGAGGCGTGCGGCACCACCGCCAGCTCCGCCGAGGGCAGGCCCCGGTACGCCGCCACGGCGTGTTCGACGGGCACGATGTCGTCGTCGCCCACCATCACCAGCGTCGGCGCCCTCACCCCCGCCAGGTCGGCGCTCTCCATCGCGGGCTCGACGGCCATGGACTCGGCCACCTTGCGCAGGACCACGCGGATGTGGTCGGGACCGTCCGGGGAGAGGGCGGCGTAGGGCCCGGCGACCATCTCCGGCAGCTCGCCCTCGGGACCGGGCTTGGAGAGGAGCGCGGAGTGGTGGAACACCCCGCTGATCAGCACCAGGCGTGACACCAGGTCCGGACGCAGCACGGCCAGCGTCAGCGCGACCATCGCGCCGTGGCTGTAGGCGGCGACGCGGACCGGTCCGCCCGCGACCTTCTCCACGAACGCGGCGGTGTCCAGGGCCAGGGTCTCCAGGGCGTAGGGGCCCTCCACGTCGGCCGTGCGCCCGTGCCCGCGGCGCTCCGGGACCAGGACGCGGTAGGTGTCGGACAGCGCGGCGAGACCGCCCTGGAAGTCGTCCGCCGTGCCGAAGCCCCCGTGCATCAGGAGCAGGGGCTCTCCCGAGCCGGCCTCCTCGTAGTAGGTGCGGACGCCGTTGGCGTCGGTGTAGGCCATGGTGGTCTCCCTCCGGACGCGGATCCCGTGCGGGGAACGGGATGCGGCACCGGTGCGCTCTGCCGCGCCCGCGACGCTACGCCCCGCCACGGACATTCGGGGCGGCGGGGACCGGACGCGTCCCGGCCCCCGCCGCCCGCGCACACGGCCTCCCGGATCAGCGCGCCCGGTCCGGGATCAGGACGCTCAGACAGGTCACGCACGCCTCCAGCTTCTCGAACTCCGAGATGTCCACCGGCAGCACCCGCCACCCCTCGGCCGCCAGCTCGTGGACGGTCTCGTGCGCGGCTGCGCTCACCAGCACGTCCCGCCCTCCCAGGGGCAGAACGTGCGCGCCCCGCTCCTCCGGCGGGCGGCGGACCGGTGGCAGGGCGTCGGCGTCCACCAGTTCGGGCAGTCCGATCAGCGAGCCGTCCGGCAGGGCGGTCACCGCGGACTTCAGGTGCAGCGCGCGTCCCAGCTCCACGCGGGTGACCTCGCGGCCCAGGGGCTTGAGCAGCTGTTCGAGCTGGGCGGCGCCGTCGGCGTCGGTGCGTCCGCCCACCCCCACGTAGACCGACGATCCCACCTGGAGCACATCGCCGCCGTCCAGGGTCCCGGGCGCCTCGATCCGGGCCACCCGCAGCCCCAGCAGGCGCACCGACGCCTCCACCCCGTCGACCTCGCCCCGCCGGGCCTCGGCGCCGGGCCGCGCCAGGATCGCGAGGTCCTCGCACACCACCACCGGGTCCTCCACGAACACCGAGTCGGGCAGGGCCGGAGCCGTCTCGACCTCGTGCACCCGCCACCCCGCCGAGGCGACGGTCTCCTGGTAGATCGTGTACTGGCGTGCGGCCAGGATCGGGTCCACGGGCGTCCGCTCCGTGTGGGTGACGATGCCCTGCGCCAGCCCGGGGCCGGGGCGGCGCATCAGGGCGACCCCGTAGTAGGTGTATCCGTCCACGTACACGTCCTCCAGGGGATCGGGGGTCGGCTCTCGGGAGAGCACAACCTATCGCGCACCCCTACCCCTTTCCCGGTCACGGCACGCGGGCCGTCCGGCTTGTCCCGGGGGGCCGGGCGGGGCAGGGTGGGGGCATGGACGTGATCGTGGTCGGTGGCGGGATCGTGGGGACGAGCGCGGCGTTCCACCTGGCCAAGAAGGGCGTGTCCACCGCGTTGGTGGACGCCTCGCACCTGGGACAGGCCACGGCGGCCGGGACGGGCATCGTCTTCCCCTGGCCGTTCCCGTGGGACGCCGCGCCGGTGTGGGACTTCAAGGCCCGCGCCGCGGAGCACTACCCGCTGCTCATGGCCGAGCTCTCGGAGGACGGGCACGCCCCCGGCTACGAGGTGGTCGGCGGGATGTCGGTGGACCTGGAGGGGGACGACGGCGGGTTCGACCTGATGCGCACCCTGTCCGAGCGCCCGGAGTTCGCGACGATGGGCCGGGTGGAGCGGCTGGCCCCCGGGGAGCCGCGCGCCCGGTTCCCCCTGGTGCCCGAGCCCTACGGCGGCCTGTACATCGGGGGCATGGCGAGGCTGAACGGCCGGGCCGCCCGCGCGGCGCTGTTCAACGCGGCCGAGGAGCGGGGCCTGCGCTACTTCAAGGGCGACTCCCGCCTGCTCTGGAACGGCCACCGGGTCACCGGGGTCAGGGTGGGCTCCGAGGACCTGGAGGCGCCCGTGGTGATCGTCGCGGCGGGGGCCTGGTCGGCGGGGCTGCTCGCGGTCGCCGGGGTCGACCTGCCGGTGCACCCGGTGCGCGGCCAGACGACCCACTTCGCGCTCCCCGGCCGGGACACACGGGCGTGGCCGGTGGTGCGCTTCGGCGAACGCGACTACTTCGTGTCCGCGTTCGGCCCGGACCGGGTGGTCACGGGAGGCACGCTGGAACCCGGGGCCGGGTTCGACCGGAGGGTGACGGCCTCGGGGCTGCTGCACAACCTCTCCACCGCGTTGGAGGTGCTGCCCGAGCTGGGGGAGGCGACGGTCGTGGAGACGCGGGTGGGGTTCCGGCCGGGCACACCCGACGGTCTGCAGCTGCTGGGCCCGGTGGAGCGGCTTCCCGGGGTGCTCGTGGCCACGGGCCTGGGCGGACAGGGGCTGACCTTCGGCCCCTTCCAGGGCGTGGTCGCGGCCCGGTTGGCCATGGGGGAGGACCCGGGGATCGACCTGTCCGCCTTCCGTCCCGACCGGTCGACGAGCCCGGCCTGACCCGGCCGGGCGCCGCCCCGGTCCGCCGGGGCGACCGCCCGGGCCGGACGGGGACGCGGCGACGGTCCGTTGAGCAGCGGTACTCGGACATGTGAGCAGCTGTACTCAGGCGTGGACGCGGGGGGCGGGGCACCCTGGGGGCATGAACACCTTCACCCCCAAGTCCTCCCCCCACTTCTACCTCCAGTCCGCGATCTCCTTCGGGGTCTCCTTCGTCGGCGTCGGCACGGGAATCGCCTACCTCCCCGTCGACCTCTGGATCCGCGCGTTCCTCGGGCTCGGCCTGCTCTACGTCGTCACGTCCACGTTCACGCTCGCCAAGTGCGTGCGCGACCGCCAGGAGGACGCGGTGGCCGCCGAACTGGCCCAGAGCTACCAGCAGGCGCCCCTCTGGAACGGCGCCGAGCAGCCCGTCCATCGCTGACCGGCGCCCCGGGACGCGGGCGCGGACGGCCGCGGGGCCCGCGGGCACGATTCCACGGAGCCCCCGCGGCGCCGGGTTCCGACCCCAGGGGCGCACGCGCCTCAGACGTTGGGCGGAAGAGCCGTCCCCGCGCCCCGCAGCCGCGGTTTCAGCAGGTCGCTGCGGTCGCCCGGCCGAACGGGCCCGCCCGCGCCCTGCACCGCGAAGCCGGCGTCCTCGATCATCTCCCGGTCGGCCCGGCCCGCCTGCCCCTCGCTGGTGAGGTAGTCGCCCAGGAACACCGAGTTGGCGATGTGCAGGGCGAGCGGCTGGAGGGAGCGCAGGTGGATCTCACGTCCCCCCGCCAGGCGCACCTCCACGTCGGGGAAGACGAACCGGGCCGCGGCCAGGATGCGCAGGCACCTCTGCGGTGTCAGTTCCCAGGTGCCCTCCAGCGGGGTGCCGTCGAAGGGCATGAGGAAGTTGACCGGAACCGAGTCCGGGCCCAGCTCCCGCAGGGCCAGGAGGGCGTCGACCAGGTCGTCGTCGCTCTCCCCCATGCCCGCGATCAGACCGGAGCAGGGGGAGAGGCCGGCCCGCTTGGCCTTCTCGACCGTGTCCACCCGGTCGGCGAACCCGTGGGTGGTGCAGATGTCGGAGTAGCGCTCCTCCGACGTGTTGAGGTTGTGGTTGTAGGCGTCCGCCCCCGCCTCGCGCAGGCGCTCGGCCTGCCCCTCGGAGAGGAGGCCGAGGCAGGCGCACACCTCCACGCCCGGGTGCTCGGCCTTGATGTCCTCGATGGCGGGGGCGAGCCGGGCCACGTCGCGGTCGGTGGGACCGCGACCGCTGGCCACCAGGCAGACGCGGGTGGCGCCGGCGCCGACCCCGGCTGCCACGGCCGCACGGGTCTCGTCGGGCTTGAGCCAGGTGTACTTGACGACGCCTGCCCGCGAGCCCAGGCGCTGGGAGCAGTAGGAGCAGTCCTCGGGGCACAGGCCGCTCTTCATGTTCACGAGGTAGTTGAGCTTGACGCGGCGCCCGAAGTAGCGCAGCCGGACCCGGAAAGCGGCGGCGACCAGGTCCAGCAGGTCGTCGTCGGGCCCGGACAGGACCGCGAGGAGCTCTTCCCGGGTGGGCTTCTGTCGGCGGACGGCCTTCTCGGCCAGGGCGGCATAAGTGGTCACGTCATGATCCTGGAGGGGCGGGCCGGGAGCGCGCAGCCACCGGACGAGCCAAAAACGCGGCGCATGTCTTGTGCGGGAGCGCCGTTTCCCGCCCGGCGCCCGTCGGGCGTGCGGTCCCGACCGTGAGGGGCGGCTCCCGGCAGCCGCGGAGGCGCGGCTGCCGGGGGCGAACCGGGTTCCGGAAGCGCCAATCGCCGGACAACTTTTGGCCCGTGGGCGTTTTGTCCGTGACCTCGACCGCCCTGTGTGCTCACCCTGGAGGGCTATCGACCAACATGGCGCTGGGGGCAGTGGACGTGAGCGGAGCCAGTCAGTCCGGGACGGGGAAGACGCCGGAGGGGGAGGGCAACATCGTCCACGTGACGATGATCGCCGCTGCGGCGGCGATGGGCGGTTTCCTCTTCGGTTACGACAGCTCGGTCATCAACGGGGCCGTGGACGCCATCCAGCAGCGGTTCGACGTCGGAGCGGCCACACTCGGCTTCACGGTCGCGTCGGCGCTCCTGGGGTGTGTGCTGGGCGCCGCGGTCGCCGGCGGACTGGCCGACCGGCTCGGCCGTATCAGGGTCATGCAGATCGCGGGCGTGCTGTTCGCGGTGAGCGCCGTGGGGTCGGCCCTGCCCTTCACGGTGTGGGACCTGACCGCGTGGCGCATCGTGGGCGGCGCGGCGATCGGACTGGCGTCGGTGATCGCGCCGACCTACATCGCGGAGGTGTCCCCGGCCGCCTACCGCGGCCGCCTGGCCTCCCTCCAGCAGCTGGCCATCGTCCTGGGCATCGCCGCCTCCCAGCTGGTCAACTTCGGGATCGCGCAGATGGCCGACGGCAGCGCGCACAACATGCTCGGACCGCTCCAGGCCTGGCAGTGGATGCTGGGCGTCGAGATGCTCCCGGCCCTGGTCTACCTGGGTCTGAGCCTGCTCATCCCCGAGTCCCCCCGCTACCTGGTCCGTGTGGGACGCGTGGACAAGGCCCGCGGCATCCTCGCCGACGTCGAGGGCGGCGGGACGGAACGGGTGAACCGCAGGATCGGGGAGATCCGCGAGGCCCTGGGCTCGGAGGTCCGGCCCCGGCTGCGCGACCTGACCGGACGCCACGGCCTCCTGCCCATCGTGTGGATCGGCATGGCGGTGTCGGCGTTCCAGCAGCTCGTCGGCATCAACGTGATCTTCTACTACTCCAGCTCCCTGTGGCAGTCGGTCGGTGTGGCCGAGACCGACTCCCTGCTGCTGAGCCTGTTCACCTCCGTCGTGAACATCGTCGGCACCTTCGTGGCGATCCTGCTGGTGGACCGGATCGGCCGCAAGCCCCTGCTGCTGGTGGGCTCCGCGGGCATGACCGGTGCGCTCGCCCTGGCCGCCTACGCGTTCTCCAACGCGGTCGTGGAGGGTGAGGAGGTGTCCCTGCCGTTCGTGTGGGGAGCGGTGGCCCTGACCGCGGCCAGCCTGTTCGTGCTGTTCTTCGCCCTGTCGTGGGGTGTGGTCGTGTGGGTGCTGCTGGGGGAGATGTTCCCGCTGCGCATCAGGGCGGCGGCGATGGGCGTGGCCACCGCCACGCAGTGGCTGGCCAACTGGCTGGTCACGGTCAGCTTCCCGAGCCTGCGCGACTGGAACCTGAGCGGGGCCTACCTGATCTACGCGGCCTTCGCGGCGATCTCGTTCTTCCTGGTGTGGAAGTGCGTCAAGGAGACCCGGGGCAAGACCCTGGAGGAGATGACCGGCTGACCCGTCCGTGCCCCCGTCCTGGCGGGCGGCCGGTCGGCTGGGGCCCAAGCGCCGGGCATCTTTTTCCCCGTGGGCGTTTCGTCCGTCCCCCTGCCCCCGCGCCGCGTTCACCCTGTCGGTGACGGCCGACGGCGGCGTGCCGCCGAGGGGGGAGCGGGGATGACGAGAACGGACGGGCCCGGAGCCGGGGGCACGGGACGGGCGGACGGGGGAGCGGGCCTCGCACGGGTGACGCTGATCGCCGCCGCGGCGGCGATGGGCGGGTTCCTGTTCGGTTACGACAGCGCGGTCATCAACGGGGCCGTGGACGCCATCCAGCAGCGGTTCGGGGTGAACTCCGCCGTCCTGGGGTTCACCGTGGCCTCCACCCTGCTCGGCTCGGTGGTGGGCGCGGCGATCACCGGCTGGCTGGCCGACCGCAGGGGCCGGATCAGCACGATGCGGATCGCGGGCGTGCTGTTCGCCGTGAGCGCCCTGGGGATGGCGCTGCCCTTCTCCATCTGGGACCTCACCGCCTGGCGGGTGCTCAGCGGTGTGGCGATCGGCATCGCCTCGGTGATCGCGCCGACCTACATCGCGGAGGTGTCCCCGGCCGCCTACCGCGGCCGCCTGGCCTCCCTCCAGCAGCTGGCCATCGTCCTGGGCATCGCCGCCTCCCAGCTGGTCAACTACCTGCTGGCGGGTGTGGCGGGCGGCAGCGCGCACAACATGCTCGGACCGGTCCAGGCCTGGCAGTGGATGCTGGCGGCCGAACTCGTGCCCGCCCTGGTGTACCTCCTGGTCAGTCTGGTCATCCCCGAGTCCCCGCGCTTCCTGGTGCGGGTCGGCCGCGCCGACGAGGCCCGGGACGTCCTGGCCCGCGTGGAGGGCGGCGGAGACCGGCAGGTGGCCCGGCGGATCGCGGAGATCCGGGAGGCGCTGGGTTCGGAGAGGCCCACCCGGCTCCGTGACCTGCGCGGGCGGTTCGGCCTGCTGCCGATCGTGTGGGTCGGCATGGCGCTCTCGGCGTTCCAGCAGCTCGTCGGCATCAACGTGATCTTCTACTACTCCAGCTCCCTGTGGCAGTCCGTGGGGGTCCCCGAGGGGGACTCCCTCCTGCTGAGCCTGTTCACCTCGGTGATCAACATCGTCGGCACGGTCGTGGCGATCCTGCTGGTGGACCGGATCGGCCGCCGGCCCCTGCTGCTGGTGGGCTCCGCCGGCATGACGGTGACCCTGGCGGCGACCGCGTTCGCGTTCAGCCATGCCACGGTGGTGGGCGACACGGCGCAGTTGAGCTTCGGCTGGGGGGTGGTGGCGCTCACCGGTGCGAGCTCGTTCGTCCTCTTCTACGGCCTGTCGTGGGGTGTGGTCGTGTGGGTGCTGCTGGGGGAGATGTTCCCGCTGCGCATCAGGGCGGCGGCGATGGGCGTGGCCACCGCCACGCAGTGGCTGGCCAACTGGCTGGTCACCGTGAGTTTTCCGAGCCTGCGCGACTGGAACCTGAGCGGGTCGTACCTGATCTACACCGCCTTCGCGGCGATCTCGTTCTTCTTCGTCTGGAAGTGCGTGAAGGAGACCCGGGGCAAGACCCTGGAGGAGATGACCGGCTGACCCGGGCGCTGGAAGGCCGGGCTGTCAGCGCTCCAGGTCGATCTTGCGCTGGAGGAACTCCTCGCGGCCGATCTCGCCGCGCGCGTATCTCAGCCGCAGCTCCTCCTCCGCCGCGTCCGGGGCCTCGCGTCCGGGCGCGGTGGGGCGCTGCCTCCACTCCGCACGCGGGTGGTCGAAACGCGCGGAGCCCGACACGGTGGTCACCGCCCCGACGAGGAGGGCGCCCAGCGCCACCATGATGAGGATCACGGCCATGGCCATCACGTAGGACATCGTCCACTCCCTGTCCGGTGGAGGAGCCGCCTTCCACCTCTGACTACCTGTCTACCCGGACCCGCACCCCGCCACCAGGCCCCTCCCGTGCCTGTGGACGGAATCGCCCGCCGTTCCCGCGGGCCGTGGGCGCCGGGCCGCCCGGATCCCTCCCCGCCCGTTCGCCCCGGCCCCGCCTCCTGCGGCGGCCGTCGGAAGCGCGCCCCGTGCCCCGGCCCCCACCCCTGGGGCCCGGCGGAAGGGCCCCGTGACAGCCACGAGAGGGTCGGGCCGCGACCTGAGGTGTCAAAATGGGACAGAAAGGGCGGGATGCGCGTTCTCCTCGTGGAGCGGACCTGGAGCGGAGATCCCGGGAACCCCCGGCAGACCGGATGAGACCGGGACCGCCTAGACCCTCTACCTGCGGATTCCCTCTTGAGACTGCTGCTGATCGACAACCACGACTCCTACACGTACAACCTCGTCCACCTGGTGGCGCGCGTCCTCGGCGACACCCCCCTGGTCCTCGCCAACGACGACCCCCGCTGGGCCGCGTTCGACGCGTCCTCCGTGGACGCCGTCGTCGTCTCGCCCGGGCCGGGCCGCCCCCAGAACCCCCGCGACCTGGGCCGCGTCCCCCGCCTCCTGGAGGACGGGCGCCTTCCGGTCCTGGGCGTGTGCCTGGGCCACCAGGCCATCGCGCACCTGGCCGGAGCGGACGTGGTCTCCGCCCCCCAACCCCGCCACGGCCACCTGACGCGGGTCCGGCACACGGGCCGCGGCCTCTTCGCGGGCGTACCGCAGGACTTCACCGCCGTGCGCTACCACTCCCTGGCCGTCCCGGCCCCCCTGCCCGGGACCCTGGCCGCGACCGCCTGGGCGGAGGACGACGTGGTCATGGCGCTGGAGCACCGGAGCCTGCCCCGATGGGGGGTGCAGTTCCACCCCGAGTCGGTGGCCAGCGACTTCGGTGCGGACCTGGTCGCGAACTTCCTGGACATGGCCCGCGCACACCTGTCCGCGTCCCGCCCCGCACGGGCGTCGGCGGGGGTGCGCGCGTCCGCCGCCGGGGCCGCCCCCGCCCCTCCCGGAGCGGTGGACCCCCGGGCTCCCGAGGCGACCGCCCCCCGCCCGCCGGGCGCGCCGCGCACCCTCGAACTGCCGCGCGCGGTCGACACCGAGGCCGCCTTCTGCCACTTGTACGGCGACGCCGAGTACGCGTTCTGGCTGGACAGCTCCCGCCCCCAGGGGCCCGCCCGCTTCTCCTTCCTCGGCGCCGCCACCGGAGAGGTCCTCACCTACAGGGTCGGCGGCCCCGTCCGCGTGCGCGACGCCGACGGCGCCGAGCGCGACGAACCCGGGAACGTCTTCGACGCCCTCGACCGCAGGGTCGGACGCCCCGATCCCACCGGGGGCACCGCCCCCACGGGGCTGCCCTTCGACTTCACCGGCGGCTACGTGGGCTACCTGGGCTACGAGTGCAAGGCCGACACGGGGGGCGCCGCCGCGCACACGGCGTCCACCCCCGACGCCGTGTGGCTGCGCTGCGACCGCTTCGTCGCCGTGGACCACGTCCTCGGACGCACCTACGCCGTCTGCGCCGACGGGCTCCCCGACGGCGACGACTGGCTGGCCCGCACACTGGCCGCCCTGGACGGGCTCGCGCCGCCGGCCCCGCCCGCGCCCCCCGCCCCGGCGGAAGACCTGGCCCTCCTGCTGGAGCGCCCCCGGGAGGGCTATGTCAGCGACGTGAAGGAGTGCCTGGGACAGCTCACGGCGGGGGAGAGCTACGAGATCTGCCTGACCAACCGCGTCCGCAGGCCCGCCGACGGCGACGTCCTGGACTTCTACCGACGGATGCGCGCCGCCGGCCCCGCGCCCTACGCCGCCTTGCTGCGCCTGGGCGGCGTGAGCGTGCTCAGCGCCTCGCCCGAGCGGTTCCTGCGGGTGGACGCGGACCGCACCGCCGAGAGCCGGCCGATCAAGGGTACCGCGCCGCGCCACCCCGACCCGGACGCCGACGCGCGCGCGGCCGAGGAGCTGCGCACGGGGGCCAAGACCCGCGCCGAGAACCTGATGATCGTGGACCTGCTCCGCAACGACCTGGGAAGGGTGTGCGAGGTCGGCAGCGTGGAGGTGCCCGCGTTCATGTACACGGAGTCCTACGCGACCGTGCACCAGCTGGTGTCCACGGTACGCGGGAGGCTCCGTCCGGACGTGTCCACCGTCGACGCGGTGCGCGCCTGCTTCCCCGGGGGGTCGATGACCGGAGCTCCCAAGGTGCGCACCATGGAGATCATCGACCGCCTGGAGTCCTCGGCCCGCGGCGTCTACTCCGGCGCGCTGGGCTACCTGTCGCACACCGGTACCGCCGACCTGAACATCGTCATCCGCACGGCCGTGAGCGCCGACGGGGAGCTGACCATCGGGGCCGGGGGCGCGATCGTGCTGGACTCGGACCCGGAGGAGGAGTACGAGGAGATGCTGCTCAAGGCAGCCGTCCCCGCCCGCGGCCTCTGACCCGTGCCTCAGCCGTCGCCGCCGAGGCGGGCGAGCCGCGCCTCCAGCCCGTCCGGGACCCGCTGGAGGCCGTAGTCGAAACCGCTGTCGCGGATCTCCTCCAGGCTCCTGCCCTCCTGCGCGGCGTGTCCGGCACGCAGCCTCGGAAGGTTCCGGACCGGCTCCTCCGGGGGAGGGGCCCAGGGCCTCTACGCCGACCTGTTCGGGGAGCTGCTCCCCACCCCGGCCGGCTGCGCGTGCCCGACCGCTTCGCCCCTCCGGCGCGGCCTCCCGCCGTGGACACGGCCCGCTTCACCGGCGCCTACCGCCGTCCGGGGGGTCGTCATCACCGCCACCGGGGGCGGGGACGGCCTTCGCATGGTCTACGAGTTCGTGGACGGCATGAGCCGCTTCTCCTCGCCGCTGGAGGCGGACCTGGTTCCGGTGGAGGCGACGGCGGCGAAGACCGTGTTCGCGGCGTCCGTCGACGGCACCTCCTTCGGGGAGGAATGGCTGCCGGTGGTCCTCACGACGTCCGCCGACGGCACGCGGTACGCCTACGTCGGCATGCGGGCCGCGCCCGCGGTCGCCTGAGGGGCCCGTGCCCCGCCGGGGAGGGCGGCCGCCCCGGAAAACCGGTTGCCCCGGGACCCGTCGGGGCACCACCCTGAGCGGTCATGAACGCCCCCGACGCCCCGCGCCACCAGATCCGCGCCCTGCACACCGACACCACCGTCACCGTCTACCAGGCCTACACCCCCTCCATCGGGTTCCCCGCCGCCCAGGAGGGCCGCTTCCCCTCCTCCTGGAAGAGGGAGCGGATGACCTGGATCAAGCCGTCGTTCATGTGGATGATGTACCGCTGCGGGTGGGGGCTCAAGAAGGACCAGGAGACCGTGCTGGCGGTGGAGATCAGCCGCGAGGGGTTCGAGCTGGCACTGCGCGACGCGTGCCTGTCGCACTTCGAGCCCCGTGTGCACGCCGACCGGGAGACCTGGAGGCGCCGGCTGCGGGAGTCCTCCGCGCGCGTGCAGTGGGACCCCGAACGCGACCTGTTCCTGGCCCCGCTGGCCCACCGCTCCCTCCAGCTGGGGCTGTCCGGGCATGCCTCGCGGCGCTACGCCGACGAGTGGACCGTGTCCATCACCGACGTGACCCCGCTGGTCCGGCGGGTGCACGCGCTCGTCCGTGAGGGGGACACGGCCGCGGCCGCGGGCCTGCTCCCCGAGGAGCGCCCCTACCCGGTCGCGCCGGAGGCCCTGGACCACCTGCGTCCCGCAGGCTGAGGCCGCCGACCGCCGTACGCGCGCGGCGGCCCGCCGGGCGCCCCCAGGGGGGACCGCCCCCGGCGCACGAAAAAGGAGAGGGTTCTGGGAACTCCTCTCCACTCTCAACTTATAGCGCACCCGGGGGCTTGCGGCAAGACCCCCGTCGTGCTGCAGAATCGTCGTCCGTGACCAGCACCGACGACATGGGAGACGGCGTGAACAGCCTCACCACCAGTGCGTTCGACCTCCCCGAGCACCTCGCCGCCAAGGCCGACCCGGCCCTGATCGCCGACGACGAACGGCACTTCGCGTCCATCGCGCAGAGCCTGGAACAGTCGGTCTCCGAACTGTCCGCCCGCCTGGACGCCCGGCGCAGCGCGCCCGTCGGCAAGGGGAGGGAGGTCCTGGACCGGGACCTGGAGATCCACCGGATGGCCAACCGCCTGCGCGCCCTGCGCCGTTTCGGCCTGGACCTGTGCCTCGGGCACATCGTCGGCGCGGACGGATCCGATCCCGTCTACATCGGGCGGCTCGGCCTCACCGACGGCGAGGGGCGCCGCCTCCTGATCGACTGGCGCTCCCCGGCGGCGGAGCCGTTCTTCGCGGCCACCCACGCCGACCCGATGGGGCTGGCCAGCCGCCGCCGGTACCGGTGGACCCGCGGTCGGATCAGCGACTACTGGGACGAGGTGTTCACCGCCGACGGGTTCGAGGGGCACGCCGCCCTGGACGACCAGTCCGCCTTCATCGCCAGCCTGGGCGACAACCGGTCGTCCCGGATGAGGGACGTGCTCGGCACCATCCAGGCCGACCAGGACGCCATCATCCGCGCCGGGTCCCGCGGCGCCCTCGTCGTCGACGGTGGACCGGGCACGGGGAAGACCGTCGTCGCCCTGCACCGCACCGCCCACCTCCTGTACTCCGACCCGCGGCTCGGCCACCGCCGGGGCGGCGTGCTGTTCGTCGGCCCCCACCAGCCCTACCTGGCCTACGTCGCCGACGTCCTCCCCAGCCTCGGGGAGGAGGGCGTGCAGACCTGCACCCTGCGGGACCTCGTCCCGGAGGGCGCCTCGGCGGAGCCGGAGAAGGACCCCGGGGTCGCCGCGCTGAAGTCGTCGGCGGGCCTGGTCGACGCGATCGAGGCGGCCGTCAGGTTCTACGAGAGGCCGCCCGCCGAGGGGATGACGGTCTCCACGGACTGGTCCGAGGTCTGGTTGGGCGCCGACGACTGGGCCGAGGCGTTCTCGGCCCCCGGGCCGGGGACCCCGCACAACGAGGCGCGTGAGCAGATCTGGGAGGAGCTGGCGTCGATCGTGGCCGACAAGCACGACGACGAGGACGTCACCCCCGACCTCGTGCGCGGTTCGCTCATGCGGGACGAGGAGCTCGTCACGGCCCTCCAGCGCGCGTGGCCCGTGATCGAGCCGACCGACCTCGTCGGCGACCTGTGGTCCGTCCCCGCCTACCTGCGCCTGTGCGCGCCCTGGCTGGGCCCGGACGAGGTCCGCGGGCTCCAGCGGGAGGACGCCCAGGCCTGGACCGTGTCCGACCTGCCGCTCCTGGACGCGGCGCGCCGGCGCCTGGGCGACCCGGGGGCGTCACTGCGCGAACGCAGGCGCAGGGCCGCCGTCGCGGCCGAGCGCGAGCGCATGTCGGGCGTCATCGACAACCTGCTCGCGGCGGACGACGACGGCGAGGGCATCGTGACGATGCTGCACGGACGGGACCTCCAGGACACCCTGGTCGACGAGGCCGCCCTGCCCTCCTCGAACCCGGACCTGCTCGCCGGACCGTTCGCGCACATCGTCGTGGACGAGGCCCAGGAGCTGACCGACGCGGAGTGGCGCATGCTGCTGCTCCGCTGCCCCTCCCGGAGCTTCACCATCGTCGGGGACCGCGCCCAGGCCAGGCACGGGTTCACCGAGCCGTGGCGGGAACGGCTCGAACGGGTCGGGTTCGACCGGATCGAGATGGCCTCCCTGAGCATCAACTACCGGACGCCGGAGGAGGTCATGGCGGAGGCCGAGCCGGTCATCCGGACCGCGTTGCCGGACGCCAACGTGCCGACCTCGGTGCGCGCCGGCGGGATCCCCGTCACGCACGGACCCGTCGAGGACCTGGACCAGGTCCTCGACGCGTGGCTCGCCGGGAACGCGGAGGGGACCGCCTGCGTCATCGGCCATCCGGCGTTCCGGGCGACGTCGCGCGTGCGTTCCCTGACACCGCAGCTGGCGAAGGGGCTGGAGTTCGACCTGGTCGTCCTCGTCGACCCGCAGGAGTTCGGGGAGGGGATCGAGGGGGCGGTCGACCGCTACGTCGCCATGACCCGCGCGACGCAGCGCCTGGTCGTCCTCACCGGCGGCTGACGGCGGCCCGTACGGCGCGATCGGCGCCGGTTCCGGTCGCGGCGACCGGGTGCGCCCTCACGGGCGCGCCCGGCCCCGGGCCTTCCCCCGGGTGAGGAGTACGGCATGGACGGCGACGGTGTCGAGCGGGCGATCGAGGGGGAGCTGCGGCTGTCGGCCCCCGGGTGCGCGCGTCACGGCGCCTGGCGGGGGAGCTGCCGGACCCGGAGTTCACCGAGGTCGGCGGGTCGGGGAGGCGGTGGGACCGTCAGGCGATGCTGGCCGACCTGCCGACCATGGACGGGCCGGTTCCTGGTGAGGGCGGGCCGGTGCCCGCGAGCCTCGGCCAGGAGGAGACGGGTCCCCTCTTCCATCTCCTCGGGGCCGACGCCCGCCGAGTACGGCTTCTCCTCCAGGGACTCCCGGTCCTCCGGTGTGCGCTTGGCCGTGCCCATTCCTCCGGCTCGTCGGTGCATTCGGCGTGGAGCCGCTCGGCACGCGGGATCTGGGACCGGCGATGCAGGACAAGGGACCTTCCTCGTCGAGGCCCGTTGACTGCCAAGGCGCCGCGTGGAGCGTAGGAGACCAGTGACAACGCGTCCTGCCTGTGGCCGATCGGTCGGCGGGAGCCCCGGTGTCACGAGGCCGGGAACCCGGGCCGCACCCTTGACCCGGTGACCTGGATCACTTAAGTTCGCCTTCAGCACAGTTGTTCGCAAAACGTACATCCGTGGCCTGTCGTGAGTCCGGGCCCCGCCCCCGCCGGCCCCCGACCCCCGGTGCGGCGACCCCTCCCCGACCGCCGACCGACTCAGGAGACACAGATGCGCCGACAGTCGACCGCCCTCATCGGTATCGCCGTACTCGTCCTCGCCACGGCCTGCTCCGGCGGCGGTGGCGAAGGGGAGGGGGAGGGCGGTCTGCGCCGGATCACCGCGGGCGCCATCCCCATCGTGGACGTGGCGCCCCTCCACCTCGGCGTCGACCAGGGCTTCTTCGCCGACCGCGGCATCGACCTGGAGATCCAGCCCGGCTCGGGCGGAGCCGCCGCCATCCCCGGCGTCGTCAGCGGGAACTTCGAGTTCGCCTTCGGCAACACCGTCTCCCTCCTCGTCGCCCGTGACCAGGGGCTGCCCCTCAAGGTCTTCGCCAACGGCGTCTCCAGCAACGGGGAGCAGGGCGCGGACTTCAGCGCCGTGTTCGTCCGCGACGACAGCCCCGTGGAGACCGCCGCCGACCTGGAGGGCATGACGGTCGCCGCCAACAACCTCCTCAACATCGGCGACACCACCGTCCGGGAGTCCGTCCGCGAGGCCGGCGGCGACCCCTCCGACATCGAGTTCGTCGAGATGGCGTTCCCCGACATGGTCCCCGCCCTGGAGAACGGCCAGATCGACGCCGCCTGGCTCGTCGAGCCCTTCACCAGCGCCGCCCTCGACGCGGGCAACCGCGAGATCGCCTCCAACTTCGTGGACACCCACCCCGAGCTTTCCGTGGCCGCCTACTTCACCTCCGAGGAGATGCTGGCCCGGGAACCCGAACTCGTCGACGACGTCGAGGCCGCCCTCCAGGAGTCCTTCGCCTACGCCGAGGCCAACCCCGACGAGGTGCGCCGCATCCTCGGCGAGTACACCGAGATCGACGGGGCCGCCCTGACCGACATCCGCCTGCCCCGCTGGCCCGAGGCCGTCAACGAGGAGTCCGTGGGCGTCCTCGCCGACCTGATGCTGGAGGACGGCCTCATCGGGAGCGAGGCCGACCTGGCCGCCCTGTACCGCTGACCGGGCCTGCCGCCGCCGAGCCGCACCGACCGAGGAAAGGGGCGCCGTGTCCGACCGGACGAGGCCAACCGTGCGCGAGCAGACCCTGGGGGCCATGCGTGAGCTGGGGACGACTACGGTCTTCGCCAACCCCGGCTCCACCGAGGTCCCGTTCCTGGTGGACCTGCCCGATGACATCGACTTCGTCCTGGGACTGCACGAGGGTTCCGTGGTCGGCATGGCCACGGGCTGGGCCCTGGCCCGCGACCGGCCCGCGTTGGTGCTGCTGCACACCACCGCCGGCCTGGGCAACGCGGTCGGCGCACTGGCCACGGCCCGCGTCAACCGCGCGCCGCTCGTGGTCCTGGTCGGCCAGCAGGACCGCCGCCACCTGGAACACGAGCCCTTCCTGGCAGGACGGCTCGAAGGCCTCGCCGGGGACTACCCGGTGGCGGTCCACCGGCCTCCGCGCGCCCAGGACGTGCCCGCCGCGATCGTGCGCGCCCACCACGAGGCCTCGCACGGACGCGGACCCGTCCTGGTCGTCGTGTGCATGGACGACTGGGCGCATCCGGTGGACCCCGGGCAGCCCCGGGCCGCGGCGGTGCGGGTGGCCCGCCCCGCGCACGTGGCCCCCGACGACGGCGCGGCGGCCGAGGTCGCCGCGTTCCTGGACGGCGCCGCCCACCCCGCCCTGGTGGTGGGGGCCGGCGCCGACAGCGCGCCCGCGTGGGCAGCCCTGACCGCACTCGCCGAACGGCTGGGCGCCCCCGTCTACCAGGAGAGCTTCGGCGCCCGCGCCGGGTTCCCCCAGGACCACCCGCTGTTCGCCGGACACCTGCCCGCCGAGCGCTCCCGGCTGCGGGAGGCGCTGCGCGGCCACGACGCGGTGTTCACGGCGGGCGCCCCGGTCTTCCGCCAGTACATCTACGCGGACGGCCCCCTCGTGGACCCCGGCACCCGCCTGGCGATGGTCTCCGAGGACCCAGCGGAGGTCCACCGCGGCCCCGCGGGGATCGCCGTCGTCGCCCCCGTCGCGCCCTTCGCGGCGGTGGTCGCGGACCTGGTGCGCGAACGCCCCGCGTCACCGGCGCCCCGGCCCGCGGCGGCGCCCGAGGAGACGGCGCCTCCGGCGGAGGGCGAGCCGCTGCGCGCGGCCCACGTCCTGCGGGCGCTGGCCGAACGGATCGCACCGGACACGGTCGTGGTCGAGGAGACCCCCTCCAGCCGGCCCCAGCTGCACCGGCTGCTGCCCGCCCGCGCACCGCTGGGCTTCCTGTCGGCCGCCATGGGCGGGCTCGGCTTCGCGCTCCCCGCCGCCACCGGGGTCCGCATGGCCGCCCCCGGGCGCCCCGTGGTCGCGGTCGTCGGCGACGGGTCCGCGCTGTACCAGGTGCAGGCGCTGTGGAGCGCCCACCGCTACCGGGTCGGGGTCCTCTTCGTCGTCCTGGCCAACGGCCGCTACGCGATCATGGACCGCCTCGCCGAGCACAGGGGAGGCAAGCCGCCCTGGCCCGCGTTCGGCGAGGTCTCCCTGGCGGCCCTCGCCCGGGGGCTGGGCTGCCCGGCGGTGGAGGTCCGCGCCCACGGCGACCTCGTACGGGTCCTGGACGAGGTCGTCCCGGGGCTCGCCGACCGCGGCGAGCCGCTCGTCCTGGACGTGGCCGTGGCCCCGGATCCCACCTTCGCGCCCTGAGGGGGCCCGGGCCGGGGGGCACCGCGCGCACGCGTGGAGACCCGTGGCGGTCAGCCCCGGTCGAGGTCGAGGCGGTAGACGACGCTGGACCGGCCGGAGCCCTCGAACCGCCCCTCACCGGTCGCCCGCCACCCCGTGGACTCGTAGAGGGCGCGTGCGGCCGCGTTGTCGGGGAGGACCTCCAGGGTGACCGCGTCGGCCGCCCCCGACAGGCGGTCCAGGGTGGCGGCCAGGAGGCGGCGGCCCCATCCGCGCCCCTGGTGGTCGGGGTCCAGCGCGAGGAAGGCCAGGTACGCGGTGTGCGACGGGTCTCCTGCGGCGGGCGGGAGGCTCAGTGAGAACCCGGCCGGGGCGCAGCCCTCCTCGGGGCGCAGCACGAGGAGCAGGTGGGGCGGCGTGCCGAGCTTGCGCAGCACCCGGTCCCTGACGGCGGGGTCGGGCGCCGTCCCGTCGCGGTGGGCGAGGGCGCGCGTCCACAGGTCGGCGCAGGCGGCGTGCTCGTTCTCGGTGCCCGGGACGACGCCGGGCCCGGAACCGCGGTGGGGAGCGCTCATCCGCGTGATGCTAGCGGAGCCGCTCCCGTGGACACCGCCTCCCCGGGGGAGCCCGGGGACGGCCGCCCCGATCGGAGCCACGGTTCCGGGGAGGCCCCGGCCGGCCCGCCACGGTCCGCGGACGGGACCCGCCCGTCGGCCCGCCGACGGGTCCGGACCCGCCCGGCCGCGCCTGACCGGGGGCGGGCGGGCTCCGGGGCCCGGCCGTTTCCCGAAGACCCCTGCCGCACCACGGCCCCCGGGGCTCCGGACGGGTGCGCCCTCACCGCTCGGCGTCGCGCACGAGCAGGGCGATCTGGACCCGGTTGGCCAGGCCCAGTTTGGCCAGGGACCGGCTGACGTGGGCCTTGACCGTGGTCTCGGTCATCACCAGCTCCCGGGCGATCTCCGCGTTGGCCAGCCCCCGCGCCACGCCGTCGACGACGTCGCGCTCCCGGGCGGTGAGCCTCGCCAAACGGTCGCGTGCGTCGTGTCCTCCGGCCGGACGGGGTCCGGCGAAGGCGTCGGCCAACCGACGGGTCAGAGCCGGTGCGAGGATCGCGGTGCCGTCGGCCACCGCGCGGACCGCCGCTATCAGTTCACGGGGACCGCTGCCCTTGAGCAGGAACCCCGCAGCCCGCGCGCGCAGGGCACCGTACACGTATTCGTCCAGGTCGAACGTGGTCAGCATGACGACCTTGGGCGGATCGGGCTCGCGGTTGATCGCCTTGAGCGCCGCCACCCCGTTCATCCGGGGCATGCGGACGTCCATCAGGACCACGTCCGGCTGAAGGCCGCGTACGGCGGCGAGTGCCTCGGCGCCGTCCGAGACCTCGCCCACGACCTCCAGGTCGTCGGCCGTCTCGAGGATCATCCGCAGTCCGGTGCGGACCAGCGTCTCGTCGTCGGCGAGGAGGACCCGGATCACGTCGGCAGCCTCGCCCACACCCGGAACCCGCCCCGCGGGGTCGGCGCCGCCCGGAAGTCGCCGCCGAGCGCTTCGACGCGCTCGCGCAACCCGATGAGGCCTGTTCCGGCCCCGGGCAGGTCCAGGGGAGCCCGCTCGGGCGGTGTGTTCTCCACCGTGACCTCGACGGCTCCGGGCTCCCGGTGCACCGTCACGCGGGCCGCGGCGCCTCCCGCGTGCTTGTGCACGTTGGTCAGCGCCTCCTGCACGACCCGGTACACGGCGTGCTCCTCGACGGGGTCGACCGTGTCCGCTCCGCGCCCGTCCGGAACCTCCAGCTCGACCGGGACGCCCGCCGACCGTGACCGGTCGACGAGTTCCGCGAGGTCCGCGAGTGCGGGCAGGGGGCGCAGGAGGTCCGGGGCACCGGACGCGGCTTCCCCCGTCCGACCGAGCACCCCGAGCACATGGCGCAGTTGGAGGAGGGCGTCCTGGCCGGTCCGGCGGATCAGCTCCGCCTCCGCCGCGGTGGCCCCGTCGGACGCTCCGACCTCCAGAGCCCCGGCCCGCAGCACGATGAGCGACACCCGGTGCGCGACGACGTCGTGCATGTCGCGGGCGATGCGGGTCCGTTCCTCGGCACGGGCCTGCGCCGCCAGGGCGGACCGCTCACGTTCGAGCCGGTCGGCCCTCTCCACCAGCCCGGCCAGCACCTGGGCGCGAACGGCGGTCCACGCTCCCAAGGCCAGTGGCAGCCACACGAACAGGGGTGCGTTGCCGAGAGCCGAGGCCCAGTCCACCCCGGGCCGAGGCACCACGGACAGGACGGTCGTCCCCGCAGCGACCGCGGCGACGACCGGAGACCGGCCGTGGACCGCCACGAGGTAGAGGGCGACGGCGGTCACCGGCCCGGGGGCGCGGAACACGGCGTCCGCCGCTGCCAGCGCCACCAGCGGCCAGAGCGGGTGCGGAGCCGTCCGGGCAGCGGCTGCGGCCGCCGCACCGACCACCAGGGCCGCGGCGACGGGGGGCACCGAGGTGAACCCGGTGACCAGGGCGGCGTGGGACGGCGGGTGCAGCAGGGGGTAGAAGGCACCGCAGAACGCCCCCAGGGGGAGGGCGGCGGCCGCCGCCCCGCCGAGCACCCGGTCGACGCGGCCGAACCGAGGGCGGACACGGTACTCGACGCTCACTCGCCACACCCTAGCCGCAGCGCCGTCGCCCGCCACCGTCCGGTCACCAGCTGAGGAGGCGCGACCGCGTGTTCGCGGGCGCTCCGCTCGGCTCCGCCGCGCGGCCGGGCGCCGTCCCCCTCAGGACGCGGACCCCGAGCGGTGCGAACACCAGCCCGGCCGCTGCCGCTGCCACAGCGCAGTCCCACAGTGTCGCCTCCTTCAGCACCCCGCTCCAGAGCGCCCCCCACGACAGCAGCAGGAAGGCGCGGCCGGTGCCGAGCACCCCCGAGCGGTGGGCGCCGACCGCCAGCAGCAGCACCCCGGTGTACTGGCCGAAGTACGCGGTCACCGGCACACGCCAGGGGCCGTAGGAGAGATCGGCGTAGGCGGCGGTCACGGTCGCCGTCGCCGGGCCGAGGCCGAGCTCGTCCACCAGGGCGAAGGCAGCCGAGTCGACGCCCACCGCGTACATGCGGGCGAGCAGCCCGAGCGCGATCAGCGCGGCGCCCGTCGCGGCGAGGCGCGGAGACCCCGGGGCGGCCAGGCGCGCGAGGGCGGCGAACGCGAGGACCAGCAGCATGGTCCCCGAGGCGAACAGGGCCTGTGCGGCCGTGGCCACCAGGGGCGTCTCCGCGTAGGCGGCGAGCTGGGAGGCCGCCATGAAGGGTTGGGCCTCGAACGCGCGCAGCTCCGCGTCGGTGAAGGCGCCTCCGCGCAGGGCGAGGCAGCGCAGGGACAGGCCGGTGCACCACAGGAGCGGAGCGGCGACGAGCGCCGCGCCGCCGATGCGGCGGCCGGGGAAGCCGGAGAGGTCCGGCGCCCGGCCGGCCTCGGAGAACGTGGTCATGCGCCCAGCCTGGGGTGCGGCGGGCGCGGACACATCCTCCTTTCGTTACCGGAGCCGTCTCTTTGGTCGGGGGTCCGGCCGCTCCGGTCGGGAAGCCGGGTCCTGGGAGCGGGGCTCTGACTCCGCCCCGCGGGAGGGGGCGGTTCAGGCGTCGCGGGCGTCGTGCGCCTCGCGGTTGGCGAGCACGTCGTCCATGTGCGCTTCGGCCCAGGCCTTGACGGTGCGCACCGCCAGGTGCAGCGAGAGGCCGAGGTCGGTCAGCTCGTAGGTGACCGTGACGGGCACGGTCGGCACCGCGGTGCGGGTGAGGAGTCCGTCGCGTTCCAGCGATCGCAGCGTCTGGGTGAGCATCTTCTGGCTGACGCCCGCCAGCCGGCGCGACAGCTCGGAGTAGCGCATCGGCCGTGGCCCGCCGGGACCGTCCGAGCCCGGCTGGTGTGAGCCGTCCCCGCCCAGGGCGCACAGGATCAGCGTGACCCATTTGTCGGAGATGCGGTCGAGCAGTCGACGACTGGGACACGCCGCCAGGAAGGCGTCGTACTCGGCCTTGGCCAGTGCCCTCTTCTGGGCCGCCGTCCTCGTCGCCATCGCCTGCTCCCCTCACCCGTGGGTGACTTACGCACCCTGAAGTGCCTACTTCCCAGCAGGAAGTTGCCTTCCCATACTGATGCAAGGCGCCCACGGGCACCACCCCCGCACGCGACGAAAGGCACGAACATGAACACGCCCTCCATCCCCCTCCCCGGCGGCGCCTGGGCCCTGGGAGAGCTGTCCGTCTCCCGGTTCGGCTACGGGGCCATGCAGCTCGCCGGCCCCGGGGTCATGGGTCCGCCGGCCGACCGCGACGCCGCACTCGCCGTCCTGCGCGAGGCCGTCGACCTCGGGATCACGCACATCGACACCGCCGGCGCCTACGGGCCGCGCTTCACCAACCAGCTCATCCGGGAAGCACTGCACCCCTATCCTCCGGAGCTGCGCCTGGTGACCAAGGTCGGCGCCGACCGCGACCGGCACGGCGGCTGGCCCCCGGCCCGCGAGCCCGAGGACCTGCGCCGCGCCGTCCACGAGAACCTCGACGACCTCGGCCTCGACGTCCTGGACCTGGTCAACCTCCGACTCGGTGACGCCCGCGGGCCCCGTCCCGGCTCGCTCGCCGCACCCCTCGCGACCCTCGTCGAACTCCAGCAGCAGGGTCTGATCCGGCACCTGGGGGTGAGCAACGCGACGGCGGAGCAGGTCGCCGAGGCGCGCGCTGCGGCGCCGATCGTGTGCGTGCAGAACATGTACAACCTCGCCCACCGACAGGACGACGAGCTGATCGACGAGCTCGCCGGACAGGGCGTCGCCTACGTGCCCTTCTTCCCGCTCGGCGGCTTCAGTCCCCTGCAGTCCTCGTCGCTCTCCGCCGTGGCCGAGCGCCTGGACGCGACGCCGATGTCGGTCGCCCTGGCCTGGCTGCTCCAGCGGTCGCCGAACATCCTGCTCATCCCCGGGACCTCGTCGAGGGCGCACCTGCGCGAGAACGTCGCCGGCGCGGGACTCCGGCTCTCTCCCGAGGACATCGCCGAGCTGGACGGGATCGGCCGCTGACAGGGCCCCTCCGTCAGCGCGCCGGCGGGGGCCGCCGGAGGGACGCGTCCAACCGGCGGACGAGTTCCCCGACGCGCCCGCCGCCGGGCGGGGCGTCGGGGTAGCGCCCCAGGACGTCCACCACGACGGGGGTGGCGAGGCGTCCCAGCCGCGCGAGGTGGTCGTCGGCGGCGTCGGGGCCGTCCCCGGAGGAGAGCTCCAGTGCGTGGGCGGTGTACGCGGCCGACGCGAGGATGTGCTTGACCTGGGTCGCCTCGGCCAGGGGGTGGAGGAACGCCGCACCGCACGTGTTGGCGGCGGCGCGCGCGGCGGCGCTCGCCGCGCCCCGGCCCGCGTCGCGGGTCTCCTGGGCGGCGCGGTGCGCCGCCCACGCGTTGTCGCGGATCGCCTTGGTCCGCTCGGCCCCGTCCGCGAACGCCAGCGCGGCCTCGATCGCGGCCCGGGGGCGCCGGTCGCCGGGGCGTTCGCTCTCGAAGAGCGCCAGCGAGGGGCGGGCGCACGCCACCGCGAAGCCGGTGACCTCGCGGAGTTCGGCCCGGTCGAGTTCGATGGCCGTGGAGGCGTCCGCCATGGTGCCGCCCTTCTGCGGAGGGGAGGAGACACCTTGATCTTATCCGTGAAATACTGGTGTAGGCTTTGCCGCCGTTCACGCCTACGAGCAAGGAAAAACCCTCAAGACGCGGTGAGGACCCGGCGTCGGACGCAGGCGGTCAGGCGGGGACGGCGGTGGAGACGGCGGCGGTGGCGGCGAGCCTCTGGAGCTCCGCCTGGGCGGCGGCCACCGCCGGGTTGCGGCGCGAACCCTCCCGGACGCACGTGAGCATCTTGCGCGCCGGGACGTAGGGACCCTCCAGGAGCACCCGTGCGACGGGCAGGTCGGGGGAGAGGTCGGTCATGCGCGGGATGAGGGCCACCCCCAGATCGTGCGCGACGAGGCTGGCGACGGCGCCCCAGTTCAGGGCCTGGTGGGGACCGTCGGGGGTGAAACCGACCGCGGCGCAGGCGGTCACGGTGTGCGCGTGGCAGGTCGTGCCGGGGGTCGGCAGGATCCACGACTCGGCGGCGGTCTCGGCCAGCGCCACGCTCTCCCTCCCCGCGAGGCGGTGGCGGTCGGACACCACGAGGTCGAACACGTCGTCCAGGAGCGGGGTCTGGTCGAAACGGGCGTCGGTGCGGGGCGGCGCACCCGGTGCGGCCTCGATGACCGTCAGCTCGATCTCCCCCTGGAAGAGCAGGTCCAGGCACTCCCCGGGCTCGGCCTCCAGGACGCGCACGTCGAGCCGGGGGTGGCGGGCGGACAGGGTCGCGGCCATGGGGGCGAGCAGCCGTGACAGGGCCATGGGGAAGGCGGCCACCCGCAGGGGCCCGGAGGGCTCGGTGCCCAGACCGCGCATCTCGATCTCGGCCTGCTCCCACCGCGTGTGGATGGCGTCGGCGTGGTCGAGCAGGGTGCGGGCGGCGGGTGTGAGCCGCACGCCCCGTCCGTTGGGCTCCAGGAGCGTGACGCCGAGTTCCCGGCCCAGCTGGCGGATCTGCTGGGAGGCGGCGGAGGGGGTGAAGTGCAGGGCCCTGGCGGCGGCGGTCACCGTCCCGTAGTGGGCGACGGCCCGCAGGATACGGAGACGCCTGAGGTCGATCATGTACATGATTCTTCACATAACCATGCGGAAACTCAACCTGGACATTAACGGTCTCGGCCGTGAGGCTGGTGGGAGACCCCGATGGAGAAGGTGCGCGATGACGACTCTCTGCCCCCACTGCGGATGGCCCGACGACCAGCCGTTCCTGGTGGTGTCCCGACACGCCACCGGCCTCGGCCTGACGGTGTGGGTGCGGTGCGCCTGCGGTTCCGTGCAGGTGCGCGAGGTCGGCCCGGCCGGGACACGGATCGTCTCGCGGGGGCGTCCGGCGCTGGGGCGGCCGTCCGGTCAGAACTGTCCGGGGTGAGGTCCTTCGCGGCTGTTCGGGGAGGTTCGGGTCCCCGTCCACAGGGCGGTACGGACATCGTTTCCGACGGGCGGTCCGCGATACGGTTATGGCCATGGGGAACACACCGGCACGGCCGTCCACGTCGGCAGAGGACTACGTGAAGGTCGTCTACGACCTACAGGAGCGCGGCACCGGCCCGGTGACGATCTCCGGGATGGCCGAACGCCTGTCGGTGTCCAACTCCTCGGTCTCGGGGATGCTCCGCAAGCTCACCGAGCTCGGCCTGGTCGAGCACCGGCGCTACGGCGCCGTCAACCTCACCGAGGCCGGGACCAGGGCCGCGCTGTCGGTGCTGCGCCGCCACCGCCTCCTGGAGACCTACCTGGTCGCCGAGCTGGGCTACTCGTGGGACGAGGTCCACGACGAGGCCGAGATCCTCGAACACGTCGTGTCGGACAAGTTCGTCGACCGTATCGCCGCCCACCTGGGCAACCCCGTGGTGGACCCCCACGGCGACCCCATCCCCACCCGCGACGGGCACATCGTCGAGCGCGAGTCCGTGCTGCTGTCCAACGCCGACGAGGGCGTCAGCGGCGTCATCGTGCGGGTCAACGACACCGACCCCGAACTGCTCCGCTACCTCGCCGACATCGAGATCGGCATCGGGATGAACGTGGAGGTGGTCGAGCGCCAGCCCTTCGCGGGATCCCTCCAGATCGCGGTACGCCCCGGCGAGGGCGCCCCCGAGCGCTCCCAGGCCCTCGGCCTCGTGGCCGCCGAGGCACTGTGGATCAGCCCCGAGACCAAGTAGCGGCCGGGCCGGGCGCCCCGCGCCCCACCGCGCGGCCGTCACGGCGCCCCGGTCGCGCCCGGCGCCGGCGACCGGGCGACGGTTCCGCGCGTCCGGAGGACGCCAACGGGTAGGGAACCGGTCACCGATCGCCGGACGAGAGGACACCGGGCATGGGCGAGGGCGGATCCGGGAACCGCACGACGGACAAGGTCGACGTCCGCCTGGGCAAGGTCGAGAGCACCCTGCTGTGGACCGTCCACCACAAGGTCCTCGACTTCCGCAACGCCGAACCGGTCCTCGGCGACGTGTGGGCCGTGGATGTGATGGACCGCCTGGAGTTCGACCGGCGCCACCTCCGTGGCACCTCGGGGGACCGCTACATGGTCCTGCTGCGCGCCCGCCGCATCGACGCGTGGGTGCGCGAGTGGATCGCGGCGAACCCCGGGGGGACCGTCCTCCAGCTGGCCTGCGGGCTGGACGCCCGCGCCCTGCGCGTCGGCGCCCCCGAGCGGGGCCGCTGGATCGACACGGACCTTCCCGACGTCGTCGCCCTGCGCCGCAGGGTCCTGCCCGAGCCCCCGCGCTACCGGCTCCTCGCCGGCTCGGCGACCGAGTCCGACTGGCTGGAGGAGGTCCCGGACGACGCGCCCGTCCTGGTGGTCGCCGAGGGCCTGGTGGAGTACCTGCGGCCGGAGGAGACCCATGCCCTGCTCGGCCGCCTCCTGGCGTGCTTCCCCGGCGGGGGCGAGATGGTGTTCGACGTCGTGTCCCCCGGGGTGGGCCGCCTGGCCGGGGTGTTCGGCTGGCAGATGTACGGTCTGGAGGACCCCCGTCTTCCGGAGCGCTGGTATCCGGGGCTGTCGCTGACCGGCGACTACGAGGTGGTCGGGGACCACGCCTCCGTGCCCGAGCAGCCCTTCCGCTCCCTGTACCGGGTGCTGTCCCGGTGGCCGTGGGCCCGGGGGATGATGCGGGTGCTGCGCTTCCGCTTCTGAGCGGGCGGGCGCGGGTTCCGGTCGGACGGACCGGGGCCGCTGCCCCCGTCGAGGGCCCCGGGGGGCGCGGACCCCGGCCCTGCCTCCGGGGACCCGGCGCCGCGCCCCGCCTCCTCCGCCGGTACGCCGTGTGCGGGGCCCGGTCGGATCGTCGGCCCTCCCTGCTAGAACCGAGGGGTCCCGCCCCTCCCACGAGATGGCCTCCGATGCACCCCACCCTGAACCTCCCCCCGGTCACCGACGGAACCCCCGTGTCCGGGACCCTGATCGTGCGCACCCACTACGCCGACGACGGCGCCTGGGCGGACGTGCGCTCCCGCCTGGGCGACCTGCCCGGCGCGTACCCGCCCGGACCGGGACCGGTGAGCGCGCAGGAAGCCGCGATCCTGGAGAAGAACCCCAAACACCTGGTCGTGGTGGACGACCCCGCCTGGAACGGAGCAGGTCCCGACGAGGTCCGCGCCGCCCTGCACCGCGCCGGGACGTGGGCCCCCGGTCTGGTCCTGCTCGCCGACGGGGCGACCATGGCCGACGCGCGCCTGCGCCCCCTGCTGGCCCTCCGGGAAGGGGAGGACTCCTACCGGATCGGCCCGCGCGCCGCGGCCGTGTTCCACCTGCTGGTCCAGGCGCTCGACGAGGATTTCGCGGACGGTTTCGCGGAGGACCAGGACGCCTCCCCGGAGCCCGACGACGTCTTCGGGGCCCGCATGGAGCTCTCGGCCCACACGGTCCCGTACCGGGCGCCGGACACGCGCATGGAACTGCTGCCCCGCACCGAGGACGCGCTGATCGTCCGCACCGACCACACCGACGACGCGGTCTGGGAGGCCGTGGTCGCGGAGGTCCGCGCCCCTGTGCCGGACGGCGCCTTCCGCCAGGAGGGGGAGGAGGAAGAGTTCTACCGCGCCTACGTGGACGTCCTCGACGACCCCCGGTACGCGGGCGCCACCACGGAGCAGGTCCTCTCCCTGGTCCCGCGGGACTACGAGCACACCTTCCTGATCATCGCCGACAGGACGACCATGGGCGACCCGAGGCACCCGCTCCTGCTCGTGGACCTGTACGACGAGCCCGGCCTGTCCTTCCGCGCCGCCCCCGCCGCGATCCAGGCGATCGAGAACAA
The DNA here is from genome assembly GCF_044766605.1 of Nocardiopsis sp. NPDC101807. Lineage (NCBI taxonomy): Bacteria > Bacillati > Actinomycetota > Actinomycetes > Streptosporangiales > Nocardiopsidaceae > Nocardiopsis > Nocardiopsis sp. NPDC101807. The sequence goes on along the minus strand of NZ_JBIWMK010000002.1, from coordinate 348,803 downwards.
CCTGTCCATCTCCAACATGGACTTCTCCGACTTCTGCGTCGACGAGGGATACATCCAGTACTGGGACTCCGGGGAGGCGCTCACCGACGAGCAGACGAGGTTGTGAGAGGGGGGCGCGGGGGTGACGGTCGTCGTCCCGCCGATCCGAAAACCGGTGGACACGGGGCGTGCCGGGCGCTGTGATGGCCCCGATGCCCGCCGGACGCAGCGGGCCGACGACTGGAGCCGCCCTTGACGACCGGCACGCCCCCGGACCCCCGACCCTTCATCGACACCGCGCTCGTCCGGCGCCTGGTCGACACCCAGTTCCCCCAGTGGTCCGCGCTACCGCTCAGGCCGTTCGGCCCGGCCGGCTCGGACCACGTCATCCACCGCCTGGGCGAGGAGCTCTCGGTCCGGCTGCCACGCCACGCCGGCGCCCGAGGCCAGGCCCGCAAGGAGTTCGCGTGGCTGCCCCGGCTCGCCCCGCACCTGCCCCTGGCCGTGCCGGCGCCCGTGGCGGTGGGCGAACCCGACCTCGGCTACCCGTGGCCGTGGGCGGTGTCGCGCTGGATGGACGGCGAGGTGGCGACCGTCGAGGCGCTGGGGGACTCCCGCGGCGCCGCTATCGAACTGGCCGGGTTCCTGACCGCCCTTCAGCGGTTCGCGCCCGAGGGGGATCCGGCCGGGGCCGCGGACGCGACGGCCGAGGACAGGTCGTTGGCCGCACGGGACCGGCAGACGCGGGCCGCCATCGCGGAGGTCGGCGGCGTGTTCGACGCCGCGGCCATGACCGGGCTGTGGGAGGCGGCGCTCGGCGCTCCCGGATGGGACCGGCCGCCCGTCTGGTTCCACGGCGACTTCCACACCGGCAACCTGCTGATGGACGGCGGCCGCCTCAGCGCGGTCATCGACTTCGGCGAACTGGGGGTCGGGGACCCGGCGTGCGACCTGACCATCGCCTTCACCCTGATGTCGACCGGGAGCCGGGCCGCCTTCCGCGCCGCGCTCGGTGTGGACGAGGCCACCTGGACCCGGGGGCGGGGCTGGGCGCTGGCCTCGGGTCTGAGCGCCTACACCGCCTACGCGGCGCACGACGCGCGGGTCGCCGAGCAGACCACCCGCCAGATCAACGGGGCCCTCGCCGGGTAGGCGCTCTCCTCCGGCCGGGCGCGGATCCGGGCGCAGCAGGAACCTGGATGCGGGGGAGCGGGAGGACTGCTCCAGAAGCTCCGAGCAGGTCACGGTCACGCGGAGACCACGTCCACGATCCGGTCGGCCCTCACCGGCGGCTGTTCAGGGTTGCGCCGGGTCGGCCGCACCTCGGACGGCCCGGGTATGGAGCCGACCGGCCACGCGCAGGCGGCGCAAGGGCCAGCCGCGGCCCAGGGGGTCCAGACCGCGTGTCGCCCCGGTGAAGAGCTCCGCCGCCCGCCGGTGCGAGAGGCGTCCCCGGCCGGTGAAGACACACCCCTGCCCCGGTCCGGAGGCACGAACGCGACGTTCGGTGAGAAAGACCGGCCCCTGGACACGGCCCAGTGTCACCAGGGCGAGCAGGCGGGCCGAGTCCTGCCCCCAGCAGATGTCCGGGGACCAGTGGGAGCGCCGGCCGACATGGTCGATCTCGGGAACACTGAGCGAGAGAAGACGTCCGACCGGCGCGGCGGTTTCGTACACCAAGCGCCACAGGGTCTGTTCACGCAACCCCGCGGGCAGCGCGAACACGGACCGCACCTGTCGAGGGCTCAACGGGCGCTCCGGTGCGGGCACCGCAGGCCCGTGAAGACCACGGGTGGGATCGTGTCGGATCCACCCCTGGGAACACCACCACGAGACCGCTCCGCGCAGGATCGACAGTTCCCGCTGCAGGGTCCTCGGCCGTGTCCGCATCGCACGATCGGCCGCAGCGGCACGCAGGCGTCCGGCGCTCCGCGGGTCTTCGAGCACGGTCAGTGCGACGGTCGGCACCGGGGCTCCCGGTCGCTCCGCGTCCGCGGGAGGAGGTTCTCCGATCAGGGGCCAGGCCCACGTGGCGAGCGCGATCCGGTAGACGCGGCGGGAGCCGTCGCCCAGGCGAAGCAGGGAGAGGTAGCGCTCCACTGCGGCGCCGTATTCCACCGGCGCCGTGGTGAACGGGGCCTCCTTCGCGTCGGTCATGAACAGATCATGCCAGGGCGTCCGAGGAGAAGTTGACGCGGTAAATGGAACCCACCTCGGCCTCCCGTGCCGTTGCCGTTCCGGGGAGGTGTTCCGCACCATGACGTGTATGAACGAATTCGCCTCCGACTACGCACTTCTCGCCCTGCGCCTCGCCCGGCTGCTCGACAAGCACCATCCGGGAACATGGATCCTCGACTACCGGGGACCCGCCCGGTGGAGAGAGCAGGTCGCGGCCGAACCGGAGCCGCTCGCGGAGGAAGTGGTGGTCGCGGCCGACGCGCTCGCGGCCGAGGCCGCGTCGTGGGAGGGCCCACGGGCTGCCTGGATGCGTGAGCAGGTGGGAGCACTGGCCGCAGCGGCCCGGCGTCTCACGGGAAAGACGGGGGCACTGCGTGAACGTGTACGCGGCGGGCTCGGTCTGGAGGTCGGCTGGATCGCCGAAGAGCGGTTCGAGGAGGCCTACGAACTGCTGGACCGGGGACTCCCGAGGAGCGGTGGAACGCTGCGTGAGCGACTGGTCGGCTGGCGCGCCGCCCACAGCATCGTGCCCGCGCGATCCCCGCACTTCTCCGCCATGGTGCGGGCGGCGATCACGGAGAGCATCGAGCGCACCCGGGCTCTGGTCGAGCTGCCCCCGCAGGTCCGCGTGGACTGTGAACTGGCACCTGGCCCGTTCAGGGGCCTGCACCGTGGCGGATCGCGGGGCACCGTCCTGGTCGACGGGGACCTGCCCTTCAACACGGCGGATCTGCTCTACGTGGTGACCCACGAGGCCTTTCCGGGGCATATCGCAGAGTTCATGCTCAAGGAGGCACTTCTGTCCGATCACCCCGAGCTCGGCGTTCGTTTCATGCCCGCACCGTCCTATGTCCTCAGCGAGGGTCTGGGACTGCACGCCCAGCAGATCGTCTTCCCCCGGGACGAGGCACAGAAGTGGCTCGTGGACAATATCGAGGGTTTCACCCACGACGGGAGCGATCACGCCGACATCCACCGTGCCCGCAACATCCTCTGGGGTTCGTGGTGCAACGCCGCCCTGCTGGCCGATGAGGGTGGATCACCGAGCCGGGTCCGCGCCTACCTGGCGGAGCACGCACTGCTCGACGACGACGAGCTCTCCGTCGCGCCGGATTTCCTCGGCGAGTACATCTTCGCCTACTACCACGGGTGGCGGCTCCTGGAGCATCGCGTGCAGGACCCCGCCTTCGTACGGCGCCTCCTGACGGAACAGGTCAGCCTGGGCGAGGTCCTCCAGGAGGAAGGAGACGCACTTTCCGAAGCCCGGCCCGGGGCGGTCGTCCCCGAGCAACGGGAGCGGTTGCTGTGACCGCCGTGGAAGAAGGGTCACAAGGGCAGGGCGGCCAGCAACGCCGGCAGCGCCAGGAGGAGCATGAGGCATCCCCCCGCCGGAGGGTTGCCTCCCCGGGGCGCCTTCGACTCCAGGTCGGCGATCATGTGCGCCTGGGCCGGGCATCCCGGAGTCACGACGTCCTCGGGGCTGAACACGCGGCAGGGCAGGCCGGTCATGAACTCGCCGTCGTACTGCCGTCCGCACAGGGAGCAGGTGGGGTCACTCGGCTTCATCGGCTCCGCCCTTCCCCCGGCCGCCTGGTCCCGGGGTGCGACCACGCTACCCGCCCGGGGGCTCCGCGCAAGGGCGGCGACCACATCCGGTCAGGGGTTCGGCACCGGGTCCGGGGTCAGTCGGCCATCCCACCGGCGAACGGCGTCGTCCGCCACTGGTCGAGGGCCGGACCCAGGTACTCCACCAGCACGGGCAGCTGCGGTACGAGGGCGAGGGCGGCGATGGCACGCAGCCTCCCCACGGCGTTCACGAAGCGCAGGACGTCCTCGTTCAGCTCCCGAACGCCGTGGCGCCGGGCTCCGCGGTCGTAGGAGGATTCAATCTCCGGACCGAGCGCGGCCAGGTCCCATTCGACGGGGCCCAGGGTCACCAGCTCGAAGTCGGAGTAGAGGTCGCCGTCCACCCCGGAGAAGATGTTCGCGGGAGGGGAGTCGCCGTGGATCGGCTGGACGTCGATCCCCGGGAACGCCTTCTCGAAAGCCGCGCGCGAACTCACGAGGGGCTCCAGGACACGCCATTCGCGGCGCGCGCGGTCGAGGTCGGACGGGTCGATGAGGTCGGGGCGCCCGTCGAGTCGGGCGAGGTCCTCGGCGAGGGTCTGCGGTTCGGCCGCGGACAGGAACGACAGGCGGCCCGGGTAGTCGCGCATCGCCGCGTGCAGTCCCGCGACGCTCTCGGCGTTCGCCTCGTAGTCGGGCTCCCTGCCCCGGTCCTCCTCGACGAACCGCCAGAACGTCATCGAGAACCCGTCGCGCCGCACCGGCTCCCGGGGGACGAGGGGGCTGGGCGGGATCACCGGCGTTCCCCGCGCCGCCAGCCACCGCGTCACGTCCAGTTCCGCGCGCTGGCGGTGTGCGAGGGCGTCGAGGTCGGTTCCGGGCGGCAGGACGACGGGGATCCGGGCCACGACCGGTGAGGGCGCGAGGTGGACCACGACGGAGAACAGGTCGTGGAGCACCGTCGCGTCGGTCACGGTGAGTCCGAGGTCGCGCCCCGCGCCGACGGCGGCGTCGACAGCGGCGGAGGCACGGCGGGCGGTCTCCTGCGGGGTCATGAAGTCGTTCATGGCCCGATCATCCCAGGACCCCGGGGGGAGGGGCGCACGGCCCGCACGCCCCGCCGGGGCGAGGCCGTGTCGTGGGCGCCCTGCCCCTCGTGAGACGCGTCCCCTCCGAGTCCATGGGCCGCGCCCCGGAGGCCCGGCAGATCGTCCTCCGGGGCGCGGTGCTGTGCGGCCGGGGCGGCGGCCCTGGGCACGCGTGCCTTCCGCACGGCGGTGCTGCCCGACGGCGCCCGACGCAGAGAACAGGGACCGGAGACCGGCTGAGGCCCCGCACGCGCTTCGGGAGACCGCTTCCGTCTCCTCCGGCGAACTGCTTGAGTGGTCGCATGGACGCCACTCCCCATCCGCGCCACGATCCCGCCGTGGTCGCGCACGCCGCCCACGTCCTGGACCTCCTCGGCGGCCCCGTGCCGGTCCCCGGCATCTCGATGCCGGGGCGGCCCCCGCCTCAAGGCTCTGGCTACGGTCCGCCCCGGGGCGACAAGGCCCCCGGACCCCCGCTCCCCGCCGGGCTGCCCCGCAGAAGGGGCCTGGCGTCCCGGCTCGTGGCCCTGGTCAGACGCCCGCCCGGACCGGCCGGGACTCCGCCGGACGGGCCCGGCGCCCACGCCGGGGAACGCAGGGACCTCACCCGCAGCCTGGCCAGGTACCGTGCCGCCCCCACCGAGGACCACCACCTCGTTCTCCTGGAGAGCATCTCCAAGAGCCTGGACGCCTACGTGGAACTCCAGGAGCGGCGCGCCCGCGCCGAACGCGAGCAGGCCCGAGAGGCGCACCGGTCGGCGGTGGCGGCGCACCGCGTCGCGGTGGCCGGGATGGTCTTCGGCGCGGCGGGCTGGCTCGTGGCCCTGGCGCAGCTGCTCCTCTCCCTCTTCGGGGCCGGGTAGCCCCGATCCGGGCGGGTGCGCTCATACGCTTTCGCCGTCCACCTCGGCGACCAGGTCGAGCAGGGCCTCGGCCGCCGGTCCCGAGGACGCGGGGTTCTGACCGGTGAGCAGCAGGCCGTCGCGGACGACGTACGGCTCCCAGTCCCCGACCTTGGAGAAGACGCCGCCGAGTTCCTTGAGCTGGTCCTCCACCAGGAACGGGACCACCTCGCTCAGCCCGACGGCGGCCTCCTCCGAGTTCGTGAACCCCGTGACCCGCCTGCCCCGGACCAGCGGGTTGCCGTCCTCGCCGGTGACGTGGCGCAGGGCCCCCGGCGCGTGGCAGACCAGGGCGATCGGCCTGCCCGCACGCAGGGTGGTCTCGATGAGCCGGACGGAGTGCTCGTCCTCGGCCAGGTCCCACAGCGGACCGTGTCCGCCGGGGTAGAAGACCGTGTCGAACTCGGCGGCCGAGACCGAGTCGAGGCGCACCGTGTTCTCCAGGGCGGCCATGGCCTCGGGGTCGGACTCGAAGCGCCGGGTCTGGTCGGTCCGGGCGTCGGGCTCGTTGCTCTTGGGGTCCAGCGGCGGACGCCCGCCCCGGGGCGAGGCGAGCACCAGCTCGGCGCCGGCGTCCTTGAAGCGGTAGTACGGGGCTGCCAGTTCCTCCAGCCAGAAGCCCGTCTTGCGTCCGGTGTCACCGAGCTCGTCGTGCGAGGTCAAGACGATGAGGATCTTCATGAACACTGCTCCTTCGAGTGGGCCGGTCGTCTCCTGGAGGCGGTGGGCGCGGCCCGCGGCGCCTGCCGGCCCCCGGCGGGGAGGGCTCCCCGCCGGGGGCCTCGCCCGTGCCCACCCGGCTACCCGCCCGCGAGGCTCCCCATGCCTCCTGCGGGGGCACGACCAGGGGCGATCCCGGCGGTCCCCTACGCGGACAGCGCCTGGGCGAGCAGGCCCGTCGAGGAGAAGACGCCGCGGACGTGACCGAAGGCCTCCCGCCGCTCCTCCTCGTCGCAGGCGGGGTCGATGACGATCCCCGCGAGTTCGGAGGCGTCCTCCAGCACGCGCAGGCCCCGGTAGTAGGCGAGCAGTGCGGCGTCGACCCGGTGGTGCCCGTACCCGTCGAGGAACAGGCCCTGCTGCTCCTCCGTGGCGGCCCGGTCCGCCAGGACACCGCCCCCGAGGACGAACATCAGGTCGCGTTCGCGCGGGGCGAGGACCGCGTCGTCGAAGTCGACGAGGACCGGACGCCCGTCGGCGGCGATGACGAGGTTGCCCAGATGGGGATCGGCGTGGCAGGCGGCGAAGCCGGGGAGGTCGTCCCGCTCCCGGAGGCGCGCGGCCAGGGCGAGCGTGCGCCGGTGGACCTCGCGCAGTGCCGCGCGGTTCCCGGACCACAGCTCGGCCAGTCCCCGCCCGATCCCCTCGGCGGGACCGGTGTCGAGTGCGGTGTCGACGCGCTCGAACAGCCCGGCCCACCGGCCGGGGTCGAAGTCCTCGCGCGGGACCCGCTCCAGCGCCTCCGCCCCGAGCGGCGCCCCGTGCAGGGCGGCCAGGAGCTGGCCCAGCTCACGCCATCCGGCCGGCCCCGGAGGCGTTTCGAGGGCGCTCGTGCCCTCGACCCACTCCATGACCGACAGGCGTGCGCCGCCGGTGTCGACCCACAGGGCTCCGGTGCGTGCGGGCAGCGGTTCCGGAGCGCTTCCCGGCCGGACCGCGTTGAGGGCGGCGGGCAGGAGGAGCCCCGCGGGGGAGCCCCCGCTGCTCCACTTGACGGCGAAGCGGCGCCCGTGGGCGTCGGTGGCCCGCCACAGCGAGGCGTTCAGGTCGGCGCCGCCGCCGACCGGGACGAGGTCCGCCCCCTCCAGCGCGTAGTGCTCGCCGACCACGGAGGCGATACCGGATGGTGCCATCGAACGTCTTCCCCCGACTGCTCGTGTGTTCGCGTCCTGGCACGGTGCGCAGGACCGGCGACCGCCGCAGGGCGGCCACCGGGCATGGTACGGGTCCGCCGCAGGGGCGTCCTGGTGTTTTCCGCCTTCGGAGAAGCAGGGGAGGGCCGCACCGGATTCCCGCACGGGATCCCCGTCGGCGCTCTCCGCACCAGGGGAGCGTGCGCACCGGGGCAGGGGGCGACGGCGCGCGACGCCGGGAGAGGAAGACCGCCGACACGCCCCCGCGGGCCCGGGTGAGCGTCCCGGGCACGCCGGTAGCTCGCCCACCCCCACACGTCCGCCCTGAATGTCCTGTTTTTTGATCTCTGTCGGCAAGAGTTGCCCAAGGTTCCCTATGTGCCTTTTAGTCACCTTCGTGAGGGAAGGATGACAGCGGCACGTGCCTTCGAGGGCCGTGCCCTGCCGTTGCGGCAGTGACACGCAGGCCGGATCTCAGGGGGCTCTCTTGTCCGACACCGACACCGACGCGCTTCCGGTCGACGCTCCCGCCGCACGAGGTCCGATGATCCCGGCGCCGCGCCGACCGGGACCGGGCGAACAGGAGGACCCGGGCGAGGCCCTCCTGCGACAGCTCAAGGCCCTGGACTCGGGCGGCCCCGGAGAACACGAGCTCCAGGAGCGGGTCGTGTCCCACTACGCGCCGGCCATGAAGCGGATCGCGCACCGCTACGGGGGCCGCGGCGAACCGGTGGAGGACCTCTACCAGACGGCGATGGTGGGGCTGTGCAAGGCCATCCGCGGCTTCGACCCCGCACGGGGAGCACCGTTCCTCGGCTATCTCATGCCGACCGCTTCCGGCGAGGTCAAGCGCCACTTCCGCGACCACACCTGGGCCGTGCGAGTGCCCCGGTCGGCCCAGGAGAACCGGATCCGCCTGCACCAGGCCCGGCAGGAGATGACCCAGGCACTGGGGCGCACCCCCACCTGCGACGAACTCGCGAGCAGGCTGGCGATGACCCGCGAGCAGGTGGACGAGGTCCGCCAGGTCAGCGACCTCTACCGGGCCCTGTCGCTGGACGCCCCCGACGGCTCCGAGGCCGACGGGGAGGTCACACCCTCGCTGGAGGAACACCTGGGCCGCGAGGACCGCCTCCTGGACCTGGTGGTCGACCGGGAGGCGCTGAAACCGGCCCTGGCCCGCCTTCCCGAGCGCGAACGCCACATCCTCATGCTGCGCTACTTCCACGACCACACCCAGACCGAGATCGCCGAACGGCTGGGCTACTCCCAGATGCACATCTCCCGACTGCTGCGGGCGACCCTGGAGCGCCTGCGCGAGGAGATGGGCGTGGGGACCGCGGCCTGAACCGGGGCGCGCGTCCGCCGCGGACGGACCGGGCGGGACGCGCCTTCGCCTTCGGGGACCGGCGCAATGGCACCGCGCACTGCGCGCACCCTCCTGCTGGAGGCGGGGGCGGGGGAGGACGACCTCGGCCGCGTCCGGGCCAGGCTCCTGGCCCGACCGGTTCCGGGGCGGCCTCGCAGCGGCCCGGCCCGCTCACAGGGGAGCCCCCCGCGGCGTCTCCGTCGCGGGGGGCCGACGCTTAGGGCGTCACAGCCTTCGGAAACGGGTGCGTGCTACTTGCACACCCGCTCCACGAACTCCTTCATGACCTGACCGGCAGCGGTCCCGGTGATCGGCGTCCCGGGCTTGTTCGACCCCTGCGCCGCCCTGGCCTTGCGGACCGCTTCGGTGGTCTCGGGGCCGTACTTGCCGTCGGCCCCGGGCGTCTTGTCCAGGTGGCCCGCCGCGATGAGCAGTTCCTGCAGGTACGCGACGTTTTCCCCAGTGTCGCCCTGCTTGAGCCCAACCATGTCATTCCCCTTGTCTTCCAGTGGGACTGTCGGAGCCCCACGGTGTGGTGTCGCAGCGGATCGCAGGATCACCGTGCCGCGACTGGCCGCCTCAGGCGTGTTCATCTCAAGAATGGACGCACCCTTGACGGACTACGCCTTTTTCCTGCCGGTACCCCACCGCCTCCACAAGCGCGGGCGCCCATTGTTCGACGGTCGGCATGAAGGCAGGAAAGGATGCCAAATCTGCCTCTTTTCCGCGAGGTCGGAGACAGTCTCCCCTTCCCGTGAATTCGCATACGAAGGGCGGCCGCCCGAATCTGCGGAGGGCGTCCTCGATCTCCCCCTCGCGGGCGGCACGGGCGCCTCCATCGGGCGTGCACGCCGGCGCGAGCACCCCGGGGCGGACCTCACGACACGGGTCGCGGTCACGCGCACATGGGCCTCGGCGCCGCCTTCACCATTCCTTGTGTCCCGGGTTCGCGTCCGGATCCTCCGGGAATCGCAGCGGGCCTGTCGAGGACTTCCGCCGCGTGTGGCCGGTGCGCGTCTTCTCGCAGTTCCAGCGCCGCCGCCCGCGGGCTGCTCGCTTTCCTGGGGGCGCGCTCGGCCTATCCCTGATTATAGACCCGGGGGCGCACCGCCTGGCAAAGGTAGCCTTCATGTATGTCTGGAAGAAAGACGCCCCCTTCCCTTCCGTTGAAGAACCGTGGAGAAGGGAAAGAAAAAGCGCTTTCTCCTTGGCGTGCCGCTGGTTCTGCCCGCGGGTGTACGCGGATGAACTCTTTACCGCCCCCGGTCGGCGCACCGGGGCGCCTACAGCCCCCGTCGCCCCGGACCGAGGGGGAGCGCGAGGGCGGCCGGATCACGCCGGACTCCTGCCCCGGCCCGGCTCACAGGTGCTCTCTCCCCTGGAACGCGGTAGGAAAGTTGTACTGACCGACTTTCTGATCCATGCTGTAACCGAGGGACCGCACGGGAAACGCGGCGCTCTCACACCCCTGAGGAGGCCACCCCGGTGAGCGAGACGAAGTCGAGACGCCGACGCGCGGTGATGCGTCGCAAGAACCAGGTCACACTGCCCCGTGAGGTGGCGGAGGCCCTCCACATCCGGGAGGGGGACGAGGTCGAGTTCGCCATCACGGAGAGCGGCCAGGTCACCCTTCGGGGCATGACTGCCGTGCCGGCCGACCAGGCGTGGTTCTGGGACCCCGAATGGCAGCGGGGTGAACGGGAGGCCAGTGAGCAGATCACCGAGGGCCGGACCGAGGAGTTCGAGGACGTGGAGTCGATGTTCGACGCCCTCGAAGAGGAGCGCTGAGAGCACTGGCCACGTTCGCCACCACCCCCCGGTTCCGGGCCGACTTCAAGAAGCTGACGCCTCAACAGGTCGAGCGGTTGCGCAAGGTGGTCACCACCGAGTTCGCACCCGACGTGGAGCAAGGACGGTTCCGACCAGGTCTGCGGGTCAAGGGCGTGCAGGGCGCTCCGGGGGTCTATGAGATGACCTGGGCGCCTGACGGGCGCGCCACGTGGGAGTACGGGGACGAGCGTTTCCCTGGGAAGGCGCACGTCGTCTGGCGCAGGGTCGGCACGCACTCCGTCTTCAACCCCGGTCCCCCTTGACACCCGTAGCGGAACAGCGTCCCCTGCCCCGACCGCAGGAGGCACCGGGCCGTCCCACCATGGCCCCTCGGGCAGACACGCGCAACGCCCGGCCGGAGTTCTCCGGCCGGGCGTTCGGCCGACGGGGCGGAGTACGGTCGGCGCACCGGGGCGCCTACCGCCCCCGTCGTCCCGGCCCCGAAGGCGGGGGAGCAGGGCCGGCCCGCCTCCGGAGCCGGGGACCGGTCAGCCCTCGGGACGCACGCCCGGGACGCCGTCGTCGATGACGAACCGGGCCCGGTCGGCGATGGGCGCACCGGGCTCGGTCACGTAGTCGAGCGTCCGGTAGTCGGCCGTCCACCCGGTGGGGGTCACGACGTTGCGGACGTAGCCGCGTCTGCGGTTGATGAACCGGATGTGCGGGTTCTCCCTCAGCTGCACCGCGTCGCCCGGGTTCTGCTCAGCCCCGTCCCCGCCGCTGGTGAACGAGGTGCCCACCAGTTCCGTGGCGACCGTCGCCGAACCCGGGTCGTCGAAGTCCGCCTTCACGTCGCACACGTAGTTGGCGTGCACGTCCCCGGTGATCACGACCGGGTTGCGCACACGGGCCAGCGCGTCGCGGACGGTGTCCCGCTCGACCTGGTAGTTGTCCCAGGCGTCGTCGCTGAAGTCGGTGGCGGCCCCGGCGGCGAAGTCGCGCTGGGAGAAAAACACCTGCTGCGCCAGCACGTTCCAGCGGGCCCGCGACGAGGACAGCCCGTTCAGCAGCCACGCCCGCTGGTCCGCCCCGAGCAGGGTGCGCGAGGGGTCGCCGCGCTCGGAGTCCGCCACCTGCACGTCCCGGTACTGGCGGGTGTCGAGCAGGTGCACGTCCACGAGGTTGCCGAAGGACAGCTTGCGGTACAGGTGCATGTCCGGTCCGGCGGGGATCTGGGAGCGGCGCAGCGGCATGTGCTCGTAGTAGGCCTTGAGCGCGTCGGCCCTGCGCTGGAGGAAGGCCTCCGAGGGTTCGCCGCCGTACGGGGTCTCGTCGGCCCAGTTGTTCTCCAGCTCGTGGTCGTCGAAGACCACCGCCCACGGGAAGGCGGCGTGGGCCGCCTGGAGGCCCGCGTCGGCCTTGTACTGGGCGTGCCGGACGCGGTACTCGGCCAGGGTCTGGACCTCCCTGGCGGGCACGTGGGGACGGCCGGCGCCCCCTGCCTCACCGGTCTCGTAGATGTAGTCGCCCAGGAACACGACCAGGTCCAGGTCCTCCCTGGCCAGGTGTTCCTGGGCGGTGAAGTGGCCGTTGGTGTAGCTCTGGCAGCTGGCGAACGCGAACGCGAAGCGGTCCGTCCGCGCATTGGGCGCCGGCGTGGTCCTGGTCCGGCCCACGGGGCTGATCTCGGCGCCGTGGCGGAACCGGTAGTAGTAGGTGGTTCCGGGCCGCAGCCCCTGGACCTCCACGTGGACGGAGTGGGCGGCGCGGGGACCGGTCCCGACGGTGCCGGAGGCGGTGAGGCGGCGGAAGTTCTCGTCCCGGGAGACCTGCCACTCGACCTCGACCCGCCGGTCGGGCATGCCGCCGAGCCCGTTCTCCGCCAGGGGGTCGGGCGCCAGGCGGGTCCACAGGACGACGCCGTTGTGGAGGGGTTCTCCGGAGGCGACGCCGAGGGTGAAGGGTTCGGCGACCCGACCGGGCCGGGGTGCCGCGTCGGCGCGCGCCTCGGGGGCCCAGCCGGAGGCCAGGGCGACGGCTCCCAGGGTGGCGGCGCCGCCCACCAGGAGCTGGCGGCGGGTGGCGCGGGCGGCCTCTCCCGTGAGGGAGGCGGAGACGGCGGCGGCGCCCTCCGGCGGGGCGGGCGGGGCGGGCACCGCTGTCAGGGGGGCGGGGGAGGGAGCGGGGGCGAGGGGAGTTCCCGGCATGCACGGTCTCCTGGAGTTCGTGGAGCGTCCGGCCCCGGTCGGGGCGGACGGGGACCGTGCTCTATCCGGCCACGGAAAACGGAACGTCCCAACCACCGCCCGGTGAACGTCGGATGCGCACGGGTGACCATCGGGTGACGGAGAGCTCCGAGATCCAAGATGCCCCGGGAGAATGCCGTTGCCACGGTCCGCATCCCCCGGCTTTCGTATAGTTCGCTTAATCGAACTGTAAATAAAGGCAGTCAAATCGGAAGCAAGTTCGCGATTCAACTGGAAATCAATGAATGCCCCCCCAGTGGAATAACACACCCCTTTTCCTCCCCTCTTCTCCGGTTTCTCCCGCATCTCGGTTCCCCGCGGCCCTCGCGGACGCGCCTCCGTTCCGGAAGCCGCCTGCGGATGCCCCGTCCCCCGGTTCTCCTCCCGTCGACGGCGCCCCCACGCGGGAAAAACGAGTTGTGCGGGTCCCGGGGGCGGGGCCACAATCGGACCGCCCACCGACAGCCGAGGAGAGGAACAGCGGGATGCGCCGGTCCTACGGAGTTTTCGAGCCCTGCAACCGGACACGAATCCCCGAGGACACCTCCGCCCTTGTCATCTCTTCCGACCATCCTGAACATCGGCATCGTCGCGCACGTCGACGCGGGTAAGACCAGCCTCACCGAGCGCCTGCTGTTCGACGCGGGCGCCGTCGACCGGCTCGGCAGCGTCGACTCCGGGGACACCCGCACCGACTCCGGCCGCATCGAGCGCGAGCGCGGCATCACCGTGCGCACGGCCGTCGCCTCCTTCCGGGCCGGCCCCGTGCAGATCAACCTCGTCGACACCCCCGGCCACACCGACTTCGTGGCCGAGGTCGAACGCGCCCTGACCGTGCTCGACGGCGCGGTACTCGTCCTCTCCGCGGTCGAGGGCGTCCAGGCCCACACCCGCGTGCTGATGCGCACCCTGCGGGACGCGGGACTGCCCGTGGCGCTGTTCGTCAACAAGACCGACCGCCGGGGAGCCCGCCCCGACGGGGTGTTCGAGGACGTGCGGCGGCTGCTCTCCCCGGACGCGGTCGCGCTCAACCGCGTGCGCGGCGCGGGCACGCCCGGCGCCCGCACGCTGCCCCTGGACCGGGACGACCCGGCCGCGGGGGAGGCGCTGGCCGAGGTCCTGGCGGCGCACGACGACGACCTGCTGGCGCGCCTGGTCGACGGCCGCCCGGCCCCGCCGGCGCCCGAACTGGACAGGATGCTCGCGGCACAGGTGGCGCGGGGGCTGGTGCACCCCGTGCTGTTCGGCTCGGCCATCACCGGCGCGGGCGCCCCCGCGCTGGTCGGCGCCCTCACCGGCCTGTTCCCCGCCACCGCCCCGGCCCCGGGTACCGCCGACCCCGAACCGCGGGGCACGGTGTTCGCCGTCGAGCGCTCGGCCTCCGGGGAGAAGACCGGCTACGTGCGGCTGCGGTCGGGCCGCCTGGCCGAGCGCGACCGCGTCGTGCTGCACCGCAACACCTCGACGGACCCCGACGGCCGGGGGTCCTCGCACGGCGGCCGCGTCACCCGCCTGGAGGTGGTGGGCGCCGAGGGCGACCGGACGCGCGTACTGACGGCGGGCCACATCGGCCGCGTCCGGGGGCTTCCGGGCCTGCGGGTGGGGGACCGGCTCGGCCCTCCCGCCCCCGGCGGTCCCGGGCCCCGCTTCGCACGCCCCTCCCTGGAGGCGGTCGCCCGTCCGGAGCGCGAGGGCGAGGGCCCGCTCCTGCACGCCGCACTGGCGGCGCTCGCCGAGCAGGACCCGCTGATCGGCGTGCGCACCGTGCCCGGCCGCGGCGTCTCGGTCCTGCTGTACGGGGAGGTGCAGAAGGAGGTCGTCGCCGCGACCCTGGCCGACGACTTCGGCGTGCGCGCCGTGTTCGACCGCAGCACCATCGTGCACGTCGAGCACCCCGCCGGCGTGGGCGAGGCCGTCGAGACGGTCGGCTCCCAGCCCGCGGACGGGTTCGTCGCCACGGTGGGCCTGCGGGTGGAACCGGGGGAGGAGGGGAGCGGCGTCGTGTTCCGCAGGGAGGTGGAGCTCGGCGCCCTGCTGCCGTCGTTCGACCGCGCGGTGGCGGAGACGGTCAGCGACACCCTGACCCAGGGCCTGTACGGATGGCAGGTCACCGACTGCGTGGTGACCCTGGTCCGCAGCGGGTTCGTGGCCCCGGCCAGCACGGCGCGGGACTTCCGCTGCCTGACGCCGATGGTGCTCATGCGGGCGCTGCACCGCGCGGGCACACGGGTGATGGAGCCCGTGCACGCCTTCGAGCTGGAGATCCCCTCCGACGCGCTGAGCGCGGTCCTGGCCGCCCTGGGCGCCTCGGGCGGCCACGTGCACGAGTCCCGCCCGGGAGGCGGCGCGTGGGAGCTGAGGGGGGAACTGCCCGCCCGCGCGGTCCACGGGTTCCGCACGGCGCTGCCCGGCCTGACGCGGGGCGAGGGGTTCCTGCTGAGCCGTCGCTCCCGGGTGCGGCCGGTGGTCGGCGCCCCTCCGCGCCGGGCCCGCACCGACGGGAACCCGTTGAACCGGGAGGAGTACCTCCGCCACCTGCGGCGGTCCGGGCCGGGCGGATGAGGGCGCCCGGCGGTTTCCCTCCGGGCCCGCCCAGGGGGGCGCGTGCCCGGAGGCCGAGGACGCGGGACGATCCCGGTCACGGACGGCGGGACCCCGTCGGTGCGCGCCGCCCGCTCGAAGCGGGGCGTCCCGGCGGGGTCGCGAAGCCGACCACCGCCACCGCGGACGGGGGATCGTCAGACCGTCGGTCCGGTGACTTCCTGGGTACCGAGGACGGCGAGCAGGCCGAGGAGGTCGGCGCTGTCGGTGCCGACCGCGGGGGTGAACCAGAGGAGCCGCTGTCGGCCGTTCTCGCTGAACAGGTGGAGGCAGTTGACCTCGATCAGGCCGAGCTCGGGGTGGATGAGGCGTTTGCGGTCGTCGCGCCGGAAGGCCACGTCGTGGTCGGCCCACAGGGCGGCGAACTCGGAGGAGGAGCCGGTCAGCGAGCTGATCATCGAGCGGGCCTCGGTGTCCTTGGCGCCTCTTCTGGCGGCGGCTGCCCGCAGGTCGGCGACGAAGGCCCGGGACTGGCCCGCATGGTCGGCTTCGGGATACATCCGCCGTGCGTCCGGGTCGGTGAACCACCGGTGGATGAAGCTGGCCCGAGCGCCGCGAAGGCCCGAGTGGTCCCCGAGCAGCGCCACCGCCAGCGGGTTCTGCACCAGGGTGACGTGCAGGTCGGTGATGACCTGCGCGGGTGTCGATGTCAGACGGACGAGCAGGTCGAGCATGCCGGGGTGGACGTGCGAGGCCGGTCCGCCGTGCGCGGGCACCGGGCGGTCGGCCAGGTGGTAGAGGTAGTCGCGCTCATCGGCGGTCAGGCGCAGGGCCCTCGCCAGTGCGGCGATCATCTGCGCGGAGGGCTGGGATCCGGCGCCGCGTTCGAGTTCGTTGTAGTAGTCCACCGATGCGCCGGCGAGCTGGGCGACCTCGTCGCGGCGCAGCCCGGGTACCCGGCGGCGAAGCCCGTGGGGAAGTCCTACGTCGACCGGACGGATGCGTTCGCGCCGCGAGCGCAGGAAGGCCCCCAGCTCGGTGTGGTTCACAGATCCCATGCCGTCCATTCTGCGTCCGGCCGAGCCGCCGGCACAGGGGATGGGATCCCCTGGTTCCGCCGGGCGGAGCCGCGCATCCTGGAGGACATGGCCGCCGACCGCTCCGCGCGGAGTCCTGCCACCGGCCCGGCCTCGGCGGCCTGCCGCCCCGCGCCGGCACCGGCCGGGAACGGCGCCACGGCCACACGTTCTCGGACACATGCTTCCGCGTCGCGGGAGAGTCCATCCAGGGAGGAACACCCATGCCTTTCGCCAACTTCAAGGTCCCCGCGGGCACCGTCACCGCGGAGGACAAGAAGAAGCTCGTCGAGCGCACCACCGACCTGTACGCGGAGATCTACGGCGAGCGGGCCCGTGCCACCACCGTCGTGCTGATCGACGAGGTCGCCGACGGCGGCTGGGGCGTCGCCGGCGGCGTCCTGACCGCCGCCGTGCTCAACGGCGACGCCTGACCTCCTCCCGGTGCGGGCCCGGCCCCTCCGCGCCGGACCCGCACCGACGGGAACCCCTCGAACCGAAAGGAGCACCCCCTCCGCCTGCGGCGGTCCGGGCCGGGCGGACGGAGCCGAACCGGTGGGACGCGCACACCCCGGTGGCGCCGTCGGTCCCGGTACCGCCGGGGTTATGATTCGTGAAAACGAACTGTCCTTTCCCCGGGGAGTGAAACGGTCATGGCCGACGAGAGCACCGCCCGCGTCACCGTCCTGGGAGCCACCGGGGGCACCGGCCGCCAGGTCGTGGAACAGGCCCTGGCCGCAGGGCGCAGGGTCACCGCGCTGGTGCGCGACCCGGCACGGATGCCCCTCGCCCACGACCGCCTCGACGTGGTCCGCATGCCGGTCCCCGACCCCGAGGCCCTGCGCGCACTGCTCGGGCGGACGGACGCCGTCGTCTCGGGCCTCGCCGCCACGGCCAAGGGCGGATCTCCGGCCACCACCTGGACCGGCGCGGTGCTGGCCGCGCTCGCGGACCGACCGGGCACACGCCTGGTCGCGGTGAGCGCGGCCCCCGTCGGGCCGCACCCGCAGGGGAGTTCGCCGTTCCACCGCTTCGTGCTCTCGCCCCTGGTCGGCCTGGTCTTCCGGGACGCCTACCGGGACCTGGAGCGGATGGAGGCGGTCCTGTCCGCCGGCGGAGCGGCGTGGACCGTGGTCCGCCCGCCCCAGCTGACCGACGGCCCCGGCACCGGGGAGTACCGGCTCGTGGTCGGCGGGAACGTGCCCTCCGGGTACAGGATCAGCCGCGCGGACCTGGCGCACGCCCTCCTCCGCGTCCTGGACGACCCCGCGACCGTGCGGCGGGCCGTCGGCGTGGCCTACTGAGGCACCCGCGGCCGCGCCGGGCCGCCCGCGGACGGGCGGACTCTTCCCGGCGGATCGGTAGCATCGGCCCATGAACCAGGACGCGGTCGGGGACGACACCGAGATGCCGGATCGCGAACTGTTCGAGGGCGCCCTGCGGTTCGTGCCCCTGCTGGAGACGTTCTACCGCCGCGCCCACTCCGAGATGCCCGACGAGCTCCGGCGGCTGTTCCAGGAGAACCGCCTCACCGCCCGGCACGGGTCGGTCCTCACCCAGCTCACCCACGGCCAGGAGCTCAGCGTGGGCGAGCTCGCCGCCCGCCTGGAGGTGGGACTGCCCACCACCAGCGAGCTGGTCGGCGACCTGTCCAGGGTGGGCCTCGTGGTGCGGCGGCAGGACCCGGCCAACCGCAGGCGCGTCCTGCTGTCCCTGGCCGAGGAGTACCGGGGCCTCATGCGCGCGTTCGCGAGCAGGCGGGCCCAGCCCCTGCTGCGGGCGTTCGAGCGGCTCACGCCCGCCGAGCGGGAGGGGTTCGCCGCGGGCCTGCGGGCCTGGGCCCGCGAGGTGCACTCCGACTGAGCCGCGCCGGCCCCCGGGCGTGGAGGTCGGGACCTGTGCCGGGGCACTGGCCCCCGAGGGCGCCGACCGCCTATCCTGGGGCCATGCGCAAGAGACGTTAAGTCCCGAACCGGTCTTCGGACCGAGCACGCGGACCACCGGGCGAACACGCTCCCGGTGTCCTCGTTCCGCTCGACCGAAAGACCTCCATGACCACTCTGCCACCGCGTGCCCCCGGCGCGCGTCCCTCACGCCTGACCCGGCCCCTGTACGCGTACGCGGTCCTGGAGGAGTTCGTCCTCCTCTACCCCCTGTACGCGATCCTCTTCGACGAGACCGGGCTGACGGTCGCCCAGATCAGTTCGCTGTTCGTGCTCTGGTCCCTGACCTCCCTCGTCGCCTCGGTCCCCGCCGGCGCCTGGGCCGACGTGGTGCCCCGGCGCTACCTGCTGGCCGCCGCACCGCTGTTCGCGGCCGCGGGCTTCGCCCTGTGGCTCCTGCTGCCCGGCTACTGGGCGTTCGCCCTGGGCTTCGTGCTGTGGGGCGTGGGCGGAGCCCTCTCCTCCGGCGCGTTCGAGGCCCTGGTGTACACCGAACTCGGGCACCGCGGCGCGGCCGACCGCTACGCCCGGGTCATGGGCGTGGCCCGTGCCCTGGGGGTGGCCGCGGTCGGCGCCTCCACCCTGCTGGCGGTCCCCGTGATGGAACACGGCGGCTACGCGGCCATCGGGGCGGCGAGCGTGGCCGCCTGCGTGCTGTGCTCCGCGGTCGCGCTGGCGCTGCCCGAGCACCGGCGGGCCGCCGGAGGCCCCGACACCGGGGACGGACCCGCCGGCTACCTCGCCACCATGCGCGCGGGCCTGGCCGAGGCCCGCGCGAGCCGGGGCGTCCGGGGCGCGATCGTGCTCGTCGTCGTGGTCACGTCCTTCTGGGAGATGCTGGAGGAGTACGTCCCCCTGCTCGCGGGCGAGGCCGGCGTCCCCACGGCCGACATCCCCCTCGTCGTCCTGGTGGTGTGGGTGTTCATCACCGCGGGCGGCCTGCTCGCCGGACCCGCGTCCAGGCTGCCCGTCCGGCTCCTCGCCGTCCTGCTCGGCCTGGCGGCGGTCGCCATCGCGGTCGGCGCCCTGCTCGGCAGCCTCCCCAGCTGGGTGCTGATCGGCGCCGGATTCGGCGTGTGCCAGATCGCGAACGTGGTCGCCGACGCCCGGCTCCAGGAGCGCATCACCGGGGCCGGCCGGGCCACGGTCACCTCGCTCGCCGGACTCGGCTCCGACGCCTTCACCGGCGCCTCCTACCTGTTGTACGCGGCGGTCTTCGCCCTGGCCGGCCACGCCTTCGCCTTCGCCCTGTTCGCCGCCCCCTACCTGGTCGCGGCCCTCGTCCTGGGCAGGAAGCGGGCAGGGGCCTCCCCCGGCGGGGACCCCGGGCTCCGGGAGGACGGCCCCGCCGCAGGGGAGTCCGTCGGGACCGATCCCCTGACACGTCGGGGAGGGGCCGGGTGAGACGGGGCCCGACCAGGGCCGAACCCGACGACGCCCGGGGGCGTCTCCCCCTGTAGCCGGGCGTTCCGCGCTCCGGCGCCCGTGGCGGGCGGCCCCGTCCGCCACGGCGCACCGTGCCCGGGGACGGCGGGTCACGGCGCGCGGCGGGCCGCAGGTGCGGAGGGACCGTCTGCGGCCCGCCCGTCCCCGGCGGGGCCGCACTGCGGCGCAGCCCCTCCGGGGCGCGCAGGCGTGCGCGCGGGGCACGTGGCGTCCGGCCCGCCCCCGCGCGAGGCCGCGACGGCGGGTGTGCGCGGGACCGGTTCGCGGAAGCGGTACGGATTCCGGCCGACTGGGCGCGCTCCCAGGGCCATCCCGGTGGAACGGCTCCTTGCACCGATGAATAGCATCGGTTCTTGTGGCACACGAGACGACGAACACCGCGAACAGTGACGCCCCGGGCACCGCCTCCGTGAGCGGGATCGACGTGAGTTACACCGATCGCGGAGCCGGGTACCCCGTCCTCTTCATCCACGGCCACCCCTTCGACCGGACGATGTGGGCCCCGCAGGTCAAGGCGTTCGCCGGGCGCGGATACCGGGTGGTGGTGCCGGACCTGCGCGGGTACGGCCGCAGCACCGTCGTCCCGGGGACGACCTCCATGAGCGCGTTCGCCCGCGACCTCGCCGCGCTCATGGACCACCTCGGCCTGGACGTGGCGGGGGTGGTGGGACTGTCCATGGGAGGGCAGGTCGCCCTGGAGTTCTACCGGCTCTTCCCCGACCGGGTCGACTCCCTCACCCTGGCCGCCACCAACCCGCGCGCCGAGACCGACGCGGGCCGGGCCTCCCGGGTCGCGATGGCCGACCGGCTGCGGGGGGAGGGGATGCGGGGCTACACCGACGAGATGCTCGTCGGCATGATGACCGCCGACAACGTGCGCGACCTGCCCGCGGTGGCCGACCACGTGCGCGCCATGATGTACGCCGCCCCGCCCGAGGGGGCTGCGGCCGCCCAGTACGGGCGCGCCCAGCGCCCCGACTACACCCCCCTGCTCCGGCGCGTCTCGGCGCCGACACTGCTCATGGCGGGCCAGCACGACCGGTTCACGCCGCCGGACTTCACCGAGTCCATGCACGTGCTGATCCCCGACTCCGTCGTGGAGATCATCGAGGGAGCCGGGCACCTGCCCAACCTGGAGCGCCCCGACCGCTTCAACGAGGTGCTGCGCAGGTTCCTGGACCGCTGCCGCACCCGCGTCTGACCGGCCCGTCCGGCGAGGCCCGGCCGCCCCTCGGCGCCCGGAACGAGGAGGGGCCGCCCGCCTCGTGGCGCCCTGCGCCGGGCTCAGACGGCCGCGGCGGGGTAGTCGGTGTAGCCGGTGGCGCCCCCCACGTACATCAGGTACTTGTCGCGCACCGGGTTGACCGGCGCACCCGTGCGGATGCGCTCGACGAGGTCGGGGTTGGCCAGGAAGGGACGCCCCAGGGCGACCAGGTCGGCTCCGGCCTCCAGCATCCGCTCTCCCGCGGCCCGCCCCCCGTCGGCGGGGATCCCCTCGGCGGGCAGGACCGGGTTGCCGACCAGGGTCCGCGACCAGCGGGAGCGGATCTCCTTCCAGATCCGGCTGTCGGGGTCGGCGAAGGCCACGTGCAGGTAGGCGGGGCCCAGGGCGTCCAGGCGCTCGGTCAGCCCGGGGTACAGGGCCGCGATGTCGTCGGCGGTCTCGGCGATGCCGTTGCTGGTGTTGCCCGGGGAGACGCGCACACCGACCCGGTCGGGGCCGATCTCGTCGACGACGGCCCCGACGACCTCCAGCACGAACCGCATCCTGTTCCGCGGGGCGCCGCCGTAGGCGTCCAGGCGCCGGTTGGTGGTGGGAGCCAGGAACTGGTGGAGGAGGTAGCCGTTGGCGGCGTGGACCTCCACCCCGAGGAAGCCCGCGTCCACGGCCCGGCGGGCCGCGGCGGCGAAGTCGGCGACGGTGCCGTCGATGTCCTCCTGGTCCATCTCCCGGGGCGTCACGGCCGGCTGACGTCCGCCGGGCGTGTGGATCGTGTCGGGCAGGGCCACGGGGGAGGGCGCCACCGGCGTCAGCCCGCTGGTGGCGGGGTGGCCGACGCGTCCCCCGTGCTGGATCTGGAGGAACATGCGGCCGCCCGCCTCCGCCACCCGGCGGGTGACCGCACGCCAGCCCTCGACGTGCTCGGGACGGTGGAGGGCGGCGATGTTGGGGTAGGTCTGGCCGACCGCGTTCGGGGTGGAGGCCTCCGCGATGACGAGGCCCGCCGAGGCGCGCTGGGCGTAGTACTCGGCCATGAGCGCGCTCGCGGCGCCCGAGGGCTCGGCCCGGTTGCGGGTCATCGGGGCGATGACGAGCCGGTTGGGCAGGTCGATGCCGGCCAGGCGGGCGGGGGCGAGCAGCGGGGAGGTTCCGGATGTGGTGTCCATGCGACTACCGTAGGAGTTGACGCCAATGTCAACTTCAAGTGCGGGGAGTGTGATCTGTGCCATGCGAATCGGTGAGTTGGCACGGCGCAGCGGTGTGAGCACGCGGTCGCTGCGCTACTACGAGCAGCAGGGCCTGCTGTCCTCCGAGCGCACGCCGGGAGGTCAGCGCGAGTACGCCGAGTCCGCGCAGGACCGGGTCGAGCGCATCCAGGAGCTGTTCGCGGCGGGGCTGTGCAGTGCCAAGATCGCGACCCTGCTGCCGTGCATGCGCGACGCCGACGGCGGCCCGACGGAGCCGGACGGCACCCTGGTGGCGGACCTGATGGTGGAGCGCGACCGCATCGACCGGATGATCGGGGACCTGCAGCGCTCCCGCAAGCTGCTCGACGACGTCATCGGGGCGGCCTCAGCCGAGGTCGCGGCGCCGTAGACCGCACCCTCGACCTGTGGGTTCGCGCCGCCCGCGCCCGGTCCGCCCGCACGAGGGCCCCGCGAACCGCCCGCCTCGGCCGGGGAGGGCCCCGGGCGGCCGGAGTCCCACCGCCCTGCCCGGGAGCCCGGACCCGTGCGCGGGGCACACCGGTCAGCACGCCGCCGCGCCCCGCCCTCCTACGGGCGGGGCGCGGCGCGGTCCGCGCCGCGCGGCCGTGCCCGCGTCCGAGGGTCCGGACCCGGGCAGGGCGGAGCCGCGGGAGCGCCCGTCCGGCCGGGTCAGTCCGCCCGCTCGACGGGCAGCCACAGCTCGGCCTCGGCGTCCGCGTGGCCCTCCCCGTACTCCACCCGCAGGATCGACGGCCCCTCGACGGTCCGGTAGGACGGGTGGGACGGGAACCAGTGCCCGAACGCGTCCGACCACAGCCGCTGCAACGGCTCGGGGAAGTCCTCCGAGGGCCCCGAGTACGGGAAGACCACCCAGGTCCCGGCCGGCACCTCCAGCACCTCCATCCCCGACGGCGCGGGAGCGGTCGTGGCGGCCGCCTGGTAGTAGTCCAGCTCGGTCCCCTCCTCCCGCGAGGAGCCGAGGTGGACGCTCACCGACAGGACGCCGCGCGGCTCCTGGTCGGACAGCCGCCCCACCTCCTCCAGCACGGCCCGTCCGAGCCCCTTCGTGAACGCGACGATGTCCGGGTTGGGTCCCCGGTGCACCAGGGGGACCCGGGCCCTGGGCCCCACGAGGCGGAACGCCTTCTTCTCCACGATCCGATAACGCACAGTGGTGCTCCCTTCGACGGTCAGGCGGAACGTCATCCGCGGTTGGGAGGCGAGCACCGCACCGGTCCGGCGGGCCTCGCCGGGCCCCACCCCGTGCATGGAGCGGAACGCCCGGGCGAACGCCTCAGCCGACCCGTAGCCGTACCGGACCGCGACGTCGAGCAGGGGGACGTCGCCGTGGAGCACCTCGGCCCCCGCCAGCGTCAGCCTCCGCCGCCGCGCGTACTCCGACAGCGACATCCCCGCCAGGGCCGAGAACAGCCGCCGGAGGTGGTGCTCCGAGGTCAGCGCGTCCCGAGCCATCGCGGCTGCGTCCGGCGGAGCCCCGGGGTCCTCCTCGATCCGCTCCAGGGCCCGGTTCAACCTGTCCAGCATGTGCCGCCTCCTTCTTCCACCACCGAAGTTAGGGACCCGGCCCCCTTCCGCGCCCGACAGTCCGCGACCCTCTCCGGTCGGGTGGCGGCCGTTCCGTTCTCGGGCAAATCGTGGAAATCCTTGGGCAAGGAGCGTGTCTCCCTCGACGTGGCGTACGTACGGTTAGCACCATTGGCCCCAGGATGGCCCGCAGGCCGACCCCGAGAAGGAGGTGGGCGGGGCGGGGGTGACCACGCCCCGCGGATACATGGACATGGGTTTTCTGCGACCTCTGTACGAGAGCGGCGCTCCGGTGGCTTCGGTTCACATGGACACCAGCCGCGACACCACCGACGCCGACAAGAAGATCGAACTGCGCTGGCGGCACCTGCGTGAGGAGCTCGCCGCGCTGGGCACGGACGAGGCCACCCTCGACGTCCTGGAACAGGCGGTCGGGGAGAAGACGTCCCGCGCCTACGGCGACCACGGTCAGGCCCTCTTCGCCTCCGAGGGGACCCTCCTCGGCGCCCACACCCTGGGCGAAGCCCCCCTCCAGGACCGGGCCTCGTACCTTCCCGTCCCGGACGTGCTCCCCCTGGCCGTCGACCGGGGCCGCCGCCTGCCCTACGTGCTGGTGGCCCTGGACCGGGTCAACGCCAAGGTCACGGCCTACGCCGCCCGACCCACCCGGGAACCGGTCCTGGAGGCCGACTCCGCCGGGGAATCCCTCCGCAACATCGACGGCCTGGGCGGGCGCGGGGGCCGCGGCCAGCGCAACAACCCCGGCGGCCCGGGGGCCGACTCGCACGCCGCCCAGGAACTCTGGCGGGAGAACACCGCGAAGGTGGCCGAGCACGTGCGCGAGGCCGCCCGCAAGGTCGGCGCCGAGATCATCATCGTCGGCGGCGACGAGGAGGCCATCGCCTACCTGCGCGACAACCTGGGCCCGCGCCAGCTCACCGTCCCGATCCGGGTGGTCCCGGGAGGGCGCGGCGGAACCGACGCCGAGGAGCGGCTGCACAAGGCCGCCGAGGACGCCCTGCGCGAGTTCGTCGTGGAGAGGCACGACGCCTTCCTGGAGGACTACCAGCGCAAGCTCGCCCACGACCAGGCGGTGCGCGGGACCACGCCCATCCTGCCGATGCTGTCGGAGGCACGGGTGGAGACCCTCCTCCTGGGCGCCGAACGCGACGGGGAGCCCGAGCTGTGGGGGTCGTTCAACGAGCCGCTGCTCGTGGACACCGACCCCAAGGGCCTGGACGATCCGAACGCGGCCTTCCGGGCACCGGCCAGCGCGCTGATGCTGCGCTCGGCGGTGATGGCGGACGCCGGGTTCACCGAGCTGCTCGACCACGGGCGGACCAGCTCCGAGAGCGGGGCCACCCTGCGCTTCCCCAAGCAGTAGCCGCACAGCCGGGGGGGGCGCCCCCCCCCCCCCCCCCGGGGCGGGGGGGGGCCCCCCCCCCCGCCGGGGGCGCCCGCCCCCCCCCCGGGGGGGGCGGGGGGGGGTGGCCCCCCCCCCGGGCGGGGGGAGCGCCAC
>NZ_JBIWMK010000002.1:0-323342 GCF_044766605.1 Nocardiopsis sp. NPDC101807 | reverse complement strand
CCACCCGGGGGGCACCTGCTCGGTGGGGGGGCCCACCGGGCGATCCCCAAACGATTCCCGCCACCCCGGGGGCCCCCCCCGGCCCCCCCGCCGGGGGCGCGGGCGGCTCCGCCGTTCCCACGGGGCCGCGCGGCCCGGCGCCGGTCAGGGGCCGGCGGTGGTCATCCCCAGCAGGGTCAGGAGCTCGTCCTCGGTGACGAGGTCGATGCGCTGGCCGCGCTCGCGGTAGGTCTCGGCCTGGCGGTGCTTGGAGGTCTTGCCGGTCCCGTCGTGGCCCCCCAGGACGAGCACGTCGGTCTTCCGGGTCACGTTCTTGGCGGGGCGCCCGCCCGCCTCGGCCACGCGCCGCCACACCTCGGGCTTGTCCATGGAGGCGAGGTCGCCGGACACGCACACGGTGCGCCCGTACAGGGGGCCGGCGGGGTCGGCGTCCGGGGAGGGCTCGGGGAGCGGTGTCTGGGCGACCCTCTGCCACCTGCTGAAGCGGTCCTCACCCGCGGCGGGGCCGGGAGCCGTCGCCGCGCGGGCGGGCGCGGACGGGCTGCCCGCCGCGCGCACGGCGGGAGCGGCCGGGGACGGCGCTGCGGTCCCCCTCCCCACGGGCAGGGCCTCCTGGACCGGGAGGGCCCCGGCCGCCTCCATCCGGCGCAGGTCCAGGCGGGCGGCGCGGGCGAGGTCGGCGAGGGAGGAGGTCCCGTAGCGGGTCATGGCCGCGATCATGATGCTCGCGGCGGCCTCGGCGTCTGCGTCGGCACGGTGGTGGTGGAGCACCCGGTGGCCGATGTGGGCGCACACCGTGGGCAGCTTGTGGTCGGGCAGGTCAGCCCAGGTGCGCCTGGACAGCGCGAGCGTGCACGCGTACTCCCACGCCGGGTGGGACAGCCCCGTGTGGGCGCAGGCCTGGCGCAGCACGCCGATGTCGAAGGCGGCGTTGTGCGCCACCAGCGGGTCCCCGTCGGCGAACTCCACGATGCGGGCGTGCGCCTCGGGCCACCCGGGGGCGTCGGCGACGTCGGCGGCGGTGATGCCGTGCACGGCGATGTTGTGCCGCGAGAAGAAGTCCACCTGCCGGGGCGGCCGGATGAGGGTGGTGAACCGGTCCACGACCGCGCCGTCGCGGACGCGCACCAGGCCGACCGCGCACGCGCTGCCGCGATCGTGGTTGGCGGTCTCGAAGTCGATCGCGGTCCAGGTGTGGGACACCACGTACCTCCTGCAACGTCCGGGGAACGGGTCGAGGCTACCCGGGCGGGGACCCCCGCGGGGACCGAACGGACGTCCCGGGCGGACCCGCCCGGGCGGGTCCGCCCCCGGAAGGGGCCGCCCCGCCGGGGGCCGGCCCGGTCCCCCGGCGGAGGCCGGGACGGCGGAGGCACGGTCAGGGGGCCGCGTCCCACAGGTCGGTGCGGTGCGCCCCCACCAGGCCCCGGACCCGTTCCAGGACCTCTGCCACCGGCAGCGGGTCCAGGCGGCGGCCGTCGCGCAGGCGCAGGGCCACGGTCCCCTCGGCGGCCTCCCGCGCCCCGACGACCGCCTGGTAGGGCACGAGCCGGGCCGCGCGGATCCGCGCTCCGAGACTGCCCCTGTCCGGGGGGCTCACCCGGGCCCGCAGGTCCAGCTCCGCGCACCTGCGGGCGAACTCCCCGGCCTCGGCGCCCTGGTCGTCGCTCACTGGCAGGACCTCCAGCTGGACGGGGGCGAGCCAGGCGGGGAACGCGCCCCCGTGCTGTTCGATCAGGTGGGCCACCGCCCGCTCCACACTGCCGACGATGCTGCGGTGGACCATGACCGGCCGGTGCCTCGCGCCGTCCGCGCCCACGTAGTGCAGGTCGAACCGCTCGGGCTGGTGGAAGTCGACCTGGACGGTGGACAGGGTGGACTCCCGCCCCGCGCCGTCGGCGACCTGGACGTCGATCTTGGGCCCGTAGAACGCGGCCTCCCCCTCGACCGCCTCGTAGGGCAGGCCGGAGTCGTCCAGGACCCGGGCGAGCAGGGCGGTGGAGCGCCGCCACAGGTCGGGGGAGGCGACGTACTTGCCCCCCGGGCCGGGCAGCGACAGCCTGTACCGGGCCGGGGTGATCCCCAGGGCCCGGTAGGCCCGGCGGATCAGCTCCAGTGCCGCCCCCGCCTCCGCCCCGACCTGCTCCGGGGCGCAGAAGACGTGCGCGTCGTTGAGCTGGATGGCGCGGACCCGGGTGAGTCCGCCGAGCACGCCCGAGGGCTCGGACCGGTACATGCCGCCCAGCTCGGCCATGCGCAGGGGGAGCTCCCGGTGGCTGCGCGAGCGGGACCGGAAGATCACCGCGTGGTGGGGGCACAGGCTCGGGCGCAGGACGAGCTGTTCGGAGCCCTCCCCGCCGGCGCCCCGCGCCCCCGGCCCCATGGGAGGGAACATGTCGTCGCGGTAGTGCGACCAGTGCCCGGAGATCTCGTAGAGCTCCCTCTTTCCCAGCACGGGCGAGTAGACGTGCTGGTAGCCCGCCCTTCTCTCGACGGCGCGGACGTACTCCTCCAGCGCGTGCCGGACGGCGGCGCCGTCCGGGAGCCAGTAGGGAAGGCCGGAGCCGATCAGCGGGTCGGTGCCGAACAGCTCCAGCTCACGGCCCAGCTTGCGGTGGTCGTGCATGGCGGTCTCCTCGCGTGGGTGGAGCGAGTGGCCGCACGGCGAAGCCCCGGGGCACTCGCCCCGGGGCTTCGAACAAGACGTCTGTCAGCGCGCCGGGACACTCTCCGGCGTCGTCGTCATGGCAGCGCGCTTCATGGCGACGACGGTAGCAGACCCGCCGGGCCCCGCGGCCCCCTCCGGTCCGGGGCGGCCGACGCCGGGAGGGCCCGGCGGCGCGGACCGGCCGCGAGGACGTCCCGCCGGTACCGGGGAGCGGCGGAAACCGCCCCTGCGGTCGCCCCGTGCCGGGGGAGGAGGCGACCGCAGGGCGTGCCCGCCGGACCGGACGTCCTTCGACGGGGGCGAGGACCGGTTGGTAGGTTGCGTTCCGGCGTCCCTTCGGGCCGACCCCTGCCCCGCGTCCCTCCAGGTCGGACGGATCGCCCCACCTCCAGGCGGAGCGGGCCCGGTACGGCCCCTCCCCGTCGCCCCCGCACGGGAGTTTCCATGAGCGCGTCACCTCCCGGCCCGCCGTCGGCGGGCGAACCCCCCGCACGGCCCCCGGGCCGGCACCGGCCGACCCCGGTCGCCCGCCGGGCCCTGGCCCCCGACCTCGCCCGCGGCCTCATGCTGCTCTTCATCGCGCTGGTCAACGTCGACCACTTCCTCGCCCAGCCCTACGGCGCGGAGGCCGCCACCGGCGCGGCCGACCGGGCGGTCACCCTGGTCCAGGCGGCGCTGGTCGACGGGCGCGCCATACCGCTCTTCGCGTTCCTGTTCGGCTACGGCACCGTACAGCTGATGCGGCGCCTCGACCCCCGGGGCGACGCCTGGGCCGGCGCCCGCCGGATCCTGAGGCGCAGGGGGATGTGGATGGTCCTCATCGGGCTCGTCCACGGCGTCCTGCTGCTGCCGGTCGACATCATCGGTACGTACGGACTCACCCTCCTGCTGTTCGCCGGGCTCCTGCGGGCACGGGGCCGCGCCCTGCTG
Organism: Nocardiopsis sp. NPDC101807; assembly: GCF_044766605.1. NCBI lineage: Bacteria > Bacillati > Actinomycetota > Actinomycetes > Streptosporangiales > Nocardiopsidaceae > Nocardiopsis > Nocardiopsis sp. NPDC101807. Next base: position 319,744 of record NZ_JBIWMK010000002.1, on the reverse strand, counting down.
GCCGTCGGCGCGGGCGTCGTCACCGCCTACGCCGTCCTCCCCCTCGTCTGGGTGCTGGTGTCGCTGCTGCAGGGGCCGGCCCCGGGCCCCGGGGCGAACCGGCCCTGACCGCGGTCTCCGTCGCGCAGAGACCCGAACCGGTCGCCGCCCTGGTCGAGTCCCTGGCCTCGAACTTCACCGAATGGCTGCTCTACACGCCCGTCACCATGCTGATGTTCGTGGTCCCCCCGGCCGCGCTGGGCGTCTGGGCGGCCCGCCGCCGCGTCCTGGAGGAGCCCGGGCGGCACCGCGCGCTGCTCCGGAGCACCGCCGCGGGCGGTCTGGGCCTGGCCGCCCTGGCGGGGCTCCCCCAGGGCCTGGTCGGCGCGGGCCTCCTGGACACGTGGGTCTCCACCGACGCGCTGAGCCTGCTCCAGGAGTTCACCGGGCCGCTCGGGGGCCTGGGCTGGGCCGCGGTGTTCGGACTGGCCGCCGGGCGGATCCTGGAGCGGGGGGCCGAGCCCTCCGGGCTCATCCGGGCCGTCGCCGCCACCGGCCAGCGGTCGATGACCTCCTACCTCCTCCAGTCGGTGGTCTTCACGGCGGTGTTCGCCCCCTTCGCGGGAGGGCTCGGGGGGAGCACGGGCGCCGCGGGGGCCGCCGCGGTGGCGCTCCTGACCTGGATCGCGACCGTCGTCCTCTCCGAACTCCAAAGACTCGAGGGTCACCGGGGTCCCGCCGAGACCCTGCTGCGCCGCCTCACCTACGGGGGCCGCCGACGGGAGCGTTGACCGCGTGCCCGCCGCCGCGCCCCGGAGGCGGCGGACCGCCCGGTGCACCGTCCCGGCCCTGCCACCGGTGGCGGGGACCGGTTCCGCCGCGGGGCGGGGCGACCGGGGCCGGGCGCGCCCGCCGCACGGCGTACCCTGCGGAAAACCGCACCCCCGGCCGACGGCGCACCCCATGGCCGCGCGGACCCCCCGCTTCCTACGGTTGTCCCACCGCCGACCGCCGAGACGACAGGACGACCATGATCACCCTGCAAGGACTGAGCAAACGCTACGGGGACACCGTCGCCGTGGACTCGCTGGACCTGGAGGTCCGGCCGGGCAGGGTCACGGGCTTCCTGGGGCCCAACGGCGCGGGCAAGAGCACGACCATGCGGATGATCCTCGGGCTGGACCGCCCGACCTCGGGGAGGGCCCTGGTCGACGGGCGCCCCTACCGGGAGCTCGACCGGCCCCTGCACCACGTGGGCGCCGTCCTGGACGCCCGGGCCGTGCACCCGGGACGCAGTGCCCGCTCCCACCTGCTGGCGCTGGCCCGTACGCACCGCATCCCCGACCGGCGGGTGGACGAGGTCCTGGACACCGTGGGCCTGGCCGGGGCGGCGCGCAAGCGCGCGGGGGCCTTCTCCCTCGGTATGGGCCAGCGGCTGGGCATCGCCGCGGCCCTGCTGGGCGACCCGCGCCTGCTCGTCCTCGACGAGCCGGTCAACGGCCTGGACCCCGACGGGGTGCGCTGGGTGCGCGACCTCATGCGCTCGATGGCCGACGAGGGGCGCACCGTGTTCGTCTCCAGCCACCTGATGAGCGAGATGCAGCTGACCGCCGACCACCTGGTGGTCATCGGACGGGGGCGGCTCATCACCGACGCCCCGCTGGCCGAGGTGCTCGACAACAGCGCGTGGAGCGCCGTGCGGGTACGCGCCCCCCACCCCGAGGACCTAGTCACCGCCCTGGAGGCGGAGGGCGCCGGCGTCGAGCGCCCCGGCGCGGAAGAGCTGGTCGTGACCGGCGTGCCCATCGAGCGGATCGGCGAGCTGGCCCACCGGGCGGGGGTCGCCCTCCACGAACTGAGCCCCCGCGAGGCCTCCCTCGAACAGGCCTACAGGGAACTCACTGCCGACAGCGTGCAGTACGCGGCGCCGACAGGGGGCCGGCCGTGACGACCTCCGCCCCCACGCCCTCCGCCCGGTCCGGGTCCGCGCCGGTCGCCGCACGGCCCGACCGGCCCGCCGGCCCCGCGCGCGCCCTGTCCGACCTCGCCGCGACGGCCTCCTCCGAGTGGGTCAAGCTCCGCTCGGTGAGGTCCACCTGGTGGGGAGCGGCCCTGACCCTGGGCCTGTCGGTGACCGTCGCCCCCCTCACCGCGGTGGCCACCGTCGGCAACATGCAGCAGGACCGGATCCCCTCCGCCGACGTGCCCGCCTCGGAGATGGCCGTCTACGCGGCCGTCTGGGCGGCCCAGTTCGCGGTCATCGCCCTGGCCCTGCCGGTGATGACCTCCGAGTACTCCTCGCGCTCCGTCCACCCCGCGCTCCAGGCGGTCCCGGCCCGGGTACGCCTGCTGGCCGCCAAGGCGGCGGCCCTGATGTCGTTCGTGTTCGCGTGCGGCCTGGTCACGGGCGCAGCAGCGACGCTGACCGCCCACCTGGTCATGCTGCATCCGCTGATCGAGGGGTACGGGACGCTGGACCCGGCCGAGGCCGTCGCGGACGTGGTACGCCTGTCGGCGTACCTGGCGCTGGTCGCGGCCCTCACCCTGGGGGCCGGGACCGCGCTGCGCTCGGCCGCGGCGGCGCTGGCCGCGGTGTCGGCGCTGCTCTTCGCCCTGCCCGCGGTCCTCGTGCTGCTGGGCGGCCGTGCGGGGGTGTACGTCGCCGAACGGCTTCCGCTGTCCGCGGGCGTGTCGTTCGTGGACAGCGTGTTCGTCATGGGGCGGTCCGAGGCCGCCCTCCCACCCGCCGCCGGTGGGATGGTACTCCTGTGCTGGTCGGCGTCCGCCCTGGTGGCGGGGGCGCTGGTGCTCACGCGCCGGGACGCGTGAGGCCGGCACGCCGGATACGGGGGAGTGGGATGGACGGGTCGGACGGCGCGCGCGGGACGGTCGGGCTCCGCGCCCGTGCGGGGGCGGCGGCCGTGCCGCTCGGGCGCGCGGCGGGGGAGTTCGCGGGAACGGTCCTGGGGCTGCTCACCGCCGCCCTCACCCTGGTGTGGGCGGCGGCGGCCCTGCTGCTCCTGGCCGCAGCGCTGGTCCGGCCCTCCGCCCGTCCGCGGACGCGGGACATGCTCTCGCGGTGGACCGGGAGGCTGTGCGACCTCGACCTGGCGCGGCTGGAGCGGTGGGCCGGGTGCGCGGTTCGGCCCCGTCCCGGCACGGCGCACCGCACGGCCTACCTGCTCCTGCGACTGCCGCTCGCCCTGGTGTGCGGTTATCTGGCTCCGTCGGCCGTCCTGTTGGTGGCGGTGTTCCTCGGCGGGGCCGCGCTGGAGGCCGCCACCGGGACCGGGACCAGCGTTCCGGTGGCCCTGCCCGGTGCGCGGCTGTCCGTCTCCAGCGTCAACCTGGGCCTGGTCGCGGGGCTGGTCGTCCTCGTCCCGGTGTGGCTGGTCGCGGCGCTGTCCTCCGCCGTCGACCGCTCCCTGGCCCGCCGGCTCCTGGGCCCCAGCCACGAGGACCTCCTGAACCGCCGGATCGACGAGCTCACCCAGACGCGTTCGGGCATCGTCCGCGCGGTGGACGAGGAGCGCCGCAGGATCGAACGCGACCTGCACGACGGGGTGCAGCAGAGGGTCGTGGCCCTGGCGATGCTGCTGGGCCGCGCCCAGCGCGGCACCGACCCCGAGCGGACGTCGGGGCTGCTGCGGGAGGCCCACACCGAGTCCCGGATCCTGCTCGACGAGCTGCGCGAGGTGGCCTGGCGGGTCTACCCGACCGCCCTGGACACCCTGGGGCTGGAGGCGGCGCTGACCGAGGTGGCCAGGCGCAGCCCGCTGCCGGTGGCGGTGCGCTCGGACCTGCCCGAGCCGCCACCGCGCGAGCTGGCCGCGGCCGTGTACTTCGTCGCTCGCGAGTCCATCACCAACGCCGTCAAGCACGCCGGGGCCGGTGAGGTGATCGTGCACGTGGACGGCCGCGGCGGAGTGCTGGACCTGCGGGTCCTCGACGACGGCCGGGGCGGCGCGGACCCGGACGGGAGCGGTCTGACGGGCCTGGCGCGACGGGTCCAGGCGCTGGACGGGACACTGTCGGTGCACAGCCCCGAGGGCGGGCCGACCACGGTGCGCGCCACCCTGCCGATGCCCGACGAACAACGGATACGGAGCCCCCATGCGCCTGGTGATCGCTGACGACTCGGTCCTCCTGAGGGAGGGCCTGGTACGGCTGCTGGAGGAGGAGGGCCACCAGGTGGTGGCGGCGGTCGGCGACGCGGAGGCCCTGCTGGAGGAGGTCGCCGGGCACCGGCCGGACGCGGCCGTGGTGGACGTGCGGATGCCCCCGACCCACACCGACGAGGGGCTGCGCGCGGCCCTGCGCATCCGCGCCGAGCACGAGGGGGTGGCGGTGCTGGTGCTGTCGCAGTACGTGGAGCAGCGCTACGCCGCCGAACTGCTCGCCGCCGCCTCGGGCCGGGTCGGCTACCTGCTCAAGGACCGGGTGTCGGAGGTGGGGGAGTTCCTGGACGCCCTGGAGCGGGTCCGGGCCGGGGGCGCGGCTTTCGACCCCGAGGTGGTGCGCCAGCTGGTGGCCCGCACCACCCACGCCGACCCGCTGGCGCGGCTGACCCCGCGCGAGCGCGACGTCCTGGAGCTCATGGCGCAGGGGCTGAACAACACGCTGATCGCCCAGCGCCTGTTCGTGTCCCTGAGCGCGGTGGAGAAGCACGTGAACGCGATCTTCGACAAGCTGGAGCTGGGTCACGCCTCCGGGTACAGCCGCCGGGTGCTGGCGGTGCTGCGCTACCTGGGCACCTGAGGGTCGGCCGACGCGCTCGGGCCCTCCCGTGCCACCGCCGGCCGACGGCGAGCACCGCCGACACCGGCACAGCCCTCTGCCTGCGAAGACGCCGGGCAGGAGGGTTTTCCGCCGGCGGCCTTCGGGTACTCGCGGTGACGGACCGAGCACCCGAGCGAGGAGCGGACATGGTGCGCGACGCCGCGAGAAGGCACACATCCGACCGGCGACCGGAACCCCGAGGGGGTGGTCGGGCATGAACGCGGTCGACACGCCCCCGGAGGCCGGCGGTGGCTGCGGCACCGTCACGGCGGTCCGCGGCTCCCTGGTCTGGTTCGGCGAGGACCCCTTCCTCACCTCCAGCGAGGGGGCGCTGGAGTACGTGGAGGACGGCCTGCTCGTCTGCCGGGACGGCAGGATCACCGCGGCGGGGGAGTACTCGGACCTGGTGGGAGGGCTTCCCGTCGGCACCACCGTCGTCCACCACCGGGACAAGCTGATCCTGCCGGGGTTCGTCGACCCCCACGTGCACTACGTGCAGACGCGGATCATCGGCGCCTACGGGGACCAGCTCCTGGACTGGCTGCAGAACTCCGTCTACCCGGAGGAGGCGCGTTTCGCCTCCAGGGCCTACGCCGAACGGTTCGCGAAGCTCTTCTGCGAGCAGATCCTGCGCAACGGCACCACCACCGCGCTGGTCAACTGCGCCACCTACCCGGTCTCGGTCGACGCCCTGTTCGAGGAGACCCACCGCAGGGGGATGCGCGTCGCCGCGGGCAAGGTCCTCATGGACCGCAACGCCCGCCCCGACCTGCTGGACCCCTCGCCCCGGCAGGGCTACGAGGAGTCCGAGGCGCTCATCCGCAAGTGGCACGGCGTGGGGCGGAGCCTGTACGCGGTCACCCCGCGGTTCGCCGTGGCCTGCACCGACGAGATGCTCCGCCTGGCCGGGAAGCTGTGGCACGAGCACCCCGGCACCCTCATGCAGACGCACCTGGCCGAGAACAGGGACGAGGTCGAGGAGGTCCGCCGGCTCTTCCCCGAACGCGAGAACTACGTCGACGTCTACGAGCACTACGGCCTCCTCGGGCGCGGGGCGGTCTTCGCCCACGCCGTCCACCTGAAGAAGCGCGAGTGGAAGCGCCTGTCGGCCACCGGAAGCGGGGTGGCGCACTGCCCCACCTCCAACCTGTTCCTGGGCAGCGGGCTCTTCTCCATGCGCAGCGCCAGGCACCGCAAGCGGCCCGTGCACACAGGCCTGGGCACCGACGTGGGCGGGGGCACGAGCCTGTCGCTCCTGCAGACCATGAACGAGGCCTACAAGGTGGGCCAGCTCCGTGCACTGCCCATGGACGGGACCAAGCTCTTCTACCTGGCCACGCTCGGCGGGGCCGGCGCGATGGGCCTGGAAGGGGTCATCGGCTCGCTCGCGCCCGGCCACGAGGCCGACTTCGTGGTCCTGGACCCCTCCGCCACCCGACTGCTCGCCGCGCGCACCGCGGAGAGCGAGACCGTCGACGACCTGCTGTTCGCCCTCGCGACGCTGGGCGACGACCGGGCCGTGGCGGCGACCTACGTCGGCGGACGCGTCGCGCACGAGCGCAGCCCCTGTCCGGACCCCAAGCCCCGGCGCTCCTCCCGCCGCCGCTGGAACAGGTCGCGGAACAGGGAGCTGCGGTGGCTCAAGTTCGAGGAGGGCACGGGCTGGTCCAAGGACCTGGAGGTCCCCGGCGCCTGGTCGCCCCACGGCCCCGGCATCGAGGCGTACAAGAGCCTCCTGTACTGCCTGCACCAGGACACCGTCGCCAACCCGTTCCTGTGGTGGGACGTCTACGACAAGGAGACCGGGGGGTGGAGGGGCGACCGGGAGATCACCGACGTGCTCGGGAACCGTGTGCCCAACCACGGGCAGCCCGCGGTCTCCCACGCCAACGACTTCCTGTACTGCGTCCACCACCGCGACGTCTCCGACACCCGCCTGTGGTGGTCGCGCTACAACATCGAGGGAGGGGAGCCGGGCTGGTCGGCCGACCAGGTCGTGGAGGAGCCCGGCGGCCGGGAGGTCAGCGCCTCGGGAGCCTCCCTCACGGTCTACGACGGCCTGCTGTACTGCGTCCTCAGGCGTGAGGACGGCACACTGCGCTGGCTGAGCCACGACACCGGGGCCAAGGCCTGGAGCGCCGAGAGCGCCGTGCCGGGAGGGATCACCGCGGCGCGCACCCCGGTGGTGGAGCGCTTCAAGGACCACCTCTACTGCGTCCACGACCGCGGGGACGACCAGCTCCACTGGCTCACCTACGACAGCGCCTCCGGGAGCTGGAGCGCGAGCCGGCGCATCGAGGACCCCGACGGCAACCCCGTGCGCACCTCGTACGCCCCGGCGATCACCCGGTACAACGACCACCTGTACTGCGTCTTCCACCAGGAGGACTCCGGCGGGTGGGGACGGCTGTGGTGGACCCGGTACGACGGCAAGGGGTGGAGCCGGCCGGAGCGGATCGGGGACGCGATCTCCTCGCCGGGGTTCGACATCTCCGCCTACCACGGGCCGCTGTTCTGCGTCCACCGGGGCTGAGGCGTCCCGTGTCCCGCACCGGTCGGTCGGCCCCGGAGCCGACCGACCGGACCCCGGGCCGCGGCGGCCCCGGGCGTTCGCCCGGGGCCGCAAGCGGCGGTCTCAGGCGCGGGGCTCGGCCAGAAACTCCCTGACCAGGGCGTTGACCCGGTCGGGTGACTGGCGGTTGAGCCAGTGGCCGTTGCCCTCCAGGAGTTCCAGACGGGCGCCGGGCACGCGGCGGGCCGCCTCGACGGTCCGAGCCGGGCGGACGCCGACGTCCTTGTCGCCCTGGAGGAACAGGGTGGGGCACGAGATCTCGCCCAGGCGCGGGCGCAGGTCCACCCTCATCCGCCACGGGCCGATGGAGGCGTTCTGCCAGTCGGAGGACCCGACCCCGCTGACACGCACCTCCTCCATGACCTCGTCCACGACCGAGTCCAGGTCCGGGGCCGGGCCGGCGAACAGCGCCCGCCGCACGAAGCGCTCCACGCCCTCGCGCGTGCGGAACATCCGTTCGGGCAGCGTGCGGTTGAGGAACCTGCTCCGGGCGGTCAGCCACAGCAGTTGGTGCACCCCGGGCGGGAAGGCGATGATCCCCGCGGGGGCCATGGCGACGAGCCTCTCGACCCGTTCGGGATGGTCGATGGCGTAGGACAGGGCCAGCGCACCGCCCTGGGACAGGCCCACCAGCGACACCCGGTCCAGGCCGAACCGGTCCAGGACGTGGGTGACGACGGCTGTCAGGGCGGCGTGGTCGGCGAGGCCGTTCCACGGCCTGCTGTGGCCCTGCTTGGGCCAGTCGGGGGCGAACACCCGGTGCTCGGCGGCCAGGACGGGGAGGAGGCGGCGCCAGCTGAGCAGGGCGTTGTCCTGCCCGGCTCCGCTCAGCAGGACCACGGGGGCGCCGCGGTCGCCCGCGGTCACCACGCTCAACCGCCCCTCGGGGCGGTCGAGCGCGATGCGCTCGAAGGGGGGAGGGGGCTGGGTCATCTGTTGTGGTCCTCCTGTTCGTCACGCCAGCGCCGGAGCACCGCGGGGAGTTCGGCCTCCAGGAAGCCGTAGAGCCGGTTGACGTTGGCCAGGCGCTCGCGCCGCTGCGGGGTGGCGTCCTCCAGGGCCCGGAGCCCCCGCTCGGTGACCTCCCGGAACCCCGCGGCCTGGGCGTAGCGTCGCTCCAGCATCCGGCTCCAGCCGTCGGCGGCGATGCGGAGGTACTCCTGTCGCTCACCGCGTCGGCGCACCCCCTCGACCAGTCCGCTGGGGGTGAGGAGCCGGGCCGCGGTGCTGATGGAGCTGCGGCTGACCCGGAGTGCCTCGGCGATCTGGGCGGCGCTCTGCTCGGGCGGGTCGCTGATCAGCAGCCATCCGATGACGCGTCCGGAGATCAGGGGCAGGCCCTCGCGGGCGAAGAAGCCCGCGACGTCGTCGACGAAGGCCAGTTCGTCCTCGGTGGGTTCGCTCATGGCCTCACGTTACAGTCGTTGCAGTAATTACTGCAACGACTGTAACTGAAGGGCGTGCGCTCCCCGGCGACGGGTGCCGGCACTCGCCCTCCGGCCGTCCACGCGGACCCTGCCCCCGCGGCGCGGCGGCGAGCGGCTTCCGCCGGGGCCGTCCCGCGGTACGGCGGCGGCCCCGGCACGCCTCAGCGTCCGGCCGCCTCCAGGCAGGCGATGTAGGCGTCGATGAAGTGGTCGGTGATGCCGTCGGCGTCGGGCCTGAGGGCGGCCGCGTCCAGGACGTAGCCCCTGGCCCTGTCCGAGACCCTGCCGAGCAGCCCCGGCGCCTTGGCGTGCAGGCGACCGTCGGCGTCGAAGTAGCGCTCCTCGGCCACGTGCGTGTACAGCGGCCCCGGGGGCACCTGGGCGACGACGTCGTTGTTGTTGACGAAGCGGTGGGTGCGCCCCCGCAGCGCCTCGTCGTAGGCCGCGGCGAGTTCGCGGTCGCAGGTGCGGGGCTGCCCGAAGGTGTAGACCCCGTCCGCCAGCAGCGACGGGGGCTCGAAGTGCAGCCGCGCGGCGGCGAGCATGGCCAGCGCGCCGCCCAGGCTGTGGCCGGTGAACCACAGCGACTGCCCGGCGGTGCGGAACTCCTCGACGGCTTCGAGCAGTTCCGCGTGGACGGCGTCCACGGCGGTGCTGAACCCCCAGTGCGCCCGGCCCCGCCGGGAGGAGTGCCGGACCAGGGGGGCCTTGCCGTCGGAGAGCCAGTCCATGATCTGGGCGGGTTCGGTCCCGCGGAAGGCCGTGACGACCATGTCGTCGCTGGCCATGGTGAAGCCCTGGGTGTGGTCCAGGGCGAAGGGCGGCGCGAAGTCGGCCTCGAAGAAGCGGAAGCGGTCGAACCCCCACTCGGCGGCCTGGCGCCGCGCGGTGTCCGGATCGGCGTAGGCGAGTTTGGCCGCGTGCGCCAGGCACAGGGCGTGCGGCACCCGGTACCCGGTGGTGGTGTGGTCGAAGGCGACCGTCGTCATCGTGTGGGCTCCCTGCGGCGGGGCGGCGCGGGTCCGGCCGTGGGCCCTCCCCGCGCCGCGCGGGGAGGGCTCCCTCGTCGGGTGCCCTCCCCCGGTGGTCGGTACTGCGTGCTGATCGTTTCCGAGCGGCGCGCGTTCCCCACCTCCCGACCGGCACGCCGTCCCCGGAGAGGGGGCGTATCGGGACCGGCCAGGAAAACCGCCCCGTCCGAAAAGCGGTATCGGCCGTGTCGAACGGGCCCCTGCGGTCGGGCCCGAGCCCGCCCGGAGCCGGGGTGCGGACGCCGCCGCCCCTCGGCCGCTCACGGCACGCGGCCGAGCCCGCCCGTCACCTCGGGCCCGCACCCGCCTCGGCGGCGACCGGGGACGAACCCCGCCGCGCCTCGACCGCGAGGCGGGTGTCCTCGGTCACGAGGTCCATGTTGATCTGGGCCCCCGCGCCCGCGCCCGCCGCGGCCGAGGCACCGACCTGCGCGGACGGATCGGTCACGTTGCCCGCCACCCACACCCCCGGCACGCTCGTGCGCCCCGTGGGCTCGGCGGGGACGTACGCGCCGACCCCCATCGGGTGCTCCTCGGTCCGCAGCCCCAGGTCCGCGAGGAAGCCGGCGCGCGCCGCCATCCGGGAGGAGACCGCCACCGCCTCGCGGTCCACGACCGTGCCGTCGGCCAGCCGCACCCCCGTGAGGCGGTCCTCCGCGACCTCCAGGGAGGCCACCTCCCCGGAGACCACACGGATGCCGCGCGCGGCGAACTGCTCCTCCTGCTCCCCGGTCAGCGGCTCCGCGGTGTGGGAGAAGAACACGACGTCCTCGCTCCACTGGCGGAACAGCAGAGCCTGGTGCACCGACATCGGGCCGACCGCCAGCACGCCGACGGCCCGGTCCCGGATCTCCCAGCCGTGGCAGTACGGACAGTGGACCACGTCGCCGCCCCAGAGGTCCCGCACGCCGGGGATCCCCGGCAGCTCGTCCACCACGCCCGTGGTCACCAGCAGCCGGCGCGCCCGCACCCCGCGGCCGTCGGCGAGCGCCACCGCGAACCCGTCGCCCTCGCGGGCGACCGAGTCGACCCGGCCGGGCACCACGTGGCCGCCGTAGCGGCGCACGTCCGCCCGTCCCCGCTCCAGCAGCTCGGCGGGCGGCGTCCCGTCCAGGGCCAGCAGCCCGTGCACCGCGTCGGCCGGGGCGTTGCGCGGCTCTCCCGCGTCGACCACCACCACCGACCGGCGTGCCCTCGCCAGCATCAGGGCGCCGCTCAGGCCGGCGGCGCCGCCTCCGACGACGACCACGTCATAGCTGTTCTCCAACTGTTCGGCCACCATGACCACCTCCACGACCACCATGCGCGCACGCTGGCCAGAACCACAAGTTCTGTTGCCGTTGTGGCAAAAAATGCGCGGGCGGCGTCCCGTTCCGGGGAAGGGCGGTACCTGTCCGGGCGCGCGGTCGAAGGACCGCCCGCCGGGGGTCAGGAGGGCTCGAAGGAGTCCAGCGACTCGTCGCGCAGGTCGGCCTGGCCGGTCCACGAGGCCGCGGGGGTCACCCAGGCGACCGTGTAGTGCACGCCGGGCGCCACCGCGATGTTGCGCGACAGCAGGCGCCGCTCCTGGCCGTCGCCGTTCCAGGTGAACTCCCATTCGGCGACCGAGTGGAATCCGCTGCCCGCGGTGGCGTCCTCCAGCCGCACCCGCTCGTAGCCGGGCATGCGCCCCGAGTCGTGGACGCCCTGCTCCAGCCCGACGACGTGCTGGTACTCGTCGTCGGTGGGATGCTCGGCCATGTCGACCTGGAGGTAGCTGCCGTCGTGGGGGGAGTCGTAGAAGACGCTGGTCCCCGCGGTCCTGCGGATCCACCCGTCGGGCACCCCGATCCCGAAGCCCTGGTCCTCCTCGGTCCAGGTCGTCCCGTTGCCGGTGACGGACTCGCCTCCGCCCGCCTCCGGTTCGCCCTCCCCCTCCTGCCCGGAGGGCTCACCGGTGGCGTCCTCCGTGCCGCCGCCGTCCGCCGCGGAGCCCTGATCCTCGCCGGAGGCGGCCGCGGCGGGGCCGGGCTCCCCGCCCCACGGATCGAGCGCGACCAGGAGGGAGGCCGCCGCGACCAGAGCGGACAGTCCCAGGGTGAGCACCACGAACGGCCAGGACAGCCGTCCTCCGCGCCGCGGCGCCTCGGCCATCGGGACCGTCGGGCCTGGAGGGGGCGCGACCGGGCGCGTCGGCTGCGCCGGGGGCCGCGCGAACGCGGCGGGGGGCGTCTGCGGGGCGGTTCCGAACCCGGTCGGGAGCGGCGTCGTCGCGGGCGCGGGCGGCGGCCCGGAGGGCGTGGGGTCCGCCGCGGGGGAGGCGGGGGCCGGGGAGGGCGTGAAACCCGTGCCGACGACCGCGCCGACCGCCTGGGCGGACAGCAGTTCCCGGCACCGGTCGGCGTCGATCCGCCTGGCCGGGTCCTTCACGAGGAGTCCCCGGACGGCCTGGCCCAGCGGCCCCCGCCCCAGGACGTCCGGCGGCTCCGCGGAGGTGACGGCGTGCAGCGTCGCGGGGATGCCCTCCCGCCGGAAGGGCGAGACCCCGGTGGCCGCGTGGTACAGGGTCGCGCCGAGCGACCACAGGTCGCTCGCGGGGCTGGCCGGGCCCGTGCCCAGGCGCTCGGGGGCCAGGTAGGCGGGGGAGCCGAGCACCCCGGCCGTCTGGGTGACCGAGGCGGTGTCGGCGATGGTGGCGATCCCGAAGTCGGTGAGCACCACCCGTCCGGAGTCGGTCACCATCACGTTCTCGGGCTTGACGTCGCGGTGGGTGATGCCCTGCCCGTGCGCGGTGGTCAGGGCGCTGAGCAGGTCCAGGCCCCACGCCGCGGCCTCCCGGTGGTCGCGGGGGCCGTCGTCGCGGACCAGGGCGTGCAGGGAGCGCCCGGTGAGGAACTCCATGACGATCCACGGCCGCCCGTCGTCCTCGACGATGTCGTGCACGGTGACGATGTTGGGGTGACCGCCCATCGCCGCGGCCTGCGCCTCGCGCCTGGCCCGGGCCGCCGTGCGCCCGCGCTCGGTCTCGTCCTGCCCCGGCCCCAGGAGGATCTCCTTGACGGCCACGGCGCGGTTGAGCCGTACGTCGTGCGCGCGCCAGACCCGTCCCATGCCGCCCCGGCCGATCTCGGCCAGCAGTCGGTAGCGCTCGCGCAGCGTGCGGTGCGGATCGGCGTCGGACCCCATCGGTCTCCCTCGTGGTACGGGGTCTGGCGACCTCGTGGACATCGGGGCGCGCGAGGGGCGCGGGACAGGGGCTTTCCGCGCGTGCCGGGCGACCAGTCTAGTGAGACGGGCCCGCACCGCCGAACCGGACCGGAGGGCTCCGCGCCCCGCCTCCGGCCTCGCGAAAAAATGTCGGTGCGAAGACTTCCAGTTCACGCGCCCGCGGGGTCGCCGAGAATGCGCATTACCGCCCGCCGACCACTCCTCCGGTGAAACAGGCACCCCCGCCGGCGTGTAATCTCCTGAACGTTCTGTCCGGCTTCTCAGAAAAAACACGGGAGTGCTGTCCGAATGTGGAGAGTTCTGTACTATGTCACACCGCTGACGTTGTCCGTGGCCATTCTGCTGCTCTTCGCGCTCTCCCTCGTGCTCGCGGCGGCCGCGACCCGCTCACAGGACTCCTTTCCCCGGCACACGCGAAAGTTACTGGCGGTTACGGTGTCCGTCTACGTACTGGTCCTGGTGATGCCGTTCTCCGGGGTCTCCGCGGCGGGCCCCGGCCGATCCGTCCACTGGAACCCCCTCGGCTTCGTGAACGACCTCGCGGTGAACGAAGCCGTGGAGGAGAGCTTCGGCCAGCAGCTCACCGACGGCACCGTCGCCCACTACAGCCCCGAGGAACTCACCGACCAGGAGAAAGAGGAGATCCAGGGGACGAACCCAACCGACTTCTACGTCCACGGCGACCCCGATCGCGGCCTCTTCGTGGTCGACGGCCAGGGCGGTCCGGTGTCGCACGCCCAGGAGAACCTCGTCCTCACGGAACTCTCCGAGGGGATCGGGACGGCGGGCGAGCCCATGCAGTACGCAGCCCTGATCCTCGAGGAAAAGGCCATGAACGCGCTCCTTTTCGTCCCCTTGGGAATCCTGGCCTTCTTCGCCTTCTCCCCCTGGTGGGCCCGCCTGTCGTTCGGACCGGCCCTTTCCGTGTCCGTCGAAACGCTTCAGTGGGCCGCGGGGGCGGACCGGGTCGCCGACGCCGGGGACGTCCTCGCCAATTCCTCGGGATTCCTCGTCGGCGTCGGAATGGCCGCGGTCTCGGCGGCGCTCCTCGCACGACTTCCCGGGGAATCGAGAAGTCCGGTGGGCTGACCGGTGCGGGCGCCCGGGTCCACGCCGCCGTGCTCGTCCACGCCGCCGCGGACCGGGAGGAGGCCCCCTCCGGGGGCGCGGCGGCCGGGGCCTCCCGCCCGCCGGCCCGAGGGCGTCGGCCGCCCCGGGACCGTGGCTCAGTTCGGCAGGGTTGTGATAAAAAGTTAGGTGTGCCGAACTCTAGAGGTTGGTCCCCTTCAACATCCTGGTCGAGGGTGCTTCCCGCCGCCGGGCTGGCCCTCGCCCTGCCCCTCACCGCCTGCTCCGCCGAGGCCGGCCAGACGCGGGACGACACACGGCCCCTGGTCCTGACCACGTTCACGGTCCTGGCCGACATGGTCGGCAACGTCGCGGGCGACCGGGTCGAGGTCGCCTCCCTCACCCGCCCCGGGGCCGAGATCCACGGCTACGAACCCACCCCCGACGACCTCGTCCGGGGCCAGGACGCCGACCTGATCATGGAGAACGGGCTCGGTCTGGAGGCCTGGTTCCAGCAGTTCACCGAGCGGGTGGAGGCACCGACCGCCCTGCTCAGCGACGGCATCGAGACCATTCCCATCTCCTCGGGGGAGTACGAGGGCGAACCCAACCCCCACGCCTGGATGTCACCCGACAACGCCCTGGTCTACGTGGACAACATCCGTGACGCCCTCACCGAGCTCGACCCCGGCGGCGAGGCCGCCTACGCCGAGGCCGCCGAGGCCTACAAGGCGGAGATCTCCGAGGTCGGCGACTACCTGGACACCGAGCTCGCCGAGCTCCCGGAGGACGCCCGCGCCCTGGTGACCTGCGAGGGCGCCTTCTCCTACCTCGCCCGCGACGCGGGGCTGAGCGAGCGCTACCTGTGGCCGGTCAACGCCGAGACCGAGGGCACCCCCCAGCAGATCGCCTCCGTGACCGGCTTCGTCCGCGACAACGGCGTGCCCACCGTGTTCTGCGAGAGCACCGTCAACGACGGCACCCAGCGGTCCGTGGCCCGCGAGACCGGCGCCCAGATGGGCGGCACCCTCTACGTGGACTCCCTGTCGGAGGCCGACGGCCCCGTCCCCACCTACCTCGACCTGCTCCGGCACGACGCCGAGACGATCGTCGCCGGGCTGAGGGGGTGAGCGCCGTGCCCGCCTCCGCCACGCCCTCCCCGGCGGTCCCCGCCATCGAGGTCTCCGGCGCCACCGTGCGCTACGGCGACGTCCTCGCCCTGGACGACGTCTCCCTGGAGGTCGCCCAGGGCCGTGTCTGCGGACTGCTCGGCACCAACGGCTCGGGCAAGTCCACCCTGTTCAAGACGGTCCTCGGGCTGGTCCCCGCCGACCACGGCCGCGTACGGGTCCTCGGCCGTACCAGCGCCGACGCGCGCCGGGCCGGGGCGGTGGGCTACGTGCCCCAGTCCGAACAGGTGGACTGGGCCTTCCCGGTGCGCGTACGCGACGTGGTGATGATGGGCCGCTACGGGCACATGGGGCGCCGCCGCCGGGCCCGGGCCGCCGACCGCGAGGCGGTCGAGCACGCCCTGGAGCGCACCCACCTGTCCGACCTCGCCGACCGCCAGATCGGCGCCCTCTCCGGCGGACAGCGCAAACGCGCCTTCGTCGCCCGCGCCATCGCCCAGGGCTCCGCCGCGCTGCTCCTCGACGAGCCCTTCGCGGGGGTCGACAAGCGCTCGGAGGCCACCATCGTCGAACTGCTCCGCGCTCTGCGCGGGGAGGGGCACACCCTGCTGGTCTCCACCCACGACCTCGCCCAGGTGCCCGTGCTGTGCGACGAGGCGGTCCTGCTCCAGCGCCGCGTCGTCGCCCACGGCGCGCCGGCCGAGGTCCTGCGCCCGGAGGTCCTCATGGAGGCCTTCGGCGTCCACTCCGACGAGGAGGGCCCCGTATGGACGCGCTGATCACCGGTGCCGCCGAGTGGTTCACGGTCCCCCTGCAGTTCGAGTTCGTCCGGCGCGCCCTGCTGGTGAGCGTGGTCGCCGGGGTCGTCTGCGCGGTCCTGTCCTGCTGGATGACGCTCGTGGGGTGGTCGCTGATGGGCGACGCCGTCTCCCACGCCGTCCTTCCCGGCGTGGTGCTGTCCTTCATGTTCGGCCTGCCCTTCGCGGTGGGCGCCCTGGTGTTCGGCGCCGGGTCCGTCGCCCTGATCGGGGTGGTCAACAGGACCTCCCGGGTCAAGGAGGACGCCGTCATCGGCGTCGTGTTCACCGCCATGTTCGCCCTGGGCCTGGTGCTCGTCTCCCGGGTGCCCAGTCAGACCGACCTCGGCCACATCCTGTTCGGCAACGTGCTCGGGGTCTCCGACACCGACATCTGGCAGGTGCTGGTCCTGGCCGCCGTGGTCCTGGCCGTGGTCTGGTACAAGCACCGCGACCTCACCCTGTACGCCTTCGACCCCGTCCACGCGCACGCCCTGGGCATCAACCCGCGCCTGCTGGAGACCCTGCTGCTGGGCCTGCTCTCGGTCACCGTCGTCGTGGCGCTGCAAGCGGTCGGGATCATCCTGGTGGTGGCCATGGTGATCATCCCCGGGGCCACCGCCTACCTGCTCACCGACCGGTTCGAGCGCATGCTGCTCGTCTCGGCGTCGATCGCGGTGGCGGCGGCCGTGGCCGGTGTGTTCACCAGCTTCCACCTCAACGTGTCCACCGGCGGGTCGATCGTGCTCGCCCAGGCGGCGGCGTTCGCCCTGGCCTACCTCCTCTCGCCCCGGCAGGGCGTGCTCCGGCGCGGGGTCTCGGCCCGCCGCCGCCGGGCCCGCGGCCGCTCTTCCGTCAGACCCGCGTCCTAGGATTCGGTGGGCGCCGGCGGCGGGCCGGGAGCGCGGGACGAGGGGTGGTCGGGACGCATGGCCGGGAACAGCGCGGTGGACGACGAGGCCGCCTTCTCCGCACTGGCCCGACGCCACCGGCACGAACTCCGCGTGCACTGCTACCGGATGCTCGGCTCCTTCACCGAGGCCGAGGACATGGTGCAGGAGACACTGCTCAAGGCCTGGAGCCGCCGCTCCACCTTCGAGGGGCGCTCCACGTTCCGGGCGTGGCTGTACAAGATCGCCACCAACACCTGCCTGGACGCCCTCGACCGGCGCCGCACCCGTGACAGGCCCGTGGCGGAGGGCACGGGCGCCTCGCCCTTCTCCGAGGTCCCCTGGCTCCAGCCGTACCCGGACGAGCTCCTGGACCTGGCCGCACCGCCCGAGGGGGAGCCGGAGGCGGCGGCCATCGCCCGCGAGACCGTCGAACTGGCCTTCCTCGCCGCCATCCAGCACCTGCCGCCCCGCCAGCGGGCCGTCCTCATCCTGCGCGACGTCCTCGGCCGGCCCGCCGAGGAGACCGCGAGCACCCTGGAGGTGTCGGTCCCGGCGGTCAAGAGCGCCCTGCAGCGCGCCCGGGCGACCCTGCGCGCGGTCCTTCCCCGGCACAGGGCGGACTGGGGTCCGGTCACGGCCCCCAGCGAGGAGGAGCGCGCCGTCCTGCGCCGCTACATGGAGGCATCCCGGGACGCCGACCCGGACGGGCTCGCCGCCCTGCTGCGCGAGGACGCACGCCAGACGATGCCCCCCGCGTCGCTGGTCTACGAGGGCCGCGAGGCCATCCTGGACCTGTGGCGCCCGGTGCTCTCCGGGAACCGGGCCTGGGGGGACTGGATCGCGGTGCCCGTGGACGCCAACCGCCGCCCCGGCGCCGCCAACTACGTGCGCATGCCGGGGGAGGCGGTCCATCGCGCCGTCAACCTCGACGTGCTGCGGATCGAGGGCGGCCTCGTCGCGGAGATCACCACGTTCGGCCCCGAGACCCTGCCCGCGTTCGGGCTCCCGCCCACCCTCTGACCCGGGGGAACGCGCTCCGGCGCGACCGCGTGCGGAAAATCCGCCCGGGCGCCGATTCCTTCTCCCTCCCGGTCCGGTCGTACGGGTGGGGACGACGCGGCGGCACGGTGCCGCCGCGCGCCCGACACGGAAGAGGACACGACATGAGCGCGTACGAGCAGGACCCCGCCGGCCCCGACGCCGCCCTGGCCGCCCTGGACCGCCTCGTGGGCGCCTGGAGGGTGAGCGGAGGCGCCGAGGGCACCGTCGTCTACCGCTGGATGGAGGGGCGGCACTTCCTCCTCCAGGACGTCGACCTCGTCCATGACGGCACGAGGGTCGTCGGCCTGGAGGTCATCGGGAGGGAGCGGCCCTTCGGGGCCGAGCGGTCCGGCGAGGACATCCGGTCGCGCTTCTACGACAGCCTGGGCAACACCTTCGACTACGTCTACGAACTGGCCGGGGACTCCCTCACCATCTGGGCGGAGGAGAAGGGGTCGCCCGCCCGCTACACGGGCGTCTTCAGCGCCGACGGGTCCACCGTGACCGGCCCGTGGACCTACCCGGGTGGCGGCGGCTACGACTCCACGATGGTCCGCACCGGCTAGCCCCGGGGCGGGCCGGGCGGGAGCGCGGCGCCGGGGCGCTCCCCGCCCGGGGAGGGCTCCGGTCGGCGTCCCCGGGGCGGTCAGCCGGGCAGGACGCGCTCGACGAGTTCCTGCCAGCTGTCGGCGAGGGGGTCCTCGGCGTCCGGCTCCGGGGTCCGGGCGGCCTCCTCCCTCGACAGGTACAGCATGAGCGGGCCCTCCAGCGCGCTGGTGAGCTGGAGGGCGAGGCCGTCCAGGTGGCGGCGGGGGACGTCCGTCCGGCCGAGCAGCATCCGGAAATGGGGCAGGGTCATGCTGACCTCGCCCATCGGGGCGGGCCGGTTGCGGTCCAGCGCGGCCCTGACGAGGGTGTGGTGGACGAACAGGTAGGCGATGCGGGCGCGCCCGTAGGCGATCAGCCGCTGCTTGGGCTCGGCGCCCGGCCCCAGCGGCGGCGGCCCCGAGAGGACCTGTTCCTGGAACCGCCCCTCGCTGTCGTCCAGGAGGGCGTTGAAGATGCCGGCGCGGCTGCCGAAGCGGCGGAAGACGGTGCCCTTGCCCACACCGGCGCGTTCGGCGAGGGCGTCCATGGTGACCTTCTCCGCGCCGTGCTCGGCGAGCATCGCACGGGCCGCTTCCAGCAGGATCCTGCGGTTGCGCGCCGCGTCCGCGCGTTCGGGGCGCGGTTTTCCGAAGGGCACGAGAGGGGCGTTCACAGGAGGGAATCTACACCACGGTCGCTAAACGGGGTAAAGTCCGCTTATGCTGTAGCCGCGGTCCGCACCGAGCGGACCCCTGCCGCCCTTCTGCAGAAACGGACCCCATGAACCTGTTCCGACTGGACGCCAGCATCCTCCCGAGCACCTCCGTGAGCTCCGAGATCGCCGACCGCGCCGAGGCCGAGTGGACCGCCGCCAACCCCGGTGGCACCGTGACCCGCCGCCACCTGGGCACCGACCCGCTGCCCTCCGACGCCTGGGCGCTGGCCACCACGGCCGGCTTCGCGGCCGAGCCCGACCGCACCCCGGCCCAGCGCGGGGCGCTCGACCTGGCCGCGGCGCTGGGCGCCGAACTCGAGGCCGCCGACGCCGTGATCCTGGCCGTGCCGCTGTACAACTTCGGCGTCTCCCAGCACTTCAAGGTCTGGTCGGACCTGGTGATCGCGGGCGTGGGCGCCACCACCCCGCTGCTCAAGGGCACCCCGGCCCTGCTGGTCACCACCCTCGGCGGCGGCTACGGACCGGGCACGCCCCGGGAGGGCTGGGACCACTCCACCCCCTACCTGGAGCGCGTCGTGGGCGACATCTGGCAGGCCGACCTGACCCTGGTCAAGTGCGAGCTGACCCTCGCCGCCACGACGCCGGCGATGGAGGGGCTGAGGGAGATGGCCTCCCAGCAGCGCACCGAGGCCCTGGACGCCGCCCGCGAGGCCGGACGCGCGCTCGCCCGGGCCTGAACCGGCGGAGCCGCTGTCCGCCGGCAGGGTCACGAGGACAGCGGCTCGGCGGACGCGCCGCGTCGGGGGGAAGCGCCCGGGCCGGGCGGCGGGAACCCGCCTCCCCCGACGCGGCCCGCACGGACACGCGCGTACCGGGCCGACCGCGCCCCGCGCGATCGCGGCCACCGCTCCGCCTCCCGCCGCCCCGGCGGCGACCGCCCCGCTCCGGACGAGGACGTGTCCGGCGCCGGGGGCCGGAGCGGGCGGGTTCGTCCTCGAAGGCCCCTCCCGCCGCCCCGGTGGGGCTAGGACTCCACGACGCTCCGGAGCGGCCGGGCCGCGGAGCGGGCCAGGACCTGGCGCTCGTAGTGGCGGGCGGCCCTGGCCCGGTTGCCGCAGGCGGTCCCGCACCACTGCTGGCGGCCGTGGGCCTGCACGAAGTAGCGCACGCAGCGCGGTGCCGTGCAGGCGCGCAGCCGCTCCCGGTCGGGCCCGTGCAGGAGGGCGATGGCGGCGCGGGCCATCGCCGCCACCACCCGTGTGTCGGAGGCTCCCCCGCCGGACCGGAGTTCGACCACGGGCACGTCGCCCTCGTCCCAGCGCAGCCGCGGCACGACGGGCTCCCTGGAGGCCGCGGAGTTGAGCCGCTCCAGGGCCTGCTCGGCGGGCAGGAGCCGGTGGGCGTCGGCGGGACTGGGCGGCCCCGGGAGCACGGCCCGGGCGAGCAGCGCCCTGACGGCGCCGCGCAGCGCCAGGACCTGGTCCCGCAGGTCCTCCCCGGCGCCGGGGCCCAGGACCTGGACCCCGGGCAGGAGGTCCGCCACCGACGCCAGCCACCGCGCGGTGTCCGGAACGGTGTCCAGGTCGTCCGCGACGCCCCCCGAGCCGTCGTGGCGGATCGTGCTGGCCAGTTCGAGCGCCAGATGGCGTTGCATGGATTCCCCGTCCTCGTCCCGTTTGCCCGTCGCCTTACCCACGAGCTAACGTTCTAACGCTTAAGGCTAAGTTATCCGTTAGAAGTGCGGGGCGGGAACGTGCCCGCGAGAGGACGACCATGACGGTTCTGCTCGCCCACATCAGTGACCTGCACCTGGACGGGACCGACCGCGCCACCGAGCGCGCCACCCGGACCGTGGACTACCTGCGCGGACTCTCCCAGGCCCCCGACGCCCTCCTGGTCAGCGGCGACATCGCCGACCACGGCGCACGCGAGGAGTACGCGGAGGCGGCCGGCCTGCTGGACCTGCCCTTCCCGGTGCTGAGCTGCCCGGGCAACCACGACGACCGCGCGGCCTACCGCGAGGTGCTGCTGGGGGAGCCCGCATCGGGCGAACCCGTCAACCGGGTGCACCACGTGGCGGGCGCGGCCGTGCTGGCCTGCGACTCCACGGTCCCCGGCGAGGACGGCGGCCACCTCGACGCGGCCACCCTGGTCTGGATCAACGACACGCTGAACGAGCTGCCCGGCGACACCCCCGCACTGCTGGCCCTGCACCACCCGCCGGTGCGCGTCCACCACCCGCTGCCCGACTCCATGCGCCTGGACAACGCCGACGACCTCGCCGGCCTCCTGGCCGCCCACCCCCGCGTGGCCGGGATCCTGGTCGGGCACGCGCACACCGGCGGGGCGACGACCTTCGCGGGGCGGCCCCTGCTGCTGGCGCCCGGCGTCACGTGGACCCTGCGCATGCCGTGGGAGGGCGAGCCCGCCTTCAACCGCGACCAGCCGCCCGGCGTGGCCTTCCACGTCCTGGAGGAGGACCACAGGCTGACCACCCACTTCCGCGCGGTGGTCTGAACGCACGGCCGCACGGTGCGCCCGGCCCCCACCGGGGGAGGGCCGGGGCGGCCCCTCGCCCCGGCGGACGTGCGCGCGGCCGGGGACGCCCGCCGGAGCCCCGCTTCGGCGGAGGCGCGCCCCCGGCCGCCGCGCCGCCCCTACAGCCAGCCGTTCTTGCGGAGCTGGCGATACGCCAGCGCCGAGGCCCCGACCATCACGCCCATGATGATGGGGTAGCCGAAGAGCCAGTGCAGCTCGGGCATGTGGTCGAAGTTCATCCCGTAGAACCCCGCGATCATGGTGGGGATCGCGATGACGGCCGCCCAGGAGGAGATCTTGCGGACGTCCTCGTTCTGCTGCTTGCCCAGGAGGGCCAGGTGCGCGGTGAGCGCGCTGGTGAGCAGTTCGTTGTGGTCGTCCACCTGGTCGTCCACCCGCAGCAGGTGGTCCAGGACGTCGCGGAAGTACTCCTTGGTCTCCTCGAACCGGGGGATCCGCCCCTTGGAGACCTCCTCCAGGACCGGGATGAGCGGGCTCTCGGCGCTCCGGAACTCCAGGACCTCGCGTTTGAGGTGGTGGATGTCCTCGGTGACGTCGCCGCCGCGCGGCTGGAAGACCGCCCGCTCCAGTTCGATGATGTCGGACTCGATCTTGTGGACCACCGTGCCGTAGTGGTCGACGACCTCGTCGCACACGCCGTACAGCACGGCGGCGGGCCCCGCGGACAGCAGTTCGGGGTCGGCCTCCAGGCGTGCGCGGACCCTTCCCAGGGGGTTCCCCGTGCCGTGCCGGACGCTGACCACGAAGTCGGCGCCGACGAACAGCATGGCCTCGCCGACCTCCACGTCCGAGGTGTCCTCGTGGTAGGCCAGCGTCTTGACCACGACGAAGACGGTGTCGTCGTAGCGCTCCAGCTTGGGACGCTGGTGGGCGGTGAGGGCGTCCTCGACCGCCAGGGGGTGGAGGGAGAGCTCCTCCTCGATGAGGGCGAACTCCTCCGGGGTGGGCTCGTGGAGCCCGATCCACACGAAGCAGTCGTCCTGGTCACGGCGGGCCTCGTCGAAGGCGTCGCTGATGTCGCCGTCGATGTCCTGCCGCCGACCGGCGTGGTAGATCGCCTTGTCTATGATCACGGAGCCCAATTATGGGTGCGTTGCCGCGCTCCCAGGACCCGTGCGGAGCCGCGGATCCCGCGCCCCCGCACGGGATGCCGGGGCCGGAGGCGCGCCGCCGAAGGGCGGCCGGGCGCCCGGCGCCGACCGGTGCCGTCACGGTGACGTACCCGGCTCGCCCGCGCTGCCGCACCCGCCCTCGGCGAGGCGACAGACCTTCGTGTGGCTGCTCACCGGTTGCCCGCCCCGGCGCCGGGCGTCGGGGAGTTCCCCACACCGAGCCGGCCGTCGTCCCTTTCCGGCTCCTCCTGTCCACCCCCCGAAGGAGACCGGTCTCCGGGGTCGAAGACGCGCGCCATCATCAGGGCGTTCAGGCGTCGGCTCATGAACCGGCTCATGAACACGCTGAGCCGGTTGAGGCGCCCGTCGATGACGGTCGGGCCGGGGCTGCGGCGCTCGAGGTGGCGCAGCGCGGTGGTGACGACGTCCTCGGGCGTGCGCAGCTTCCCGGCGGTCAGCACTTCGGCGTCCGGCCCCATCCCGGTGGTGAAGTCGGTGGCGGTGGCGCCGGGCGAGACCGCGAACGCGGTGAGGCCGGTGCCGCGCAGCTCCGTCCACAGTGATTCCGTGAAGCTGAGCACGAACGCCTTGGTGGCGCTGTAGACGGCCATCCGGGGAGACGGGAGGTAGGCGGAAACGCTGGCGAGGTTGATGACGAAGCCGTTGCCGGCGTTCACCATCTGGGGCAGGAACGCCGCGGTCAGCTGCACCGGCGCCATCGCGTGGACGGCGATCTCGGCGGTGAGCTGTCCGGGATCCGTGCCGGGGAACAGGGCGAACGAGCCGAATCCGGCACTGTTGATCAGGCTCGTGACCTGGACGCCCCGATCGGCGACCGCCCGGTGGAGCTCGTGTGCGGCGGTCGGGCGGGAGAGGTCGGCCGGGATCGCCTCGATACGGGCGTCTGTGGTGCGGCGCAGCTCGTCCGCCGTCGATGCCAGCCGTTCGGCACGCCGGGCGACGATCACGAGGTTCGCACCGCGTGCGGCCAGGGCTGTGGCGAAGGCGGCTCCGATCCCGGAGGTGGCCCCGGTGATCAGAACGGTCTGTGCGCGGTAGTCAACGGTCATGCGACCAGTCAACGGGGTCGTCGGCGGCCCCGTCCAAGACCTGTTTCGCAACCCGTCATGCAGGAGCCGCATGACGGACGGGGCCGGTGGTCAGGCGTGGCGGACGAGGAGCCGCTTCGCGGACTCGACGAACTCCGCGACGAGGAGGCTGGTGTCCGCGGCTCGGGTGGCGACGACGACCCGGCAGGGCTCGGCCTCGTCGACCGGAACGGCGACGAGGCCGGGACGGAGGGTGCGGCGCAGGTCGCCGGCCGGGACGACGGCGATGGCGCTCCCCTCGGCGACGGCCTCGAGCTTGTCGTCGTAGGTGTCGGCGAGGGCGGGGCCGAGCGGGGCGGGGGCGTTGTCCGGTCGGGGTTCGAGCCGCCAGAAGGCGGTCCAGTCGGCACCCGCTCCGGTGCAGCCGACGAGTGGTTCGGCGGAGATGTCGGCGGCGGTGACCGACTCCTTGCCTGCGAGGCGGTGGGACTCCGGCACGAGCAGGACCCGGGGCTCGGCGTAGAGGACCGCCAGGTCGAGGCCGTCGGCCGGGATCGGCAGAGGTGTACGGATGACCAGGGCGTCGACCTGCCGGTCGGTCAGGGCGCCGGCGTCCTGTGAGTCGAGGTGGCGGGTGCGGACGTGGACGTCGGGATGCCGGTGGCGCAGGTCGCGTACGGCGGGCGTGACGATCAGATCGTCGGCGTACCCGATGGTGACGGTGCGCTCCGGCGCGGCGGCGCGCGCGGTGAGCACCGCCTGCTGGGCGCTGTGCACCAGCTGCTGGGCCTGGGGAAGGAACGCCGCGCCTGCGGCGGTGACCCGCCCCGGCCCCGTCTCGGGGCACCGGCGGCCCCGGCGGTCGCGGCCGGGGACCCCCGGCTCACGACGGAGGCGCTCGCGGACCCCCGGCGGTCGTGGTCGGGGGGCCGACTCGTGGCGCCGGACCCCCGACCGGCGGGAACCCGCGGGTCCCGTACCCCTCAGAGGAGCATGGCGAGCTGGCGGGCCTGGGCGACGAGGACGCCCTCGCTGTCCCAGATCTCCATGTCCTCCTCGTGCAGGCCCCCGGAGACATGCTTGGTGAACACCCGGCAGGCGAGCCAGCCGGGGGCGGGGCGGGCGCGCACGTGCACGCTCAGCTCGACGGTGATGGTGCTGAACTCGCCGATCTCCAGCACCGCCGGGACGGCGAAGTCCACCATGGCGGGCAGGGAGTGGACGTCGGCGGGGCGCCCGTCGGCGAAGCGCATCCAGAACTCGACGTGCGGGTGCCCGTCCTTCTTCCCGTCCAGCCATCCGGGGCGGGCGGGGTAGCGGTACTCGACGCTGTGGGCGATGGTCAGGCCCTCGGGCGCGTCGAACTCCGCGGGCACCGGGCACCCCTCCGGCGCGGGGAGCGACGGCGGCCCCTCCAGGTGCAGGACGCGCCCCTCCGCCGTCAGGTCGCCGTAGGTGGCCGTGGCGCGCAGGACCTCCTTGCCGCCCTGCTCCAGGACGACCTGGCCGGTGGCGGTGCGGCGGCCCTCGCGGATGGTCTCGGTGCGGACCTCGGCCCCGCCCGGGGCGGCGGGGCGCAGGAAGAACGCGGAGACCACGAGGGGGTCGGGCTGGCTCATCCCCTGGGCCAGCGCGTTGAGCGCCGCGCCCAGGACGTAGCCGCCGTTGGGGTGCGAGGTGAAGGTGGTCCACCCGTCGGTGAGGGTGGCGGTGAACTCGCCGTCGCTCCGCTTCTCGACACGGGTGTCCCGGTCGAACTGGAAGCCCTCGGTGGTGTCGTCAAGGCTCATCCCCCAAGGTTACCGGCGAGTAGCCGTGCTGCGTGTGCCCGGGCCCGTGCTCCCGGACCCGTGCTCCCCGGGGAAGGGGCTTGACCCTCACGCCGCGTCAACCCCTAACGTCGTGGACACGTCACCACCAGCGACGGAACAGGAAACACCATGGGCCACACCGTCGGCGAGGCCGCCCGGATCAGCGGGCAGACCGTCCGCACCCTGCACCACTACGACACCATCGGGCTCCTCGTCCCCGCCGAACGCACCGCGTCCGGCTACCGCAGCTACAGCGAGCGGGACCTGGAGCGGCTCCGGCAGATCCTCACCTACCGGGAACTGGGTTTCGGTCTGGACCGGATCGCCGAGCTCCTCGACGACCCCGCCGCCGACACCCGCGCCCACCTGGTCCGGCAGCACGCGCTGGTGACCGAGCGCATCGACCGCCTGCGCACCATGGCGCGGGCGCTGGAACGCCTGATGGAGGCCGACACCATGCACCTCGATCTCACCCCCGGCGAACGCCTCGAACTCTTCGGGGACTTCGACGTCGACGCCCGCGCCGAGGAGGCCCGCGAACGCTGGGGCGCCTGCGACCCCGAGGCGTTCGACCGGTCCCTGCGCGACGTCGGCCGCTACACCGGGGACGACTGGCTGCGGAGCCGGGCCGAGGCCGCCGAGGTCTACCGGGCCCTGGCCCGCGCCATGGACGACGGGGTGCCCGCCGGCAGCGAGGCCGCCGCCGACCTGGCCGAGCGGCACCGCGACCACATCACCCGCTGGTTCTACGACTGCACCGTGGAGACCCACCGGGGGCTGGGGCAGCTGTACGCGGACGACGAGCGGTTCACCGCCACCGTCGACGCCCACGGCCAGGGGCTGAGCGTCTACCTGCGCGACGCCTTCGCCGCCAACGCCGCCCGCCGCGGCGCGGACAGGGGCTGAGCGCCGGACGCCCGGACGGAACGGACCCCGGGGCGGTGACCGGTCGTCCGGGGGCGGCGGCCACCGTTCGCGCGGTCGCCCCGGCTACCGGGGGGCGAGCCGTCGGGCTCGGTGGGTACGCAGGTCACGGGCCAGCGGCGAGGGGTGCAGG
Source organism: Nocardiopsis sp. NPDC101807 (assembly GCF_044766605.1). Classification (NCBI taxonomy): domain Bacteria; kingdom Bacillati; phylum Actinomycetota; class Actinomycetes; order Streptosporangiales; family Nocardiopsidaceae; genus Nocardiopsis; species Nocardiopsis sp. NPDC101807. The sequence continues at coordinate 292,968 of NZ_JBIWMK010000002.1, read as the reverse complement.
CGCCGGGTGCGGCGGAGCCGGGCCAGGTCGGCCCGGCACTGGTGGGAGAGCTGGAGGTGGAAGTAGTTGACGTGCTCCAGCACCGCGAACCACCACAGGGCCGCCCCCGGCCACACGTGCGCGCCGGACGCGCCGGTGGCCAGGGCTCCGGCGATGACGGCGCCGCCCAGGGCGAACAGGACGAGGTTGAGGCGGCCCAGCGTCCGGAAGACGCCGATCCCGGCCGGGCGGGGCGCGCGGACCCTGAGCTGGTGCGCCTTGAGCCACCAGTAGGCCCCGCCCTCCATGAGCAGCAGCGCGACCAGGCCGAGCCCGGCCAGGTTGGCGGGGCTCGCGGGCATGCCCAGGACGCCGAGGGCCACCGCCGCGATCAGGACGATGTTGACGTGTTCCAGGAGGGCCGTGTGGCGCAGTCGTCGAATGAGCACGTCCCCATTGTCCGCCGGGCCGGACCCGGACCCGCCGACCGGGGGAGCGCCGGTTCGCCGGATGACGCCGGCGGTCGCCCGGCACGCCGTGGCGACGCAGCCGGCCCGGAGGGCTTCCAGCGCCGCTCAGGCCGGAGGGCCCTGGTTAGACTCCGCCCCATGAAGGTCCGCCTCGGTCGCCCCGACCTCTCCCGCCACGCAGACCTCTTCGACGTCCCGGAGGCCGGAGCGGGCCCCGGGCCCTCGGTCACCTTCCTGGGGGTCTCCACGCTCCTCGTGCGGGACGGGGACTCGGCCGTCATGACCGACGGGTTCTTCTCCCGTCCGTCGCTGACCGCCGTGGGCCTGCGGCGCATCGCCCCCGACACCGCACGGATCGACGCCGCCCTGGCGCGGGCCGGGGTGACCTCGCTCGACGCCCTGGTCCCCGTGCACACCCACTTCGACCACGCCATGGACTCGGCCGCGGTCGCCCTGCGCACCGGGGCCCGCCTGGTCGGCGGCGCGTCCGCCGCCGACATCGGGCGCGGCGGGGGCCTGCCCGAGGACAGGATCGTCCGCGCCGTGCCGGGCGAACCCCTGGCGTACGGCCCGTTCACCCTGACCCTCGTCGAGTCCCGCCACTGCCCGCCCGACCGCTTCCCCGGGGAGATCGACGCGCCCGTCACACCTCCGGTCCGGGTCTCCGCGTACCGCTGCGGCGAGGCGTGGTCCCTCCTGCTGCGGCACACCGGCGGCGCGTCCGCGCTGATCCAGGGGAGCGCGGGGTTCGTGCCGGGAGCCCTGGCCGGGTACTCCGCCGACGTGGCCTACCTCGGCGTGGGACAGCTCGGCAGCCGTGACGACGACTACATCCGGACCTACTGGCGGGAGACGGTCGGGGCGGTGGGGGCGCGCAGGGCCGTCCTCATCCACTGGGACGACTTCTTCCGGCCGCTCGACAGACCCCTGCGCGCACTGCCCCGTCCCGCGGACGACCTGGACACCACCATGCGCGTCCTCGGCGGGCTCGCCGCCGAACAGGGGGTCTCCCTGCACTTCCCCACCCTGTGGCGGCGCGAGGACCCCTGGTCGGGCCCTGCCTGAGAGCGCGAACGACTTCCGCTCCTGCGACCTCCGTGTCGTGGCACGACTGTAGGATCCCGCCCATGCCCACAGACACGACAGGGAAATCTGCTGCAACCGTCCGACAGCGCGCGGCGGACGGGGCCAGGGCTCCGAGGTCCGGAGGCCCCTCCGGCGGCACGGCCGGGACCCACCGCTGAACGGGTCCACCATGAGCACGGCGCCGGGAACGGACACCGACGACCCCCTGGTCCTCTACGACGCCCTGGTACGCGCCCGCGTCCCGGCGGTGCCGCCGCTCGGGGCGGTCGTCGCGCAGGACGGACCTCTGGTGCGCGTCCACTACGGCACCCACGGGCAGGTCGACCACCGCGACACCGCCGGAGCCGACCTGCCCCGCCTCGTCCTGTGCCAGAAGGAGGAGTTCGCCAGACGGGTCGAGCCGGTCGAGTGGCGGGTGCACGCGCACGACAGCCCGGGCCTGGCCGAGGCCTTGGCCGACGCCGGCTTCATTCCCGGATGGGAGCGGTCCGTGCTGGTCGCACCTGTGGAAGACGTACCGGAGGCCGATCCCCCGCCGGGTTTCCGACTGATCGAAGCCGGCGTCCACCCCTCGACTCGGGCCCTCGAGATCGCCGACGCCTCAGGCCCGCACCGGACCCCGCTGCCCCAGGCGCGCGTGGACGGGACCTACTACGCCGACCGGACGCTGCACCTGGTGGACGAGGGGTCCCCGGACCGGTTGCGAGCTGTGGGGTGGGCCTCGGTGCTCACAGGAACACCGTTCGTGACCGTCGGCGGGATGAGTGAGCCGCACCCGGCCTTCCCCTCCCTGTGGGCGCGCCGACTCGGCCCGTCCCTGCCCCGCTGGTGGCACTGGGGCAACTCCGGAGCCCGCTTCATGCTCGCCGAGGCGGACGGCCCGCTCCGTGACGGACTGCGGCGCTCGGGGTTCCGCGAGATCACCACGGTGCGCTCCTATCACTGGGTTCCCCCCGGCACCCCCGCCGCCACGCGCCCCGTCCAGATGCTCCTCTCCGATCCGGAGCACGACGACCTGTGGGACCGCTTCGACGAACGCTTCTCCTTCACCCCCAGCGTGGAGGAGTACCCGGGCATCGTCGAACCCCCGGACTCCGCCACCTGGTTCCTGGACGGTCCCGACGAGGCGATCGAGGACAGGGTGCTGCGCGGCCTGCTGGACTCCGTCCTGCCCGGCGAACCCTTGTACTGGTTGAACTGGAACCACCCGGGCTACCGGTTCGACCCCGTCAGGGTCGAGGGCCCCGGCCTGCCACGAGCTCCGGGACAGGTGCTTCCCGACGGGGACTACTACATCTATGCGACCCGTGACCTGCGCCTGGGAACGTTCGGGCATCCGTGGGAGGGCAGCCTGTGCGTGTTCGGACGCGATCTGCTCACCCGGGTGGAGGACGCTCTCACCCAGGCCCTGGGGGAGCCGAGGCGGAGGGGTGGGCGCGAGGTCGGTCACGCGTGACCTCCGGGCCCGGGTGGGGAGCGTCCGGCGGGGGTACACCCACGGCGTCGCCGTCGGCGGCCACCACCCTCGTCCACCGGGAGAGCACTCGTGCGCTGGACCGTCCACTCGGAGAAGCCCCTCTACACCGACCCGTGGCTCGACGTCCGCGTCGCCGACGTCGAGCTGCCCGGCGGGAAGCGGTTCGGCCACAGGCTGATCCGCACCCCGGGCGGGGCCGGGGCGGTGGTGCGGGACGGTCAGGGCAGCGTGCTGCTCCTGTGGCGGCACCGGTTCATCACCGACACCTGGACCTACGAGATCCCCATGGGCGGCCTGCACGAGGGGGAGAGCCCCGAGTCGGCCGCGGCCCGCGAGGTCGAGGAGGAGACGGGGTGGCGGCCCGGCCCGCTGCGACCGCTGGTGTACGCCCAGCCCTCCCACGGGCTGATGGACAGCGAGCACCACGTGTTCGTCGCCGACGATGCCGAACACGTGGGGGAGCCCACCGACGCCTGGGAGGCGGAGCGCGTCGAGTGGGTCCCCCTGGACCGGGTCCCCGCACTCGTCCGAGAGCGCAAGCTGGTCGGCGGCACGTCCATGAACGCGCTCCTGTACCTGTACGCCTGCTCCCTCGACGGCCACGAGGTCTGAGGGGTCTCGGGGCTGCGGGCCCGGCCCGGAGCTACGGACCTACGCGGGGAAGTCGAACTCTCCGGCGCGGACGCCCCGGGTGAAGGCCTCCCACTCCTGGCGGGTGTAGAGGATCGTCGCCCCGTCGGGGAAGTGGCTGTGGCGAACCGCGACCCGGCCCGTCCCGTCGTTCAGCGGACCGACCTCGACACAGTCGCTTCCGCCTCGGTCGGCACTGAAGCTGCTTATGTGCCACGCAGCATCCTTCAGTTCCTGGGGAGCGGCTGCCTGCGGAGTCTGCTCGGTCACTGGAGTTCCTCGCTGAGGGTCGTGATGAACTCGACCGATGCCTCGGCCGGAAGGGAGGAGTCCCACAGCCGATCGTACATTTGCATCATGGATTCGGATTCCGGGCTCTCGACGTAGAGGGCGCCTTTGGGAGTCTCCACGTAGCCGACTTCGGGGTAGGGGTCCTCCATCCGATAAACGCTGAACGAACCGCTGCTCAGCGTCGCGTGGACCCCCGCCTCGTAGGAGAGGATCCGGATGTCCACGCGATCACGTGTGGCAGCCGCAGCCAGTGCTTTCAGCTGGGCACTCATGATTCGCGAGGAACCCACCCGTCTGCGCAGCACGGACTCGTCCAACACCACGCGGACGGCGGGCGGCTGTTCCCGGTCGAGTAGCGCCTGACGACCTACGCGCAGCGCAATCCAGCGATCCATCTGCTCCTTGGAGGCATCCGGGCTGGCCGCAGCCATGACTGCGCGGGCGTACGCCTCGGTTTGGAGAATGCCGGGGACCACCGTGCTCTGGAACAACCACTGCTCTGAGGCCTGCTCCTCCAACCACACGAAGTCGACGAGCCAGTCCCTGACGTCATTGGCGTAGCCGTCCCACCACCCCGTCTGCCACACGCTTTCGCTGAGACGGATGAGGCTGTCGCGTTCCCGCTCCTCGCTGACTCCGTAGAGGTCGAGCAGTGCGAGCACGTCCGGGCGGCGTATGGGGTAGACGCCCGTCTCGAAACGGCTGATCGTTCCGTTCGCGCGCTGCATGAACTCGGCGACGTACTCCAGGGTGAAGCCCTGTTCCTCACGCAGCTCCCGCAGTCTCTTGCCCAGCCAGTGACCGCGCAGCGTCACCTTCTTCGTCCGCTTCACCTTGGGCGGCATGCACCCTCCCCTCCATCCCCAGATTCTTTTCCCACAGAGTTGTGCGATTGCCTTGCGCGTGCAACTCTAGCAGAGGGTGAGAGGTCCATCACAGGCAGAGAAAAGTCGAGGTGGGACCGTTACGCCCTGAAAACACACGTGGCCTGAGCGGAGGAGCTACCGACAACGCCGCCCAGGCCGGGAACCAGAGGAAGGCACGCATGGACGCGAACAACCCCGTCGATCCCGCTCCTGTCTATCAGAACGCCGATTCCGAGGACCGCCCACGGGCGTTCTACGTGGATGTGTGGGACGAGGACACCGACGACCTCGTGCACGCGTACTACGGGGTGTTCCACCCGGCGCGGGGCGGTCTGGCCCGCCCGGTCGACAGGCCCGGCGGCATCCACAGCTTCGGTGACGTCGAGCGCTTCGCCTGCCGGTTCGGCGGAGTCGTCACCTGGTGCTGACCGGTCACCCGAGGGCCGCCCGCGCCTCCGCCAAGGCCCGGGCGGCCTTGCCGTGCAAGGAGGGGTCGTCGCCGGCCCCCAGGAGTTCGACCGCACGGTTCAGCAGGGCGCCGCGCCCTCGGGCGCGGCGTAGTTGTTCTGCACCCCGATGGCGTCCCGCCGGGGCACCGGCTCGCGCATGTCGACGCGCGAGCCGGACTTCTTGGGAGACTTTTTCTTCTTCCTGCCCACGTGGTCAGCTCTTCCGGCGGCGGTTTCCGTCGTTGTACCGGGTCCCGATCACGTCGCCGCCGGCCTTCGCACCGCGCATGTCGACGTGGTCGCCCTGGTAGGTGTGGCGGTGGACGCCCCCCTCGATGCTCCCGGCCTGGATGAGGATGCCCTGGTCCCGGACGTCGCCGTGGTGGATGTTGGTGACCCCGCCCCGGCTCTTTGGCTCGGGCGCGATCTCGTCCAGGAGGGCGCGCAGCTCCGCGACCGCCTCGGGGTCGTTCTTCAGGCGCTGGCGCAGCCGCACCTTCCACATCCCCCGCACGCTCTCGGTCAGCTCCTCGTCCTCCTCCAGGACCTCCTCGCGCGAGGCCTCCAGCTCGGCGAGGGTCGCCTCGTCGGCCTCGCCGCGGCCGAACACCCGGGCGAAACCGCCCTTGACCAGCTCCCAGCCGGTCCGGGTCATCTCCTGCACGAGGACCTTGGACCCCTCGTCGGCCAACATCGCCGGGTCGAACTCCACTGTGCGCCGCCTTTCGCGTGACAGGGGCGGGAAACCCCTGCGGATAGGAGACACCAGCATCCCGCACGGTTCCCTCCGCGAGGGCGGAAATCCCCTCGCGCCCCGGCGGGGTCCGGGTTAGCGTGCCGGTATGGGGAGCACGCGCCGGCGGTGGCGCAGCCGGGAACTGGCCGAGACCATGGAGCTGATCGGCGCCGAGGTCGAACGGGCCTGGTCGCGGGTGTGCGCCGCCTGGGGCGCCGAGCCGGGCAGTCCGGAGGAGCTGGACCTGGCCCGGCTGGTGGCCGAGGGACCCGACCAGTTCGAGTGGCGCGTGGTCGACGCCGCGCTCGACCGCCTGACCTGTGATGACTGCGGCGAGAGCCTGGGATCGGGCGAACGCGGCTGCGTCCCCTGCGACCTGGCCGACGGGTTCCGCTACGCGGCCCGCGAGGTCGACCGCCCCGGGGTCCCACCGGGCAACGAGCACGCCGTCCGGGTGGCCTGGTCGGTGGCGAGCCGCCCCCACCGGGTGCAGCCGCGGGCGGTGTGCGGCATGGAGCTGGGCCTGCACCTGCTCCACGCGGGGGGCCTGCCCACCAGGGAGCAGGCGCACGGCTACCGGCACATGATCGACCAGCTCACCGGGGCCGAGGTCGAACGCGTGGCCTCCCTGGAGGAGCTGGAGGCGCTCACGGCGCGCTACCGCGACTGAGCCACCGTCCCCGGAACCCGGCCGCGCCGCGACCGCCCTCCTCACCCCTCGCGGTCCAGCGACTCCTCCACCAGCAGTCGCTCGGCGACCCGGTGGTAGCCGAGGGAGCGGTTGACCGCCAGCATCGGGGAGTTCTCCCGGTCGATGGTCACCGCCATGGCCTCCACGTGCGGGAACAGGTCGTGGACGCGCAGCGCCTGGGTGGCCTTGACCCGGCTGGCCAGGCCCCGGCGCCGGTGCCTGGGCAGGACGGCCGTGTCGTGCTGGTCGGCCACCGGCCCCCGCGTCACCGTGCTCACGGTGGCGGCGACCACCTCGTCGGTGGTGCGGTCCAGTGCCGCCCCCACCACCAGGCGCGAGCCGTCACCGGTCATCCGGCGCTCCCACTGGCGGACCTGGTCCGCGCCCCAGCGGCGCGCGCCCGTCTGGAGGATCGCCCCGGGCGCGTCGAGCACGTGGTCCAGCACACGGCCGAAGGACGCCGCCAGGGCCTCGGGGGCCTCGTCCAGCCAGTGGGTGAGCCGGTATCCGGGCTTGGGTCTGGAGGCGATGCCCCAGCAGCGCCGCAGGGTCTCCTCGTCCAGGTACTGCCTCTGGAGCTCCAGGCGCAGCAGGGTGCGCAGGTAGGGGCTACTGTGGGCGAAGGGCTCCCCCGGAGGCCCCGCCAGCACCGTGCTCTGGAGTCCCACCACCCCCAGGGCCCTGGCCTCGGCGGCGGCCGCCTCCCGCAGGGCCCGGCCCAGACCCCGGCGGCGCGCCGCCCGGGCGACGAAGAGGCGCAGGAAGCCGACCCTCGAGTCGTTCGGCTGGCGGCGCAGCTCGGCGGCGCCCTGGACCGGGGCGCCCGGGTCCGTGCGGGCCGACCAGCGCCACGCCTCCCCGGTCGGCGCCCGGCGCAGCATACGGGCCAGGACCTCGGGTTCGGGGGCGCTGCCGGACACCTCGCTCTGCCCGTCGGCGTAGACCGCGGCCCACGCGTCCAGGTCGGCGTGCGGGGCCGTGGAGGGGTCGAGGACTTCCACCAGGGATCTCACCATCCCACCGTGTCACACGAATGCCCTGGTGTCCCACCACACGGCCCCCGCCGCGCCCCGCCCCGAGCCCTCCGTCGCTCGGCCCGGCCTCAGCGCATGAGGGGCAGCTGCCGGGTGAGCTTGTTGACCGCGGCGCGGGGGCCGTGGACCGCCACGCCGACGTACTCGAGGTCGTCGGCCGGGGTGGCGGCGAGCGCGTCCATGTACGCTCCGTAGTCGCGGGAACGGCGGGCCACCTCGTTGAACCCCACCACGGTCAGGTCGCGCTCGTCCGCCCCGGCCTTGATCTCGCGCAGCCGCCCGCCGGAGGCGACCAGCGTCGGCACCGGGTGGGGGTTGAGCCCGGCGTGCACCCCGCCGTCCGCGTCCTTGGTGTCGGCGGCCACGGAGTTCTCCAGGCGTCCGCCCAGCGCCAGCCCGAGCACCACGCCGGCGTTGGCGGCGATCGCGGGAGGCAGGTCCTCGCGCAGGATGACGACGAGCTTGGTGTCCATGGTCATGATTTCCCCGTTCATATGACGTTCCAGCGGTCCAGAAACTAGCCATACGAACGCGGGTCGAGGGCTGGTGCCGAACACTATTCGCCACAGCTTCTAGGCTGGCGGGCATGGACGAACTAGATTCGGCGATCGTACGCGAACTCCAGCAGGATGCGCGGCAGACCAACCGCTCCCTCGCCCAGAAACTCGGTGTGGCCCCCTCCACCTGCCTGGAACGGGTCCGGCTGCTGCACCGGCGCGGGGTCGTCCGCGGCTACCACGCCGACATCGACCCGGCCGCGCTCAACAGGCCGGTGGAGGCGTTCGTGTCGGTGCAGCTGCGCCCGCCCAGCCGCCAGGTCATCGAGGGGTTCAAGGCGGCGATGTTCGCCCTGCCCGAGGTGCTGGCGGTCTACGTGGTGGCCGGCGAGCAGGACTTCCTCGTGCACGTGTCGGTGCCCTCGCTCGACACCCTGCACAGCTTCCTCATCGACCGGCTCACCCAGCGGCGGGAGGTGGCGAGCTTCCGCAGCCAGATCATCTACGACAGCGCCCGCAAACACGTCGTCGCGCCGCTCGGCTGACGCCCCGGTCCGGGACTCCGGAGGCCCCGGGGCCCGCACAGGCGTTCCCGGTCCCGCCCGGGCCGCTCCTGCGGAAGTACCGCGCACACGCGGCCCCGCCCCCTCCCGGGGAGCGGGCGGGGCGGGGCCGTGTCCTGCGGGACCGCGCCGGGACGGGCCCCACCCGGCTTTGCTCAGCAGGAGCTGCTCAGCAGGGAGAGGTCGTAGGGGCCGTAGTTCGGGTCGAAGAAGACGTTCGAGTAGTTGATCATGCCCCAGGTGCAGTTGTTGGCGGGGGAGTAGACCATGTTGCCCCAGCGTGTGCCCGAGATGCTGGTGGAGCCGGTGAAGGGCACCAACTCATCGCGGTCCCTGTCGTGCACGTCCATCCACAGGCCCTCCCTCTGGGACGGGGGGACGTTGCCCGGGTAGTTGAGGATGCGGACCCAGTTGGTCTGGCAGGAGGGGGACCAGCGCAGCTGGAAGGTCATGCCGTTCCGGGTGGCCTGGGCCGCGGTGGTGGCGCCCGCACTGCACCCGGTGGCCTGGGGGTCGGCACCGTCGTAGACGTGCGCCGCACTCACCGCGGCATCGATCCCGGAGCGGTCGGGGGTGGCGGTGTCGGCGGACGCGGGGACGGCGACGGCGACGAGCAGTGCCAGGGAGGCGGCAGCCGTCAGGGACAGGCGGCCGAGCGCGGAGAGGGTCGTGGCCATGGGCATGCATCCGTTCTCTGATCGACGTGGGAACGCTCCCAAAATAGGCGGGACCTGTGCTCCCACCGGCGGGCGAACGGTGGCCGGGAACGGCCAGACAGAGGGAGCGGAGGGAGCCTCCCCCTGCCGTCCCACCCGGACCACGAATTCCGGGGCGAAGGCGATCCCCTGACCGGCCGGTTCCCCGGCCCCCTCCGGGAGTGGCTTCGGCTCCGCGCCCGCCCTCCCCGCACGGAGACCGCCGCCCGTGGCCGGGAGCGGCCAAAAACCGGTTGAGTTCACGCCAAGGCCCGGTTATGCCGTCGACATCGCATGGATGTATTGCATTTCTGCCTTTTGTAAACAGATGGGAATTCGGTTCCCGACGGATAAAGACGTGAAAGGAGAGGGCCGCGCCATCGGAGCGGGCCCGGGGGCGCCGACCGATTCCGTTCCCGTGCACACCGGAGGCGGTGTCCCGTGCCGCCGCCAGGCCGACGCCCTCCTCCGGGGCCCGGGCCCGCCCCGGATCGGAAGGCCCCGTCCCCGTCCCGCGGCGGTCGTCCGCCCGGCGGGGGAGCGGGGCGGGTACCTCCCGTTCGGCGCCGAGTGGGCCGGGAACGCCGACCACGCTACCTTTGTGACGCCTGGGAATCACGGGGCGTGTGCGCACGACACAGCACCAGGCCGCCACCGGACACGAGGAACGCATGAGCACGAAGAACAACATCGGCATCGGCCTGGCCCTGGGGCTCTCCCTCGGCGCCGCCTTCGGTCTGGTCATGGACAACCTGGCCCTGGGCATCGGCATCGGCCTGGCCCTCGGCGTGGCCCTCGGCTCGTTCACCGGCGGCGGCGAGCCCGAGGACGACGGCGCCGAGAACGAGGACCGGGACGAGGGCGAGGAGACCGACGGCGACACCGACGCCGGGGGCGACGACAAGAAGGACTGACCGGCCCGACGTGTCCCCTGCCACATCCCCGCGCAGAGGCCACGGCCCCCACCTGCGAGAACGCGAGCCTCACCGCCCGCACGGCGCCCGGGTGAGCCGACTGTTTCCCGCGTGTTACGGCCCGACACGTCCAGGCAACGCGGGCTTCCTACCTTCGGTTTCATCGGTATCCGTCGAACCCGCCATCAGCCGTCGAGAAGGAAGGCCCGGTCGTGACGTCTGGCCAGCGCGCCCAGCGCACCGGTAAGAGCTGGATCTCCCGCTGGGACCCCGAGGACGAGGGGTTCTGGAACAGCGAGGGCCGCCCCGTGGCCCGCCGCAACCTGTGGGCCTCCATCGCCTCCGAGCACATCGGGTTCTCCGTGTGGAGCATCTGGTCGGTCCTCGTGCTGTTCATGCTCCCCGAACACGGCTTCTCCACCACACCCGAGCAGAAGTTCCTGCTCCTGTCGGCGGTCACCCTGGTCGGCGCGATCCTGCGCGTGCCCTACACCCTGGCCGTACCGATCCTCGGCGGCCGCAACTGGACCATCGTCTCCACCGCCCTGCTCCTGATCCCCACGGGCGCGGCGTTCTTCCTCGTCCAGAACCCCGACACCCCCTTCTGGCTGATGCTGGCCCTGGCCGCCACCGCCGGACTGGGCGGCGGCAACTTCTCCTCCTCCATGGCCAACATCAACTCCTACTTCCCCGAACGGGAGAAGGGGTGGGCGCTGGGACTGAACGCCGGCGGCGGCAACATCGGGGTCGCCACCGTCCAGCTCGTCGGCCTGGCCGTCATCGCCCTGTTCACCACCTCCGCCGGGCAGCTGGTCCCCCTCTTCTACGCCCCGCTGGTCCTCCTCGCCGCCTGGTGGGCGTGGAGGTCCATGAACAACCTGGTCAACGTGCGCAGCGACATCCCCGCCCAGCTCTCGGCCACGCGCGACCGCCACTTCTGGATCATGTCGCTGCTCTACATCGGCACCTTCGGGTCGTTCATCGGCACCGGTTTCGCCTTCGGGCTCCTGCTCCAGGCCCAGTTCGGCCTGGCCCCCGTCCAGTCCGCCGGGATCGCCGTCCTGGGGCCCGTCATCGGCTCCCTCATCCGCCCGGTCGGCGGGCGCATGGCCGACTCCCTGGGCGGCGCACGCGTCACCCTGTGGGTCTTCGCCGCCATGACCGCCTGCGCCGCCGTGCTCGTCCTGGCCGTCCAGGCCTCCCAGCTGGGCCTGTTCATCGGCGCGTTCGCGGTCATGTTCGTCCTGACCGGCCTGGGCAACGGCTCCACCTACAAGATGATCCCGTCCATCTACGCCGCCAAGGCGGAGGACGCCATCGCCGCGGGCGAGCCCCGCGAGGAGGCCCTGGCCAGAACCAAGCGCGTCTCCTCCTCCATGCTCGGGCTGATCGGCGCCGTCGGCGCGCTGGGCGGGGTCGCCATCAACGTGACCTTCCGCGAGTCGTTCGCCGCCACCGGGTCGACCGCGCCCGCCTTCCTGGCCTTCGGCGCCTTCTACCTGCTGTGCGCGCTGGTCACCTGGGCCGTCTACCTGCGCAAGCCCGCCCGCGCCCCCGAGGGCGCCCGGACCGCCGAAACCGCCGCACCGGCGGCCGACGCGGCGGAGACCACCACGCGATGACGACCACCCACTGCCCCTACTGCGCGCTCCAGTGCGCCATGCGCCTGGAGCCCGGGCCGGACGGGCGCCTGGCCGCCCGGCCGGCCCCCTTCCCCACCAACCGTGGCGGACTGTGCCGCAAGGGGTGGACCTCCGCCGAGGTCCTCACCGTCCCCGACCGCCTCACCCGCCCCCTCATGCGCAAGGACCGCGACTCGGACCTGGTGGAGACGGACTGGGACACCGCCCTGGACCACGTGGCCGAACGCCTGCTGGCCCTGACGACCGAGTCCGGTCCCGACACCGTCTCGGTGTTCGGCAGCGGCGGGCTCACCAACGAGAAGTCCTACACCCTGGGCAAGTTCGCGCGCCTGGCCCTGGGCACCTCCCAGATCGACTACAACGGCCGGTTCTGCATGTCCTCGGCCGCGGCCGGGGCCATGCGGGCCTTCGGCCTGGACCGGGGGATGCCCTTCCCCCTCTCCGACGTCGGCGGGGCCGAGGCGGTCCTGCTGGCCGGGGCCAACCCCGCCGAGACCATGCCGCCGATGATGGGCCACCTGTCCGCGCCCACCCTCCTCGTCATCGACCCGCGCCGCTCGGCCACCGCCCAGGCCGCCCTCGACAACGGCGGCCTGCACCTGGCGCCCCGGCCCGGCACCGACCTCGCCCTCGCCCTGGGCCTGCTCCACGCCGTACGCGTCGGGGGATGGGCGGACGAGGAGTTCGTCACCTCCCGCACCACCGGCTTCGAGGCCGCCTGGGAGCACGCCGCCGCCTGGTGGCCCGAGCAGACCGAACAGGTCACCGGTGTGCCCGCCGCGCACATCCGGGCCGCCGCCGACCTGCTCGGCGCCGCCGCGCGCAACCGCTCCGCCTACGTCCTGACCGGGCGCGGCACCGAGCAGCACGCCAAGGGCACCGACACCGTCTCAGCGTGGATCAACCTCGCCCTCGCCCTGGGACTGCCCGGCCGCACCGGCTCCGGCTACGGGTGCATCACCGGGCAGGGCAACGGCCAGGGCGGGCGCGAACACGGCCAGAAGGCCGACCAGCTCCCCGGCTACCGCCGCATCGACGACCCCGCCGCCCGCGCCCACGTCGCCGGGGTGTGGGGCGTGGAACCCGGCACCCTGCCCGGGCCGGGCCGCTCCGCCTTCGAGCTCCTGGACGCCCTGGGCACCGCCGGCGGGCCGCGCGCCATGCTGCTGTTCGGCTCCAACCCGGCGGTCTCCGCCCCCGACAGCGGCCGCGTGCGCTCCCGCCTGGCCGCCCTGGACCTCCTGGTCACCGCCGACTTCGTCCTGTCGGAGACCGCGGCGATGTCCGACGTCGTCCTGCCCGTCGCCCAGTGGGCGGAGGAGTCGGGGACCATGACCAACCTGGAGGGGCGCGTCCTGCGCCGCAACCGGGCCGCCGAGCCGCCCCCCGGGGTGCGCACCGACCTCCAGGTGCTCTCCGACCTGGCCGTACGGCTGGGCCAGCCCCCCGAGCGCTTCGCCACCGACCCCGACACCGTCCTGGCCGAGCTGGGCCGCGCCTCCGCCGGAGGCGCCGCCGACTACTCCGGGGTCACCCCCGCCCGGCTCGACTCCGGCGAGGCCCTGTACTGGCCGGTGCGCGCGGACGCCGCGCCCACGCCCCGCCTGTTCCTGGACTCCTTCGCCCACCCCGACGGCCGCGCACGGTTCCACGCGGTGTCCCACCGGCCCCCCGCCGAGGCCACCGACGCCGACCACCCGCTGATCGCCACCACGGGACGGCTCATGGGCCACTACCAGTCCGGCGCCCAGACCCGCCGCGTCCCCGAGCTGGAGCGGGCCGAACCGGAGGCGTACGTGGAGGTGCACCCGGACACGGCCGCCCGCGCCGGACTGGCCGCGGGGGACTGGGCCCGCGTCACCTCCCGGCGCGGCCACACCCGCGCCCGGGTGCGCCTGTCGCCCACCGCGCGCCTGGACACCGTGTTCCTGCCCTTCCACTTCGCCGGGGACCAGTCCGCGAACAACCTCACCAACCCGGCCCTGGACCCCACCAGCCGCATGCCCGAGTTCAAGGTCAGCGCCGTGCGCCTGGAACCCGAGCCCTGATCCCGTCCGCCGCGGGCGCCGACGCCCGCCCCGAACCGCACCCGTCCGCCCGGCCGACGCAGCCCGGGAGCGCACACCCCACACCAGGAGGCAGAAGTTGAGCACCGTGCAGGGCGCGTCCCCGCGTCAGATCGTGGTCGTCGGCAACGGCATGGTCGGAGCCCGCTTCGCCGAGGAGGTGGCGCGCCTGGACCCGAAGGGCGAGCGCGTCCACGTGAGCGTGGTCGGCACCGAGCCCCACGCCGCCTACAACCGGGTCCTGCTGTCGGGGATCGTCGCGGGCGACTACAGCGCCGACCAGATCCGCCTCCCCGTCCCCGACACACCGGGGGTGACCGTGCGCACCGGCGTCACGGCCACCGCCCTGGACACCGAGCGGCGCACCGTCGCCCTGGACGACGGCAGCCACCTGGCCTACGACGAACTGGTCCTGGCCACCGGCGCGCGCGCCGCCTTCCCGCCGATCACCGGGGCGACCGCGCCGGACGGGGCGCCGGGGGAGGGGGTGACCGCCCTGCGCGACCTGGCCGACTGCCACCGCCTGCTGGCCCTGGCCCGGCCCGGGGCGCCCGTGGTGGTGCTGGGCGGCGGGGTCCTGGGCCTGGAGGCCGCGCGCGGCCTGGTGGGACGCGGCGCCCGGGTGTCGGTGGTGGAGTCCTCGCCCTGGATCATGCGCCGCCAGATCGACCAGCCCGCCGCCCGGATCCTGGCCGACCGCTACTCCGCCCTGGGCGTGGCCGTGCACTCCTGGCGGGTGGCCTCCCGGTGGATCCCGGGCACCGGCCTGGAGATGGACGACGGCCGGATCCTGCCCGGCGACGCCCTGGTGGTCACCGCCGGGGTGCGCGGCAACACCGAGCTGGCCGCGGACGCGGGGATCGAGGTCGAGCACGGCATCCTGGTGGACGACGCCCTGTCCACCTCCGACGCCCGCGTGCACGCCATCGGCGACTGCGCCCAGCACCCGGGCGGCGGCGCGGGCCTGGTCCAACCCGGCTGGGAGCAGGCGGGCGTCCTGGCCCGGCGGCTCACCGGAGCGGCGCCGAACGCCCTCTACACCGGGGCCCGGCCGCTGACCCGGCTCAAGGCCGAGGGCATCGAGCTGACCGCGTTCGGCAGGGTGCACGAGGCCGACGACGCCGAGGGGCTGGAGACGGTCACCATCAGCGACCCCTACGGCGGGCGCTACGCCAAGCTGTCGGTGTGCGAGGAGAAGGTGGTGGGCGCGGTGCTCCTGGGGTTCCCCGAGGCCGCGGCGACGCTGTCCCAGCTCTTCGACACCGGCGCCCCGGTGCCCGCCGACCGGCTGGCCCTGCTGCAGGGACTGCCGACCGCCGCCCCCGAGGGGCAGGGCGCGGTCGCGGAGGCGCCGGTGTGCCGCTGCAACGCGGTCACCCGCACCGACATCGAGCAGGCCTGGCTGGACGGGGCGCGCACCCGCGAGGCCATCGCCGAGACCACGCGGGCCACCACCGGGTGCGGCGGGTGCGTGCGCGACGTCAACGCGCTGCTGTCGGGGATGGGCGCCCAGGCCCCCGCCCCGGTCGCCTGAACCCGGGGCCGGGAGCCCCGGACCGCCGCTCCGGCCCGCCTCAGCCCGGCACGTCCATGCGCTGCGTGCCGACCACCGACAGCAGGCGCAGCGCCTCCTCGGCCGGGGAGCCGGGGTCGGCCGTGTAGACCACGACCCGCTGGTCCCGGTCGGCGATGTCCAGGACGTCGCAGTTGAGGGTGAGGGCGCCCAGCAGCGGGTGCCGCAGGGTCTTGCGCAGGCCGGGCCCGGTGCGCACGTCGTGGTCGGCCCAGAGCCGGGCGAACTCCGCGCTGCCGGAGAGGAGGTCGCCCACCAGCGCGGCCACCTCGGGGTCGTCGGGGTAGCGGGCGGCGGCCGCCCTCAGGTGCCCGGCCGCGGCGCGCGCGAACGCCTCCGCCTCGGCGGGGTCGTGCAGCCGCGTGTCCGAGCGCGGTGCGAGGAAGGCGTGGCGCACGAGGTTGCGCTCGTGCCGGGGCAGGGCGGAGAAGTCCCCCAGGAGGGCGGCCGCCAGGTCGTTCCAGGCGATCACCTCGTAGGTCGCGGACAGCACGATCGCCGCGGCCTGCGGCAGGCGCCCCAGCAGGTCGAGAATGCTCTGCCGCACCTCGCGCGAGGGGCCGACCGGCGGCCCGGGCGGTGCGCCGGCGAGGTGGTGCAGGTGGGCCCGTTCGGCGTCCGACAGGCGCAGGGTCCGGGCGAGGTCCGAGAGCACCTCGCGCGAGGGGCGCGGACCGCGGGCCTGCTCCAGGCGCGTGTAGTACTCGGTCGAGATGTACGCCAGCTGCGCCACCTCCTCGCGACGCAGTCCCGGCGTGCGGCGGCGCGGCCCGGCGGGCAGCCCCACGTCGGCAGGGGCGATGCGCTCACGCCTGCCGCGCAGGAACCCGGCCAGCTCTCTTCTGTCCACGCCCCCAGTGTGAACGCCGGCCGGGGGCGGCAGCCAGGTACCGCCGGTGCCTGGATCGGCCGCGCGGTCCGCGCCAGGCTCACCTCCATGAACACTGCACAGACCACCGACACCACCGCCCACGCCGCCACGGGCCTCCTGGCCGGCAAGGTCGCCCTCGTCACCGGGGCCGGACGCGGCATCGGCGCCGCCGCGGCCCGCCTGTTCGCCCGGGAGGGCGCCAGGGTCCTGCTCGCCGCCCGGACCGAGGAACAGCTGAAGGCGGTGACCGAGGAGATCAGGGCCGCGGGCGGAACCGCCGACCACGCGGTGTGCGACCTGGCCGACGGCGACAGCGTCCGCGGCGCCGTCGACCGCGCCGTGGCCCTGTACGGCCGCCTCGACGTCGCCTTCAACAACGGCGCGACCGCCGTGCCGCCCGGCCCCATGGACCAGGCGACCGAGGCCGACTTCGACCACGTCTACGCCGTGAACCTCAGGGGCCCCTGGACGGCCATGGTCGCCCAGGTGGCCGCCATCCGGGCCATCTCCGGCACCGGCGCCATCGTCAACACCTCCTCCGTGGGCAGTCTGAGGGGCAACCCCGCGCTGCCCTCCTACGGTGCGATGAAGCGGGCTCTCAACAGCCTCACCGAATCGGCGGCGGCCACCTACGGGCCGGAGGGCATCCGCGTCAACGCCATCGCCCCCGGCACCACGCTGACCGACATGATGCGCGCCTGGGACGAGAGGTCGCCGGGCGTCATCGACCACCTCAACGCCCGCACCCCGCTGCGCCGCGCGGCCGACCCCGACGAGATCGCCCAGGCGGCCGCCTGGCTGCTCAGCGACCGTGCCTCCTACGTGACGGGGGCGGTCCTGCCCGTGGACGGCGGCATGCAGACGGTGTGATCGGGGACGTCGGGGCGGCGGGAGGGGACCTCCGGCGTCCGCGCCGCCGACGGGCGCCACGGGTGGCGACACCCCGCAGGGCCCGGGGAGACGACGCGCCGCGTTCCCCGTGCCCCGGGCCCTGCCCGGGGCACGGGCCGGAGGGCCCCCTCGCTTCGGAGCCGGAGCGAGGGGCCCGTACGCCCCCTCGCACCGGGGGCCGCCCCACGGGCCGGCGAGGGCTCGCGCGGGCCCGGGGGCGAGGAGGGGCGCGCCAGGGGTCGCCCGCAGGACCGTCAGCGCACCGTCAGGGCCACGACGGTGCAGACCAGGGCCGCCGCGGAGGCGAGGGAGCGCAGGTGGTTCCAGCGCACCCACACCGGCTCGAAGGCGCCGCGCACCGCCGCCGGGTCGGCGATCCGCTCGGCGGGACCGGCCTCGTCCAGGGCGTTGTTGCGCGGGACGTTGACCCCGAAGGTGATGCCCAGGGCCGCCACCAGGCAGGCGAGCGCCCCGCCGAACCAGACCGCCGAAGCGGTCTCGGCCGCCCCGGCGTGGAGCACCACCGAGGCCAGCGCCCCCACCGGGGCGCCGATGAACACAGCGGCGAAGAGCGGGTTGAGGATGGCGACGTTGATGCCCTGCATCGACTCGATCATGGCGCGGTCGCCCGCCCTGCCCAGACCGGGCATCACGGCGATCGAGAACCCGAAGAACAACCCCGCGAACAGGCCCGTCAACACTGTGGCGGCCACCGGGACGACCGCGTACACCATGTCCGCCATTTCGTACCCCGGTTCTCCTGTTGTCCCGATCCTCTGGGCGGATTGTATGCCCGCGACCGGTGGTCGCGCGCCCCTCGGACGCGGACGGACGGGGCAGCTGCCGCCCTCCGGGGCTCCCGGGAACGGCGTCCGGTGTTTCCGGCACATCAACGATCCGGGTGTACGCCCCGACCCCCTTCTCCGCCGCCCCCTGTCGCTATACCGTCGGGTAGGTGTGCTTCCCCCCGCTCGTCGGCCGTGAGAAGGAACGACAACAGCTGCGCACCGCGGCGGTCCCCGGGTCCCTGGTCCTGCTGTCCGGGGCCGCCGGATCGGGTAAAACCCGCCTGGTCCGGGAGCTCCCCGGAGCCGTGGACGCCACGGTCCTGACCGGGTACTGCCCCTCCCGGGACGACCCCTTCCCCTTCGCCCCCGTCATCGAGGCCCTGCGCCGGGCGCCGATCCCCGGCGGGCTCAGCCCGCTGTGCGGCGCCCTGCACCCCCTCATGCCCGAGCACGCCGAACGGCTGCCGCCCCCGCCCCCGCCCACCGGCTCGCCGGCGGCCGAGCACCACCGCACCTACCGGGCCCTCACCGAACTCCTGGACTCCCTGGGCCCGACGGTGCTCGTCCTGGAGGACGTGCACGGGATCGACCCGTCCACCCGGGACCTGCTGTACTACCTGGCGCCGCGCCTGCCCGCCCACCTGTGCCTGGTGCTGACCTACAGACCCGAGGAACTGCCCCGGGCCTTCCCCGTCCACGCGCTGGCCGCCCGCACCCCGCCGGGCACCCCGCACCACGAACTCGCCCTGGCCCCTCTGCACCCCCGCGACCTGTTCGCGCTGGCCTCCCGGCTCCTGGACGCCGCCCCCCGCGGTGCGCCCGTACCGCCCCCGGCCCCCGACGCCCCGCCCGCCGGGACCGCCACCCCGCCCCCGGGCGGGGTCACCGCCGAGGACGCCGAACGCCTGCACGCCTGGACCGGCGGCCTGGCCCTGGCCGCCGTGGAGACCCTGCACCACCTGGCCCGCGCCGACGCCGGGCCGCGCTCCGGCCCCGCCGTACCGGAGGAGCCGCCCGTGCCCCCCACCCTGCGCGACTGGTTCCTCGAACGCCTGCACGCCCTGGACCGCGACACCCGCCACCTGGTGCGCGCCGCCTGCGTCCTGGACGCCCCGGCCGACGACGCCGTCCTGGCGCGGGTCGCGGAGCTGAGCCCCTCCCGCGCGGAGAAGGCGCTCTCCCGCGCCTGCCAGCTCGGCCTGCTGCGGCCCTCCGGCCCGGCGGCCCTGGAGGTGCGCCCCCCGCTCCTGCGGCGGGTCTGCCACGACACCCTCCCCCTGGGCAAGCACCGCCACCTGCACCGGGCCGCCCTGACCGCCCTGTCACGGGACCCCGCGCCGCCCCACGCCCGCCTGGCCCGCCACGCCCGTGAGGCAGGACTCGTGGAGGAGTGGACCGACCACGCCGAACGCGCCGCCGACCAGGCCCTGTCCCAGGGCGAGGACGCCACCGCCGTCACCCTGCTGCGCGACGCCCTGACCCGCCCCACCCTGCCCGCCGAACGCCGCTGCGAACTCGCCCTCAAACTGGGCCGCGCCGCCCTGACCGGGATCTGCGCCCAGCACGCCATCACGCTGCTGCGCGACGTCCTGGCCACCCCCGGCCTGCCCGCGCCCTCCCGGGGCGAGCTGCGCATGGAGCTGGGCCTGCTCCTGCTCAACCAGGCGGCGCAGGGGCGCACCGCCCGCAGCGAACTCGTCCGGGCCGCCGCCGAACTCACCTCCCGCCCCGACCTGGCGGCCCGCGCCATGTGCGCCCTGGCCGTGCCTCGCAGCACCCCCGACCCCGTCGACACCCACCGCAGGTGGATGGAGCAGGCGGTCTCGGCCGCCCACCGCAGCAAGGACCCGGCCGTGGCCCACAGCGTCTCGGTCAACCAGGCCACCCTGCTCGCCCAGGTCGGGGACCCGGCCGCCTGGACAGCGGCCCTGCCCGACCCCGGCTCCCCGCACGCGCGGCCCACGCCCGAGGCCCTCGTGCGGCGCCGCGAGTTCGCCCGCGCCTCGCTCAACCTGGCCGACGCCGCGGTCATGCTCGGCCACTACGAGCGCGCCGACCACCACCTGTCGGACGCCGCCACCTGGTCGATCGCCTCGGAGGTGCCCTACGTCCGCGAGAGCGCCCAGGCGCTCCGGCTGATCCTCGACTGGCAGCGCGGCCACTGGGCCGGCCTGGACGAGGAGGCCGAACGCCACCTGGGCCCCGCGCGCGCGGCCCACCTGCACGCGGTCGCCGCCGAGCTGACCCTGGTGCGCTCCGCACTGGCCCTGGCCCAGGGGGACCCGGCCGGCGCCCGGTCCCACCTGGCGCTCCTCGAACCCGCCCCCGGGGACGACCCCGCGGCGCCCGACCCCGACCACGCGGTCCCCGTGCGCGCGTTCGCCGCCGGGCTGCTGGCCCGCCTGGCGATCGCCCGGGGCGATTCCGGGGAGGCGTGGTCCCGGGTGGAGGGCCTGGTGTCGCTGGTGGCGAGCAAGGGCGTGTGGGTGTGGGCGGCCGACCTGGTCCCGGGGATGGAGGCGCTGGTCCCGGCCGGGCGCGGCGCCGAGGCCCAGGACCTGTGCGCCCGGTTCCGGGCGGGGCTGCGCGGCACCGGCGCCCCGGCCGCCGCTGCGGCCCTGGGCCGGTTCGAGGCCGCCCTGGCCCGGCACCGCGGCCAGGGGGACCGGGCGCTGCACCTGTACGCCGAGACCGTGTCCGCCTACCGGGCCATGCCGCGCCCCTACGACGCCGCCCAGGTCCGCGAGGCCGCGGCCCACACCCGGCTGGACCTCTCCGGGGGCCGGTCCGAGGAGGGCGTGGCGGGGCTGAGGACCGCGCTGGAGGAGTACACGGCACTGGGCGCCGTCTGGGACGCGGCGCGGGTGCGCCGTGCGCTGCGCGCGCACGGGGTGACGGCCGCCCCGGCCGGCGGGCGCGCCCCGCGGGACCCCCGCCTGTCCCCGCGCGAGGGGGAGATCGCGGCACTGGCCGGACGGGGGAGCACCAACCGGGAGATCGCCGCCCTGCTGCACCTGTCCCCGCGCACGGTGGAGACCCACGTGGCCAACGCGCTGGCCAAGCTGGGCCTGCGCTCGCGCCGGGACCTGGCGTCGGCGCCGGGCCGGGACCGCGAGGGCGGGGTCGCCACCGGCTCCGGTTGACCCCTGCCCCGCCCTCCCGGGCGCACCGGACCCGGTGCGGGGAGGGCGCGGCCCCGGGTGGGGGAGTGCCGGGGGCCCCGCGCTCGCGGAGGGAGCCCCGTGCCCGGCGCGGGGCGAGGTCGGCGCCTACGTGTTCCCGCCGCCGCGCCGGAACTACGTAGTGACTACGTAGTGACTACGTATGGCCCCGGCGCGCGCGGCGGACCATCATGGTCGGCGGGTGGCCGCTTCCGGGCCGGACCGTCGGACGAACCATCCGGTGCACCAGCCCCCTCCCCAGCAGCTGCACGCACGGGCCGGCCCACCGATCCCACCCCGGGCCGCCCCTCCCCGCCCCCGGCGGGGAGGGGCGGCCCGCGAAAAACCGCTTCCCCCTCCGGCCCCGATCCGCCACCATGCCCGCAGGGCCGGGCGGACCTCCGCGCCGGCGCCCCGACACACGGAACGAGGCGTCCGAGGACATGAGCGACCACGAGCGGGCCGTCGCCGACAACCGCGCGAACTGGGACCAGAGGGCCGACGTCCACGCCCGGTCCGCGATGTACGACGTCGAGGGGCTGATCGCCGACCCCTCCTCCATCTCGGAGGTCGTGCGCAACGACCTCGCGGTCCTGGAGCCGCACCTGGACGGCGGGACGGTGGCGGGCAGGTCGCTGCTGCACCTGCAGTGCCACATCGGCACCGACACGGTGTGCTGGGTGCGGCTGGGCGCCGTGGACGTCCACGGCCTGGACCTGTCGGCGAACTCGCTGGCCCACGCCCGGCGCATCGCCGCCGCCGACGGCGCGGACGTCACCTGGGTGGAGAGCGACGCGCGCACGGCGTCGCAGGCCGTCGACCGGCGGTTCGAGGTGATCGTCACCGGCACGGGCGCCGTCATGTGGCTTCCCGAGCTGGGCCCGTGGGCGCGGTCGGTCCACGACCTGCTGGAGCCGGGCGGGGTGTTCATGGTCAGGGACGACCACCCGCTCCTGAACGCGCTGGACTACGAGCCGTGGCGGGTGACCGGCGACTACCTCGGCGGCGGGGGCGCCGACACCTACGACGAGGCCGAGACCTACACCGACGGGTCGGCGGAGTCCATCACGAGCACCGTCAACCACCAGTGGCGCCACAGCCTGGCGGAAGTGACCGGCGCCCTGCTGGAGGCGGGACTGGTGGTCCAATCGCTCGGGGAGCACCCGTTCATGGACTGGCCCGCCTTCCCCGGCCTCGTGGCGTGCCCGCAGGGGTGGCGGCTCCCGGAGGGGGCCCCGCGGATCCCGCTGAACTTCTCGGTGGTGGCCCGGCGCCCGGGGTGAACGCGAACGGCCGCGGGGCCGCCCGGGGGACGCTCCTGTGAGGTCACGGTCGCCCCGGTGGCCTCCCCGAACAGGCCGACGAACCCCCCGGACGACCCGCCGGTGCCGGCCGGTGGGTCGGACCTGCCACAGAAGCCGCCACACGTCCTCACGGTCAGCCGTGCCACTCGCAGAAGAGGACGGTGGCGTCGTCGCCGAACTGCCCGTGGTGGTACTCCAGGACCGCGTGGACCAGGCGCCGCAGCGTCTCGGGGACGGGCATGCTGTCGGCCTGGTGGCGGATGACGAAGTCCACGAACCGCTCCACGCCGAACTCCCGACCCTCGGAGTCGCGGGCCTCGATGATGCCGTCGGTGTACAGGAGCAGGCGGTCGCCGGGTTC
Source organism: Nocardiopsis sp. NPDC101807 (assembly GCF_044766605.1). Taxonomy (NCBI): domain Bacteria; kingdom Bacillati; phylum Actinomycetota; class Actinomycetes; order Streptosporangiales; family Nocardiopsidaceae; genus Nocardiopsis; species Nocardiopsis sp. NPDC101807. The sequence goes on along the minus strand of NZ_JBIWMK010000002.1, from coordinate 269,932 downwards.
GAGCTGCTCGTGGCAGACCGCGACGGGCACCCCCAGGTCCATGCCCAGGGGGTGGGAGGGGTCGCACTCCAGGTTGCGGACCTCCTCCCCCCGGATGAGCACGGGCGGCAGGTGCCCGCAGTTGACCCACCTCAGCTCACCGGTGCCCAGGTTGAGCTCGGCCAGGATCGCGGTGGCGAACCGGGTCTGGACGAACTCCTGGATCAGGGTGTCCTCCACGCCCCGGGGGATCTCGTCCAGCGGGACGCCGCGCCGGCGCTCGTTGCGGAAGGCGCCCACCGCCAGGTTCGCAATCAGCCCGGCGGCGGTGTCGTGGCCCATGGCGTCGAACATGGCCAGGTGGGCGATCTCCCCGGCCAGGGCGTAGTCGAAGGAGTCCCCGGCGTTGTCGTAGGCGGGCTCGGTGGCGGCGGAGATGGTCACCCGGGAGTCGGCGAAGGTGCCCGGGGGCATCAGGGTCCACTGCATCTCCGCCGAGACGGACATGGGGCTGACCCTGACCAGGCGGGCGTGCGCGTCGCTGTTGGCGCGCTTGGCGATGATCAGCAGGCTCACCATCGCGGCCAGGTCGCGCATCGCGGAGCGGTCGGGGTCGCCCTTGTAGGCCACGTGGAGCACGCCCAGGCGTTCGGCCCCGTCCAGGATCGGCACCCAGTAGCGGCCCCGGTCCCCGACGGGCACGGTCACGCCCATGATGTAGGCCTCGCCGGCGACGGTCCCGTCGATCTTCAGGTCGTCTCCGCCCTGGTGGGCGTCGAGGCCGTGGCCGGTGACCTCGCGCAGGACCTGCTGCTGGCGGTCGGCGAGGTAGATGCGGATCTCGGTGAGGTCCGCGGCCGCGGCCTTGCCCGCCACCAGGGAGGGGAGTTCCTCGAAGTTGGCGAGGTGCCCGGCCCTGACCAGCGACGTCATCAGCTCGTTGGACCCGTGTTTGAGCGACATGGCATGACCTCGGTCAATCTCGCGAGGCGGCAACTGCTTCGGAACCTCTACCCGGTTTGCCACATTTCGAGCAGAAAGTCCAGCTCGGGGGGGGTGGTCGACCCAGGTTCCGCGGCTGCCGCGACCGGCCCGCGCGCCCCTGCCGCGGGTGCCCCTCCCCGCCGGGGGAGGGGCACCGGCCCCGCACGCACCGCCCCGGCGGCGGCCCCGGCCCTACGCCCCGGGACGGGGTCGGGGAGGGCGGTCCGGCTCAGGCCGCTGCGGCCCGGATGCGGCGGGGCTCCTCCTCGGGGAGCCCCCGCCCGCACCGGCCGCACTCGGACCGGCGCCGCACCAGGTAGGCGGCGGTGGCCACGCCCAGGGCCGTCCCCCACACCCCCATGGAGGAGAACACCGCCACGTGCACGGTGCCGGCGCTCAACATCGATCCGGCCTCCGCGGCGAAGGCCTCGGTGACGGCGCTGCGGCCCATCGCCACCAGGGCCACCGCGACCAGCGTCGCGGGCACCACCGCCAGCGGCACCGGCACCCGGCGCCCGGCCAGCCCCGCGGTCCACCGGGGGAACCGCACGCCCCAGCGCTGGACCAGGCCCAGCATGAGAACGGCGCCGACAATGCCGGCCGACCCCAGCCCCACACCGATCACCAGCGTGAACGGGTCGGCGGAGAGCACCGCGAAGTCCTCCCGGCTCATCCCGACCGGGACGCCGAACAGCCACGGGATCCTGATGGAGGGGTAGACCAGGGCGGTCACCGCGCCCACCGCCACCGCGATCCGCCCCACGCGCAGCGCCCGCGCCCGGGTCCCGTGCTCGACGGCGGCCGACCACCGCGGGCTCCGGCCGCACCGCGCGCAGGAGCGGCTCCCCTCGCGGCGGCACGCCAGGGCCGCGACCACCCACACCCCCACGCCGGCGGCGAAGAACAGGCCGGTGAGGCTGTCGGGCTGCAGCAGCGCGAGCACCCAGGTCTGGGCCAGGCCGGGCACGATCCAGCCCGCCACCGGCATGATCATCGTGTAGCCGAGCAGGGCCAGCAGGTTGCCGTCCACGAACACCAGCAGCACGAGCACGGCCAGGGCCCAGGCGCCCGCCTGGGCCGCACGGGGCCCGCCGCCCCGGAGCATCAGCATGGAGCACACGGCGCCCACCGCGCCCGTGGCCAGGACGAGGACCACCGGCAGCGTCTCGCCGCGCCCGGCGAAGAGCGAACCGAACCCGTCCTCGTCGGCCACGTTCAGGGGCAGCACCCCCGACAGCCAGCCCAGGCCCAGCGCCAGTGCCGCCGCCGACCACGCCAGCGCAGCCCAGGGCACCGCCGTCGCGCGGTCGTGCCGCTCGTGCCCCGGATCTGCGGGGGGTGCGGGAAGGGGTGGCAGTGCGGTCATGGCGTGCTCCCGGAGTGGTGCGGAGTGGATGCCTCCACCCTGGCGCGCGCACCCCCGGGCGCACCTCCCCCGCGAGCGGGAGCGGGCTCCCCCCTGAGGGGGAACCCGCTCCACCGCCACCGGTCTCCGGTTCGCGCTCCGTCGGCGGGGCGCCCCGCCGACGGTCTAGGCCCGCGCCGCCAGGTAGGCCTTCTCCAGGGCCGAGGCGAACACCTCGACGGGCTGGGCGCCCGAGATCCCGAAGGCGCGGTCGATCACGAAGAACGGCACGCCGCTCCCGCCGAGGCGCTGCGCGGTGGCGCCGTCCTCGCGCACCTCCGCGGCGTAGTCGTCGCCCTCCAGCACGCGGCGGGCCTCCGCGGCGTCCAGGCCGATCTCCACCGCCAACTCCACCAGGGTGGCGGTGTCGGAGAGGTCCTTCGCCTCCACGAGCTGGGCGTGCATGAAGCGCTCGTGCGCCTTCGTGCCCAGTCCCCGGCTCTGCGCCAGGTGGACGAGCCGGTGCACGTCGAAGGTGTTGACCATGACCCCGTTCTCGAAGTCGTACTCCAGCCCCACCTCCGCGGCGACCTTCTCCACCTGCGCGGTCATGGCGCGCACCTGCTCGCGCGAGGCGCCCGTCTTCGCGGCCAGGGCGTCACGGACCGGTTCGCCGCGCCCCCGCGGGTAGGAGGGGTCGAGCTGGAAGCTGCGCCAGAGGACCTCGACCTGGTCGGCGTGCTCGAACTGCTCCAGGGCCAGCTCGAAGCGCCGCTTGCCGATGTAGCACCACGGGCACACGATGTCGGACCACACCTCGACCTGCACGGACAATCCCCTCACTCACCAGCACGTTCCGTCCGAGCACGCCGGCGCGTCCTCGGTTCCCAGCGACACCAGCCCGGTGACCGCCTCCAGGGGGAGCTCCTCCTCGGCAGGCCGGTCCGCCTCCTGCGGCTCGGTCCCCGACTGCGGGCTGCTCACGTTCACGACACCCCTTACATACCTTTTGTGCGTAACAACATTATCAGTCAGTATGGGAGGGGCCCGGACCAGGCACAAGGAGGCACATTGACGTCCCGAACGCACACCGGTGTCCCCTCCACCGGACACACCGGCGAACGCGCCCCCGAGGACTGCCCGGTCCGCGAGGTCCTGGACCGGATCGGCGACAAGTGGAGCGTGCTCGTCATCGTCGTGCTGGGGCGGCGCACCCACCGCTACAGCGAGCTCCACCGCGCCGTCGACGGCATCAGCCAGCGCATGCTCACCCTGACGCTGCGCGCCCTGGTCCGCGACGGCCTGGTCGACCGCACCGCGCACGCCACCGTCCCGCCCCGCGTGGACTACGCCCTCACCGACCTGGGCCGCACCCTCCTGGAACCCCTCAACGCGCTGGACCGCTGGGCGAGCCTGCACCGCGACGACATCCGCGCCGCCCGCGAACGCCACGACCGCGCCGGGGACCCCCTCCCGGACGGCCCCTGACCCCCCGGCCCGCCGGACCCCGGCACGGGCCCGCCGCGCGCACGCGGTCCCCACCCGGCCCCGGACCGCGCCCCTCCTCCGAAGGCGGGGGCGGACACCGGCCCCTGCCGGCCCGCCGGGCTCAGCCCTCCAGCGCCCACCCCGGCAGGGGCCCGGTGTGACCGAACACCCATCGGCGCCCCCGCGCCGCCCGCACCCGCCCCGGGCTGGCCCTTCTCCGCCCCCGGCACGAATCACGCACTCCCCACCTGCGGTGACAGCACATCGAAACAACCGCGACACACGAGGCTGACCCGCGGGTAACACCCTGCGGGTTGCCTGAGAGGCGTCCGACCCCGCAGCAGGAGGAGCCGCGCACCATGGAAGAACTCGTCGTCATCGGCAACGGCATGGTCGGCCACCGACTCGTCGAGGCCCTCCGCGACCGCGACAGCGACCACCGCTGGCACGTCACCGTCGTGGGCGAGGAGCCCCGCACCGCCTACGACCGCGTCGCGCTCTCCTCCTACTTCGACGGCGCCAGCGCCCAGGACCTGTCCCTGGGCGACCTGTCCGGACCCCACGTGGACGTCCACGTCGGCGAGCGCGCCACCGCCCTGGACCGCGACGCGCGCACCGTCACCACCGCCTCCGGCCGCACCCTGGGCTACGACCGGCTCGTCCTGGCCACCGGCTCCACCCCCTTCGTGCCCCCCGTCCCCGGCCACGACCTGCCCGGCTGCCACGTCTACCGCACCATCGAGGACCTGGACGCCATCACCGCCTCCGCCCGCCACGCCCGCACCGGCGTGGTCATCGGCGGCGGCCTGCTCGGCCTGGAGGCCGCCAACGCCCTGCGGCTGCTGGGCGTGGAGGCCCACGTCGTCGAACTCGCCCCCCACCTGATGCCCGCCCAGATCGACGAGGGCGCCGGCGGCCTGCTCCGCAGACTCGTCACCGACCTGGGCGTGCACATCCACACCGGAGCCGCCTCCACCGCCGTCGAGGCCGGCGCGGACGGCCGCGTCCGCAACCTCCTCCTGGGCGACGGCACCCGCCTGGACGCCGACCTGGTCGTGTTCTCCGTGGGCATCCGCCCCCGCGACGACCTCGCACGCGCCGCCGGCCTGCGGGTCGGCGAACGCGGCGGCATCGTCGTCGACGACACCTGCACCACCTCCGACGCCCGCATCCACGCCATCGGCGAGGCCGCCGCCCACCGCGGCACCGTCTACGGGCTCATCGCCCCCGGCAACGCCATGGCCGAGGTCGTCGCCGACCGCCTCCTCGGCGGCGGAGCCACCTTCACCGGCGCCGACACCTCCACCAAGCTCAAGCTCCTGGGCGTGGACGTGGCCAGCTTCGGCGACGCCCACGGCCGCGCCGCCGACTGCCTGGACGTGGTCGTCAACGACGCCGCCGGCGGCCGCTACGCCAAACTCGTCCTGTCCGACGACGCCACCACCCTCCTGGGCGGCATCCTGGTCGGCGACGCCTCCGCCTACGCCACCCTGCGCCCCATGGTCGGCTCGCCCCTGCCCGGCGACCCGCTCACCCTCATCACCCCCGAGGGCGGCGCGGCCCTGGGCGCCGACGCCCTCCCCGACTCCGCGCAGATCTGCTCCTGCAACGCCGTCACCAAGGGCGCCCTCACCGAGGCCATCCACACCCAGGGCGCCTGCGACGTCGCCGGCCTCAAGGCGTGCACACGGGCGGGCACCAGCTGCGGGTCGTGCGTGCCCATGCTCAAGCAGATCCTCTCCCAGGCGGGCATCGAGCAGTCCAAGGCCCTGTGCGAGCACTTCACCCAGTCCCGCGCCGAACTCCTGGAGACCGTCCGCGCCACCGGCACCACCACCTTCTCGGCCCTCATCGAGAACCACGGGACCGGCCAGGGCTGCGACATCTGCAAGCCCGCCGTCGCCTCGATCCTGGCCTCCCTGGGGGGCGGGCACATCCTCGACGGCGAACAGGCCACGCTCCAGGACACCAACGACCGCTACCTCGCCAACATGCAGCGCAACGGCACCTACTCGGTCGTGCCCCGCATCCCCGGCGGCGAGATCACCCCCGACAAGCTCATCGTCATCGGGGAGGTCGCACGCGACTTCCAGCTCTACACCAAGATCACCGGCGGCCAGCGCATCGACCTGTTCGGCGCCCGCCTCGAACAGCTCCCCGCCATCTGGACCCGCCTGGTCGAGGCCGGGTTCGAGTCCGGCCACGCCTACGGCAAGTCCCTGCGCACCGTCAAGTCGTGCGTGGGCACCACCTGGTGCCGCTACGGCGTCCAGGACTCGGTGGGCCTGGCCATCCGCCTGGAGGAGCGCTACCGGGGCCTGCGCTCACCCCACAAGCTCAAGTCCGCCGTCTCCGGCTGCGCCCGCGAGTGCGCCGAGGCACGCAGCAAGGACTTCGGGATCATCGCCACCGACCAGGGCTGGAACCTGTACGTGGGCGGCAACGGCGGCTTCACCCCCCGCCACGCCGAACTCCTCGCCTCGGACCTGGACGAGGAGACCCTCATCCGCTACATCGACCGGTTCCTGATGTTCTACATCCGCACCGCCGACCGCCTCCAGCGCACCGCCCCCTGGATCGAGGCCATGGACGGCGGCCTGGACCACGTGCGCGACGTCGTCGTCCACGACACCCTGGGCATCGCCGAGGAGCTCGAGGCCGCCATGGAACGCCACGTGGACGCCTACACCGACGAGTGGGCCGCCGTCCTGGCCGACCCCGCCAAACTCGCCCGGTTCGAGTCCTTCGCCAACGCCCCCGGCACACCCGACCCCACCATCAGCTTCACCACCACACGCGACCAGCCCGTCCCGGGCGCCGCTCTCGACCTCGGCATGCCCGCCCACCGCCCGCAGGAGGCCACCCGATGACCGCCGCCACCACCCACGCCCCGCCCGCCCTGTGGATCGACGCCTGCCCCGCCCACCGCCTGGGCGCCGACGACGGCGTGGCCGTCCTGCTGCCCGACGGCCGCCAGGCGGCCCTGTTCCGCACCCGCGACGACCGCCTGTTCGCCGTCGACAACATCGACCCCTTCACCGGGGCCGCGGTCATCTCGCGCGGCATCGTCGGCGACCGCCGTGGCGAGCCCACCATCGCCTCGCCCATGCTCAAGAATGTGTTCTCCCTGCTGACCGGACAGAGCCTGGAGGACCCCCGGGTGCGCCTGCGCACCTGGGCCGTCCGCGACACCGGCACCACCGTCCAGATCAGCGCCCGCGCCGAAGAGGAGTCACCTTGAGCACATCCGCGTCCGCGCCGTCCTCCCACACCCCGCCCGCCGCGGGCCCGCACCAGGACCGCACGGGCGGGGCCGACGGCACGGGGGCGGAGGCCGGCGCGCCCGCGACCACCGCGCCCCTGGCCGGGTTCACCGTGGCCGTCACCGCCGCCCGCCGCGCCGACGAGCTCAGCGCCCTGCTCCAGCGCAAGGGCGCCCAGGTCATCGCCGCCCCCGCCCTGCGCATCGTCCCGCTCAGCGACGACCAGCGCCTGGCCTCGGTCTCCGACGAACTCGCCCGCCGCCCCGCCGACGTCGTCATCGCCACCACCGGCATCGGCTTCCGCGGCTGGATCGAGGCGTGCGAGACCTGGGGCACCGTCGAACCCCTCCTGGCCAGCATGCGCTCCTCGCGCCTGCTGGCCCGCGGCCCCAAGGCCAAGGGCGCCATCCGCGCCGCCGGACTCACCGAGGAGTGGTCCCCTCCCTCGGAGTCCTCCGCCGAAGTCCTGGACTACCTCCTCGAACAGGGCGTCACGGGCCTGCGCGTGGCCATCCAGCTGCACGGCGAACCCCTGCCCGACTTCACCGCGGCCCTGCGCCTGGCCGGCGCCGACGTCGTGGAGGTCCCCGTCTACCGGTGGACCCAGCCCGAGAACGTCGCCCCCCTGGACCGGCTCATCGAGGCCGTCACCTGCGGGGGAGTGGACGCCGTCACCTTCACCAGCGCCCCCGCCGCCGCAGGCCTGCTGGCCCGCGCCCGCACCACCGGCCGCACCGGCCCCCTGGTCGAGGCCCTGCGCGGCGACGTCCTGGCCATGTGCGTGGGACCGGTCACCGCCCGCCCCCTCATGGCCCACGACATCCCCACCGTGTGGCCCGAACGCGCCCGCATCGGCGCCCAGGTCCGCAAGCTCACCGAGGAGCTGCCCGCGCGCTTCCCCACCCTGGGCGTGGCCGGACACCGGCTGCGCCTGCGCGGCCACGCCGTCCTGGTCGACGGCACCGTGCACACCCTCTCTCCCACCCTGATGCGCCTGGTGCGCGAACTCGCCCGCCGCCCCGGCCAGGTCCTGGACCGCACCCGCCTGCTCACCTGCCTGGGCGAGGACGCCGACGCGCACGCCGTGGAGACGGCGGTGGCGCGCCTGCGCACCGCACTGGGCGACGCCAGGATCATCCAGACCGTCGTCAAACGCGGCTACCGCCTGGCCCTGGACACCCACGACTGCGCTCCCGACCTCTGATCCGACCGGCGGCGCGCCCCGCCGCACACGCACTCCCACACCCGAGAGCCATGAACAGACACCCCACCCTGCTGCTGGCCGTCCACGGCACCCGCAACCCCCACGGCACCGCCGTGGCCCACTCCCTGGCCCTGCGCGTGGGGGAGCTGACACGGCGCCCCACCCGCCTGGCCTTCGCCGACGTGCTCGCCCCCACCGTCGGCGAGGTGGCCGCCGACACCCCGGGGCCCCTGGTCGTCGTGCCCGCCTTCCTGGCCTCGGGCTACCACGTGCGCACCGACATCCCCGACCAGCTCCTGCGGGCCGGGCGCGCCGACGCCGTCCTCACCCCCGCCCTGGGCGCCCACCCCGCGGTCCTGGACACCGCCGTGCGCCGCCTGGACCAGGCCGGGTACCGCCCCGGGGACGCCGTCGTGCTGGCCTGCGCCGGAACCACCGACCCGCGCGCCGGCGCCGAACTGTCCCGCGCCGCCGCCCGCCTGGCCCGGCTCCTGGGCGCCCCGGTCACGACCGGTTTCATCGCCACCGGCCGCCCCACCGTCGCCGAACAGGTCGCCCGCCTGCGCGCCCGGGGCCACCGCCGCGTCGCGGTGGCCTCCTGGCTGCTCGCACCGGGCCTGTTCCACGACCGGCTCGCCCTGGCCGGAGCCGACGCGGTGGCCCGTCCGCTGTGCCCCGACCCGGCCGTCGCCCGCGCCGTGGCCGACCGCTACCACCACGCGGCCCTGCCCCAGCACGCCTGAGCGGGCCCCGCGCGGGGCGGCCCGCCCCGGCCCCGAGGGCCCCTGCGGCCCCGGGGCAGCAGGGGCCGTGCACCGGCCCGGACGACGCACGCTCCGGCCCGCGCCCCCGGCCCGCCGGCCCCGCCCCCGGCCCGCGCAGTCCGGGCGTCCTTCCGCGCACCCGGCCGCCCGCCGGGTTCCCCACCCGTCGCAGGAGCCCTCCGCGCAGCCACCGGTGTACACCCCCCGAACCCCGGATGGCCACAACCGGCAACCCGTGCGCAACACCGGGCCCCCGGGGGAAGACCACCTCTGGGACACCAGTCCGCACCAGACCGCAGCGCCCACGAGGACGGCCATGTCCGCAGTACCCGCCCCCGCACTCGACTTCCACGACCCCGCCGCCGACCGGTCCGTCGGCGCGATGCTCGGCGCGCCCGTGGCCGCCGCGCTGGTGGGCGCCCCCGCCGACCTGACCCGCGGGTTCACCGAGGCCTCCGCACGGCTGCCCCGCCTGATCCGGACCGCGCTGACCGAGCTGACCGCCACCGCGCGCACCCCCGCCCCGCCCGCGGACCCCACCGAACAGGCCTGGGCGCAGGTCCTGCGCAGCACCGCCCGCACCGGCACCCCGCCCGGGTCCGCGCCCGCCCTGGAGCACACTGCCGCCGACGACCCCCTGGGCGCCTCCTGGCGGGCCCTGACCCGCACCCCCCGCCCCGCCCACGACCCCGCGGGCGGGTCCTTCGCGTGCGCCCACCTCGTCGACGCCGTCTGGTCGGCGTACACCGCCGCCGGGGACGACGCCGCCATGCACACCGGCGCCCTGGCCGGGGCCCTGTGGGGCGCCTCCGCCGTGCCCCTGCACGCCCTGCGCCGCATGTCCGAGACCCTGGACCCCCACGCCCTCACGACCGCCGCGCTGACGGCCGTGCGCGGCACCAGCCCCGGCGCCTGGCCCGAACACCCCGTCCTGGTCCAGGAGCCCCGCCGCCTGCCGCCCTTCGCCGTCCCCCACCCCCTGGACCCCCAGGTGCTGCTCGGCAACCTCGACCACCTGCGCCACCACCCCGAGAGCGCGGACGCGGTCGTCTCCCTGTGCCGCACCCACCCCCAGGACGCCCCCCACCTGCCCGACGCCGACTGGGTGCGGGTGTGGATGCACGACCGCCCCAACGCCAACGCCAACCTGCACTTCACCCTGGACGAGGCCGCCGCGACCGTGGCCGCCCTGCGCGCCGAGGGCAAACGCGTCCTGCTGCACTGCTGGGCGGGCGCCTCGCGCACCCCCGCCGTGGCCACCCGCTACGCCGTCGCCTGCCTGGGCGCCCCGCCCCTGCCCACCCTGGCCGCCATGATCCGCGCCGTGGGCGGCCACCTGGACAACCCCGCCCTGTCCCAGGCCGTCGCCCAGCTCAGCGGGGTGCACCTGCCCGACCCCGCCCTGCGCCTGTTCCCCGACGGCGTCCCGCCCCGGCGACCCGAACTGCCCGAACCCCACATCACCGGGTGACAAGTTCCACAAACCCCCGCTTTCCGGTACCGTTACCCTCGCGTTACCCCTAGGATCTGCGCCCAGACCCCGTGCACCGCCACCGGCGGTCCCGGCTCCGCGCCCGTGCCACGCCCTCCCGCACCTGTCCGGGGCGTCGCACACACCCCGCACCAGGAGCGGGCCGCCACGCCCTGTTCCCGTTCGTAAGGACTCCGTTGTGGGCAAACACGAGCCCCAGACCCCGCCGGTCGAAGACGACCGCACCGACGCCCCCGCCGTCGGACCCCGCGTCGCCGCCAAGCGCAGCCGACGCAAGCGCACCATGATCCTGGCCTCGGCCACGGGTCTGACCCTGCTCGTGGGAGGGACCGCCACCGCGGCCGTCATCGCCTCCGGCGCCGACCCCGAGACGGCCGCCAACGCCGCCGGGGTCCCCGAGGCCGACCCCGACCCCCTGGTCGCCGAGGACGCCACCCCCCAGGCGGGGCAGGACGCCCTCCAGCGGGCCCAGGAGGCCGTCACCTCCGCCACCCAGAGCACCAGCACCGACGCCTCCGACGTCCTGGAGGAACCAGAGGAAGAGGAGGAGGCCGAGGAGCCCGAGGCCGACACCGGCGGCGGGGGAGGCGAGCCCTCCGGCGACGGCGGCACCTGCCAGGCCTCCTTCTACGGCGCCGACCTGGCGGGCAACTCCACCGCCAACGGCGAGACCTTCGACCCCAGCGCCATGACGGCCGCGCACAAGACCCTGCCGTTCAACACCCAGGTCCAGGTCACCAACCCCAGCAACGGCAAGTCGGTGACCGTGCGCATCAACGACCGCGGCCCCTACATCGACGGCCGCTGCCTGGACCTGTCCACGGCCGCCTTCGACCAGATCATCGGCACCGGGGCCGGCGTCGGCCAGGTCGAGTGGCAGGTCGTCGGCTAGCCGGCCCCCTCCACACGGACCCCGTGCGCCCCGCCCCCTTCGCCCCGGGGCGGGGCGCACGCGCGTGTGAGCACCCACACGTCACCCGGACGTGGCACAATCCCCAGCACCCACCCACCACCGACACACAGGGAGCAGGGGCGTTGTTCCGCACCACCACCGGCTGGGTCGTCTCGCCCACCGACCTCGTCGACACCCTGGAGTGCGACCACCGCAGCGCCCTCAAGACCGCGCTGGCCGCCCGCCTGGAGGGCGCCCCCGCCCCCGACAAGGTCGACCCCCTCGTCGCCCACCACGGCCACGTCCACGAGCAGGCCGAACTCGACCGGCTCACCGCCCTGTTCGGCGAGGTCGTGCACATCGAGGAGCCCCGCGCCGACGACGCCTCCCTCGCGGCCGCCGCCACCGCCACCTCCCAGGCCATGGCCGCCGGGGCGCCCGTCATCTACCAGGGCAGCTTCCACCACCCCCTGACCCGGGCCACCCCCACCGCCCCGGCCGTGGCCTTCCACGGCCGCGCCGACTTCCTCATCCGCTCCGACCTGGACCCCGCCACCGGCGAGCGCCGCGACCCCGCACCCGACCCCTGGTCCTACGAGCCCTGGGACACCAAGCTCGCCCGCCGCCCCGGCCCCGGAGCCGTCGTCCAGCTCGCCGCCTACGCCCACGCCGTCGCCGTGGCCACCGGCCGCACCCCCGACCGCATGCACCTGCTCACCGGCGACGGCCACACCCACACCCTGGACACCGCCGACTTCGCCCCCATCCTCACCACCGTCACCACCCGCCTGCTGGACCGGCTCGCCCAGCCCCCCGCCCTGCCCACCCCCACCTGGGGCGAACCCCGCCCCGGCTGCGAGGGCTGCGGCTACGGCGCCTGGTGCTCGGGCGGGCGCACCGCCGCACGCCACCTGTCCCTGGTCGCCGGGCTGCGCACCGACCAGGCCGCCAAACTCACCGACGCCGGCCTGGACACCATCGACGCCCTGGCCGGCGCCGACGACGACCAGCGCCCCGCCACCCTGCCCCGCCGCTCCTTCGACCAGCTGCGCGCCCAGGCCGCCCTCCAGGTCCGCCAGGACACCACGCGCACCCCCCACAACCCCCAGGGCACCGTCACCGCCGAGGTCTTCTCACCCGACGGCCTGGCCGCCCTGCCCGCCCCCAGCCCCGGCGACGTGTTCTTCGACATGGAGGGCTACCCCTACCACTCCCGCGACGGCGGACGCGGCCTGGAGTACCTGTTCGGCGCCACCACCGAGGACGAGCACGGAGCCGAGACCTTCCACGCCTTCTGGGCCCACGACCGCGCCCAGGAGAAGAAGGCCCTGGAGGACTTCGTCGACTTCGCCTGCGCCCGCATCGACGCCGACGAGAACGCCCACGTCTACCACTACGCCTCCTACGAGGTGGACCGCCTCAAACACCTCAGCTCCGAGTTCGCCACCCGCGAGGAGGAGGTCAACCGGCTCCTGCGCGAGAACCGGCTCGTGGACCTGTACACGGTGGTCCGCAAGAGCCTGCGCGTGTCCCAGCGCTCCTACTCCATCAAGTACCTCGAACCCCTCTACCTGGGCGCCGCCCGCTCCGGCGGCGTCACCACCGCCACCTCCAGCATCGACGCCTACGCCGCCTACCTGCGCGCCGCCGAGCACGGCGACCACGACCGCGCCGCCCGGGTCCTCGCCGACATCGGCGCCTACAACCGCGACGACTGCCACTCCACCGCCCGCCTGCGCGACTGGCTGGAGGACCACCGCGTCCGCCAGGGCATCACCGACCGGCCCCCCGTCCAGCTCGAACTCACCGAGGAGGAGGCCGAACGCGCCCGCAAGCGCGCCGAGAAGCTCGCCCGCCACGCCGCCCTGACCGAACCCCTCCTGGCCGGCCTGCCCGCCACCGCCGAGGAGCGCGACGAGGAGGACCGCACCCGCGCCTCCCTGGCCGCCCTGGTCGGCTACTACCAGCGCGAGAACCTCCCGCCCTGGCGCGAGCACTACCGCCGCACCAGCGCGCCCCTGACCGACCTGGAGGCCGACACCGACTGCGCCGTGCCCTGGCAGGTCCACACGGGGGAGTGGGCCGAACCCACCGGCCGCCAGCGCAAGGCCCGCCGCGAGCTGTCCATGCGCCTGGACACCGCCCACCCCCACCCCTTCACCACCGGCCAGGACGTCCACCTGCTCTACCCCGGCGCCCCGGGACGGCCGGCCACCGCCGCCCCGGCCACCGTCGCCCGCGCCGACGCCGACACGCTCACTGTCACCGAGACCAGCGACCCCGACGACACCCGCTCCCGCGCGCCCGTGGCGGTCCTGCCCGGCTCACCCGTCAACCCCCAGCCCAAGGACGGGGCGCTGGAGTCGGTCGCCCGCACCGCCGTCGCCGCCCTGCCCCGGTGGCCCCACCACCCCGGCCTGGACGTGCTGCGCCGCCTGCCGCCCCGCCTGCGCACCCCCGGCCCCCTGCCCTCCCCGGACGAGCACGGCGGCGACCTCATCGCCGCCACCATCGCCGCCGTGGACCGCCTGGACGGCTCCTACCTGGCCGTGCAGGGCCCGCCCGGCGCCGGAAAGACCTACCTGGCAGCCCAGCTCATCACCCACCTGGCCCGCCAGGGCCGCAACGTGGGCGTGTGCTCCACCAGCCACAAGGCCGTGGAGAACGTCATGGGCGCCGCCCTGCGCGCCGCCGACCGGGCCGGGGTGTCCCTGGCCGCCGCCAAACGCGCCAAGGGCCGCGGCAAGGACGCCGTCGACCCTGACCTGCCCTGGGACCAGCCCACCAGCCCCCAGGCGCTGATGGGCTGGCGCGCCAAGCGCGCCGCCGACAACCAGCCCGTCCTGATCGGCGGCACCGCCTGGGCCCTGTCCAACGCCGCGATGATCGCCGACCCCCTGGACGTGCTCATCATCGACGAGGCCGGCCAGTTCGCCCTGGCCGACACCCTCGCGGTCTCCGCCGCCGCCCACAACCTCGTCCTGCTCGGCGACCCCCAGCAGCTGCCCCAGGTCGTCCAGGGCACCCACGGCGAGGGCGCCGACGCCTCCGCCCTGCAGCACCTCATGGCCGGACGCCAGATCATCGACCCCGCCCGCGGCTACTTCCTGGACCAGACCCGCCGCATGCACCCCGGCGTGTGCGCGACCGTCTCGGCCCTGTCCTACCAGGGCCGCCTGCACGCCCACCCCTCCACCGCCGAACGCGCCCTGTCCGCCCTCGAACCCGGCGTGTACACCCTGCCCGTCACCCACCACGGGCGCACCACCCACAGCCCCGAGGAGGTCGAGGCCGTCGTCGCGATCGCCACCCGCCTGGTCCAGGACAAGCTCATCCCCGGCCCCGGCCTGGAACCGCGCCCCCTGACCGGCGAGGACATCCTGGTGGTGGCCCCCTACAACCTCCAGGTGCGCGCCCTGCGACGCGCCCTGGCCGCCGCGGCCCGCACCGACCCCGCCCTGGAGGGGGTGCGGGTGGGCACCGTCGACCGCTTCCAGGGACAGGAGGCCGCCGCCGTCATCTGCTCGATGACCACCTCCGACGCCGCCGAGGCCAGCCGCGGGACCGCGTTCGTCCTGGACCGCAACCGCCTCAACGTCGCCCTCTCGCGCGCCCAGCTCCTGGCCGCCGTGGTCCACTCGCCCGACCTGCTCACCACGGCCCCGCGCAGCATCGACGAACTGCGGCTGCTGGCCTCCTTCACCGGCCTGGTCGGGGGCGCCCGCCCCTGGCCCCCCGCGCCCTGAGGGCCCGCCCTCGGGTTTCGGACGCCCCCCAGGTGGAGTACGTTTTACACAGCACCGCACTCGACCCGGCGCGCTCGCCCGCGCCCGGGCGGATGCGGGCCGTCCCCGACGGACCCACCCACCCCGCGCCCCCGGCCCGGGCATGCCCCCGTCCGTCGACGCCCTGGCCCGCCACCCCGTTCTCGAAAGGCACCACGGCCCCCGTGTCTGACCGTCCCTCCGCCCCCGGCGGTGGCCGCAACACCAGCCACCCCACCGGCATCCGCGTCGTCGTCGCCGTCCTCGCCCTGTTCGCCCTGGTGTTGGGGCCCGTGGGCTACCTGATGGGCGTCGACGCCCACTCCCACGCCGGTTCGGCGGCCGAGTGGTTCACCCTCGCCTTCGGCGCCGCCGTCGGGATCCCCCTGCTGGCCGCCGCCGTGGCCACCGTCGCCGGGGACCGCAGAGCCGCCCTGTGGGCGCTGGCACTGCTGGCCTGGCCCGTGGTGTTCGTGTCGGCCATCCACCTGACCTCCCTGGGCGGGTAGGCTCCACCTTCCCGGCCGCGCCCGCCCGCGAGGACCCCGGGCCGGGTGCGGCGACCAGCGAACCCACCCCACCAAGGACAGGCGCGTGTCACCCAAGAAACGCAAACGCCGCAAGGACCGGCCCACCGGAACCGTGTCCGCCGCCCCCCGCGCGCAGGGGGCCGACGCGCCCCCGGCGCGCGCCGGGGGCAGGATCAGCCGCACCCCGGTGGTCGTGGCCGACCCGCCCGACCGCAGGATCACCCTGCTGTGGGTGGTGCTGACCCTGGTGTGGGCCCTGGGCACCTTCCTGGCCCTGGCCAACCTGCTGTTCACGGCCATGGACCTGCAGGACGCCGCCGTGGCCGCGGCCGACCCCACCGCCCCGGCGCCGCAGGAGGCGATGGACGCGGTCGGCAACGCCCTGGTGTGGGTGCTGGTCCTGGCCCTGGGCGTCCCGGCGGCCGGCGCCGTCACCGCCCTGGTGCTGCGCCGCAGGATCGCCGCGATCGGCTTCACGGCCGCCCTGGTCCTGTCCGCGGCGCCCCTGCTGTGGGTCATGCCGCCCGCCGAGCTGTGGGGCGCCCTGAGCGCCCACTTCGGCGGCTGAGCCGTGGACCCCGCCGCACCGCCCCCGCGCGCGGGCCCGGACCGGCGGAGCCGAGGACGCCCCGGCACACCAGCCACCACCCCTGCACGCCCCCGTGCGTCGCGGTGCCGCCCGCACCCGCGCCTGGGCCATCATGGATAACCGTGAACACACCCACCCCCTCCCAGGACCCCGAACCGGCCGACGGGGCCGCCCTGCCCGCGACCGTGCGCGCCCGCCTGGAGCGCGTCACCCACAGCGTCCTGGTGGACACCCGCGCCCTGGCCCGGGTCCGCGAGCGCTTCGACGACGAACAGGCCCGCACCCTGGGCCGGTACCTGGCCAGCGCCCAGTCGCCCAACACCCTGCGCGCCTACCGCGCCGACTGGACCTCGTTCACCGCCTGGTGCCTGGCCGAGCACCGCAGGTCGCTCCCGGCCGACCCGGTCGACGTGGCCGTCTACCTGGCCGCCTGCGCCCAGGCCCGCACCGAGGACGGCTCCGGGTGGGCGCTGGCCCCCTCCAGCATCGAGCGGCGCTCCGCGGCCATCGCCGCCGTCCACGGCGCGCACGGCCTGGAGACGCCCACCCGCGCCGAGGTGGTCCGGATGACGCTGCGCGGCATCCGCCGCACCCGCAGGAGCCGGCCGCGCCGCAAGGACCCGGTGGTGCTCTCCACGCTGGAGACCCTGCTCGCGGTGCGCCCCGCCGACGGCTTCCCCGGAGGGGTGTGCCGCCGCAGGGACACGGTGCTGCTGCTGACCGGGTTCGCCGGTGCGCTGCGCCGCGCCGAGCTGGCCGCGCTCACCTTCGACGACGTGGCGGTGCGCACCGACGCCTCGACCGGAACCCCGGCCCTGGTGGTGCGGCTGGGCCCGACCAAGACCGACCAGGAGGGGCGCCACGGCCAGGTCGTGGCGCTGCCCCGGGGCCGCCACCGCCACACCTGCCCGGTGTGCGCGCTGGCCGACTGGTCCCAGGTGCTGGAGGCGCGCCGCGACGGCGGGCCGCAGGCGGTGCGGGACCTGGTGGAGGGGACGGCGGCCACGGCCTCGCCCGCGCACCGGTGCCAGGACTGGCGGGGCACCGACCTGGCCGACGGATCCGAGCGCCCGCTGCTGCCCACGGTCACCCGGCACGGCCTGGTGGGGGAGCGGGCGATGTCGGGGCGGGCGGTGAACGAGCTGGTCAAACGCTACGCCCGGCGGGCCGGGCTGGACCCCGGCGACTTCGGGGGCCACTCCCTGCGGGCGGGGTTCGCCACCCAGGCGGCCCTGGGCGGGGCCACCGACCGCGAGATCATGCGCCAGGGCCGGTGGACCAACCCGCGCACCGTGCACGACTACATCCGCACCGCCAACCCGCTGGAGGACAACGCGGTCACACGACTGGGGCTGTGAGCCCTGCGGGGCCCTCCCGCCCCCGGCGTCTCAAAACGTCAACAAACCCACCAGCAGCACATGAAATCACCCATTAAAGTGCGATCCTTCCCTGATGAGACATTAGGTTGGTTGCGTAAGAAAGGGGACGGACCCATGGTCGACGAGTTTCGCAGGGCGTTCCAGCAACTGATCGACGCCTCGGTCGCCACGGACCCCCGCCACTTCCCTGCGGCGGTGCACACGGTCTACGTGCTCGCCTCCCGCATCCCCGCCTCCGAGCGCGAACTCGCCCTGGAGGCCCTGGCCCCCCTGCTCTCCGGGGACCACGCCGCCCCCGGCATCATCGCCGACCTGTCCGTGGTCGCCGGAGCCCTCGTCGAGATGGGCACCGACCCCGGCCCCACCGGCCCCGAGGTCCTGCACCGCCTGCGCACCATGGGCAAGGGCGCCATCGTCTTCGTCCGCGCCTGGGAGCGCACCGGCGGCGGCCCGCCCCCCGACCCCGACTCCGTGACCGCCGACGCCGAGGCCCGCGTGGCCGCCGAACTCGGCGCCGACGCCCCCAACGCCACCATGTGCTGGTGGACCATCCGCCGCCACGGCCTGGCCGCCCGCACCATGCTCGGTGAGGCCTCCGTGCGCTCCCTGGTCCGCCGCACACCCTCCCTGCACGCCGAACTCATGGCCGTCGCCAACCAGCTCAGCGACCTGCTCACCGAGTTCGACGAGGTCCGCGCCCTGCTGCGCATGGCCGAGGCCACCAGCGCCCTGGTCATGGACCGCCACTCCCAGCGCGCCTTCCGCGTCCTCTTCGACGGCATCGGCGACAACTTCCAGCTCCACACCCTGCTCGCCGACGCCCTCGTCGGCCCCCGCGGCCAGGGCCTGGCCGGGGACCCGCCCGACCCGCGCTGGGTCGCCGCCTTCCGCGACAGCGACCCCGACCCCGCCGCCCAGACCGTGCGCGGCTGGTGGAACCTGGTCGCCCACGACGGCACCTGGGTCTGGAACGAGGGCGTGCCCGCCGAGATCCCCACCGTGGACGGCGAGCCCGTCCTGGTCCTGGACGAACAGCCCTACCCCCGCTCCTGGAACGCCGGACGGCGCCACCCCCAGGTCCGCGGATGGCTGGAGGTGGAGTCCGAACTGCCCCAGGAGGAGGCCGCCCTGTGGTGGAAGCGCGTCGCCCCGGCCGAACCCGCCATCCCCAGCGACGACGAGGGCGAGCACACCCCCATCCCCGAACCCGTCCTGGCCGTGGACGACCCCGAGCCCGGGCGCGTGCGCGGCTTCCTGCCCGAGGAGCCCCCCGCACCGGCCCCGCCCCCCGCCGCACCCCCGGCCGAGCCGTGGACCGAGCCCTTCCCCGTGCCGCCGGCGCCGGACCCCGGGCCCCCGGCCGGGACGCGCCCCCCGGAGCCCGCGCCGCCCGCGCCCGAGCCCCCCGGCCGGGCCGCCCCGCGCCCCGGGACCCCCGGCACCGGGATCCTGCCGCCCCTGCCGCCCGGGGTGTCCAAGAGCGCCAACTGGGGACCCACCTGGCGCTGATGCGCCCCGGGGGACCGCTCCCGCCACGGCGGGGACCGCACCGGACGGGCCCCGCGCACCGGACACCCCCGGGAGGGGCACGGCTCCGCGCCCGCCGGGGGAGCCCGGCGCGCCGCGAGAGCCCCGGACACGGCGGCGCCCCCGTCCGCAGGACCGGACGGGGGCGCCGCGGGCAGGACGGGCCGGAAAGGGGCTCAGGCGCGGTGCCGGGGGGAGTGGGGGGCCGAGTGCGCGCCCGCGCGCGGAGCGCGGTCCTCCTCGTCGTCCTCCTCGTAGAGCCCGTCGAAGTACACCTCCTCCTCGCTGGGGCCCTCGGGCTCGCGGCGCCAGCGCCCGCCCACGAACAGGGGGGCGAACAGCACGAGCGCGAGCGGGACGAACACGCCCAGGGGGAGAAGGACCAGGGCGCCCTCGGCGCCGGGGACCTGGGGCAGCCGCTCCAGCAGGGGCATCCGCACCAGGGACAGGGCGGTCAGGGCGCCCAGGACCAGCGCCGCGCCGAAGGGCAGCATCGGCGTCAGCCGCGGGGGGACCGCGACCAGCGCCACCAGGACGCCCACGCCCACCAGGCCCGCGACCGCCACCGGCCCGGAGCCCTGCAGGGCTCCCAGGCCGGCCGCGTGCAGGCCGCGCAGGTGGGCGAAGGCCCATCCGCACACCAGGACCAGCACGGGACCCAGGATCAGACCGGACAGGAAGCCGACGAAGTGTCGCACGGGGGTGCTCCTCTCAGGGGTTGCGCAGCACCCTAGCGACAAAAAACAAGTTCAGCACAAAATCGCACAAATGACCGCATCTCGGACACCGGTGGTCGCGTGGCGCCCCACCCGCCCACCGGGCCGCAGAACCCGCCGAAGCGGACCGCCCGCACCGCCGGGACCACAGCACGCGAACGGCGGCGAAACGCACCCGCACCGAGCACACGCCCCCCCACACCCGGCCGACGGCGAAGGCCGCCGCCCGCACCCGGACGACGGCCCCCTCCACCCACCCCGGGGCCGGCCACCGCCGGCCCCGCCCCTCACGGGGCCGCGGGGTCGCGCCGGAGCCCCTCCGCCCCCGGCCGGTCCGGCAGCTCCAGCACCCGGTCCGAGGGCCTGGACCCCCACCGGCGCCGGAACGCGTACGCCACCAGCGCCACCGCCACCGAACCCACCGACGCCCACAGCGCCTGGCGCTGGTCGGGGATCACCACCATCGCCACGAAGATCGTCACCAGCCCCGCCAACACCACCCACGTCAGATACGGGAACGCCCACATCCGCAACGACAGGCGCTCGGGCTCACGGCGGCGCACCCGCGCACCCAGCACCAGCTGGGAGGCGCAGATCGTCAGGAACAGGATCAGCAGGATCGCGCCGATCGAGGCCACCAGGAACGGGAACACCCGCCCCGGCCACAGGTAGTCGGCCACCGCCGCCGCGTACCCCACCACCGTGCCCAGCAGGATCGCCCGCACCGGCACACCGCGGCGGTTCACCCCCCGCAGCACACGCGGGGCGTCCCCCTGGCGCGTGAGCGTGAACAGCATCCGCGAGGAGGTGTACATCGCCGCGTTCAGCACGCTCAGCACCGCCACGAAGACCACCACCTCCATGATCAGCGCCGCGCCCGGCACCCCCACCCGCTCCATCACCGCCACGAACGGGCTCAGCTCCGGGTCCACCGTGTTCCACGGCAGCACCATCACCACGACCACGATCGAGGCCACGTAGAACAGCCCGATCCGCCACAGCACGTTGGTCACCGCCGAGGCCACGCCCCGCTCGGGCTCGGCGCTCTCGCCCGCCGCCACCGTGATGATCTCCACCCCGCCGAAGGCGAACAGCACCACCACCGTGGCCGCCAGCACCGCCACCCACCCCTGGGGCGCGAACCCGCCGTGCTCCCACAGGTTGGAGACCCCCTCCCCGTCCGAACCGCTCCACAGGCCCAGCGCCCACAACCCGCCCACCAGCAGGAACGCCACGATCGTGGCCACCTTGACCAGGGAGAAGAACGACTCGGTCTCGGCGAAGAAACGCACCGACACCAGGTTGGCGACCGTCATCGACAACAGCACCAGCAGCGCCAGCGCCCACCCGGGCACCCCCGGCGCCCACCGCCCCAGGATCGCCGCCCCGGCCACCGACTCCGCGGCCACCAGCACCGCGTACATCCACCAGTACACCCAGCCGATCGTGAACCCCGCCCAGGGGCCGAACGCCAACCGGGCGTAGTCGGAGAACGAACCCCCCGCCGGTACCGCCACCACCATCTCGCCCAGGGCGCGCAAGGTCAGGAACACCAGCGCGCCGGCCAGCACGTAGGACACCACCGCCGCCGGCCCCGCCATCCGGATCACCGAACCGGAGCCGATGAACAGCCCCGCGCCCACCGATCCGCCGATCGCGATCAGCGCCATGTGGCGCCGCCTCAGCGAGTGCGCCAGCCCCGCGCCCGTGCCGCCTGTCCCCTTGGCCGCCCCACCGGGCGGCGTCACACTGCTCGTCACCAGCCCCACACTAGGAGCAGCACGGGCCCCCCACGTGCACCGACCCCACAATAAACAGCCCATGACCACACGAATGTGGTCAGCACGACACACCCCCGGCCCGCCACCACCCCGGCGCCCGCCACCCGGGGGAGAGGCCCCGCCCCCCACCCGCCTCACCCCCCAGGGGGAGGCGCACCCCCGCCCCTCTGTGCCACGATCACCCACGTGCGCCACCTCACCCCGCTCCTGCACCCGCTCACCAGCGCCCACACCTACCGCCGCTGGGCCCACCTCGTCATCGGCGGCGCGCTCCTGACCCCCTACGCCATGGCCGCCCTCGTCCTGGCCTCCCTGCTCCTCCAGGGCGGCCGCACCGTCGACGCCGACGCACCCCCCGGCCCCGCCACCTGGATCCTGACCGCCGCCCTGGCCCTGGCCGCCGTCGCCGCCACCGCCCGCATCCCCGGCGTGCGCAACGCCCAACTCCACCTGGCCCGCGCCCTGCTGCGCGGCCCCCTCACCGACCGCCCCGACCCCGCCGCCACCTGGCGCAGCACCGCCCGCACCAGCGCCTTCCTGTGCCTGCACATGGTCCTGGGCCTGGCCGTGTGCCTGCTCACCATGACCGCCCTCACCGAAGCCGCCCTCCTGGCCGCCGCACCCCTGACCCCCGGCCCCCACACCCCCGCCCAGGGCCCCCTGACCTTCACCGGCCACGCAGAACCCACCCGCGCCCAACTCCTGGCCGGCCCCCTCCTGGGCCTGCTGCTGATCGCCGCCCTCCTCTACACCGTCGCCCTGGCCGGCCACCTGCTCACCTTGGCCGCACCCCGCCTGCTGGGCCCCTCACCCACCGAACGCCTGGCCGCCGCCCAGGCCCGCGCCCACACCCTCGCCGAACGCAACCGCCTGGCCCGCGAACTCCACGACTCCCTGGGCCACGCCCTGTCCGTGGTCGCCCTCCAGGCCGCCACCGCCGCACGCCTGCTCGACACCGACCCCGCCTTCGCCCGCCAGGCCCTCACCCACATCGCCGATCAGGCCCGCACCGCCACCGCCGACCTCGACCACGCCCTGGGCCTGCTGCGCGAGGACACCGCCACCCCCCGCACCACACCCCCCGACCTGACCCACCTGCCCCACCTGGCCCAGGCCACCCAGCACACCGGCACCGACCTGACCTGCCACGTCAGCGGCGACCCCACCCGCGTGCCCGCCCTGCTCTCCCGCGAGACCTACCGCATCAGTCAGGAAGCCCTCACCAACGCCCTGCGCCACGCCCCCGGCCAACCCCTCACCCTGAGTCTGGACACCACACCCACCACCCTCACCCTCACCGTCACCAACCCCCTGCCCACCACCCGCACCCCCCGCCGCCCCCGCGGCGGACGCGGCATCACCGGCATGCGCGAACGCGCCCACCTTCTCGGCGGCACCCTCACCGCCCGCCCCCACGACCGCACCTGGCAGCTCACCCTGCACCTGACATGGAAAGAACAACCGTGATCGGCATCAACCTGGTCGACGACGAAGCCCTCATCCGCGCCGGCCTGGCCGCCCTCATCGACGCCGAACCCGACATGGAGGTCACCGGCCAGGCCGCCGACGGCTCCGAGGTCCCCGACCTCGTGCGCCGCACCCGCCCCGACCTGGTCCTGATGGACGTGCGCATGCCCCGCCTGGACGGCATCCAGGCCACCCGCACCCTGCACGCCACCCTCACCGACCCGCCCCGCGTCATCGTCCTGACCACCTTCGACAACGACGACCACGTCTGGGGCGCCCTGCGCGCCGGAGCCGCCGGCTTCCTCCTCAAACGCACCCCGCCCGAGGACATCCTCGCCGCCCTGCGCATCGCCCACCGCGGAGACACCCTGCTCTTCCCCACCGCCCTGCGCCACCTGGCCGCCACCCGGCCCGCCGCCCCCACCCCCGCCGCGCGCGCGGTCGCCACCCTCACCGAACGCGAGTCCCAGACCCTCACCCTCATGGCCCAGGGCATGACCAACGCCGAGATCGCCGACCGCCTCTTCCTGGGGGTGCAGACCGTCAAGACCCACGTCTCCCACACCCTCGCCAAACTCGGCGCCCGCGACCGCACCCAGGCCGTCATCGCCGCCTACGACGCCGGACTCATCCGCCCCAACACCGGCCCCTGACCCCCCACGACACCACGACACACCCACCCTTGCGCAAACACAGGGTGATAACACTGCTACGTTCAGTCATCAAAAGGTTCTGGACGCGACAGCCACACGGGGGAAGCATGCCAACCGCGTCAGCGATCGACATCGACCACATCAGCGGCCTCTACCGCACCCACCGCGACGACCTCGCCCGCGTACGCGACCAGATGCGCGCCCACCACCAGGCCGCCGACCCCCCCATGACCCCCCAACTCGACGACATCGAAGCAGAGATCACCTACCTGCTCCTGCGCGAACACACCCCCGCCCACACCGTCGAGATCGGCACCTACTACGGCTGGTCCACCACCTGGATCCTCTCCGCCCTGCGCGACAACGGCACCGGCCACCTCTACTCCTTCGACATCATCGACCACGCCCCCCGCCACGTCCCCCCACACCTGGCCCAGAACCGTTGGACCTTCACCAAGGGCGACGTACGCGCCAAGATCGCCCACATCCCCTCCGACACCGACTACCTGTTCATCGACGCCGCCCACAACGGCTGGTTCGCCCGCTGGTACCTGCACCACCTCCTGCCCGCCCTCCCCGCCCACATCCCCGTCAGCATCCACGACGTCTTCCACCAACGCCACGCCCTGCCCTTCACCGAAGGCGCCATCGTCCTCAAATGGCTCGCCACCAACACCACCCCCTTCTTCACCGCCTCCAGCGCCCGCGCCCCCCACACCCACCAGGCCATCCAGGACCTCAAACGCGAACTCGGCCTGGACGAACCCGTCCGCACCGGCCACCACAACCCCATGATCTACTTCCGCCTGCCCGTCCTGCCCGGCCACAACCCCCACCCCCACCGCCCACCCCAGCAGCGCCCCGCCCCCCACGAACAGACCGAACCCCACCCCTCCGACAGCCCCTGACCCGCACAAGAAAAAACGGGGGGCGGGCCACCGGCCCACCCCCCACACACCCCCGATCACCCCGCCCCGTCGGCCTCCACCGCCCGCGGCGACCCCCCACCACCCTCCACAGCCCGCTCACGCACCGCCACCACATCCGCCGCATCGGCCACGATCCGCGAGAAGTTCACCGGCTGGTCCAGACTCACCATGTGCCCCGCCCTGGGCACATTCACCAACCGCCCGTCCGCGCACGCGTCGAAGAACTGCTTCTCATGGATCCGGAAATGGTCCCGCGCACCGTTGATCAACCACACCGGCCCCTGGTACGAGGCCAACGCCGACAACGGATCCATCTCCGAGACCGCGTCGATCACCGCCGTGGCCGCCTCCACCGCCAGACCACCGTCCAACACCGCCTCCGCCGCACCATCACGCAACGTCAACCGGTGGAACCGCTCATTGAGCGTCGCACCCTTGTCCGGCAGCCGATCCATCAGCACCGACGGAATCCGGTACACCTGCGCCAACGACTGCGCCGGCTTGGCCGTACAACTCGCCGCCACCAACCCCGCCACACGACCCGGCGCAGCACCCGCAGCCGCGATCGACACGAAACCGCCCAGACTCAACCCCACCAGCAGAGCCCGACCGCCCACACCGTCGATCGCCTCCAGCACCGTGTCCACCGCCCGCCCCAGCGAGAACTCCTCACCCCGCCGCGACCCGTGCCCGGGAAGATCAGGGGCCACCACCGTGCACCCCTGCCCCTCCAACAACTCCACCTGCGGACGCCACATACTCCCCGACACCCGCAGACCATGCACCAGAACGATCGGCACACCCATGACCCGTCCCCTTCCCTACGCCCGGTACCGCACCGTCACCGGCGCATGGTCGGACCAGCGGGCCCCGTGCTCGGCCGCCCGCTCCACCCGGGCCGACTCCGCCCGCGCCGCCAACCCCGGCGTGCACACCTGATAGTCGATACGCCACCCCGTGTCGTTGTCGAAGGCCCGCCCCCGATAGGACCACCACGAGTACGGCCCCTCCTGATCAGGATGCAGCGCCCGCACCACGTCCACATAACCGGCCTCGTCGAAGACCCGCCCCAGCCACTCCCGCTCCTGGGGCAAGAACCCCGCACTCTTCCTGTTCCCCCGCCAGTTCTTCAGATCCGCCTCGGTGTGCGCGATGTTCCAGTCACCGCACACCACCAGATCCCGCCCCTGCCCCTCCACCTCCTTGCGGCGCCGCACCAGATACGGCAGGAACGCCTCCATGAAACGCTCCTTCTCCTCCTGACGCGGGGTACCCACCTCACCCGAGGGCAGGTACAGGCTCGCCACCGTCACCGCCCCCAGATCCACCTCCACGTACCGGCCCGACCCCTCGAACTCGGCCTCACCGAACCCCACAAGCACAGCATCGGGCTCCACACGCGAATACACCGCCACACCGGCCCGCCCCTTGGCCTGCGCCGGAACCAACACCACATGCCACCCCTGCGGCGCCACCACCTCCTGCGGCAACTGGGAGGCCTCGGCCCGCGTCTCCTGCACACACACCACATCGGCCTCGGTGGCCGACAACCAGGACACGAAACCCGGGTCCTTCTTCGCGGCGGCCCGCAGGCCGTTGACGTTCACGGTGGACACAACGAAAGTCGACTGATTCACGCCCACAGAGTAGCCACCCCCGCACCCCCGCAGCGCCCCCGCGCACTCACCCCGCCACCTCACCGCCTCCCAACCGCCGCAACACCCCATAGGTACGGTTGGCCCCCGCCGCCTCCCGCTGCGCACGGTCCGTCACCTGGATATAGGCCTGCGACGACGACAACGACGCATGACCCAGCAAACGCATGATCTCGGTGACCGACGCCCCGTCCTCCGCCAACCGCGTCGCGAACGTGTGCCGCAACGCGTGCACCAGCGTCCCCCGCGCCACCCGGTCGTGCACACCCGCATGCCTGTAGCACTGCTTGACCAGGTACTGCAGCCCACCCCGGCGCAACCCCTCACCCCGGTTGTCCACCAACAGCGCATCCGACCCCCGCACCACCCCGAACCGCGCCCGCCGCGACTCCAGGTAGGCCTCCAACAACACCTCCAACGGCACCTCGATGGGCAGCGACCTCTCACCACCGCCCTTGCCCACCACCCGGATACGCCGCTCCCCGGCACGACCCCCCACCGACTCCACCCGCAACGACAGCATCTCCGCCGAACGCATCCCCGTCAGCAGCGCCAGCGCCAACACCGCCAGATCCCGCTCCGGCCACGGATCCCGCGCCTTGCGCGCCCCCCGCGCCAACGCCTCCAACAACCGCTCCGGGGTGTCCTCGCCCATCAACGGCTTGGGCACCGAGGGCCGCACCCGCGGCCGCGGCACCGCCGACATCGGATTGCCCGCCACCACCCGCTCCGACACCCAGAACGCGAAGAACCCGTTCCACGTCGACCACGCACGCAGCACGCTGGAGGCCGCACGCTCGGCCGCGAACTCCGCGAACGCCCCCCGCAGCACCGTCGCATCCAGGTCCGACCACACCACCGCCCCCGGATCCACACCCCGCACACGGCCCACACACGCCAACACACCCAGCAGGTCACGCCGGTAGGCGGCCACCGTGTGGGGGGAGGGCTTGGCCGCACGCCGCGCCACCAGGTACTGCTCCACGGCCTCGACCACGGACCCCTGTTCAACATCCATGACCACAGCATCCCCGATACCGCAGGCACTTCCACCCCCGCACCCCAGGTGTCGCCCGCCCCACGGGCGCCCACCCGACGGGGGAGCGGACCCCGGCGGGGGAGTGGCCCACCCCCGCCCCCGGCACGAAAAACGGGGGCACGGGCCCCCGCACCCCCGCACCCACCCGCCTCACCCCCCGCCCACCACCTCCCGCACCCCCCGCGCCACCTCCACGTCCTCACGCGCGTGCACCACCAACGTCCGCACCGCAGCCCCCACAGCACTCACCTCACCCTCCACACCCACACCCTCGTTCACCCCCGCATCCACCTCCACACCCAAAAACCCCAACCCCTCCGCCACACGGGCCCGCACCAACGCCGACCCCTCACCCACACCACCGGTGAACACCAACGCGTCCAACCCGCCCAACGACGCCGCCATCGCCGCCACCCCCGCACGCAACCGGTGCACATACACCCCCACCGCCAACACCGCCTGCGCGTCCACACGCCCCAACACCTCACGCATGTCCGCCGACCCCGCCAACGCCAACACCCCCGACTCGTGCTCCAACGCCTCCGCGATCTCCTCCACCGCCAACCCCGCATGCTGGTGCAGCCACACCACCATCCCCGGATCCACGCTCCCCGACCGCGTCGCCATCACCAGCCCCTCCAACGGCGTGAACCCCATCGTCGTGTCCACACCACGCCCCTCCAGCACCGCCGCCAACGACGCCCCCGCCCCCAGATGCGCCGTCACCACACGCCGCACACCACCGGCCACCTCCACCGCCCGACGCCACGCATACGCGTGCGAGAGCCCGTGGAACCCGAACCGCCGCACCCCCCACTCGCTCCGCCACCGCTCCGGCACCGCATACGTCGACGCCTCCGGCGGCATCCCCGCGTGAAAGGCCGTGTCGAAACACGCCACCGCGGGCAGCCCCGGCAACACCTCCCCGACCGCCTCGATCCCCGCCAACGACTTGGGCTGGTGCAACGGCGCCAGATCCCCCAACGCCCTCAACCGCCCCACCACCCGCGCATCCAACCGCACCGGCGACACGAACTCGCGCCCCCCGTGCACCACCCGGTGCCCCACCGCCTCCACCGCCGGAAACCCCTCCAGCGCCGCCCGCACCGCACCCCGGTCCCACACACCGCGCCGCACCGGCACCGACTCCGACGCCAGCACCTCATCCCGCGGCCCCACCACACTCAACTTCAGACTCGAGGACCCCGCATTGACCACCAGAACACGCATCAGTACGGCCACACCCACTCACGCACCTCCACCGGATCCTCACCGAACTCCCGCGTGTACGCCCGGTGCCGCAGACGCTCGTCCACCATCCGCTGACGCACCCCCGCCGCACGCCCGCCCAACCCCCGAACCCGGTCGATCACATCCATCACCAGATGGAACCGGTCCAGGTCGTTGAGCATCACCATGTCGAACGGCGTCGTCGTGGTGCCCTCCTCCTTGTACCCGCGCACATGCAGGTCCCCGTGCCCCGCACGCCGGTACGCCAGCCGGTGCACCAGCCACGGATACCCGTGGAACGCGAAGACCACCGGCGTGCCCACCGGGAACAACGCCTCGTACTCCGCGTCGGGCAACCCGTGCGGATGCGCGCTCGGCGGCTGCAACCTCATCAGGTCCACCACATTGACCACCCGCACCCGCAACTCCGGGAACAACTGCCGCAACAGGTCCGCCGCCGCCAACGTCTCCAACGTCGGCACATCACCCGCACACGCCAACACCACGTCCGGATCCTCACCCGCGCCCGTGCTCGCCCACTCCCAGATCCCGATCCCGCGCGTACAGTGCGCCACCGCCTCCTCCACCGACAAGAAGTCCAGAGCGGGCTGCTTGCCCGCCACCACCACGTTCACGTAGTCCCGCGAACGCAGACAGTGGTCGGCCACCGACAACAACGTGTTCGCGTCCGGCGGCAGATACACCCGCACCACCTCCGCCGGCTTGTTCAGCACCACATCCAGGAACCCCGGATCCTGATGCGTGAAACCGTTGTGGTCCTGACGCCACACATGCGACGTCAACAGGTAGTTCAACGACGCGATCGGCCGCCGCCACGGCAGCCCCCGCGTCACCTTCAACCATTTCGCATGCTGGTTGAACATCGCATCCACGATGTGCACGAACGCCTCGTAGCAGTTGAACAACCCGTGCCGCCCCGTCAGCAGGTACCCCTCCAACCACCCCTGGCACATGTGCTCACTGAGCACCTCCATCACACGCCCGTGCCGCCCCAGATGCTCGTCCGAGTCCAGCACCTGCGCCTGCCACACCTTGTCCGAGGCCTCCAACACCGGCGCCAACCGGTTCGACGCCGTCTCGTCCGGCCCCATGATCCGGAACGAGTCCGGGTTGCGGCGCAGCACATCACGCAGGAAACACCCCAGCACCCGCGTCGCCTCACTGCTCTGCTTGCCGTTGCCCGACACCCGCACCCCGTACTCGCGAAAGTCCGGCACCACCAGGTCCCGCAACAGCGAACCGCCGTTGGCATGCGGATTCGCACTCATCCGCCGCGCCCCCGCCGGCGCCCACTCCCGCAACTCCGCCACCGGGGCCCCCGACCCCCCGAACAGCTCCTCCGGCCGGTAGGAGCGCATCCACTCCTCCAGCATCCGCCGGTGCCCGGCATCGGCACGCACCTGCCCCAACGGCACCTGGTGCGAGCGCCACGTCCCCTCCACCGCCACCCCGTCGACCTCCCGCGGCCCCGTCCACCCCTTGGGCGAACGCAGCACCACCATCGGCCACACCGGACGCCCCTCCAGGCCCGAGGACCGCGCCACCCGCTGGATCCGCGCGATCTCCTCCAACGCCTCGTCCAGCACCTGCGCCATACGGCGGTGCATGTACACCGGATCCTCACCGCCGACCACCAGCGGCCGGTACCCGAACCCCTCCAACTGCTTGAGGAGCTCCTCCTCCGGGATCCGCGCCAACACCGTCGGATTCGCGATCTTGTACCCGTTCAGGTGCAGGATCGGCAGCACCGCCCCGTCCCGCACCGGGTCCAGGAACTTGTTGGAGTGCCAGCTGCCCGCCAACGGGCCCGTCTCGGCCTCACCGTCACCCACCACGCACGAGACCACCAGATCCGGGTTGTCGAAGGCCGCACCGAACGCGTGCACCAGCGAATACCCCAGCTCACCGCCCTCATGGATCGACCCCGGCGTCTCCGGCGCCGCATGGCTGGGCACACCCCCCGGGAACGAGAACTGGCGGAACAACCGCCGCATCCCCTCCTCGTCCCGCGTGACGTGCGGATACACCTCGGTGTAACCGCCCTCCAACCACGCGTTCGCCACCGCCGCCGGCCCCCCGTGCCCCGGACCCATGACGTAGACCATGTCCAGATCGCGCTCCCTGATCACCCGGTTCAGGTGCGCGTAACAGAAGTTCAACCCCGGGGTGGTGCCCCAGTGCCCCAGCAGCCGCGGCTTGATGTGCTCGGGCCGCAACTCCTCCCGCAGCAGCGGATTGTCCAACAGGTAGATCTGCCCCACCGACAGGTAGTTCGCCGCACGCCAGTACGCGTCGACACGCCGCAACTCGTCATGGTCAAGGGCCATACCGTGTGCCTCCCCACAGGGCGGTGCCGTGAGCGGCAGGGGCGGACCGGACGGCCTGCCGGGGCAGGACCCGCCCGCCACCCGCGCACCGCACGGACGCGCCGCGAACCCGCCGGCGCCCCGGCGCCACTACCCGCTCGGGTCTCCTGGCAGCGCCTGCCCAGATACCGGAACGGGAAACGCCCGGCCAGCCGCCGCGGGCGCCCCCTGCGGCGGCGGGCGCGGGCAGGGACGCGGACGCGGGCCGGAAGGGCCGGGAAGGAGCCCCCACCCCGGGAACGGCCCGGGGAAGCCCTCACCCCCGCCAGGCCCGCGTGGCCGCCAACTGGGCACGGCGCACCCCCGTGGTGGGGGAGAGGGGCCTCCACTCCTCCCAGAACGCGACCACCTCCCCGCAGCGGCGCACCATCCACGCGTGCCGCTCGGCCCACGGCGGACGCGCCCCGTACGCGGCGAAGAACGCCTCCAGCGCCCCGACCTCGCCCGGATGGTAGGTGCGCACCACCCACTCGCACCAGGCCAGGTCCTCCACCGGCGCCCCCGGGTGCGCCCACTCCCAGTCCAGGACGGCCGCCACCCTCCCGCCGCCGGGCTCCAGCAGCACGTTGTTGGGACCGAAGTCCCCGTGCACGAACACCTGCCCCGGGAGCGGTCCGGGGCCGGGAAGCACCGCCGGGTCCAGGGCGTGCACCAGGCGCAGCACCCGCCCGCAGGCGGCCATGACCCGCTCGGCGTGCCCGCGCGCCCACAGGTCCTTGGCGTGGACGCCCTCCACGAAGGCGGTGCGCAGCGGCAGGGCGCCTCCGGCAGGGCCCCGGGAGCCGCGGCCGCCCACGCCCGGCACGGGGGACAGGAGCGGGGGGACGGGCACCGCACCGGCGGCGGCGCGCAGGGCGAGGGCCTCGGTGTCCCGGCGCCGTGCGGCGCCGGGGCCGAGGTGGTGTTTGACCACGATGCCACCACTCCTGCGGGTGTCGTTGGTGTAACCGTGAGTGATGCCTGTCATGGGTGGCTCCTGTGTCGGGGGAGGGGTGGGCAGGTGCGACCGCGCGCCAGGCGCGCGGCGCGCGGGGAAGGGGTGGAGGGGGGAGTTGGCCCGGGGGCCCGGTGGGGGCGGGCCCGCACGGCGCCGGGGTGGGGGCGGGTCGCGGGGAGCGCGGAGGGGAGTGGGCACCGGTCGGGGCGACAGCCGACCAGGAGATCACCACAAACCACTCATGTGTCTGCAAAGTTCACCAAAATCATGCATAACACGGTTTATGCATCAAACATGGAGGGATCGGACTCGACCCCCGTGGGGGACGGCCTCGGGCGCCACCGCACCGGGACCTGGACGCGGGACGGCTCGACCCCGCACGCCGCACCTGCGACCCCGGGGGCGCCGACGCCCCGAACAACGGCCGACCCCGGGACCGGGCAGGCCGGGCGCCTCGTCCACAGACCACGAACGGCCCTTGCCGCACACCCGACGACCTGCGGATACTGGGATTCGGGGGCGCCGCACCCCGGCAACGACGGCCGACGGCGCCCCTGATTCCACGCTAACCCGCCACGCCGCACCCGCACCAGGCCGGCACAACACCTGTGGACGGACAGAGCGACGGCCGGCCGGACGGTTCGCCCCTGAGCGCCGACGCGCCGAGGACGGCGCCCAGCGCCCACGGGCCCGATACGCCGCCGACGCCGACCGCACCAACGCACCAACGCACCAACGCACCAACGCACCAACGCACCAACGCGAGGCGAGCACACACGGCCGCCCGGAGCGACGGCGTCCGGGCACGCGAAAAGCCCGCCCACGCGGGCGCTCCAACCCCTTCCCACCACCCCGCCCATATCGCCGATAATGCACATTATGTCAAGTTAGGGCTGCCGGGCTCATATCCACCCGAAGTCCCCGCCCCCTGTCGGCCCGCCCATCGCCCGCCCGCACGTCACCCGGCCCACTCGCCTGAACCGCCCGCACCCGCCGACCCTCCGGCCCCCACACCGCACCAACAGGCACACAAAACCCGACAAGCTCGGCCGTTCACCCCCACCACCACGCACACACCACCTATTCTGCGCACATGCTCATCCGAACCCTGTGCCGCAGCTGCCTGGGCAGCGGCACACGCCTGGCACTCCTGGCCCACCTCACCGGACCCGGCTCCCCCACCCCCACGCCGACCCCCGACCACCCCGCCCCCGACCTCGTGGACCAGGCCCTGGCACCCCACCCCTGCCCCCACTGCGACGGCTCCGGCCACCACCTGCTCGCCGCCACCACACGCCCCCCACCCCCGAAAGACGCGATTTAACCACCCACCGGATACCGACATGTATACGTAACCACCGGGCACGCCCCACGAAACACCCCGACACCAGCCTCCTAGGTGCACCCCCACCCCCGACCCCCTAGGAGATGGGCACACGTGGCACGCACCCGCCCGCGCACAACACCCCTGGCCGCCACCGCACTCGCCCTGGCCCTGACCGCCACCGCCTGCGCCCCCGCAGGCACCGGAACCGACGACGACACCGTCACCGTCGGCCTGCTCCACTCACTCTCCGGCACCATGGCCATCAGCGAGGTCACCGTCCACGACGCCGTCCAACTCGCCATCGACGAGATCAACGCCGACGGCGGCGTCCTGGGACGCCGCATCGAGCCCATCGTCGAGGACGGCGCCTCCGACGAGGCCACCTTCGCCGAACGCGCCCAAAAACTCCTCCAGTCCGACGGCGTCGCCACCGTCTTCGGCGGCTGGACCTCCGCCTCCCGCAAGGCGATGCTCCCCGTCTTCGAGCGCAACGACGGCCTGCTGTGGTACCCGGTCCAGTACGAAGGCCTCGAAGCCTCCCCCAACATCGTCTACACCGGCGCCACCACCAACCAGCAGATCATCCCCGCCCTGGACTACCTGCGCGAAGAAGGCCACACCAGCCTCTACCTCGTCGGCTCCGACTACGTCTTCCCGCGCACCGCCAACCAGATCATCACCGCCTACGCCCAGGCCCACGACATGGACGTCACCGCCCAGGAGTACACACCCCTGGGCCACACCGAGTACGCCACCATCACCGACGACATCGCCCGCACCGAACCCGACGCCGTCTTCAACACCCTCAACGGCGACTCCAACGTCAGCTTCTTCCAACAGCTGCGCTCGGCCGGGGTCAGCGCCCAGGACACCCCCGTCCTGAGCGTCAGCGTCGCCGAGGAGGAGATCGAGGGCATCGGCGCCGACAACATCACCGGCCACCTCACCGCCTGGAACTACTACCAGAGCACCCCCACCGACACCAACACCGGTTTCGTCGAGGCCTTCACCGACGCCTACGGCGAGGAACGGGTCACCTCCGACCCCATGCAGTCCGCCTACAACGCCGTCCACCTGTGGAGGGCCGCCGTCGAGGAAGCCGGCAGCTTCGAGGTCGCCGACGTCCGCCAAGCCCTGGACGGCACCACCTTCGACGCCCCCGAAGGCACCATCACCATCGACGGCGCCACCCAGCACGTCGTCAAGACCGCCCGCATCGGCCAGGTCAACGACCAGGGCCTCATCGACGAGATCTGGGCCTCCCCCCAGCCCATCACCCCCGACCCCTACCTCGAGGGCTACGACTGGGCCGCCGCCCTCACCGGCTGAGACCACCGCCCGGCGGCCGGACCCCGACCCCTACGGGCCCGCCCCGGCCGCCCCGACCCCACAAGGAGCCGCGGTGGACGCCCTCGTCAACCAACTCCCCACCGGACTGGCCATCGGCGCCGTCCTCCTCCTGGCAGCCCTGGGCCTGAACTTCACCTTCGGCCAGATGGGCGTCATCAACATGGCCCACGGCGAGTTCATCATGGTCGGCGCCTACACCGCCTACGTCCTGCACGCCTGGGCCGGCCTGGACCCCACCTGGTCCCTCATCGCCGCCCTCCCCCTGGCCTTCACCCTCACCGGCACCCTGGGCTGGCTCCTCGAACTCGGCCTCATCCGCCACTTCTACGGGCGCCCCCTGGACACCCTCCTGCTCACCTTCGGCATCGGCATGATCCTCCAACAGGCCGCACGCGACATCTTCGGCGCCCCCAACGTCGACGTCCCCGCACCCGGCTGGCTCACCGACGGCACCACCCTGCCGGGCGGCATCCGCCTGCACCACTCACGCCTGTTCATCCTCGCCCTGGCTCTGGTCTGCGTCCTGGCCATCGCCCACCACCTGCACCGCACCCACCAGGGCCGCCAGATGCGCGCCGTCATCCACAACCGCGACCTGGCCGGCGTCAGCGGCATCAACACCCGCAAGGTCGACGCCACCACCTTCTTCATCGGCTCCGGCCTGGCCGGTGTCGCCGGCGTCGCCCTCACCCTCATCGGCCCCACCGGCCCCACCCTGGGCGCCAACTACATCGTCGACGCGTTCCTCGTCGTGGTCATCGGCGGCCTGGGCCGACTGCGCGGCACCGTCATAGCCGCCTTCGCCCTGGGCATCCTCAACGCCACCGCCCAGGCCTGGACCGACGCCTCCCTGGCCAAACTCCTCGTCTTCGCCGCCATCATCGCCTTCCTCCAGGCCCGCCCCCAGGGACTGTTCACCGTCAAGACGAGAGCGCTGACATGACCCCCACCCCCGCGCCCACCCCCGCGCCCGGGCGGCGCACGCCCCTGGCCCGCCTGCGCGGCCCCGCCACCTTCCTCGCCCTGCTCGCCGCCGCCCTCCTACTCCTCCCCCACCTCCTCGAACCCTTCCGCCTCAACCTCCTCACCCAGTACCTGTGCTACTCCATCGTCGCCCTGGGCATCGCCCTGGCCTGGGGCCGCGGCGGCATGCTCACCCTCGGCCACGGCGTTTACTTCGGCCTGGGCGCCTACGCCATGGCCATCCACCTGACCCTGGCCGCCACCGCCGCCGACCCCCTCACCCGCGGCCGGCTCCCCCAGTTCATGACCTGGTCCGGGCTCACCGAACTCCCCTGGTTCTGGCAGGCCCTCACCCACCCCGCCGCCGCCCTCACCACCGCCCTGCTCCTACCCGCCGCCCTGGCCACCCTCCTGGGCTGGTCCGTGTTCCGCCAACGCGTACGCGGCGCCTACTTCGCCCTCCTCAACCAGGCCCTGGCCGCCGCCTTCGTCATCCTCCTCATCGGCCAACAACACCTCACCGGCGGCTCCAACGGACTCACCGACTTCCCCGTCTTCGCCGGCCACAGCCTCTACACCCCCACCGCCCAGACCACCCTCTACACCCTCACCGTCCTGACCCTGGCCGCCACCTACCTGCTCCTGCGCCACCTCACCCGCAGCCGCTACGGCAGACTCCTCATCGCCATCCGCGACGGCGAGGACCGCGTCCGCTACCTCGGCTACGACCCCACCTGGGCCAAAACCCTCGCCTACGCCCTCTCCGCCACCACCGCGGGCGCCGCCGGAGCCCTCTTCGTCCCCGTCATGGGCATCATCTCCCCCACCCTCATCGGCGTCGTCCCCTCGATCATGATGGTCCTGGCCGTGGCCATCGGCGGCCGCCACTCCCTGGCCGGCGCCGCCGCCGGCGCCCTCATCATGAACACCGCCCAGACCGCCTTCTCCGAAACCTTCACCGCGGGCTGGACCTACCTCCAAGGCGCCCTGTTCGTCATCGTCATCGCCCTGGCCCCCCACGGCCTGGCCGGACTCGCCCACACCGCCCGAACCGCCCTGCGCCGCCCACGCACCCCCGCCCAGGAGACCGCCACCGCCGGGAGCACCCCGTGACCCTGCTCGACATCCGCGACCTCACCGTCACCTTCGGCGCCTTCACCGCCCTGGACCACATCGACCTCACCCTCGACCACGGCGAACTCCGCTTCCTCATCGGCCCCAATGGCGCCGGAAAAACCACCCTCATCGACACCATCACCGGCCGCACCCGCCCCACCAGCGGCACCATCACCTTCAACGGCCACACCCTCAACAAACGCAGCGAACACCACATCGTCCGCGCCGGCATCGGCCGCACCTTCCAGACCAGCGTCGTCTTCGAGCACCTCACCGTCGCCGACAACGTCGACCTGGCCGCGTCCTTCCGCCTGCGCCCCTGGCAACTCCTGCGCCGCCCCCGCACCCCCCACCCCCAGGTCCCCGACCTCCTCGAACGCGTCGGCCTGACCCCCCACACCCACGCCCCCGCCGGCACCCTCTCCCACGGCCAACGCCAATGGCTGGAGATCGCCATGCTCCTGGCCCAACACCCCCGGCTCCTGCTCCTGGACGAACCCGTCGCCGGCATGAGCGCCGCGGAGCGCACCCTCACCGGCGAACTCCTCACCCAGATCGCCGCCGACCACACCGTCGTCGTCATCGAACACGACATGGACTTCCTGCGCCGCTACGCCCGCCAGGTCACCGTCCTGCACGAAGGACGCATCCTCACCCACGGCGACCTGGCCACCGTCCAAAGCGACCCCCGCGTCCAGGAGGTCTACCTCGGCCGCACCCCCCAGGAGACCCGCCCGTGAACACACCCCACCTGAGCATCCACGGCCTCCACGCCGGCTACGGGCGCGCCCGCGTCCTGTTCGACATCAACCTCACCATCGCCCCCGGCACCATCGCCTGCGTCATGGGCCGCAACGGCGTCGGAAAAACCACCCTCCTCAACACCATCGCCGGACTCCTCACCCCCACCGCCGGCACCATCACCCACAACGGCACCGACATCACCCGCCACCCCCCGCACACCCGCACCCGCAACGGCCTCGCCTACGCCCCCCAGGGCCACGCCACCTTCGCCCCCCTCACCGTCGCCGACAACCTCCACCTCGCCCACCGGGCCGCACGAAGAGGCGGCCCCGAACTCATCGACGCCGCCCTGGACCGCTTCCCCCGCCTCCACCCCCTCCTGCACCGCCGCGCCGGACTCCTCTCCGGAGGACAGGCCCAACAACTCGCCATCGCCCGCGCCCTGGTCACCGACCCCACCCTGCTCATCCTCGACGAACCCACCGAAGGCATCCAGCCCTCCATCGTCGCCGAGATCGAACAGGCCATCACCCACATCGCCGCCCAGGGCATCACCGTCCTGCTCGTCGAGCAGTACCTCGACCTGGCCCTGCGCCTGGCCGACACCGTCACCGTCATCGACGCCGGCCGCATCGTCCACAGCGGCGACCGCGCCGACCTCACCGACGACACCGCCCACGCCCTCATGGCCATCTGAGAACCCCTGAACCGAACTTTCCCCAGCCTTGCCCACCAGCGGGTTCACCCCCGCGCCCCACCGTGATCGACTCGGCAACGGTGCGCCCACTCCGGCGCACCCCACCCGAAACACCGCACACAAGGGGGCACCACCCATGGGCCGCATCACCACACGCGACAACGTCGGCATCCACTACAAGGACTGGGGCAGCGGACGCCCCGTCGTGTTCATCCACGGATGGCCGCTCAACGCCGACGCGTGGGAGGACCAGATGAAGTGGGTGGCCGACAACGGGTTCCGCGGCATCGCCCACGACCGCCGCGGACACGGCCGCTCCGACCAGCCCTGGGACGGCTACGACTTCGACACCTTCGCCGACGACCTCGACGACCTCATGAACCAGCTCGACCTGCAGGACGCCACCCTGGTCGCGCACTCCATGGGAGGCGGCGAACTCGCCCGCTACATCGGCCGCCACGGCACCCGCAGGGTCCGCCAGGCCGTCCTGCTCTCCGCCGTCCCGCCCATCATGATCAAGTCCGACACCAACCCCGAAGGCGTCCCCGAGGACGTCCTCACCGGCATCAAGAACGGCATCCTCACCGAACGCTCCCAGTTCTGGAAGGACACCGCCGAGGGGTTCTTCAGCGCCAACCGCCCCGGCAACAAGGTCACCCAGGGCAACAAGGACGCCTTCTGGTTCATGGCCATGCACCAGTCCATCCAGGCCGGCGTCACGTGCGTCGACGCCTTCGGCTACACCGACTTCACCCAGGACCTGCGCAGCTTCGACATCCCCACCCTGGTGGTGCACGGCGACGACGACCAGGTCGTCCCCATCGACGCCACCGGCCGCAAGTCCGCGAAGATCATCGCCGACGCCACACTCAAGGTGTACGAGGGCGGCTCCCACGGCATCGCCCTGGTCCCCGGCGACAAGGAGAGGTTCAACCGCGACCTGCTGGAGTTCCTCAAGAGCTGACGGCACCACCCGGCCCGCGCCCCGGCGCGGGCCGACCGCCCCCTACGGCAACCGCAACCACCCCGTGCGCACCTGCCAGGAGCCCCCCGACTCCAGCCGCTCCACCACCGCGCGCTCCAACCGCGTGCGCCGCGGCGCGTCCGCCACATCCACCCGCGCCCTGCCGAACACGAACCGGAACACGTCCGACTCCCCCGGCACACCCGCACCCACCAGCGTGAACCTGCGCTGGAACGCCACGATGTTGGACCCCTCCCCCAACACCCGGCCCCACTGCGGATCCAGCAACCACGACGTACACGTGGCCACCACCGGATCGATCCCCAAACACCTGCGGGCGAACCCCCGCGCCCGCCCCAGCGCCTCCTCCACCGCCACCGGGTCCAACCCGCCCGTGGGAATGTGCAGCCGCAGCACCGGATCACCCACACCCATCCCCGGGCCCCGCCCCCGGGCCTCCCCGGGCGCATACCACTCCACCCCGCCCTGGTTCCCCAGCAGGGCCGGCTCGAACTGCAGCCCGCCCACCCAGAACAGGCGGCCCCGGAACTGCGCCGCCACCCACGACGCCGTCTCCAGCGACAGTCGGCCGAACATCCGCCGCGAACGCCCCATCTGCACACCCACGTCCGCGAGCGTGGCCGCCGTCACCGACCGCTCCACACCCCGCGCACCGTGCGAGGCGAACTGCGCCCCCACCATCGCCGCGAACGCCCACAGCGACGCCACCCGCACCCGCGGATCCTCCACCCCCACCAGCGAGGGCCAGTCCCGCCACCGCCCCGCCGGCAGCTCCGCGTCGGCGCACAGCCGCCGGTACATGCACTCCACCACGTACCACAGCTCCGGCGGCCACACCCCCCACGGCCCGTCCGCCCCCGGCCACAACCCCTCCACCTCGGCCCGGTCCGCCGCCCCCAGGGCGAACAGGTCCAACACCCGCGCCGCCTCCGCCCCCGAGGGCACCACCAGCGCCCTCACCGGCTCCGGCAACAGCGCGGCCTCCTCCAACCACGCACGCTCACCAGCACCCAGCCCGAAACGCTCCGCCACAGCACCACTGTCCATCCCCACATCATGGCCGAACCGCCACACCCGGCGCGAGTGAGGCCAGGCTCACAGGTGGGCATAGGGTTGACGTAACCCGGCGATACCAACAAACCCACCGAAACCGAGGAAGACCACCGATGCCCGTGCCCGACCCGGCGCACCACGTACGCGACTGGCTCGCCACCTACGACACACCCACCACATCGGTGGCCCACCTCCTCTGCGACCGCCACGACCCCCACACCGTCGCCACCACAGAGATCGGCCCCACCCTCACCGCCACCACCCTCACCTACGGCGAACTCACCCACCGCTCCCGCGCCCTGGCCACCGGACTCGCCGACCTGGGCATCACCACCGGCGACCGCGTCGCCACCCTCCTGCCCAAAGGCACCGACCTCACCGTCACCGCCCTCGCCGTCTGGCGCCTGGGCGCCGTCCTGGTCCCCCTCCTCTCCTCCTTCGCCCCCTCCGCCATCAACGAACGCCTCACCAACTCCCGCGCACGCCTGGTCGTCTGCGACGACGAATACCGCACCAAACTCGACCCCACCCCCCACACCACCCCCACCTGGGACATCGCCACCACCGGCACCCACCCCCTACGCCCCGGCGACCACACCCTCACCACCCTCACCCAACCCACCACCACCCCCACCGTCACCGACACCCCCATCGGCGGCCACGGCACCCTCGCCATCCTCTACGTCTCCGCCAACGTCGGCCCGCCCCGCGGCGTCCCCGTCCCCGCCCGCGCCCTGACCGCCATGCACGCCTACCACCACTACGGCCTCGGCGTGCGCGACGACGACGTCTACTGGAACACCGCCGACCCCGGCTCCGCCTACGGCCTCTACCACGGCCTCATCTCCCCCCTCCTGGCCGGACACGGCTCCCTCGCCCTGCGCGCCGGATTCTTCGACCCCGAACTCACCCTCGACGTCCTGGGCCTGTACGGCGTCACCAACCTCGCCGCCGACCCCACCACCTACCGCA
Source organism: Nocardiopsis sp. NPDC101807 (assembly GCF_044766605.1). Classification (NCBI taxonomy): domain Bacteria; kingdom Bacillati; phylum Actinomycetota; class Actinomycetes; order Streptosporangiales; family Nocardiopsidaceae; genus Nocardiopsis; species Nocardiopsis sp. NPDC101807. The sequence goes on along the minus strand of NZ_JBIWMK010000002.1, from coordinate 228,731 downwards.
CCCTGCGCGCCGCCACCAAGACCCTGCCCCCCGAAGTCATGGTCCAACGCCTCACCAGCGCCGGCGAACCCCTGCCCCCCGACGTCATCGACTGGGTCGCCGACGTCTTCGGCGTCCCCGTACGCGACCACTACGGCCAGACCGAACTCGGCTGGTGCATCGGCGTCCCCAACGGCGACACCCCCGACCGGGCCGCCCCCCTCGTCCCCGGCGCCATCGGCCCCGCCCTGCCCGGATGGAACATCCAGGTCCTCGAAGCCGTCTCCGACGACCCCGCCCCCCTGGGCGCCTACGGCCGCATCGCCATCGACCTCGCCAACAGCCCCCTGGCCTGGTTCGACGGCTACCTCGACAACGAGGCCGCCTCCCAGGTCCGCTTCACCCCCGACCACGCCCACTACCTCACCGGCGACACCGGCATCCAGGACCGCGACGGCCAGATCTTCTTCTCCACCCGCGACGACGGCGCCATCCGCACCCACGGCTACCGCATCGGCCCCACCGAGGTCGAAGCCGTCCTCAACGACCACCCCGCCGTCGAGGAGTGCGGCGTCTACTCCATCCCCGACGAGATCGCCGGACAGCTCATCGGCGCCCGCGTCGTCGCCGCCCCCGGGCACACCGCCACCCCGCGACTGGCCGAGGACCTCAAGGAATGGGTGCGCACCCGCTTCGCCACCCACGCCGCACCCCAGGTCGTCGACTTCGTCGACGAACTCCCCCGCACCGCCTCGGGCAAGATGCGCCGCTCACGCCTGCGCTGACCCCGCCGGGCGGCCCGGCGCGGGGCCGGGCCGCCCGGCGTGCACGCCCCCTCCAGAACCACCGCGAACCCACACAGAACCCCACCCCCGAAACACCCCGAACACCCACCAACCCTCACTTTTGATAACTTGACTTATCGAAACCCAGAATTCGGACACTCACCCCTCCTTCCTCACCCCTGGGAGCCCCCTGTGACGACCGAGCGCACCGAGCTGATCCCGTTCCCCGACGACGCGGTCGAGGGGGTCGTCCTCGAGGAGACCGTCGTCCTCCACGGCCGCCAAGCGCTCGTGGTCCCCGAGACGGAGCTGACCGACTCCGCCGCGGCCCGGGTCGCCGACGGGTGGGCCGCCTCGACCCGCACCGGCTACACCCGCGACTGGCGCACCTTCACCGCCTGGTGCACGCAGACCTCCCGGACCCCCCTCCCGGCGACGGCCGAAACCCTCGCCTCCTACACCGACCACCTCGCCGCCGCCGGGGCCGCCCCCGCCACCGTCGACCGGGCCCTGGGCTCGATCGCCTCCCGCCACGCCGCCGCCGGACACGCCGTCTCCACCAAGGCCGCCCGGCTGGTGCTGCGCTCCTACCGCCGCGAGTGGGCCGCCGCCGGAGGCCGCAAACGACAGGCGCCGGCGCTCTCCGTCGAGGAGCTGCGCCGGATGATCGACACGGCAGGGGAAGGACTCGTCGGGCTCCGCGACCGGGCGCTCCTCCTGCTCGGCTACGCCATGATGGCCCGCCGCTCCGAACTGGCCGCGCTGAACACCACCGACCTGCGCCAGGTCCCCGAAGGCCTCGAAGTGTTCGTGGCCACCTCCAAGACCGACAAGGACTCCACCGGCACCACCGTCGCCATCCCCTACGGCACACACCTGTCCACCTGCCCGGTCCGCACCGTGGCCGCCTACCTCGCGGCCCTGGCCGAGGCCGGGGTCACCACGGGGCCGCTGCTGCGCTCCGTCGACCGCCACGGGCGCCTCGCCGGGACCGCCGACGCGGCCGGACGCGGAACAGGACGCATGTCCGGCGCCGGGATCAACCTCGTCGTCAAACGCCTCGCACACAAGGCCGGCATCGAGAACGTCACCGCCCACTCCCTACGCTCCGGACCCGCCACCGCCGCCGCAGCCGCCGGCGCCCCCCGCGCCTGGATCGCCCGCCAAGGCCGATGGTCCGAAGCCTCCACCGCCGTCGACACCTACATCCGCCCCGCCGACGCCTGGCGCGACAACCCCATCCGCAAAGTCGGACTCTGACCCCGCTCCGGCACGATCAACACCCACCCGACCGACCACCGGACGACATCACACCCACACATAGTCCTCATCGGTCACAGCACCCCACCCCGCATCGGCCACCACCGCACGCGGGGACGACAACGCCGCCAACGCCGCACCCACCGGCGGGAACAACGGCAGCCCCCCGGCCGCACGAAAATCCACCCACTCCACGACACCCACCTCGAAACCGCCGTCCCGCTGCTCGTCGTACTCCTCCACCGCCAACACCGCCCGCACCGCCTCACTCACGTGCAACCGGTACAACAGGTGCAGCTTGCGCGGCGAGGGCGTGGGCCCCGGACGCGTCACACGCTGATCCACCACCCACAACAGCTCCGGCGCCCCCGTCTGCGCCTCCCCGAGCCACAGCTCCTCGCCCAGCTCGCGCCACAGCGCGGCCAGCAGGTCCTCACCGGGCTCGACGTTCCCGCCCGGAGGCGTGTAGTGCACGGAACCGGGCCGGTCCCTGCGGATCAGCGCGACCTCCTCACCGCAGAACACCAGCGCCCCGACACGGATCTTCACACGCGAGAACGCCTCCGAAGCACTCACAGCGGCCCCCCGCCGAACGGGACCCCGCCGCCCTCCGGGTCCCGGGACACCCCCTCGCGCGCCCCGTCCGGACACGTCCGCCGCCCCACCGGCTCGACGCCGCGCCCGGCGGTCCCCCTCACCCGGGCCCCGAGGCCGTCGACGAACACCGCGGGCACGGCGCGGCCCGCACGCTCGGGACGGCGCTCCGCGAACGCGCACCGGCGCCCGGCCGGCTCCCGCCCCGCCTGCGGCTCACCGGCCACGTACGTCGGCGGCGAGCCGGACGGGCACGCCGGCGCGGCCTGGCGGTCGGTGACGGGGATCCCGGTGTACAGGTCAAGGGCCATGCCGAGATCCTAGGGACCCCCGCCCCCGGGAGCAGCCCCGCGGCGTCGGGGCGCGCTCAGGGCACGAGCTCGTCGATGCGGGCGGCCAGGGCCATGTCCTTGTCGGTGAGGGCGCCCTCGGAGTGGGTGCTCAGGGCCAGGTGCAGCGTGTCGTAGCGGATGTCGATGTCGGGGTGGTGGTCGACCTGTTCGGCGGCCTGGGCGATCTCGTTGACCAGGGAGACGGCCGCCGGGAAGCCGGACAGGCGCACCGTCCGGCGGATGACGGGCGCGTCGGGGTCCAGCTCCCAGCCGGTGAGCCTGGTCAGGCCGTCCCGGACCTGGTCCTCGGTGAGCTTCATGCGGATCCTCTCCCCCTGCCCGCGCGCTGCGGGCGGTCTGCGGCGGCCGGTGCGCGTACGGCCGGGCCCCGCACCGTCCGCGGCGCCTGTACGTGAACGTCCGGTCGCCTTCGGTGTATGCGGATGTGTTCGTAGGAGGCTACGTACCCCTCATGGCGTCCCTGTTCACGTCGCGATTCTCTTCGAGAACAGCAACTTATGGTGTTCGGTGCGGCGAAGCCGCTCCTTTGTCCTGTTTGTCTGGTTTTTGAGAAAAGTGAGCATCTTTACGACGTAGATTTTTTATGTGTTTCGCGTTACCAAGCTGAGGCCCATGACCTGACCTGCGGAAATGCACTCGCACACCCTCTCATCAGCCTTTTCAGGCTTGCGTAATCCCCCGCGGAGCGGTTCACTCTGGGAAACCCGGCCCTCCCCCACCCCGGCGGACGCTTCCCAGCCACGCCCGCCTCTCCCCCGGAAGCGAGCCCATGCCCCACGAGAAGCGCCGGTCGCTTCGCGCCCGCATGATCACGCTGGTCCTGATCCCCAGCACCGCGCTGCTGCTCCTGTGGGCTGCCTTCACCGCCGTCCTGGTCACCGACATCCGCGAACTGCGCACCACCGCCGCCCTCACCGAGCAGGTCGCCACCCCCGTCATCACGGTCATCGGCGAACTCCAGCGCGAACGGCGCGCCACCATGGACTCCGCCAACGGCACCGAGCGCACCGCCCACCGCCTGCGGACCACCCGGCAGGAGACCACCGAGGCCGTCGAAACCCTGCGCCTGCGCCTGCGCGCCTTCGACGAGGACGACCTGCCCGAACAGGCCCTGAACTTCCAGCGCTCCCTCAACCGGCTCGACGCCCACCGCCTGAGGGTCGACGCCCTCTCCCCCGGCGAACGCACCCTGGAGGAGGCCGCCACCGCCTACACCGAGATCATCGAGAGCGGGCTGCGCGTGTGGGACGCCCAGGTCGAGCGCGCCGACTCCGCCCAGGTCCCCCACCTGCGCTCCCTGACCTCCCTGGCCCGCACCCGCGAACTCCTCAACCAGCAGGACGCCGTCCTGGCCCACGCGGTCGCCACCAACGCCTTCCCCGCCGAGGCCCACGCCGAGTTCGCCGCCGCCGCCGGGGCCCAGCGCTACACCTGGGGCCGCGTGGGCGCCGAACTCAGCGACCAGGACAGCCAGCACTACGTCCTCCTGGAGTCCTACTCCGCCCTGCAGAGCGTCTACCAGCTGCAGGAGAGCATCATCAGCATGCCCATCCGGGGCGAGAACACCGTCCCGGTCAACGCCACCGCCTGGCGCGGCGCCGCCGAGGCCGTGGACCTGCGCATGCGCGGCGTGGAGGAGGCCCGGACAGAGCAGGTCATCGCCTTCAGCCACACCCAGTCCGCCGAACTGCGCAACAGCGTCCTGCTCATCAGCGTGCCCGCCCTCCTGGCGGCGCTGGCCTCCTCCGCCGTGGCCGTGGGCGGCACCCAGCGCCTGGGACGGCGGCTCCAGCACCTGCGGGTCCTCACCCTGGAGCACGCGCAGGTGCGCCTGCCCGAGGTGACGGCCCGCCTGCGCGCGGGCGGCAGCGTGGACGTGGACGCGGAGGTTCCCAAGCTGCGCGTGCGGGTGCGCGACGAGATCGGCCGGATGGCCGAGGCGTTCAACGACGCCCAGCGGGCCGCCGTCGCCGCCGCCGTGGAGGAGGCCCAGGTCCGCGCCGGGGTGCGCGCCATGTTCCGCAACATCGCGCGCCGCACGCAGTCGCTCGTCCACCGCCAGCTCGGGCTGCTGGACACCCTGGAACGGGGCGAGACCGACCCCGAGGTGCTGGAGGCGCTGTTCCGCATCGACCACTTCAGCACCCAGCTGCGGCGCAACGCCGAGAACCTCATGCTGCTGAGCGGTGACACCCCCGTGCGCCGCGGGCTGGGCCCGGTGCGGCTGCACGAGGCGGTGCGGGCGGCCGCCAGCGAGATCGAGGACTACACGCGGGTGCGCGTCCTGGCGCTGCCCGCGGTCGCCCTGCGCGGCGACGTGGGGACCGACACCGTCCGGCTGCTCGCCGAACTGCTGGAGAACGCGACCTCCTTCTCCCCCCCGGGTACGGAGGTGACGGTCCGGGGCCGCGAGGACGACCGCGGCCGCCACGTCCTGGAGGTGGAGGACCGCGGCCTGGGCATGACCGACGCCCAGCTGGACTCGGCGAACGTGCTGCTGGCCGACCCGCCCCGGTTCGACCTGGCCCGCATGCGCGAGGACTCGCACCTGGGCCTGTTCGTGGTCGCCACGATCGCGGCCCGGCACGACTTCGAGGTGACCCTGCGGGACTCCCCCCACGGGGGGACCCGTGCGGTGGTGGCCATCCCTGCCCGGGCCCTGGCCGCGCCCGGGCAGGGCCCCTCGCCGCTGCGGGCCGCCGGGCCGCACCGGCGGACCGCCCCCGCACCGCCCGCGGAGCCCGGCGGGGTGCTCACCGAGGTCGCCGCGGCCCCCGCCCCCTCCGAACCGCAGGACCGGGGCGCCCCGGCCGATGAGGGGGCCGCCGACGGGGACGGGGCGGAGGACACCTACATGGGGCTGCCGCGGCGCCGGCGCAAGCACGTGGCGCCCCCCCAGGAGGCGCCCGCGGCGGCGCAGGACACGGGCGGGCAGCGGTCGCTGTCGGACATCCGGTCCATGATGAGTGCCTTCCAGTCCGGGACCCTGCGCGGGCGCGCGGAGTCCGAGGAACTGGGTGAGGGTGGCGCGCGCGGTGCGCGCCCCGGTGAGAGGTCGGAAGGGTGATGTCGATGTCGGCGGGCACTGCGGCGGGAGACCGGGTCACCGGTGGAGGAGAGGTGGGCGGGGAGACCCCGGCCAGGACCCTGGACTGGCTGCTGGGCGACCTGGTCGACCGGGTGGCCGGGGCACGTGAGGCCCTTCTGCTGTCCGCGGACGGCCTCCTGCTGTCCTCCTCCCCGGGGCTGGACCGGGAGGAGGGCGAGAGGCTCGCGGCGATCGCCTCGGGGTTCGCCAGCCTGGCCCGGGGGGCGCGTTCGCAACTGGGGGCCTCGGAGGTGCGTCAGACCGTCGTGGAGATGGACAACGTCTTCTTCTTCGTGCTGGCCGCGGGCCGGGGCGCCTCGTTGGCCGTGGTGGCCGAGTCCACGTGCGACATGGGCCAGGCCGCGTTCGAGGTGAACCGCCTCGTGCGCCAGGTGGGGCCGCACCTGTCGGCTCTGCCCCGCCGCGGGCACGGGAGGTCGTGAGGCGGGGGCCGGTGCGCCGCGACGGCGCACGGCCCGTGCCGTCGAGGAGGAGTGGGAGTGAGCGCGGTGCCGCCTGGCGAGGAGTCCCCGCGGGGATGGTCGTTCGAGTCGAGCCTGATCCGGCCCTACTCGCTGACGGGCGGGCGGACACGGCCCTCGCGCTCGGACTTCTCCATGACGTCGCAGGTGGTGGCGGTCCCGTCGGCGGCGCCGCCGGAGGTGGACCCGGAGCTGGAGCTGATCCTGTCGCTGTGCGCGCGTCCGCTCTCGGTGGCGGAGGTGGCCTCGCGGTCGGGTTTCCCCCTGGGCGTGACCAGGATCCTGCTGGCCGACCTGTTGGACCAGGGGTACGTGATGGTGCATACCTCGGACTGGGAGCGGAACAGGCCCGACGCGGCGACGCTGCGCGCGGTACTGGACCGTATCCGGGAGTTGTGAGGGTGGAACGGATGGGCCTGAGAGGCCGGATGGGGTGGATGGGGCGTTGGTCGTGATGGAGGCCGAGGGGGCAGGGCCTGTCCCCGACACCCTGAAGATCGTGGTGGCCGGGGGTTTCGGGGCCGGAAAGACCACCTTGGTGTCGGCGTTGAGCGAGGTGGAGGCGCTGCACACCGAGGAGGTGATGACCTCCGAGAGCGTGGGGGTCGACGACCTGGAGGGCGTGGAGGGCAAGACCACGACGACGGTGGCGCTCGACTTCGGACGCATCACCCTGGACGAGTCGACGGTGGTGTACCTGTTCGGGACCCCCGGGCAGCGCCGGTTCTCGTTCATGTGGGAGGAGCTGGTCGAGGGCGCCCTGGGCGCGGTGGTGCTGGCCGACACGCGCCGGCTGGCGGACTCCTTCGACGCGATCGACTTCTTCGAGTCGCGCGGGGTGCCGTTCGTGGTGGCGGTGAACTGCTTCGACGGTCACCGCACGCACCGGGCCGACGACGTGCGGGTGGCGTTGGACCTGGAGGAGCGTGTGCCGCTGCTGCTGTGCGACGCGCGGGACCGGGAGTCGGTCAAGGAGGTGGTGGTGGAGCTGGTGTCGCTGGTGCTGAGGTTGGAGCTGTCAGGGGCCTGAGAGGGGCCCGGCCCGGGTCGTGACGGGCAGCCGGCCGGGCGGGCCCATGCGAGGGGCCGCTGCACCTGGAGATCTCCCGGGGCCCGCCCGGCCGCGCCCCGGGAGCGCGGGGGGCCGCCGGCGGTCCACCGCGGGGCCGCCCGCCGTACCCCTCCCCGGGGTGGCGGGGGCACGCGGACGTGCTCGTCGGCCCCCGGGCACCTCGGCGGGGAGGCTCCGGCCTCCCCCGCCGGCCCGCCCCGGGCGGGCGCCGCTACCGGGCCGCGCCCCGGCGGTCCACCGGCACGATCATCGGCGTGCCGGTCTCGGGGTCGGGGATGATCCGCACCGGGAGCCCGAACACCTCCTCCACGAGCTCGGCGGTGACCACCTTCGCCGGGTCGCCCTCGGCGACGATGGCGCCCTCCTTCATCACGATCAGGTGGCTCGCGTAACGGCACGCGTGGTTGAGGTCGTGCAGAACGGCCACCAGCGTGTAGCCGCGCTCGGCGTGCAGGTCGGCGCACAGGTCGAGCATGTCCATCTGGTGGGCGATGTCCAGGTAGGTGGTGGGCTCGTCCAGCAGCAGCAGCGGGGTCTGCTGCGCCAGGACCATCGCCAGCCACACGCGCTGGCGCTGCCCCCCGGAGAGCTCGTCCACCGACCGGTCGGCCAGGGCGGTGACGCCGGTGGCGTCCATCGCCTCGGCCACCACCGCCTCGTCCTGGGCCGACCACTGGCGCAGGAACCCCTGGTGCGGGAACCTGCCGCGGGCCACCAGGTCGGCGACGCCGATGCCGTCGGGGGCGATGGAGGTCTGCGGGAGCAGCCCCAGGCGGCGCGCGACCTCCTTGGCCGGGTAGGAGCCGATGACCTGCCCGTCCAGGTGGACGTGCCCGTGCGCGGGCTTGAGCGTGCGCGACAGGGCCCGCAGCAGGGTGGACTTGCCGCACGCGTTGGGGCCCACGATCACCGTGAAGGAGTTGTCGGGGATCGACACGGCCAGATCCTGGGAGATGACGCGCTGCTCGTAGGCGAGGGTGAGGCCCCGGCCGTTGAGGCGGGAACCGGTGTCGGCTGGAGTGGTCATCGTTCTCTCTCGGTCTCGCTCAGGCACGTCCGCCGCGCCATTCGGTGTACAGCAGCCAGATCAGGTAGCTCCCGCCGATGACGGCGGTGACCACGCCCACGGGAAGCTGGGTGGGGGCCAGGGCGCGCAGCGCCACCAGGTCCGCGACCACCAGCAGGGCCGCTCCCGTGAGCGCGGAGCCCACCAGGGTGGTCCCCCCGGCACGGGTCAGGCGGCGGGCGATCTGCGGCGCGGCCAGGGCCACGAAGCCGATGGGGCCCGCCACCGCGATGGCGGCGCCGGTCAGCGCGCTGGCGGCAGCCAGCGCCCAGACCTGGGTGGAGCGGAGGGGCACCCCGAGGCCCTGGGCCGTGTCGTCGCCCAGCTCCATGAAGCGCAGCCGCTGCCCCAGGGCCAGGAGCACGGGGGCCAGGACCGCCAGGGAGATCCACACGGCGGCCACCTCGGCCCAGCCGCGCGAGTTGAGGCTGCCGATCATCCAGATCTGGGCGCCCAGGGCGTCGGTGAGCTCGGCGCGGGTCAGCAGGTAGTCGCGGACCGACCCGAGCATCGCGGACACGCCGATGCCCACCAGCACCAGCCGGTACCCCTGCACGCCGTTCTTCATGGCCAGGAGGTAGACGATCGCGGCGGTGAGCAGCCCCCCGGCGATGGCCCCCAGGGACACCGCGAGCCGGCCGGCGCCCAGGACCAGGATGACCAGGACGGCGCCGGTGGCGGCCCCGGACGTGAAGCCGATGATGTCGGGACTGCCCAGGGCGTTGCGCGACAGGCTCTGGAAGACTGCGCCCGCGATGCCCAGGGCCGCGCCCACGCCGATCGCGGTCAGGGCGCGGGGCAGGCGCACGCCCTGGACGAAGAAGACGTCCAGGCGTTCGCCGTAGCCCAGGATCGCGCCGGGCACGGCGGCCAGGGAGATCTCGTAGTCCCCCACAGTGACCGTCACGGCCAGCGTGAGGACGCCGGCCAGGGCCAGGACCAGGCACACGGCCATGGTGCGCGGGCGCACCAGCAGGGAGATCCGTCCGCCGAACAGGCGCACGGCCAGGGCGCCGCGCGGGGTGGCGCGGCCGGTGGCGGTGGGGCGCGGCGGCGCCAGGGTCTTGCTCACAACTGGGCCATCTTTCTGCTGCGGACCAGGGCGATGAACAGGGGCGCCCCGACGAAAGCGGTGATGATGCCGACCTCCAGTTCGGAGTGGGGCAGGACGACGCGGCCGACCACGTCCGCGGCGGTGAGCAGGATCGCGCCCAGGACGGCGGCGTAGGGCAGCAGCCACCGCTGGTCGGGGCCGGCGATCATGCGCGCGGCGTGGGGGATGATCAGGCCCACGAACCAGATGGGCCCCGCCGAGGCGGTGGCCGCCCCGCACAGCAGGACCACGGCCAGGGCCGTGGCGGCCCGGATCAGGGGGATCCTGGCGCCGAGGGTGGCCGCGAGGTCGTCGCCCAGGGCGACCGCGTTGAGGGAGGGGCCCAGGCACAGGGTCAGGACCACCCCGGCGACGAGGAAGGGGGCCACCTGCCAGAAGACGTCGAGGTCGCGTCCGGCGAGGGAGCCCACCTGCCAGAAGCGGATCCGGTCGAAGACGAAGTCGTTGAGGACGATCACCCCGTAGACGATCCCCTGGAGCACGACCGCGACCGCGGTGCCGGCCAGGGCCAGGCGGACCGGGGTGGCGCTGGCGCGCCCGCGCGATCCCAGGGCGTAGACGGCCACGGCCGCCACGGCGGCGCCGATGAACGCGGGCCACACGAACGCCGACCCGCCGGCGCCGAACGCGAAGACGGCGATGACAACGGCGGCGGCGGCCCCGGAGTTGACGCCCAGGAGGCCGGGTTCGGCGAGGGGGTTGCGGGTCAGGGCCTGCATGAGGGCGCCGGCCAGGCCCAGCGCGGCGCCGACGAAGACGCCGATGACCGTGCGGGGCACGCGCAGGCTGCGGATGACGTCGTGGTCGTAGCTGCCGTCGTAGGCGGCCAGGGCGGCCCAGACGTCGGCGGCGGGGATGGGTTTGGCTCCGACGGTGATGCTGAGCAGGGCGCACACGGCGAGGACGCCGAGGGCCAGGAGCAGACCCGTGGGTCGAAGGACACGCCTGGTGAGGGTGGGGCGCGTGAGGGTGGGCGCGCGCAGGGCCACGGCTTCCCCGTTCGTTGTGGCGTGGGTGGTGGGTGGGGCCGCCCTGCCGGGTATGGCCCGGCGGGGCGTGGTTCGCGGAACCGAAAACTCCACGGGACAGGTTAGCCTTACCTTCATCCTGTTCGCACGGAAGGGCCCCTCATGGTTTCGCTCCCGCGCACCGCACGCACCCTGGTCACAGTAGCCGCCCTGGGCTCGCTCCTGGCCTGCGGGTGCTCCCCGCAGTCCCCGGCGCCGCAGGAGCCGGAGGGCGGGACCCGCACCGTGGAGGCGGCCAACGGGTCCGTGGAGATCCCCGCCACACCGCGCAGGATCGCCGTGCTGTGGCGCCCGACGCTGGCGGCGGTCACCCTTCTGGGCCACGACGTGGTCGCGACCATGGGCACGCCCGGCGGGGACGGCCAGGGGCTGGCGCCGTTCCTGCCCGAGGGCGCCGACGGCGGCGGGCACGCCCTGGTGACCAACTCCCCCTCCGAGGAGGACGTCGACGTCGAGGAGCTGGCCAACGCCGCACCGGACCTGATCATCGGGGTCAGCACCCCGGTGGGCGCCCAGGCGGACATGCTGGAGAGCCTGGAGGCGATCGCGCCGACGGTGCTGCTGGAGTGGGAGGGCACCGGGTCCTGGCGCGGGCACCTGGACGAGGTGGCCGGGGTCCTGGACGCCTCGGAGGAGGCGGGGCGGGCCCTGGAGGCGTACGAGGAGGCGGTGGCCTCCGCCCGCGGGGAGATCGAGGCGGCCGGCGTGGACCCCGCCGCGACCGAGGTGTCGCTGGTGCGGTTGCAGAGCGGGAGCGAGATACGGCTGGAGACGGCGGAGTCGTTTCCCGGCCAGGTCGTGGACGACCTGGGGTTCGCCCGCCCGGAGGGGCAGCTGGGGGGCGAGGGTCCGACCGACTACATCGCGCAGAGCTACGAGAACCTGGACCGGGCGGACGGGGACGCCGTCTTCGTCATGGCCGGGTCCGGGTACCCCGACGCGCCGCGGACCTTCTCCGAGGGGGTGTGGTCGAACCTGGAGGCCGTGCGCGGGGAGGCCGTGTACCGGGTGGACCACGACCACTGGGGCGCGGCCAACCACTACGCGGCGCTGCGCATCGTGGAGGACGTCAGGGCGGCCCTGACCGGGGAGGCCGAGCCCGCCCTGTGACCCCGCCGCCCCGGCGCGGGGGGCTCCTCCGGCCTCGGGGGCGCTTCCCGGGCGGCCCGGCGCTGCGCCTGGAGGGCCTGGGCGTTCGCGGGCGCGGTCCTCACCGCCCGCGGGACCCGGCGGCGGGAGGGCTAGGCCAGGAGGTCCCAGGCCATGCGCAGGAGCAGTGCCAGGACGACGACGAGCAGGACGGCGCGGACGAACCCGGAGCCGCGCCGCAGCGCCATGCGCGCGCCGATCTGGGCGCCGATGATGGTGCAGATGGCCAGGCTCAGCCCCAGGAGCCAGTCGACGTGGCCGCCGAAGGCGAACACGGTGAGCGCGCCGAGGTTGGTGCACACGTTGACGATCTTGGCGGAGGCGGAGGCGGAGACGAAGTCCATGCCGACGACGGCGGTGAAGGCGATGATGAGGAAGACGCCGGTGCCGGGGCCGATGAGGCCGTCGTAGAGGCTGACGCCGACACCGGCCAGGGCGGTGACGGCCAGCAGCCGGTTGCGGGTGCGCAGGCGCGGGTCGGGGGCGGCTCCCATGGCGGGGCGGAAGTAGACGAGCAGGGCGACCCCGGCCAGGACGACCATGATGACGGGTTTGAGGACCTCGGCGGTGAGGGCGGCGGCCATGGCGGCGCCGGCCCCGGATCCGAGCAGGGCGAGCGCGGCGGTGGGCAGGACGACGCGGCGGTCGACGGCGACCTTGCGGGAGTAGGCGATGGCGGCGGAGACGGTGCCGAAGACGGCGCCGAGCTTGTTGGTGCCCAGCAGGGTGGCCAGGGGGGTGGTGGGCGCGGCGACGAGGAGGGCGGGCAGCAGGAGGAGGCCGCCTCCGCCGACGACGGCGTCCACCCAGCCGGCGGCGACGGCGACCCCCATGACCAGGGCGAGGATCTCGGGGTCCATCTACCGCACGCGTCCGGGGAGAGAGATGATCATGGGTTCTTTTCGGTGAGGGAGGGCGGGAACCCGGTGAGTTTATCCAGCCCGTACCGGTGCATTCGGGGCGGTCGGCTACCGTGAACCCCTTACACGATCCCGTCCTTTACTACGTAGATTCGTAGTAGTGGCACAGGGGCGGCGGCGCCCGGATCAGGGGGCGCCGCCGCGGTCTGCGGTCCCGGTCAGAACCGGGAGCGGTCGAACCAGTCGCGGGCCTGCGCCAGCACGTCCGGGTCCAGCCGGTGGCCCCCCGGGTGCTCGCGCGCCTCCACGTCCGCCCCCCTGTCCCCGAGCTGGGCGGCCAGCAGCCGCGCCTGGTCGAGGGGCGTGACGGGGTCGGCCGCCCCCGCCCCCAGGAACACCCGGACCCCGGACAGGTCCACCGGGTCGGGTTCGCGCCCCTGCAGGGGAGCCCCCGCCGCGAACAGCGCGGCCCCGCTGAGCAGGCGGGGGTGGAGCAGCAGCAGCGCCGCACCGGTGTTGGCCCCGTTGGAGAAACCGCTGACCACGATCCGGTCGGGGTCCAGGCCGTAGTCGCGGGCCGCGGCGGTAACGAACTCCGCGAGCTCGGCGCTGCGCGCGACCACGTCGTCGACGTCGAAGACGCCCTCGCGCAGGCGGCGGAACCAGCGGTTCATGCCGTTCTCGCTCACACGGCCGCGGGGCGAGAGCAGGGCCGCGCCGGGCGCGAGGGCCCGGCCCAGCGGCAGCAGGTCGTGTTCGTCGGCGCCGGTGCCGTGGAGCAGCAGGAGCGTGGGCGCCCCCGGCCGGGCGGCGGGCTCGAAGACGTGGACGAAGTCCTGGGCCGCCGTCACCGGGGGACCTCCAGAGCGGGCAGGCGGCGGGCGATCTCCTCGCGGCCGGGCTCCAGCCACGGCGGGAGCCTCAGCTCCCGGCCCAGTTCGAGCAGCGGCTCGTCGTAGTCGAAGCCGGGGCCGTCGGTGGCGATCTCCAGCAGGACCCCGCCCGGCTCGCGGAAGTAGATGGAGGTGAAGTAGGTGCGGTCGCGGATCTCGGTGACGCCCACGCCGTCGTTCTCCAGGGTCCGGCGCCAGGCCTCCTGGACGTCGCCGTCGGGGGCGCGGTAGGCGACGTGGTGGACGGTGCCGGCCGCGACCAGGCCGCGCTCCGCCCCGGGGGCGGCCAGGACGTCGACGATGGTGCCCACCCCGTCGCCGGCGCCGCCGGTGCGGAAGCGGAGCCGGTCGCCGTCCTCGCCCTCCAGCCGGAAGCCGAGCTGCCCGCTGAGCATCTCCACGGTGCCCTCGACGTCCTGCTCGGTGAGGGTGACCGCCCGGATGCCCCGGATGGCGTGCTCGGGGGGCACCGCTCCCCCGTCCCAGGGGTCGGTGTCGTGGGCGTCGGCGCTGGCGGCGAGCTCGATGGCCAGGCCGTCGGGGTCGCGCAGCGCGAGCACGTCCTCCTCGCCCCTCTCGGCGGGCCGGGTGGCGTGCACGCCCAGGGAGGCCAGGTGCTCCGCCCACCACCCCAGGGAGCCCTCGGGTACGGAGAAGGTCGTGGTGGTGGCCTGGCCCGCGCCGATCCTGCCCCGGGGCGCGTCGGGCCAGGGGAAGAAGGTCATGATCGTGCCGGGGTTGCCCGCGCGGTCGCCGTAGTAGAGGTGGTAGGTCTCGGGCGCGTCGAAGTTGACCGTGCGCTTGACCAGCCGCATGCCCAGGGCGTTGAGGTAGAAGTCCGCGTTGGCCTGCGGATCGCTGGCGATCGCGGTCACGTGGTGGATTCCCGCGGGGCGCACGTCCATGTCGTCACCTTCCGTCGAAGTCGCCGGTGTGTCCTCGGACCAAGGTAGTTGAATTTTAAACTAACCCGGTCGATGCGTCTCCCCCACCCTGCCCCGGCGGGGCGCCCCCGACGCCCAGGGACACGGGGCGGGCCCCTGCGCGGACAGGCGCCCGGGCACGCCGGGCGGCCCGCGCGCGAGGGCGGCGCCCCGGGCCGGCCCCGCCGACGGGGCGGGGCGTGCGGGGAGGGGCCCGGCGCGGCCTCAGGCGGGGGACAGCCGGCGCAGCCGCAGCCCCACCAGGGCCGCCGCCGCGCACAGCCCCGCCGCGAAGGCCACGGCGCCTCCCCAGCCCACCGCGTCGTAGACCAGCCCGCCGCACCACCCGAACAGGCTGGAGCCGAGGTAGTAGGCGAGCGTGTACAGGGCCATGGCCTGGGCCCGACCGGTGACCGCGCGCGCCCCCACCCAGGCCGAGGCGGTGGCGTGGGCGCAGAAGAAGGCGAACGTCAGCACCAGCAGGGCGGCCATGAGGCCGGCCAGCGCGGTGGTGAGCAGGCCGCCCAGGCCCGCGGCCATCAGCGCCGTGGCGGCGACGAGGACGGGGTAGCCGCCCCAGCGCCCGGACACGTGCCCGGCGACCGCCGAGCCGAGCATCCCGGCGGTGTAGGCCAGGAAGAGCAGGGACGCCGCGGACTGGGAGAGCCCGAAGGGATCGCCCATGAGACGGAAGCCGAGCAGGTTGTACACGGTCATGAACGCGCCCATGAGCAGCAGGGCCTGGGCGTAGAGGGCGGGCAGGCCGCGCGTGGTGAGCGCGGCGGCCAGGCGCCGCCCCATCCCCGGGGCCGCGGCCGGGTCCTCCGGGGCCCCCGCGCCGCCCGGGCCCTCCCCCCGCGCGGGGGCGGGGCGCCCGACGGGGGGCCCGCCCCCGGCCGCGCGCCGGGTGCGCGGCAGGACCAGCACGAAGACGACCAGGCACACCAGCCCCAGGAGGGTGTTCGCCGCGACCCCCCACTGCCAGCCGCCCAGGTCGGCGGCGAACCCGGCGAGCAGGCGCCCGCCCATCCCCCCGAGGGGGTTGCCCGCGATGTACAGGCCGGTGGCGCGCGCGGCGTCGGCCGGGTGGACCTCCTCGGACAGGTAGGCGACGGCCGCGGCGGGGACCCCTCCCAGGGCCGCGCCCTGGAGCGCGCGCAGGGCGAGCAGGACCCAGAGGTCCCCCGCCAGGGGCGTCACACAGCCCAGGAGGGTGGTCAGGGCCAGGGACACGGCGATGACGCGGGCCCGGCCGAACCGGTCGGCGGCGCCGCTCCACACCAGCGTGAACCCGGCCAGCCCCCCGGTGGCCACGGAGACCGTGAGCGCGGCCTGGGACGCGGTGGAGCCGAAGCCCTCGGCGATCGCGGGCAGGACCGGCTGGACCGACCACAGCTGGGCGAAGGTGGCCACGGCGACGGCGACCATGGCGGCGACCGTGCGCCGGTAGGCGGCCGTGCCCGCGCGGGGGCGGGCGTCGTGGTCGGGCGGGGACGTGGTCACGGTCATGGGTCCACGCTAGGAACCGCGGTTTCATACGTCCAATGCATGGTTTGTCCCTGACCCATACTGGAACGCATGGAACATGCGGAGGGGTCGGAGCGGGCGGGGCGGCACGGGCGCGCGGCCGGGGCCCGGGAGCCGGACGCGGACGCACTCGCCCGGGTCCTGGCGCCCAGGCTGAGGATGGTGGCGGCGGTCGCCGGGACCGAGCACGTCACCCTGGCGGCCGAGACGCTGGGGGTGCCCCAGCCGACGCTGAGCCGGGCCCTGGCGCGGGCCCAGGAGGAGCTGGGGATCGCCCTGGTGGAGCGGACCGGACGCGGGGTGCGGCTGACCCGCGCCGGCCGGATCCTGCTCCCGCACGTGGAACGTGCCCTGGACGACCTGCGCAGGGGGATGGCGGAGCTGACCGGCGCCGAGGAGGGGCGGGTGGCGCTGACGTTCCTGCCCACGCTGGGGGTGGAAGTGGTGCCGGTGCTGCTGCGGGGGTTTCGCGCCGAGCACCCGGGGGTGCGGTTCTCGCTGACCCAGGAGCCGTGGGCGGAGTCGCTGGACCGCGTGTCCTCCGGCGGGGCCGACCTCGCCCTGACCTCCCCGCTGCCCTCGGGCGGGGGGCTGGCGTCCGCGGTGCTGCACACGCAGTCGCTGCGGCTGGTGGTGCCCGAGGGGCACGCCCTGGCGCGATCCCGGCGGGGGGTGGCGGCGGTGGCGGCGGCCGAGGAGGAGTTCGTCCTGCTCAAACCGGGCCGGGGCGTGCGCCACCTGACCGACCGGCTGCTCGACCGGGCGGGGTTCACCCCCCGGGTCGCGTTCGAGGCCGACGACATCTCGACCGCGCGCGGCCTGGTGGCGGCGGGCCTGGGGGTGTCGGTGCTCCCCGCCCGCCCGCGCGGGCCGCTGGCCGGGACGGTGGAGCTGCCGGTCCTGGGCGGGGGCGCGGACCGGCCGATCGGGGTGGTCTGGCCGCGCGGGGGCTCGGGCGGCGGGTACGAGCCCCCGGCCGTGGCCCTGTTCCGCGACTACGTGCGGCGGGTGGGGCCGCGCATCATCCCCGGTCTGACGGGCTGAGCCGCCGCGCCGGGGCCCGGTAATCCCGTTGCCCCGCCGCGCACGCCGCGCCACGATGGCCGCATGACCTTCTCACCGCCCTCCTCCCCCGCCCGGCCGGTCGCCCTCATCACCGGGGTCGGCCGCACCGTCGGCATCGGCTCGGCGATCGCCCGCCGGCTGGCGTCCTCGGGCTGGGACGTGGCCTTCACCCACTGGACCCCCTACGAC
This sequence comes from Nocardiopsis sp. NPDC101807, assembly GCF_044766605.1. Classification (NCBI taxonomy): domain Bacteria; kingdom Bacillati; phylum Actinomycetota; class Actinomycetes; order Streptosporangiales; family Nocardiopsidaceae; genus Nocardiopsis; species Nocardiopsis sp. NPDC101807. The sequence continues at coordinate 211,304 of NZ_JBIWMK010000002.1, read as the reverse complement.
GCGCGCATGGACTGGGGCGTGGAGCCCGGCGCCGCCCGGGCCACCCTGGACGCACTGGCCGAGCGCGGCGCGGCGGCCCACTCCGTGGAGGCCGACCTGGCCGACCCGGCCTCCCCCGCCCGGATCTTCGACGAGGCCGAGGAGCGCCTGGGCCCCGTCACCGCGCTGGTGATGGCCCACTGCGAGTCGGTCGACTCGGGCCTGCTGGACACCACCGTGGAGTCCTTCGACCGCCACTTCGCGGTCAACGCGCGCGCCACCTGGCAGCTGGTCCGCGAGTTCGGGCTCCGCTTCGGCGGGGCGCACGGGACGGGGCGGATCGTCGCCCTGACCAGCGACCACACGGTCGGCAACCTGCCCTACGGGGCGAGCAAGGGCGCCCTGGACCGGATCGTCCTGGCCTGCGCGCGCGAACTCGCCCACCTGGGGGTGACCGCCAACGCCGTCAACCCCGGCCCCGTCGACACCGGCTGGATGTCGCAGCAGACGCGGGAGGAGTGCGCCGACCACACCCCCCTGGGGCGGCTCGGCACCCCCGAGGACACCGCCGACCTGGTGGACTTCCTGTGCTCTTCGCGGGGGGCGTGGGTCAACGGCCAGCTCCTGCACAGCGACGGCGGCATCTCCGCCTGAGCGCGCCGGACGGCCGCCGAGGGCCCGGCGGGCCCCTCCCCGCCGGGCCCGGGGCCGGCCCGGTGGGGAGAGGCCGACCGCGCCCGTCCGGGGCCTGGCCCTAGACTCGGGGGCGAGCCCTTCGACCGCTGCCGGAAAGAGCCCCATGAGCCAGACGGACGGCGTCCGCACCGCCCACCACGGGCAGGACCGGCTGTCCCTCCCCCAGGTCCGGCTCGACGACCTCCTGGACGAGGTCCGGTCGCGGCTGAGCGAGATCTCCGCCGGCCAGGAGCGCATCCACACGCTCCTGGAGGCGGTGGTCTCCATCGGGGAGGGACTCGAACTCGACCCCCTGCTGGTGCGCATCACCGAGACGGCCGCCAGCCTGGTCGACGCGCGCTACGGCGCCCTGGGCGTGATCGGCCCCGACGGCGAGATGAGCCGCTTCATCCCCGTGGGCCTGGAACCGCACGAGATCGCGGGCATCGCGCACTGGCCCAAGGGCGAGGGCGTGCTGGGCCTGCTCATCAAGGAACCGCGCCCCCTGCGCCTGCGCGACGTGCGCGACCACCCAGAGTCGCGCGGGTTCCCGGCCGGGCACCCGCCCATGCACACCTTCCTCGGCGTGCCCATCAGCATCCGCGACCAGGTGTTCGGCAACCTGTACATGACGGACAAGCGCGACGGCGCGGAGTTCACCGGGGACGACGAGCTCCTGCTGCGCGCCCTGGCCACCGCGGCGGGGACCGCCATCGAGAACGCCCAGCTCTTCGCCCAGACGCAGAGCCGGGAGACCTGGTTGGACGCCTCGGGCCAGATCACCACCCGGCTGCTGTCCGGCGCCCCGCCCGAGGAGGTGCTGCGCCTGGTCGCGCGCCGCGCCCGGGGGATGGTCGACGCCGACCTCGCGGTCATCGCGATGCCGGGCGAGGAGCCCGACACCCTCACCGTGCGGGTGTGGGACGGGCCCGACAAGCACAGCGGGGCCGTGGCCGCCGGGGCGCGGGGGGCCACGCTCACGTGCGCGCCCCAGACCCTGCTGGGGCGCGTCTACCGCAGCGGCGAACCCGTCCAGACCGACGTGTCGGCCTCGGACGGCGAGGGGGCCGGCTTCCTGACCCGGCTGGGGGTGGGGCCCGTGCTGGTGCTGCCGTTCGGCCCCCCGGACGGGGCGCGGGGCGTGCTCGTGCTCGCCCGGGGCCGGGACGGCGGGGAGTTCCAGGGCAGCTGGCTGAGCATGCTGTCGCCGTTCGCCGACCAGGCTGCGGTCGCGCTGGAGCTGGCCGAGGCCCGCCTGGACTCCGAGCGCCTGAGCGTGCTGGAGGACCGCGACCGCATCGCGCGCGACCTGCACGACACGGTCATCCAGCGCCTGTACGCCACCGCCATCACCCTGATGGGCACCGTGCGCCGCATCGACGACACCGCCTCCTCCCAGCGGGTGCAGAACGCGGTCGACGACCTGGACGAGACCATCCGCCAGATCCGCTCCACGATCTTCGCGCTCCAGAGCTCGGGCGAGGAGGGCCCCTGGTTGCGGTCGCGGGTGCTGGACCTGGTCAACTCCGCCTCGGAGACGCTGGGGTTCGCGCCCCGCCTGCTCACGCAGGGGCCGATCGACAACGCGGTGGACGAGGCGGTCGGGGAGCACCTGGTGGCGGTGCTGCGCGAGCTGCTGTCCAACGCGGCCCGCCACGCGCGGGCCACCGCCGTGGACGTGGAGCTGTCCGTGGGCGAGGAGCTGGTCCTGCGGGTGAGCGACGACGGCCGGGGCATCGCCGAGGGCGTCTCGCGCAGCGGGCTGCGCAACGCGGCCTCCCGGGCCGAGGAGCTGGGCGGCCGCCTGGCGGTGGCCTCCGCTCCGGGCGGTGGGGCGTGCGTCGAGTGGTCGGTGCCGCTCCGCCGCACCGGCGGGGCCGGGGAGGTCCGCGGGTGAGGCCCGCGGGGGCCGCCTACCCCTGGTCCATGGACAGCCGCACCGCGTAGGCCGCGGCCTGGGTGCGCCGGGCCATCCCGAGCTTGGCCAGAACCCTGGAGACGTAGTTCTTGACGGTCTTCTCCGCCAGGTACATCCGCGCGCCGATCTCGCGGTTGGTGAGGCCCTCGCCGATGAGCTCCAGGACGCGGCGCTCCTGCTCGGTGAGTTCGCTGAGCGGGTCCTTGCGCACCGCCTCCTCGCGCAGCCGCTTGAGCATGCGCGAGGTGGACTCGGGGTCCAGGAGGGAGCGCCCGTCGGCGACCGTGCGCACCGCTCCGACCAGGTCGGTGCCGTGGATCTGCTTGAGGATGTACCCGGACGCCCCGGCCATGACCGCGCCGTAGAGCGCCTCGTCGTCGGAGTAGGACGTCAGCATGAGCATGCGGGTGTCGGGAAGCAGGGAGCGGATCTCCCGGCACACGGTGACGCCGTCGCCGTCGGGGAGGCGCACGTCGAGCACGACCACGTCGGGGGCGAGCGCGGGAACCCGCGCCAGCGCCTGCGCCGCCGTCCCGGCCTCGCCGACCACCTCGATGCCGTCCTCCTCGTCCAGGAGTGATCCCACACCCCGCCGGACGATCTCGTGGTCGTCCACCAGGAACACCCGGATCGTTCTGTCTCCACCCATCGGGCGGGCACCTCCTCAGCGCTGGGCACGGGGCCCGAGGCGGCCCGTCCGCCCTGGGTCGGGGTCGCCCGCCGCCGCGTGCCCATTGTCGGGCACCCGCGGTGGGGGTGCTCCGGCCCCGAGAGGGGCGGGGCGGGCGGCAGGCTCCCGTCCACCCAGCCTAGCCAGCGAAGATTCATGCCATATGAGTCGAACGTCCCGTTCTGTTTGAGCCCTGCGTCCCCCCGGGTAATCGCACAGGAGGGACCTCCGCCGCCGGACGGGGGGCCGGCGGTCCACGCCTTCGGGGCCGGGACCGGCGAGAATGGCGGTGGACGGAAACGAGGGCACCGACTTCGGGGAGCCTGTCATGGACGGATCACGCGGCGCCGGGGCGCCGGGCCAGGATCGGGGAACGGTCGCACCGCCCGCGCAGCGGGAGGCGGACGACTACGCGGGGACCGACCGGCTCGCGGAGGAACAGGAGCTGATGGAGGGCGCCGACGTCGCCGAGGGGGACGACGGGGCGAGCTTCACGGTGCTGGAGCGGCAGACCTGCCTCAACCTGATGGGCACCCGCGACATCGGCCGGGTGGCCTTCACCATCGACGGGGACGCCGCCCCGACGGTCCTTCCGGTCAACTACGCGCTGTTCAACGACACGGTGGTGTTCCGCACCACCCTGGCGGGAACCGTGATGCGCTACGCGCGCGGCCACGCCGCCTTCCAGGTCGACCTCTTCGACGAGGAGCGCCGTGACGGGTGGAGCGTCCTGGCCAGCGGGCGGTGCAGGTGGGTCCGCGACGCGGACGAGCTGGCCCGCATCCCGCAGGGCCGCCTGCCCCTGCCCTGGGCGGCGGGCGAGCGCGATCAGATCCTCAAGCTCGTCCCGGGCCGGGTGAGCGGGCGGCGGGTCCACCGGCCCTGAGCCGGCGGGCGGCGGCCGCGCCGCCCGCCGGCCCGGGGCCCCCGGCGGGCCCGGCCACCGGTGCGCCACCCGGGCGTCGGCGAACATCCCCCCAGCCTTGTCCGTACCGGGCGTTCGGCCTGTCCGGTTACGGGTACCGAATCCGTCATGGGAGCACATCCACCCCTTCAGGCCCGCTGCGCCACGGGCTCCCCCCGCCGTCGCCGGGGTCCGGCCGCCCCCTGCGCGCACCCCGCCCCCGGGGCGCCGGGGCCCGGCCTGCCGCACCCCGGGCCGCGGCTCGGCCCCTGCCGCGTCCCCGGGGACGCGGTCCGACGCGCCCGCCCCGCAGGACACGGCCGACCCCCTGCGCGAGGCCCGCTCCCCTGTGACCGCCCCGGACGCGCGTGAGGGCGGGCCCGCGGGGCCGCGCGCTCCTGGGCGCCGCGGCGGCCGCCACAGCGACCGTCCTCCTCACCGTCTCCGGCGCGCCCCTGCTGGCGGGACCGTGGGCCCGTCCCGCCGCCCCCGAGTCCCCCCGCGACGCCGACGCACCGCTCTCCCTGGAGGTGCTCTCCTCCCGCCCCGACACCGTCATGGGCGACACCGTCCTGGTCAGGGTGGTGCCCTCCCCCTCCGTGCCCGCCGCCGACGTCCGCCTGGACGCGGGAGGCGCCGACGCCACCCCCGCGCTGCGCACGGTGCGCCTGGCCGACGGCGCCCCCGCCCTGGAGGGCCTGGTCTCCGGGCTGCCCCGGGGGGAGACCGTCCTGACCGCCCGGGCGCCCGGGGACGCGGGGAGCGCACGGGAGGGGGCCGCCCCGGTGACGGCCAGGGTCACCGTCACCGCCCACCCCCTCACGGGCCCGGTCTTCTCCGGCCCCCACCAGGAGCCCTTCGTGTGCGACACCGAGCGCTTCGAGCTGCACGGCGGCGGCACCCTCGGCCCGCCCCTGGACCCCGACTGCTCGGCCCCGACCGTGGTCCGCCACATGTACCGCACCGCGGAAGGGGCCTGGGCCCCCATGGCCGACCCCGACCGGGTGCCCGACGACGCCGCCCGGACCACCACCTCCACCGGGCACAGGGTCCCCTACACCGTCCGCGTCGAGACGGGCACCGTGAACAGGTCGGTCTACGAGACGGCGCTGCTGTACACCCCCGGCGGCCCCGACCCCGACCCGTGGCAGCCGCCGCGGGGCTGGAACCGCCGCCTGGTGTACACGTTCGGCGGCGGGTGCGCGGGCGGCTGGTACGTCCAGGGGGCCAGGACCGCCGGGGTCTTGGACCACGGCATGCTCTCGCAGGGGTACGCGGTGGCCTCCGCCTCCCTCAACGTGTTCGGCAACAACTGCAACGACCTGCTGGCCGCCGAGACCGCGGCCGCCGTGGTCCAGCGCTTCTCCCTCACCCACGGCGCCCCCGACCTGACCCTGGGCTGGGGCTCCTCCGGGGGCGCCTACCAGGCGCACCAGATCGGCGACAACCAGCCGGGGCTGCTGGACGGCCTGCTGGTCTCCCACTCCTTCCCCGACGTCGCCTTCTCCGTGGTGCCGACGGCCACCGACGCCCTGCTGCTGCACGAGTACGCACGCGAGCACCCCGGCGCCCTGAGCCGGGAGGAGCAGCGCGCCGTGTCCGGGTTCGGGCGCTGGGACGCCATCGGCAAGCTCGCCGGGGAGGCCGACCGCGTCGACCCCGCGGGCGTGTGCCCGGACCGGATGCCCGAACGGGTGCGCCACCACCCCGAGACCAACCCCGGCGGGGCGCGCTGCGAGCTGTACGCGCACACCGGCAACGTCTACGGGACCGATCCCGCGACCGGTCTGCCGCGCCGCCCCCTGGACAACGTCGGCGTCCAGTACGGCCTGGGGGCCCTCCTGGACGGCACGATCGACGCCGACCAGTTCCTGCACCTGAACGAGCACGTGGGCGGTCTGGACGCCGACGGCCGGGTGGTGGACGGGCGCACCGAGGCCGACCCCGGCGCCACCGTCGCCGCCTACCGCACCGGCCGCCTCCTCAACGGGGGCGGCGGGCTGGCCGACATCCCCGTCGTGGACCACCGCGCCTACGAGGACGACGTCCCGGGCGGCAGCATCCACATGCGCTTCCACTCGTTCTCGCTGCGCGAGCGCCTGCTCGCCGCCAACGGCACGGCCGACAACCACGTGATGCTCGTGGAGCGGGGCGGGCGCGGCGGGTTCTCCTCCTCCGCCCCGGTGGCCGGCAGGGCCCTGGCCGAACTCGACGCCTGGGCGAGCGGGGTGCGGGAGCGCGCCGCCGCCGACCCCGCCCGCCCCGCCATCGACCACGTGCGCGCCGCGCGCCCGGAGTGGCTCGCCGACTCGTGCTGGGTGGGCGACCCCGCCCGCCGGGTGGTGGCCGAGCAGCTCCCGCTCACCGCCGGGCGGGGGGACGTGTGCGCCGACGCCTACCCCGTGCACGCCTCGCCCCGGCTGGTCGCGGGCGCGCCCCTGGCCCTGGACGTGGTCGCGTGCCGCCTGGTCCCCTTCGACGCCGCGGAGCACCCGGCCGACCTGACCCCCGGGCAGGCGGAGCGCGCCGCGCGGGTGTTCGCCGACGGGGTGTGCGACTGGTCGGCCCCCGGACGGGGACAGCAGGGGCTCGCGGGCACCTGGCTGCGCTTCTGACCCGTACCGGACCGCCGGGGAGACGGGGACAGCAGCCCCGGGACACGGGGCCGGCCGCAGCCCGGCAGGCGGCGCCCGGCGGCGGGGTGGGGCGGAGGGGCGGATCCGCCCCTGCCCCGAGGGCCCCGCGCCCGCCGACGGGTCCGGGGCCCGCTCCTGCGGCGGCGCGCTCCGGGCGGCCCGCTAGCGGCCGGCGCCGTCCGGGCCCGGCCCGGCCTCCCCCTCGCGGGGCGCGGTCCCCCCGTCCCCGGACCGGTCCCGCTCGGACAGGGCGTGCAGCAGGAACGCCCCGCCGTAAGCGGGCCGCCCCCGCCGCTCGTGCTCGGTGAGCACGTACTCGTCCAGGACGGCGAGGACGCGCCGGCCCAGCTCGTCCCGGTCCTCGTCGGACAGGTGCAGCACGAACCGCGCGTAGTCGCGGACCGAGTCCGGCCCGGCCTCCTCCAGCTCCTGCCGCAGGGCCTCCACCGGGGCGTCGGCCGCGTCGTCGCCCGCGTCGATCAGCGGCCCGTCCAGCCACCAGGACTCCCCGGTGGCCCGGTAGGGCTTCTCCAGGGCCCCGCTCGCCCCGGTGCGCACGGGCGCGGGCACGAGCAGGCCCGAGTCCACGAGCTGGCGGACGTGGTACAGGACCGTGCCCGGGGTCGTGTCGAGCCGGTCGGCCAGTTCCCGGTTGGTGAGCTCCCGCACCGCGCACAGCCGCAGGATGCGGATCCGCAGCGGGTGGGAGAGGGCCTTGACCTCCTTGACGGTGGCCGGACGCCTCTTGCGCGCGGGGGGCGCCTCCCCCTGCGCCCGCGTCCCGGTCCCGTCCTCACCAGCCCGTTCTCCCATGGGGCCAGCGTAGCAACGATCGACAAACGTGAAATCGATTGATTTAAATCAATCGCCCTGCCAGGCTCGACCCATGACGGAGACCGCCCCCCTTTCCGACCCCCCGCCCACCACCGGTCCCCGGCGCCTCGGAGGCCGGTTCTGGACCGTGTGGACCTCCTCCGGGCTCTCCAACCTCGCCGACGGGATCCTGAAGATCGCGCTGCCCCTGGCCGCCCTGCGCTTCACCGACTCCCCCACCCTGATCGCGGGCGTGGCGTTCGCGCTGACGATCCCCTGGCTGCTCCTGTCCCTCCCGGCCGGCGCCCTCGCCGACCGGTACGACCGCCGCCGCCTCATGGTCGGCGCCGACCTCGCGCGCGGGCTGCTCCTCGCCGGCCTGGCCGCGGCGCTGGCCCTGGACCTGGGGTCGGTCTGGCTGCTCTACGCGGTGGCACTGGGCGTCGGGACCGCCGAGACCCTCCACGACACCTCGGCCCAGTCGATCCTGCCCCAGGTGGTCGGCCGCGACCGGCTCTCCCGCGCCAACGGGCGCCTGTACGCCGTCGAACTGACCGCCCACCAGTTCGCCGGACCGCCCCTGGGCGGGCTCCTGGTCGCCCTGGGCGTGGCCGCCGCCTTCGCCGCCCCCGCCGCCCTGTGGCTGGTCGCGGCCGGCGCACTGGTCCTGGTGCGCGGGAGCTTCCGGATCGAACGCGCCGCACCCACCGCCATGCGCACCGACATCGCCGAGGGGCTGCGGTTCCTGTGGCGCCACCGGACCCTGCGCACCCTCGCCGCCATGGTGGGCCTGAGCAACTTCTCCTCCAACGCCGCCTTCACCGTCATGGTGCTGTTCGCGGTGGGCCCCGACTCCCCCATGGGCCTGTCCGAGCCCGCCTACGGGCTGCTGCTGACCGCCGCCGCGGCGGGCAGCGTGCTCGGCGCCCTGACCGCCGAGCACGTCGAGCGCCTCCTGGGCCGGGCCTGGTCCCTGCGCGTGTGCGCGCTCGCCTTCGCCGTCCTGGTGGGGGTCCCGGCGCTGACCGCCGACCCTCTCGCGGTCGGGGCGGGCTTCTTCGTCGGCGGGGTGGGCCTCTCGGTGTGGAACGTGGTCACCGTGTCGCTGCGCCAGAGGGTCACCCCCGACCACCTGCTCGGACGGCTCAACAGCGCCTACCGGCTACTGGCCTGGGGCACGCTCCCGCTGGGCGCCGCCGCGGGCGGGCTGATCGCGCAGTTCTTCGGCCTGACCGCCGTGTTCGCAGGCATGGGCGCGCTGGCCCTGGCCCTGTTCCTGTGGCAGTTCGCGCTGAGCGAGACCGACCTGGGCGGCGCCGGGCGCGCCACCGCCGTGACCTGAGCCCGCGAGCGCGGGGAGGGGAGGTCCCCGATCAGCTCGAAGCGCAGGGCGAAGCGCCTGAGCCCGCGCGGCGCGCAGAGGAGCGCCCCTCCCCGGGCCGCGGTGCGGCGCGGGAAAACCACCTGCGCCCCGGGGCGTCCCCGGGGATACTGCTGCGATGACCGAACCAGAACACCGGGACCAGCGCGAAGAGGTCCTGGAGGGCGGCAACGTCGCCGACGGGGTCGTACGGGTGGGGCGGACCGTGCGCAAGCCGTGGACGCGTTCGTCCCGGTCGGTGGCGTCCCTGCTGCGGTACCTGCACGGGTGCTCCTTCGAGGCCTCCCCGGTCTCCTTGGGCGCGGACGCCCGCGGGCGCCAGGTGCTCGGCTACCGCCCCGGCGCGACGGCCGACACCCTGCCGCCCCTGACGGGGGCCGAACTCCGCCGTCTGGGCGGGATCATCCGGCGCCTGCACGACCTCACCGCCGGCTTCCGCCCGGACGGGGAACCGGAGTGGGACATCGCGACCCCGGACCCGCACGGGGAGGTGCTCTGCCACTACGACCTCGCGCCGTGGAACCTGGTGCGCGACGGCGACGACTGGACCTTCATCGACTGGGACGGCGCGGGGCCGGGCACCCGGATGGGCGACCTGGGCTACGCGGCGCACGGGTTCGTGCCGCTGCACGCGGGCGGCGACCCCGGGGCGGACGCCCCGCGGCTGCGCGCCCTCGCCGACGGCTACGGGTGCGACGACGCCCAGCGCCGTGAGCTGCCAGACGCGATCCTGCACCGGGTGCGGGGCATGTACGACCTGCTGGAGGAGGGTGGCCGGACAGGCGCCCAGCCCTGGGCGCGGCTGCACGCGCAGGGGCACGCCGACCACTGGGGGCCGGCCGCCGACTACGTCGGGCGCCACCGGGAGGTGTGGCTGGCGGCGCTGACCGGCCCCGGGGGGTCCGCCGCCACGTGAGCGCCTGCGGCCGGGCCCGCGCCCGCGTGCGGCGCAGGATGACGACCAGGAGGGCCGTCGGGCGCGCTCGGCCGGGCCCGCGTGCGGCGCAGGCCCCCGGCACGGAAGGGGGCCGACCGGTCCGCGCGGTGGGCGGCGGGGCCGGCCCCGGAGCTCCCCCGGACCCCGCCGCGACCGGCCCGGCAGGCGCCCCCCGGCTCCGGGAGCCCTCCGCGGCGGCGCGGAGGGCTCAGGCGGGCCTGGTCCACACGTAGGCCGCCGAGACCGGGTGCCCCCGGAACCTCTCCCACGTGGGCTTGGCCGCCACCCACGTGTCGTCCACCGTGCCCTCGGAGAGCTCGGCCAGGGTCCAGCCGGCGGCCGTCGCGGCGCGTACGTGGTCGCTGATCAGGTGGACGTGCGTGGTGATGGCGATGTGCTCGCCGGAGGCGTCGGTGTAGTGGGTCGGCATCCCGGAGACCATCGAGAAGTGCGGGTGGTAGGAGACCAGCACGCAGGCGCCGCCGGGCCGGGTCAGCCGGAAGGCCTCGGCGTAGAACGGGGCCAGGTCGGGCAGGTGCTCGTCGATGAGCGAGGCGACGGCCAGGTCGTAGGCGCCCCCCGGCAGGCCGGTGTCGCGCACGTCTCCCAGGGTCAGGGTGTCGTGGACGCCCCGCTTCCCGGCCAGGTCCAGCATCCCGGAGCTGATGTCGACGCCGTCGATCCGGGCGACCCCGCGCGCCCGCAGCCAGGAGCCGGTGCGCCCGGTCCCGCAGCCGAGGTCGGCGGCGGCGGTCACGGCCGACCAGTCGGGGACGGTGAGCCCCTCCAGCAGTCCGAGGTCCATGGCGTCCAGGACCGAGCCCTCATAGGTCGCCGACCAGCCGTCGTAGCCGGTGGCCGGGTCCACGGTGCGGTAGTGGCGGGTGTCGAAGTCCGCGAAATCAGGCATGGGGCCGAGTATGGCGCGGCCCGGGGCCGGGCCGCGAACGCTTTTCGCGTCCCGTGACCGCTGCCGGACGGGCCCGGGGCGGGCACCGCTCGCGCGCGGCCCCTCCCGTGCGGGAGAGTCCCCGTACGGGAAGGCCGCGCCCCGCGGGAGGGGCCGCCCCGCCGCGGGGACCCTGCAGCGCGGGAGCCGAGGTGCCGCAGCACCGGGGCGCACGGCGCAGGAGGAACGGCTCCGGCGCACCGGCGCACCGTGCGGGTGCGGCGAGAGCGCGGCGGACACGTCCGCGCCGGCGCCGACCGGGGCGTCCCGGTCCGGGGAGGCGCCCGGCCGGGAGCGGGGTCGTGGGGGCGGGAGCGGGGAGGCGGAAAACCGGTTGCGGCGCCCCTGCGCGCCCTCCTACGGTGCATCCCATGTCCTCCTGCCACGCGATCTTCGACGGGGCGCTCGCCTGGTCGGTGAACGCCCACCCGTACGCCAAGCGCCTCCGGTCGGCCCGCCTGCACCGGTAGGCCGGGCCCCGGTCGGCTCCGGTCCCCTCGGGGACCCGCGCCGACCGCCCCGCTTCGCGTACGCGCCCCCTTCCGCCCCGCGCTCCCCGCGGCGCCGCCCCGCGGCCCCGGTGGCCGCGCCGGGGCGGTCCCACCCGTGTGGCCCGCCGGTCCAGGCCCAGTCGCGTCCCCTTTCCCACGGACGGGCTGCCCGGACCCCTTCACCCGCACGCCTTCCGGCGTGCCCGTTCGTGCTGCCCGTCCTCGTCCGCCACCCCGCGTGGCCGGAACGGACCTTCCTGTGGCACGAACCGAACGACCCTCCCGGACGAACGCCCGCGACAACCGGCGCCGCCTGTCCCAGAACTTCCTCGCCGACCCCGGCGCCGCACGCCACGTGGTGCGCGTGTCCGGGGTGGGGCCCCGGGACCTGGTGGTGGAGGTGGGGCCCGGAGAGGGCGCCATCACCCGCTTCCTGGCCCCGGCCGCACGCCGGGTGCTCGCCTACGAGCTCGACCCCCGCCTGGCCGAGCGCCTGGCCGCCCGCTACCGCGATCCCGAGCGGGGCGTCCGCGTCACGCGGGCCGACTTCACCCGTGTGCGCCCCCCGCGCGAGGACTTCGCCGTCGTCGGCAACATCCCCTACGCGCGCACCGCCGACATCGTGCGCTGGTGCCTGGCCGCCCCGCACCTGACCTCCGCCACCCTGGTCACCCAGCTGGAGTACGCGCGCAAGCGCACCGGCGGGTTCGGCAGGTGGAGCCTGCTGACCGTGAGCACGTGGCCCGAGTGGTCGTGGTCCCTGGCCGGGCGGATCGACCGCCACCGGTTCCGCCCCGTGCCCCGGGTCGACGCCGGGCTGCTGGTGCTGCGGCGCCGCCGCACGCCCCTGGTGGACCCGGGGAGGATGGGCGGGTACCGGCGCATGGTCGAACTCGGCTTCGGCGGGGCGGGCGGCTCCCTGGGGGCGTCCCTGCGCCGCGCCCACCCGGCGCGCCGCGTGGACCGCGCCCTGGAGGCGGCCGGGGTGGCCCGGGGCGCCCCCGTCGGCCACGTCTCCCCCGATCAGTGGCTGGAGGTGTTCGACGTGCTGGACCCCCGGGGGCGGTGACCGGGGGAGACCGCCCCCGCGGGGCGGGCCGAAGCCGGGTGGCGCGACGGCGATGAGGTGTCGGGCCGCCCCGCGCGGGGCGGCCCCTGCACGGAGGCGCACCGGCCCCGGTACACCGGCGGCGCCTCGCCGTCCACGGCCCCGCCCCGCGACGGGGGACGCCGGGCGCCCTGCCGGAGCGGCCCGCCGGGGCCGGGGCGGCTCCCGGACCCGGCCTCAGCGCAGGAAGGCCAGGAGCGCGGCGACGAGTTCGGCGGGCGCGTCCTCCTGGACGAGGTGCCCGGCGCCCTCGACGAGCCGGAGGCGGGCGCCCGGGATCGCGGCGGCCAGCCGCTCCCCCCGTTCAGGGGGCAGCCAGGTGTCCTGCCGCCCCCACACCACCAGGGTCGGCTGGTCGAGGCGGGCGTACCCGTCCTCCACCTCGGCCGTGTGGCGCTCGTCGGCCTGGGCGATCTGACGGTAGAACGCGGGCTGCCCCTCCTCCCCCAGCCAGGGCCGCACCAGCGCGTCCAGGGTCCCGGCGCGCAGTTCGCGGTGGGCCGCCGAGGCCACGTAGGCGCGCACCAGCGCCTCGTGCAGGTGCGGCGGGAGCGCGGCGAACACGTCCGCACTGGCGTTGACCAGGCGGAAGAATTCACTGCCCCAGGGGCGCACGCTCACCGCGTCCACCAGGGCGAGCCGCTCGTAGGCCACCCCGTCGAGCACGGCGGCGCGCAGGGCCACCGCGCCGCCGAAGTCGTGGGCGACCACGGCGGGCCGCTCCAGCCCCCAGTGGCCGAGCAGGGCGGTGAACGCGGCCTGCTGGGCGGGCAGGGACACGTCCTGCCCCTCGTACTTGGCGGAGGCGCCGTAGCCGGGCATGTCCCACACGTGGACGGTGTACCGGTCGCCGAGGGCGCGGACCACGTGGCGCCACACGTAGGACGAGAACGGGGTGCCGTGCAGGAGCACGAGGGGGTCGCCGTCACCGAACCTGTCCCAGTGGACCGTCCCGTTGGGCGCCTCGAACCTGCGGCCGAGCCTCCAGTCGCCTTCGGTCATCATGAGCCCTTCTGTCGAACCGTCCCGGCGCCGGAGGCCCGGTACCGGGAGCAGCCAGCCTAGGGAGGACCGGTGACCGTCGGCGCGGGCCCTCCGGCTCACACCCGCAGGACCGCGAAGCACTCCCCGGGCAGCGCGACGGCGGTGCCGCAGAGCCGCGCGGCGCCGTTGGCCAGGACGAGTTCGCGGGGGGCGGCGTCCAGTTCCACCTCGGCGCCGCCGGGGTCCAGGTTGACCGCCACCCGCAGACCGCCCCTCACCAGGACCAGCCTGCGGCCGTCCCCCTCGGCGGTCACCGCGAAGCGGTCCAGCCGCGGGTCGGACAGCTCGGGTTCGCGGCGGCGCAGCGCGATGAGCTCCCGGTAGGCCCGCAGGACGGACCGGTGGGGCCCGGTCGCGGGCTGGGTCCAGTCCAGGACCGCCCCGTCGCGCGTGGCGGGGTCCATCGGGTCGGGGATCTCCTCCTCGTCCCACCCCAGGGCGGCGAACTCGCGGCGGCGGCCCGCGCGCACCCCCTCCGCCAGCGCGGGGTCCCCGAAGGAGGCGAAGAACGGCCACGGCGTGGTGGCGCCCCACTCCTCGCCCATGAAGACCATGGGGGTGAACGGCGAGCACAGCACGAGGGCGGCGCCGCACACGAGCAGGCCGGGCGAGAGGTGTTCGCCCATGCGGTCGCCGCGCGCCCGGTTGCCGATCTGGTCGTGGGTGCTGAGGTAGGCCAGGAACCGGTGCCCGGGGACGCGGGCGGTGTCCACGGGAGCCCCGTGGGTGCGCCCGCGAAAGCTCGAGTAGGTGCCGGCGTGCCAGAACACGCGGCCGAGCGTGCCGGGCAGCGCCCCGGGGTCGGCGAAGTCGCCGTAGTAGCCGTGGGTCTCACCCGTCAGGGCCACGTGCAGCGCGTGGTGCAGGTCGTCGGACCACTGCGCCGTCATCCCCAGGCCGCCCGCCTCGCGGGGCAGGACGGTGCGGGGGTCGTTGCGGTCGGTCTCGGCGATGAGCGACAGCGGGCGCCCCAGGGCCGCGGACAGGGCGTCGGCCTCGGCGGAGAGTTCGGCCGTCAGGGGGAGGGCGCGGTCGTCGCGCAGGGCGTGGACCGCGTCCAGGCGCAGCCCGTCCAGGTGGTAGTGGCGCAGCCAGCCCAGGGCGTTGTCCAGGACGTGGCGGCGCACGGGGTCGGAGTCGGGGCCGTCCAGGTTGAGGGAGGGGCCCCAGGCGTTCTCGCCGCGGAAGTAGGGGCCGAACCGCGGCAGGTAGGCGCCCGAGGGGCCCAGGTGGTTGTAGACGACGTCCAGGAGCACGGCCAGGCCCCGGGCGTGGCAGGCGTCCACCAGGGCCTTGAGGGCGTCGGGGCCTCCGTAGGGGGCGTGGACCGCCGCCCACAGCACCCCGTCGTATCCCCACCCGTGGGTGCCGTCGAAGGCGTTGACGGGCATCAGCTCGACGTGGGTGACGCCCAGGTCGACCAGGTGGTCCAGCCGGCCGACGGCGGCGGTGAGGGTGCCCTCGGGGGTGAAGGTGCCCACGTGGAGCTCGTAGAGGACCGCGCCGGGCAGCGCCCGGCCGGTCCAGGAGGCGTCGGTCCACCCGAAGGCCGCGTGGTCGTGCACGCGGCTGGGGCCGTGCACGCCGTGGGGCTGGTCCCGCGAGCGCGGGTCGGGCAGGGGGGCGGGGTCGTCCTCCAGGAGGTAGGCGTACTCGGTGCCGGGGCCGGCCCCCTCGACGCGGGCCCGCCACCAGCCGTCGGCGCCCCGTTCCATGGGGACCACGCGCGCCCCGGGGGCGGGGTAGCCGCCCGGTCCCCCGGCGCCCGTCCCGGGGGCCACACTCAGGCGGACCCTCTCCAGTCGGGGGGCCCACACGGCGAAGTCGCCGTGGACGCCGAGACCGGTGTCGGCGGGGGGCCGGGCCGTGGTCGGGGTGGTGTCCGGTGCGCTCACGCAGGGTGTGTACCCCCCGGCCGTCCCCGTCACCCGCGGGGCCGGCCACCGTGCGGGCGGTCCCGTGCGAGCGGTCCCGTGCGGGCCGCGCCCCGGGAGCCGCTCCGGGGGTTCCCCGGCGGGGTGGGAGGCCGGGGGCGGACGGGCACGCGCCCGGCGCCGGGAAGGGGCGCCCGGCGGGGCCCTGGGCACGGCCGGCGGATGCCGGGAGCGGGGCCGCGTCCGGGCGGGGTCTCAGGCCCGGGGGCGGTAGGCGTGCAGCCGTACCGACGCGGTGACGGTGCACGGCTCGGGGAGCCGGCCGACGCGGGCGCGCAGTTCCTCTGCGCCGATGTGGCGGGCGCTGGGCCCCATGCCCACGACGGTCGCCACGTCCTCGTGGGAGAGCGCCATGGCCGTCCCCAGCTCCTGTGCGCCGACCGGTGCGAAGTGTCCGTGCAGGGACTCCGCCAGGCGCTCGTCCTTGCGCGGGTCCACCTCCAGCAGTCCCAGCGGGGCGCGCAGTTCGGCCAGGTGGTCGGCGGCGGGGACGACGACGAGCAGGAGGCCGTCGGTGCGCAGCACCCGGTGGAACTCCGCCGCGTTGCGCGGCGCGAACACGTTGAGCACGGCGTGCGCGGAGTCCCCGCGCAGGGGCAGGCCGCGCCAGGCGTCGGCGGTGACGGCGCCGCCGCGCACGTGTGCGCGCGCGGCCCGGCGGGCGGCCCACTTGGACACGTCCGCGGTCAGCCCCACGGCGCCGGGCAGGGCGTCCAGGACCCGGGTCAGGTAGTGGCCGGTCCCGCCGCCGACGTCGACCACGACCGGGGCGGCGGCCTCGAGCTCGCGGCGCAGCGCGCCGGCGAGGGCCTCCCCCACGAAGTCGTAGTGCCCGGCCTGCTGGAAGCGCAGGCGGTCGGCGACCATCTCCTTGCTGTCCCCGGTCCCGGGGGGCGTGGCCCCGGTGAGCAGGCTCGCGTAGCCCTCCCGGGCCACGTTGAAGCTGTGCCCCGCGGCGCAGGCGAGGCCGCGCAGGTCCGGGCGCAGGCCCTCGCCGCAGGCGGGGCAGGCCAGGAGGGCCGCGACGGTGTCGGGCATCCGCAGCCCGGGGCCGGTGTGGTGTGTGGTGTTCGCTTGCGCCATGATCGCCGCTCAGCCTATCCCCTCGCCCGGACCGGGGCGGGGCGGCGGACGGACGGGGCGGGCCCGGCCCCCGCCGGGGGCGGCAGGCGGGGGGCACGGCGGGCCCCGTGGCGGCCCGGGCGGCGGGATCCGCCGGCCGGCCGGGGCGGGCCGCGCCGATTCCCGCGCGGGAGGGCGCAACCACCTCCCGTCGCCGGGTATCTGAGATCGTAGTCACCGTCGACCTCGCAGCCCCATCCCCCTTGAGGCGTCCTCGCCCTCCACCCGCAAGGAGCACGCGTGAAACCCCCCGTCGCGGACCGCTACCGACTCGATGAAGTGATCGCCGCAGGCGGCATGGGAACCGTCTGGCGGGGCCACGACCTGCGCCTGGACAGACCGGTCGCGGTCAAGCTGCTGCGCGACACCGCCCTCCAGGACGCCGAGGGCGCCCGCAGGCGCTTCGAGCGCGAGGCCAGGGCCGCGGCCAGGCTCAGGGGGCCCGGCTTCGCGGAGGTCTACGACCACGGCGAGACGGTCGTGGACGGCGAGAAGCTCGCCTACCTGGTGATGGAGCTGGTCGAGGGGGAGTCCCTCACGGCGCTGCTCAGACGCGAGGGCCCGCTGGCGCCCGCTCGGGCCATGGAGATCACCGCCGTGGTCGCCCAGACCCTGCAGACCGTGCACGACGAGGGCATCGTCCACCGCGACATCAAACCCGGCAACATCCTCATCGACCTGGACGGGGAGGTCAGGCTCGTCGACTTCGGCATCGCCCGGATCAACGACGCCACCTCTTTGACCTCGACCGGCGTCGCCCTGGGGACCCTCTCCCACGCCTCGCCCGAACAGCTCGACATGGGCGAGCTCACCTTCCGCACCGACATCTACTCGCTGGGCACGGTCGCCTACCAGTGCCTGGCCGGGAGAGCGCCCTTCGACTCCGCCGACCGCGCCTCCGTCATCGCCGCCCACCTGAACGCCGAGCCGCCCCCGCTGCCCGACCACGTCCCCGACCTGGTCGCGCACGTGGTGCTCGTCGCCCTGGAGAAGGACCCGCGCGACCGGTGGGGTTCGGCGCGGGAGTTCGCGGCGGCCTGCCGGGACGCCGCGTCCGGGGACCGGACCGTGCTGACCCGGCGCACGCGCAGCAGGAGGGCCGGACCCCGGGGGGCGTGGTCCCGGCGGGGCGGGTTCGTCGCGATGGCGGTGGCCGCCGCGCTGCTGCTGGCCGCGGCACTGGTGTGGTCCCCGCCGACGGGGGCGGACGGCTCCTCCCCGACCGCGGAAGGGGCCGCCGCCGGGGCCCCCGCGCCGACCGCGGGCACGCCCTCCGGCGGCGGCGGCGGGCCCTCCGCGCCCGAACGGGACCGGGACCCCGGCGCGACGGCCCCCGCCTCGGCCTCCGACCAGGCCCCGGGCGCCTCCGAACGGGAGGAGGACGACGAGGAGGAGGACGGGGAGGACGGGGGCTCCCCGCGGGACGACGGCGCGCCCTCGGGCGGGAGCGGGTCGGGGGAGGGGAACGACGGCGGCAGCGGGGACGGCGGCGGCGGTGGCGGGCCGGCCCCCACCGACGGCACCGTGCCCGACGTCGAGGGGATGACGACGCACAGTGCCAGGAACGTCCTGCGCGAGCGGGGGTTCACCAACGTCCAGGGGCAGTGGCGGACCTGGGGCGAGGGGCAGAACTTCCTCCCCTCCGAATGCGAGGTGCTGTCCCAGACGCCCGCCTCCGGCACCGACCAGGACCTCGACGCACCGGTGCGCCTGACCTACTTCTACTCCCGTGGCCTCCCGGACTGCGGTTTCCCCGTCTTCGGCCGGTAGGCGCCCCCGGGAGCACGGGGGCGCCGCCGCCCCGGAGACGCCGAGGGGTCCGACGGTGCAGGCGCCCCGCGCGCACGGGCGCACCGCCGGGACGGCCGGCCCGGGCACCGCCGCGGCGCCCGGGCCGCGCCGGTCACCGGCGGACCAGCACGGCCACCGGGTAGCGCCCCAGCAGCTCCGCGAGCGGCGCGCACGTGTGCCCGTCGGTGCGCGCGGGCGCGAGGACGCGCCCGGTGAGCCGGTCGGTCCACTCCCCCGGGCCCCAGGGCAGGGCCAGGACGGTGTCCGCCCAGCTCCCGCCCGCGGCCAGCCCCAGCGGCAGCCGGGTGGCGACCGCCACCACGTCGGGGTGGCGCGCCCCCCGCGAGGTACGGGCGAAGGCCACGGCGTGGTCCGCGGCCCTCCCCGAGGCGGTGAGCGGCAGGTAGCCGGCGGGGCGCAGCTCCCGGCGCAGGCGCAGGCAGGTGCGGACCAGGTGGAGCTTGGCCGCACCGGTCCCGTCCACGGGGGGAATCCACCCCTCCTCCAGGCGGGCGAGCACCTCGGCGCGGACCCGGTGGTCCACGGGCCTGCGGTTGTCGGGGTCGACCAGGGAGTGGTCCCACAGCTCGGTGCCCTGGTAGACGTCGGGGACCCCCGGGCCCAGCAGCTGCACGGCCTTCTGGCCCAGGGAGTTGCTCCACCCCGCGCCGCGCACCGACTCCACGGCCGCGGCGACCTCCTCCCTCAGCACGGGGTCGCCCAGGACCCGGCCGGGCCACGAGCGCACCCGCTCCTCGAAGCCGGCGTCGCGGTCGGTCCAGGAGGTGCCCAGGCGCGCCTCGCGGGCGGCCTTGAGCAGGTACTCGGCCAGGCGGTCCTCCCCGATGGGCCAGGCCCCGACCAGGGTCTGCCATCCCAGCAGGTTGAGCGCGGGCTCGGGCAGGGCGCACCGCCCGGTCCAGCGGCGCACCGCGCCGGTGAAGGCCTCCGCCGTCTCGGACAGGGCGGCCAGGCGGGCGCGCACGTCCTCGGAGCGCTTGGTGTCGTGTGTGGACAGGGCCGTCATGGCGGCGGGGCGGGAGGCCTCCCTCCGGGCCGCCCCCTCGTGGAACTCGCCGGGGTCCACGGCGAAGCGCGAGGGGTCGCCGCCCACCTCGTTCAGGGCCGCGAACCTGGTCCCCCGGTAGAACGCGGTGTTCTCGGTCCCCATCGCCACGACCATGCCGCTGGTCTGCTGGATGCGCCGGGCCGGCTCACCGGAGGGGTCTTCACGCACCAGCCGGTCGACGTCCTCCAGCTCCGCGGCCAGGTCGGGGCGCCGCCCGGCGGCCCCGGCCACCGCCGCGGCCCAGTCGGCCTCCCCCTCGGGGAGGTAGGAGCGGTACACCCCGAAGGCGCACAGGAGCTCGGCGACGGCCTCCTCGCCCCGGCGGGCCGCCCCCTCGGGGTCCGGATCCGCACGGTCCCCGGCCCGGGGCGGCAGCAGGGCGGCGATGCGCCGCACCTCCGCGCGCAGCAGCACGGTGGCCGCGTGGCGGCGCGCCCCCTCGTCGAGGGCCCGCGCGTCCGCCTCCACGCCCTGCTCCCGGGCCAGGGCGGTGAAGGCGGCCTCGCCGGCCGGGTCGACGAACAGCCCGCACACCTCCCGCAGGGCGTCGTAGCCGGTGGTCCCGGCGACCGGCCAGGACTGGGGCAGGCTCTCCCCGGGGGCCAGGACCTTCTCCACCACCACCCACCCGCCGAAGCGCCCGGCGAGCCTGCGCAGGTACCCGCCGGGGTCGCTGAGTCCGTCGACGTGGTCCACCCGCAGCCCGTCGAGCTGGCCCAGCTCCGCCCACCGCAGGATCTCGGCGTGGGTGGCCTCGAACACGCCCGGCTCCTCGACGCGGACGGCGGCCAGCCCGTCCACGTCGAAGAACCTGCGGTAGGTGAGTTCGGAGTCGCCGCGGCGCCAGGACACCAGCCGGTAGTGCTGGCGCCCGTGGACGTCGCCGACCCGGTCGCCGGGTGTGTACGTGCCCGGGGCCAGGGGGTAGCGCTTGTCGTGGTAGGCCAGGCTCCCGTCGACCACGCACAGGTCGTCCAGGGCCGCGGCCCCGCCGTCCCCCTCGTCGGCCAGCACCGGGACCAGGACGGGGCCGGCGTCGAAGTCCACGTCGAAGCAGCGCGCGTACACCGACTCCCGCCCGTGTTCGAGCACGTCCCACCACCAGGGGTTGGCGTCGGGCCGGGCGACGGACATGTGGTTGGGCACGATGTCCACGACCACGCCCAGGCCGCGCTCGCGGGCCCCGGCGGCCAGGGCCGCGCGGGCGGCGTCGCCGCCCAGGACGGGCGAGACCGCGGTGGGGTCGACCACGTCGTAGCCGTGGTCGGACCCGGGCGCGGCGGTCAGGATCGGTGAGAGGTAGAGCGCGCCCACCCCGAGCCGGTCCAGGTGGTCCAGCAGACCCGCGGCGTCCTCCAGGGTGAACCCGGGGCCCAGCTGCAGGCGGTAGGTTGACGTCGGAGCGGCGGTCGTGGGCGTACTGTGCGTGCTCGTCACGCACGTACCCGTGCCCGCGCCGCCCGCGTGTCATGCACGCCCGTCACCGCAGGCGGTGAGCGCCATCCCACACGGGGGCGCTTTGGGGGTGTTGGTCCACCGATGGTTAAATTCTTCGGCGGTGGACCATCACCAGCGACGACGTGCCGGGAACCGGCCGCGGCGGTGAGACCAGGACCACCGACACCGACGAAGGGGATAGAAGCAGTCGTGCTCCCGTCCAACAAGCACACCAAGACCGGCGCCCCGCGCCACCGCGGCGCCTACCGGGGGGCGGCCTCGGCCGCGCTCGCCGGTCTGCTGCTGGCGACCACCGCATGCGGAAGCGACGACGCGGTCCAGGGAACCGCCCCGCCCGCGGTCCCCGACGACCTGGAATGCTTCTCCGGGAGCCTGTCGGGCGCCGGGTCCAGCGCCCAGGAGAACGCGATGACGACCTGGATCGCGGGCTACCAGTCGGCGTGCGACGACGCCCGCGTGTACTACGACTCCATCGGGTCGGGCGGGGGGCGCAACCAGTTCATCGACGGGGCCGTGGCCTTCGCCGGGACCGACGCCGCGATGGACCCCGACGAGAACGGCGACGCCATGGAGCGCTGCGGCGGGACGAACACCATCAACCTGCCCGCGTACGTGGTGGCCATCGCCGTGGTGTTCAACCTCGAGGGCGTGGACTCCCTGAACCTGCGCCCGGACACCATCGCCAGGATCTTCAACCAGGACATCACCCGCTGGGACGACCCGGAGATCGCCGAGGACAACCCCGACGCCGACCTCCCCGACCTGGAGATCACCCAGGTCAACCGCGCCGACGACTCGGGCACCACCGAGAACTTCACCAACTACCTCAGCCAGGCGGCCCCCGACGCCTGGCCGCACGAGGCGGGCGGCCAGTGGCCGATCACCCCGCGCGAGTCGGCGCAGGGCAACAGCGGCATCGCCGACACGGTCCAGCGGGCCGAGGGCTCGATCGGGTACGTGGAGATGTCGCACGTGCACGGGATGTCCACGGCGAACATCGGGGTCGGCGGGGAGTTCGTGGAGATCTCCCCCGAGGCCGCCGCCCAGGTGGTCGCCGACTCCCCCCGCCGCGAGGACAACGCCAGCGAGCACGACCTGGCCCTGGACCTGGAGTACGGCACCACCGAGGCGGGCAGCTACCCGCTGGTCCTGGTCAGCTACGAGACCGTGTGCGAGGAGTACCCGGACGCGACCGAGGCGGAGAACGTCAAGTCGTTCCTGCGGTACGTGGTGAGCCCCGAGGGCCAGGAGGCGGCCTCCGCCGAGACCGGCTCCACACCGGTCAACGACACCCTGCGCGAGCAGCTCCTGGCGTCGATCGACGCCGTGGGCCCGCGGGACTGACGCCCCCGCCCGGCACGGGGCGGACCGAGCGGGCGCGCCGACCTGCGGCGCGCCCGCTTGACGTTCGGCGTCGGGTACCTTACGTACGGACCGCGTCGCGCTCGGTCACGGCACCGGGCGCCGTGGTGGGCGTGCGGGGCCCGCCCGCCCCCGGGCCGGTGTCTTCCCCCACCTGCCCTGGCACGGCCGGATCCCGCACGCCCTCCCCCTGGCACGGCCGGAGCGGCCTCAGCCGTCCTGGGCCGGGTCCCGGCCGGCGGCGGGGCCGTGCGCCCGTTCGCGCCGCAGGCGTCTCAGGGTGCCGCGCCAGGCGGACCTCACCAGGGCGCCCACCGGCCGCCGCCCGCCCCGCCGCGCGCCCGGCGCCGGCGCCCCCTCCCGGGTCCCCGCGTCCCCGTGGGGGCACGGGGCGGCGACCGTGTCGGGGGCGGCGCGCGGCGGCGGCGGCACCGAGCGGTACAGGGACAGGTCGGTGAGGGTCTCCTGGCCCGCGTGGATGCGGTAGCGGCCGTGCAGCTCGGCGACCACGTCCCCCAGGTCCTCCTCCTCGCCGCACACCCGCATGGCCCGGGCCAGGGCCCGCGTCCGCCACAGGCGCACGCCGGCGTCGCGGGAGGGCGAGGTGGCGGAGAACAGCTCGGTGAGCCCGGCCCGGGCGCGCTCGGCGCTGGCGAGCAGCCGCGACAGGGCGACCTGGCCCAGCCCCCACGCCACCGGGACCTGGAGCAGGAAGGGCGAGGGGAAGCCGGTGCGGGGCTCGGCGGTGGCGAAGGAGATCCGGGGCTCGCGCAGGTAGTTGGCCTGGACCAGGCGCAGGTCCAGGTGGGGGCCGCCGGGGGCGCCGCCCCCCTCGCGTGCGCCCTCCCAGTCGGCGACCAGGGTGATGGCCAGGTCGGTCTCGGCGCTGTCCAGGAGCCGGTCGACGCAACCGCGGACCAGGTCGTAGGGGGCGCCGGACACGTCGACGACGGCGTGCACCAGGGGGATGCGGCGCCGGTGGGCGGGGACGCGTTCGCGGTAGGCGTGGGGGTGGGGCATGAGTTCGGCGAGCACCTCGGTGCGGAAGCGCTCGGAGGGCAGCCGGGTGCGCGCGGTGCCCGCGCGGCCCACGTGCCAGGCGGTGGCGGCGTGCTCGGGCACCATGACCGCGCCCGCCTGCCAGAGGCGGTAGCCGAACTCGGTGTCCTGGCCCAGGTCGAGGTCGGGGTCCACCCCTCCGGCGGCCTCGTACAGGTTGCGCCGCACGCCCGCCGCCGCGCCGACGTAGGCGTGGAAGCCGAGGTGGTCGGCGTCGCGCAGGCGGTCGCTCTGGGTGAGCAGGCACTCGACCCACTCGTGCCGGCGGCCGGTGTCCAGGCTCCGGTGCAGGGTCCCGGCCCGGACGCGGGCCAGGACCTCCTCGGGGGTCCGGGGGCCGGCGTCGGCGAAGCGGACGCGGCCCAGGGTGACGGCCTCGGCGTGCGTGTGGTGCCAGCGGGCCTGGGCCTCGACGAACTCGGGGCCGGCGACCATGTCGGCGTCCATCCACACGAGGATGTCGCCGGTGCTGGCGTGGGCGCCGTAGGCGCGGGAGTAGCCCGCGCCCCAGCCGCCGTCGGGGGCGTTCAGGACACGGCACCGGGCGGGGCGCAGCGGGGGCAGGCGCAGGCCGGGGGAGGAGTGGTCGTCCACGACCACGACCTCCAGCAGGTCCTCGGGGTAGGTCTGGGCCGCGAGGGAGGCCAGGGCGAGGTCGAGCCGGCGCTGGCCGCCGCGGGCCGGCATGACGACGCTGACGCTCAGCTCGGGGGTCCAGCGGCCGATCTCGGGGGGTGTCAGCGCACTCCAGTCGTTGCGGAAGACGCGGGTGAGGACCCGTTCGACCCGCCCGCGGTGGGACACCCCGTCAACATGAGACCCTACGTGCTTATTCAGTGACACAGAGTCACTATAGCCCTGTTTCCCCGAACCGCCGCGGCCTTCACCGATGTGTCACGGGATCACCCCGGGCGCGCCGCACCGGCGGTGGAGGCCGGCCGGAGCAGCCCACCGGGGCCCGCCCCGGCAGACGGCCTAGCGGCCCCTCCCCGCGGACTCGGCCCTGAGCATCCTCACCCCGAGCACGACCACGCCGACGGCCAGGGCGACGACCACGCCCCAGATCAGCAGGCCGACCACCGCGGAGAGCAGCCAGAAGAAGGCCAGCACCGCCGCCACGCCGGCGGCGACCCTGAACAGAAGTCGTCCCATGGGCCGAAGGATACGCGGGCGCCCACCCGGGCGGGCGCGCACCCCTCGGCCCACCGCGAACCCGGGGGGCGCGGCGCCCGCGGACGCCGGCCCCGCCCCCCGGGAGCACGCCCGAGGGGCCCCGGACCCGGCGCCCGTCGCCGCCCGGCGGCACGGGCGACCCCGCGTGCCCGGCGGGGTCCGCTAGCCGACGCGGACCGCCCCGGAGAAGACGCCGTCCCAGTACGCGGCCAGCTCGACCTCCTCCAGCGGCTTGGAGGGGTTGGAGCCGTGGATCATCATCCCGTTGCCGGAGTAGATCCCCACGTGGCTGGGGGCGGACTCGCTGTAGAAGAACAGCAGGTCCCCCGGCTGGACCTCGTCGCGCGAGACGCGCGTGCCCGCGTTCACCTGGTCGTAGGTGGTGCGGGGCAGGCTCACGCCCGCCTGGGCCCACGCCGCCTGGACCAGGCCCGAGCAGTCGTAGCCGTCGGGCCCGGTGCCGCCCCACACGTAGGGCTTGCCGATCTGCGCGCGGGCGAAGTCCAGCACCGCCTGGACGTCCCCGGACACCGCGCCCGCGTCCCCGCCGGCGGCGGCCGCCCCTGCGGCGCCCGCCGTCGGGTCCACCCCGCCCAGGCTCTCCAGCACCGCGGCCTGCTCCTCCAGAGCCGCCTCGCCCTCCTCCTGGGCGGACTCGGCCTCGGACAGGGCCTGCGCGGCCCCCTCCTCGGCGGCCGCGGCCTGCTCGCGCAGCTCCTCCGCGCGCTCCACCTCCACGACGTAGTCCGCCAGGACCACCTCCTGCCCCTCGGAGAGGAAGTTGAGGTCGGCGACGTTCTGCAGCGCCGCGTCGGGGGAGCTGTCGAACAGCACCGTGAACAGGCTGTGCGTGGACTCGGTGTAGGCGACCCGGGCGATCCCGGCGACCTGGCCGGACATGGCGTCAAGGTCCTCCTGGGCCTCGGCCAGCCGTGCGTCGATGTCCTCCAGCTCGGTCCGCGCGGTGGAGTGGTCCTCCTCGGCCTGGTTGAAGGCCTCGTTCAGCACCGAGAGCTCCTCCTGGAGCTCCTCGTAGCGCTGCTGCGCCTCCTCCGCGGTGGGTTCGGCCAGGGCCGGCCCCGAGGAGAGGGCGAGCGCGCCGAGGGCGACGAAACCGACCGTCGCGCCGCGGCGCCTTCCACGCGAACCGGGTTCGGGGTTGCGAGTCAAGGGATCGACTGCCTTTCTCCCACACCCGTCTACCAACGCAGGGCATCCCGCGGACACACCTGTGGCAGGTGTGCGGGGATGAGCGGTAGGGGGTCCCGGTACGCGGCGCGAAGGCCGCGGGAGGTGTGCCGGGCGTGCTGCGGTGGCCCCCGCCCTCGGGAAGAGAGCTGCTGACGGGCGGGGTTCGACGGAAACCGGACGCCGTCACCCTGATGGTGACCGAGCGGTGCGTTCCGACCTGAGGGAACACTAATTCACGACAAGAGCGGAACGCGACCCTTTCGTTACCTCGCCTTGGGCAACCCCCTGACCTGCGAGGCCGCGCCACCGGAGCGGAAAACCCGACTGCTCCCGCGAAGCGGGCACACATCATCCCCGTTCGAGACACACCAAAACCAGGTCAAGAACCCCAGGAAAAGAGACGTGTATCACGAGAACCAGGGGAAGGGGGCGGGATCCACCCCGCCCCCGACCGACGTCACAGGTGGCGCCGCCACCAGTCCAGGACCGCCTCGAAACGCGCGACCCGGTGGCTGGGCAGCCCCGACCTCGACAGCTCGTGCCCCTCACCCGGGAACAACAGCATCTCCACCTCGTGCCCGCGCAGCTTGAGCGCCGCGAACAGGCGCTGGGCCTGCTCCACCGGACACCGCCAGTCCTCCTCCGAATGGATGATCAGGAACGGCGCCCCGATCCGGTCGGCATAGGTGAGCGGACTCTCCCCCGCCCACACCTCCGGCGGACCGTACAGCGGCCGCGGGAAGAGCGGACCGATGTCGGAGGAGCCGTGGAAGCTGTCGATCGAGTTCACCGCCCGCTCGCTGATCGCCGCACGGAAGCGCCCGCCGTGGTGCGCCGCGATCCACGTCGTCATGAAGCCGCCGTGCGAACCGCCCATGACACCCACGCGCGAGGAGTCCAGCCGCCCGTCCTCCAGGGCCGCGTCCAGGAACGCCATCACATCGCCCGCGCTCACCTCGCCCACCGCGCCGATGATCGCCCGGCCGTGCTCGTGCCCGTACCCCGAGGACCCGCGCGGGTTGCACATCACCACCGCGTACCCCGCCGCCGCGTACACCTGGGTCTCGTCGAACAACTGGTGGCCGTAGGACGCGAACGGGCCGCCGTGGACCATCAGCACCACCGGGTGCGGCCCCTCCCCCTCGGGAAGGGTGACCCACCCGTGCACCGGGTACCCGTCGGGCGCGTGCGCCGTCAACTCGGCCATCGGGAGCGGGGCCGGACCCCGGGCGAACCCCGTGAGCCGCCTGACACCGTCCCCGGACACCACCACCAGCTCACCGCTGGAGCGCCCGTCGGCCACCACCGCGACCGTCACGCCGCCCGCGCTGTCGAACGACTGGACCTGCACCTTGTCCCCCACCAGGACCCGCGGCACACCGCCCCCGAAGGGCACCAGCACCAGATCGACCGCGCCCCGGTTCTCCGCCAGGCCCAGCACCCCGTCCGCCACCACCAGCAGGGGACCCGTCATCCGCGGCCCCTCCCCCGGCGTCAGACGCGTCGGCGCCGCCGAGGCGTCCGCGGGGACCGACCACACCCCGGTCGTCTGCCCCACGAAGTCGTCCAGGCCCGGGCCGATCTCGTCACCGCTGAAGAACACCGTCGAACCGTCCCCGGAGAACCGGCCGCCCCAGGCGTCCAGGTCCCCCGCGGTCACCCGGCGGGGCAGCGCCCCCTCCTCCGGTGCGCACGCCCACACGTCCTGCACCAGGTCGGTGTCGCGCGTCCCGTGCCGCGAGGCGGCGAACAGCAGCTCGGAGCCGTCGGGCCGCCACGCCACGTCGGCGTGCTCGAAGTCGCCCCCGGTCACCCGGACCGGCTCGCCCGCCTCGCCCGAGGCGTCCACCGGCGCGGACACGAACACGTGCGAACGGCGGTCGTTGGTGAACCCCAGGCCGTCCAACCGGTACTTGAGCTGCGTGATGCGCCGGGGCGGCTCCTTGCCCGGCTCCACGTCCACGTACCGGCCCGGCTCGGGGACCCTGGCGGTGTAGGCCAGGCGGCCGGAGTCCGGACTCCAGCAGGGCGCCCCGGCGCCCAGGGGGTGCGAGGTGACCTTCCAGGGCTCGCCGCCGTCGGCCGGCAGCACGTGGATCTGGGCGCGCCCGTCCTCGTCGGGACGCAGGAAGGCGATCCAGCGCCCGTCGGGGGAGAACACCGGACCGCTGTCCCTGGCGCCCCGGGTGAGGCGGGCGGGCGGGGCCGACCCGTCCGTGGGGACCGACCACAGGGAACCGAGGTAGGCGTCCTCCTCCAGGTCCGGTCGGGTCACGGCGAAGACCGCGCGCCGGCCGTCCGGCGACAGGGTCGGAGCGCTGAGGCTGTGCAGGTGGACGATGTCAGCAGGTTTCATACACGGACGGCCGCCCCGGCGCGGGGGGCGCCGAGACCGCCCCCTCCTTATCCCTTTGCGGGGCGCCGTCGTCCGGAGCCTCCGCGTACCAGGTACGGCGCGACCACCTCGGGACGCGACCGCTCGAACACGGGACGACCTCCGGTCGGGAGACCACCCCAGGGGGACCCTATCCACGCCCGTAGCCGGAAATCCAGGCACTTTCCCGGCCCGTCCGCGACGACCGCCGCCGACGGCCCCGCGAAGGGCCGCCCGCGCACGGACCCACCGCCCGGCCCGCCCCGGAAGAACCCCGCCGGAGCACGTGCCGCCGGCCCCGGGCCCCGCCACGGCGCCGCGCCCCGGGCGGGCACCCCCGCGGGCTCTGCGGCACGGTCCACGCCGAGGGCGCCGAACAGCACCGCCGCCGGGACGGGGCGCCCGCGTCGGAGCAGCGGGCGCAGCACGAGCACCACCCCGCCCCCTCACGCCGCCCCGCCCAGCCCCGGCAGAACCGCCGCGGGCCTCAGCGGAAGGCGGCCGCACCCCGGCCGGGGGACGCCCCCCCGCACACCGCGGGCACGGACGCCGCACCCCGCCGCACCCCTCACGGCGAGCGCTCCACCGCAACCCCGGTCCGGCTCCGGACCGCGCTGTCGGTCTCCAACCGCACGCACACCCACCGCCCCTCCACCCGCCGCGCCCTGAACGCGAACACCCTCGACCGCCGGGCACAGCCGATCACCGCACTCGCCTCCACCTCGGGAGCACCCGACCCGCCCGCGTCCGCCCTCTGGTGGAACACCCGCCCCAACCGGGGGGCCAACCCGCACGGGATCGCCCCCCGCAGCCGACGCAGCTCCTCACGGACCGGAACCGCCAACTGGTCCCGCAGCACCTCCGGCGCACGGCGACCCACCAGCACCTCCGCCAACCGCTGGGCCAGCAGGTACACCTCCCCCGGCGTCCGGTGGCCCGCCAACAGCGGGCCGGCGGCGCACCGACCCGCCGCCGCCCCGGCGAGCGGGGCCCGGGCCGGGGTCCGCACCGGACGCGGACGCCCGCCCGACACCCGGGCCCCGGACGGGGGCTGGTGCGCCGCCGGCCGCCGACCCGCCGCCGCGGACCGGCGGTGCGGCCCCGGGGAGCGACGGGCGACCGGCGCCCCCGCCTCCCGCGCGACCCCCGACCCGGCGGAGGAACCGGACACGGGCACCGCGTGCGCGCCCTCCCCGGAACGGCCGGCCGGCGACGGACGGCCCGGCCCACCGCGCCCCGGGAGGGACTCCGGCCCCCGGGCCCCGTCGCTGGTCGGCCCACCGGCCCGGCCCCGGTGGGCGGAAGGGCCGCGGCGGACCGCGGCCGCCGAACGGCACGCGGGCAACGGACAGCGGTGACGTGGAGGGGTGGTCGACATGAACGGGTCCCTTCGACGAGGATGACGTCCGCCTACACCCCTCCACAGAGCACGCCGCCCACCGCCCGCCCCACCGGGCATTCCAGGTTTTCCGGATGTCCGGGCGCCCCACGGCGCCGGACGCGCCGCACCGCACAACCGGCATACTGCAAGGCGTGACTCACGCGTACCTCTCCTCCCCCGTGCCCGTGGCCCTCGCCCACCGGGGCGGATGGCTCACCGACGACCAGGGCGTGCGCAGCACCGAGCTCGAGAACACGGCGGCGGCCTTCCAGCACGCCGTCGACCTCGGATACACGTACCTGGAGACGGACGTCCACGCCACCGCCGACGGCGCCCTCATGGCCTTCCACGACCGGACGCTGGACCGCGCCACCGACAGGACCGGCGCCATCGGCGACCTGCCCCTCAGCGAGGTCGCCCGCGCACGCGTGGGCGGCCGCGAACCCGTACCGCTCATGGAGGACCTCCTCGGCTCCTGGCCCGGCGTGCGGTTCAACATCGACCTGAAGGCCGACGCCGCCGTCCTCCCCCTCATCCGGGTCCTGCGCCGCACCCGCGCCTGGGACCGGGTGTGCGTGGGCTCCTTCGACCAGAGGCGCCTGGACCTGGCCAGGCGCCTCTTCGACCGCCCCGTCGCCACCTCCTGCGGCCCCGCCGACGTGGTCCGCCTGCGCGCCGCCTCCCTCTCCCCCCTGCTGCGCCCCCTGGCCGCCCGCGCCCCCGCGTGCGCCCAGATCCCCCTGTGGCAGGGCCGCTTCCCCGTGCTCAGCCGCGACCTCATCCGCACCGCCCACCGCCTGGGCATGCAGGTGCACGTGTGGACCGTCAACGACCCCAGGGTGATGGAACGCCTGCTCGACGCGGGCGTGGACGGCATCGTCACCGACAACACCACCGCGCTGCGGCGGATCCTCATCCGCCGGGGCCAGTGGACG
This sequence comes from Nocardiopsis sp. NPDC101807, assembly GCF_044766605.1. Lineage (NCBI taxonomy): Bacteria > Bacillati > Actinomycetota > Actinomycetes > Streptosporangiales > Nocardiopsidaceae > Nocardiopsis > Nocardiopsis sp. NPDC101807. The sequence goes on along the minus strand of NZ_JBIWMK010000002.1, from coordinate 180,950 downwards.
GACCGCCCCACCGGCCCCGGCCCCACCCCCCAGAACGGATGACCCCCATGGGCGACCCCACGGCGGCGGACAACGCCCCCTCCAGCGACCCGGCCCGGCGCAGGCGCGAACAGCGCGGCTGGTACCTCTACGACTGGGCCAACTCGGTGTTCATCACCTCGGTGGTCACCGTCCTCATCGGCCCCTACCTGAGCAACCTGGCCTGCGTGTCGGCCGGCGCCCCCGACGCCGCGTCCTGCCTGGACCCGTCGCTGACCGTCGCCCCGCTCGGGACCGAGCTCCTCACCCTCCACCCGAACGCGCTCTACCCCGCGCTGACCACCGTCGCGATCCTGCTCCAGATCATCTGCCTGCCCGTCGTGGGGGCGATGGTCGACCAGTCCCGCCACAAGAAGCGGTGGCTGTTCTGGCTGGCCCTCACCGGGTCGCTGTCCACCCTCGGGCTGTACTTCGCCGACGGCGGCTACATGCTGGCCTCGCTCCTGTTCGTGCTGGCGAACCTGCTGTACGGCCTCTCGATCGTGGTGTACAACGCGTTCCTGCCCGAGATCTCCACCTCCGACGAGCGCGACCGGGTGTCGGTGACCGGCTGGGGCATCGGCTACCTGGGGGGCGCGCTCCTGCTGGCCGCCCACCTGGGCCTCGTGGTGAGCGCGGACTCCCTGGGGATCGGCGCGGACGACGCGGCGCGCATCGCGTTCGCCTCCTGCGGCATCTGGTGGGCGGGCTTCACCGTCCTGGCGGTCAGACCGCTGCGCAACAGGTTCGGCGCGATGGCGGCGCGCGGACGCGGCCGCCCCCGGGTGGGACGGTCGGTGCGCGAGTTCGGGCACACGGTCAAGGACATGCGCAAGTACCCGAACACCGTCCTGTTCCTGCTGGCCTTCATCTTCTTCAACGACGGCGTGCAGGCGGCGATCCGCTACGCGGCGCCGTTCGCGACGCAGGACCTCGGGCTGTCGCAGGACGTCCTCATCGTCACGATCCTCGTCATCCAGTTCGTGGCGTTCGGCGGCGCGTTCCTGACCGGGTGGATCTCCCGTTCCCTGGGGACGAAGAACACCGTGCTGGCCTCGCTGGCGGTGTGGGGCGCCCTCGTGGCGGCCGCGTACTTCCTGCCGGCGGGGAACGTGCCCCTGTTCATCGCCATGGGCGTGGGCATCGGCCTGGTGCTGGGCGGGACGCAGTCCCTGGCGAGGTCGATGTACTCCCAGCTCATCCCGAAGGGCAAGGAGGCGGAGTACTTCAGCCTCTTCCAGATCTCGGACCGGGGGTCGACGTTCCTGGGGTCGCTGACCGTGACGATCGCGGTGTCCCTGACCGGCGGCTACCGGATGGCGATCCTGTCGCTCATCGCGTTCTTCCTCCTCGGAGGGGTGCTGCTGTGGCGGACGCGCATGCGCGAGGGGATCGTCGCGGTGGGCAACGAGGTTCCGAAGAACCTCTGATCCCCGATGACGGGCCCCGGTTTTCGGCCGGGGCCCGTCCGTGCTGTGACGAACGGCCACCTTTACGACGTAGATTCATTATGTCGACCCCCGTCCACCGCCGGCGGCGGGACTCGGACCCGCGGGCCCGACAGGGGGCGCCGCCCCCTGGAGGCCGCGCCGCCGCCGACCCGCACCCCGACGGCGCACGGACCCCTGGAACCGCAGGACTCGTGTGACCCTGGCCACAACCGGACAGCGCCATCGCGCCGGAAGCGGGTAGACCACGTGGATGAGCGACCTCGCATTCTTCAAGTCCAGCCACTCCCTCGAACGGGGGGAATGCGTGGAGGTGGCCTTGCGCACGCCGCCCCCCGCGGACGGCACTCGCGCGACGGCCGCGGGCCCTCCCGCCGGCGCCGCTCTCCGCGACTCCCGGCACCCCCGCCGGGGGCGCCTGGACCTCCCGCGCCGGGAATGGGCGGTCTTCCTCCGCGCGGCGAGGCTGTGACCGTGGCGAGCACAGCCGTGTACCTGCTGGTCCTCGCCATGCTCGTCGCGCTGGTCGTGTCCCTGGCGAGCGCCTCCCCGCGGTCGGGGGAGGACGCGGCGGGGCCGTCCGGATCCGGCGGCGACGGCGGCGGTGCGGGCGACGGAGGCGGCTGACGCGCCGGGGCCCCGACGAAGCGTCCGCGCCCGCGCCTCCCCCGGCCCGCTCCGCGTCCCCCGTGCCCCGGCTGTCGGTGGTCACGGGGATACTGGGCCGACGGGCAACGGGGGAACGCGGGAGGTGCTGTGCGGGTCGTGCACGGCGTGTGGGTCGGGGACGCGCTGGCGGTCTGGGCGGAGACGGACGCCCCGTCCCGCGAGGGCCGCGGGGGGACGGGGAGCGGGTCACCGCGCCCGCACCCGTTCGCCGCGGGAACCGCCGAGCTGCGCACCCTGCCCGGCGCCGGGGCGGCCCCGCCGCTGGACCTCGCCCTCACCCTCCCCGGCGACACCCGCGCCCCCTCCCCCTCCACGTCCGCCGACGGGGAGCCCGCGGCCCTGCACCCCTGGCGGGTGCCCGCGCTCCGCCTGACGCCCGCCGGGGCCGAGGCCTTCCTGGCCGCCGCCCCCCCGGTGCCGACCGGCCCCTCCCTCCGCCACCTGGCGGCCGTCCGGGAGTTCGCCGAGCAGCTCGTCGCCACGGGCTGCGTCCTTCCCGACCTGGTCGGGAGCCCGCCACGGGCGCGGTGGCGCCCCGCGCCCGTGGACTGGGCGGAGGAGCACCTGGCCGCCCTCACGGCCGCCCTCCCGCCCTCGGCCCGCGCCCACATGCCCGGCGAGCCCCCGGACCGCGCCGCCCGCTCCTGCGTGCTCGCCCCCCTCGAACTCCTCACGGACGCCGTCGCCCGGCGGCTGGCCGCCCGGCCCCGCCGCGCCACCGGGCCGGACGACGGCACGGCCACCCCCGGGCAGCGCCTCGCCGCCGCCCTCACCGAAACGCGGGACACCGTGGACGCCGGGACCGCCGACCGCCTGCGCGGCCCCCTCCGTGACTGGCGCTCCCGGCTGCGCGGCGCGGGGCGCGCCACCCTCCTCCTCGTCCTGCGCGAACCCGAGCGGGGCGGCCCCTGGACGGTCGAGTTCTGGGTCCGCTCGGTCTCCGACCCCGGGCTGCGCCTGCCCCTGGAACAGGTCTGGCTGGGCGAGGGCGCCGACCGGCTCCCCGCCGACGTGGGCGCCACCGCCCTCGCCGACCTCGCCCGCGCCGCCCGCCACTACCCCCGTCTGCGGCGCGCGCTGCGCGACCTGGCCCCCTCCCGCCTGATGCTCACCACCGAGGACGCGCAGGAGTTCGTGTCCTCGGCCGCGCCCCGCCTGACGGCCGCCGGGTTCGCGGTGGTCCTGCCCGGGTGGAGCGGCCACCGGGGGATCGGCCTGCGCGTGAAGGTGGAGGAGGCCGGGCCGCCGCGGCGCCGCGGCGGGGGCGGGGTGGGCCCCTCCGACCTGGTCTCCGTGTCCTTCGAGGCGCTCCTGCGCGGAACGGGGTCCGACGGGGGCGACGCCGAGCCCCTGACCGGGGAGGAGCTGGCCGAACTCGGGGAGCTGGCCCGTCTCAAGCGCTCCCTGGTGCGCGTGCGCGGCCGGTGGATGGAGATGGACCCCGAGAGGGTCTCCGCCGCCCTGGACCTGGTCACCCGCCGCGGCGGCCACCGCATGCGCACCGACGAGGCGCTGCGCACGGCCCTCGGGGTGGCGGGGACCGCGCCCCTGCCCGTGGGCGACGTGGTCGCGGACGGGCCCCTGGGCGCCCTGCTGGACGGCGGGGCCGAGGCGGAGCCCCGCCCCATGGGCGCCCCGGCCGGCTTCCGGGCCGTGCTGCGCCCCTACCAGGACCGGGGCGCGGCCTGGCTGCGCTTCCTGGGCGAGCTCGGGCTGGGCGCGGTCCTGGCCGACGACATGGGCCTGGGCAAGACCGTGCAGCTGCTGGCGCTGCTCGCCGACGAGCGCCTCCGCGACCCCGCTCCCGGCCCCACCCTGCTGGTGTGCCCGGTGTCGCTGGTGGGCAACTGGAGGCGGGAGGCGGAGAGGTTCGCGCCCGACCTGCGGGTGCACGTCCACCACGGTCCCGACCGGCCGTCCGGCAACGCGCTCGCCCGCCTGGTGGGCGGCTGCGACCTGGTGGTGACCACCTACGGCGTGGTCACCCGGGACGCGGAGGAGCTGTCCGGCATGCCCTGGCACCGGATCGTGTGCGACGAGGCCCAGGCGCTCAAGAACCACGGGACCCGCCAGGCCGCGGCGGTGCGCTCCCTGCCCGCGGCCACGCGTGTGGCGCTCACCGGCACACCGGTGGAGAACAACCTCGGCGAGCTGTGGTCGGTCATGGACTTCGCCAACCCCGGCCTGCTGGGCTCGGCCGCCGCGTTCGAGCGGGCCGTCACGGGCGAGGACGGGCCCGACACCGGCCTGGTGCGCCGGATGACCGGTCCGTTCGTGCTGCGCCGCCTCAAGACCGACCGGTCGATCATCGCCGACCTGCCCGAGAAGATGGAGATGCGCACCTGGTGCACGCTCACCCCGGAGCAGGCCTCGCTGTACAAGGCCGTGGTCGACGAGATGGCCGAGCGGATGGCGGAGGCCACGGAGAAGGAGCGCAGGGGCCTGGTCCTGGCGACCATGTCGCGGCTCAAGCAGATCTGCAACCACCCGGCCCAGTTCCTCGGGGACGGTTCGGCCCTGGCGGGCCGCTCCGGCAAGCTCGACCGCCTGGAGTCGATCCTGGGCGAGGCGGCGGCCGAGGGCGACAAGGCGCTCTGCTTCACCCAGTACGCGCGGTTCGGCGACCGGCTGGAGCCCTACCTGCGCTCGCGCCTGGGGGTGCCGGTCCTGTGGCTGCACGGCGGCACACCGCGCGCCGAGCGGGAGGAGATGACCCGGCGCTTCCAGTCCATGGAGGGGCCCGCGGTGTTCCTGCTCTCGCTCAAGGCGGCCGGGACGGGGCTGAACCTCACGGCGGCCAACCACGTGGTGCACGTGGACCGCTGGTGGAACCCCGCCGTCGAGAACCAGGCCACCGACCGGGCGTTCCGCATCGGGCAGCGCCGTGACGTGCAGGTGCGCAAGATGGTGTGCGTGGGAACGGTCGAGGAGCGGGTGGACGAGATGATCGGGCGCAAGAGCGCGCTCGCGGACAGCGCGGTCGCGACCGGTGAGCAGTGGCTGGCGTCCCTGTCGGTGGAGGACCTGCGCGAGGTGGTCCGGCTGTCCCCGGAGGCGGTGGCCGGATGAGCGGCTGGTCGGAGCTGTTGTCGGAGGCGCTGGGGGCGCCGGCCGGGGCCGCCCCGGCGGTGGAGCGGTTGTCGGTGCGCCCCGGGGAGGTCGCGGCGCGGGTGCGCGCCGGAGGCGGCCGCGGGAGCGTGCACGAGGTGAGCCTGATCCGCCCGGTGCCGCCCGAGCCGGAGCGGGAGCGCGTGTGCGCCGCGCTGGCCTCCCAGCCGGTGTTCCGGGCCAGGATCCTGGCGGAGGAGCTGCCCGTGGCGGCGGACCGCGTGTTCGCCCTGCTGGGGTGGGGCCTGGTCCCCCGGGGCTGGGACGCGCTGGTGGCGACGTGCTCGTGCGAGGGCTGGGAGTCCAGGTGCGCCCACCTGGAGGCGGTCGCGGCGGCCCTGGGCGCGGAGGCCGACCGGGACCCGTTCGCGCTGACCCGGTGGCTGGGGCTCGACCGCCGCGCCCTGGTGGCCCGGGTCAGGGCGCTCTCCCCCGCCGCCGCGCAGGGGCCTCCGGCGCCGGAGGGGGCCGTGTCCGGCGGCGGCGCGGAAGCGCCGGAGGAGGGCCGCGGCGGGACCGGAGGGCCCTCCTCCCCGGTCCCGCCGGACGCCGCGGCGACCTCGGCCGCCGTGTTCTGGTCGGCGCCCGCGCTCCCGGCCCCGCCGACCCCTCCGGGCGGTGCGGGCGAGCGCGTCAGGGCCTCCGCCCCGGGGCTCGTGGCGGACGAGCTGCCCGGGTTCGGCCGTCCCGTGGCGTGAGGCGCGGCGACCCGGTGCGCGCTCTCCGCCTTTCTACGGAAAACGCCGGTGGGCGCGGACGAACGCGGCTACGATTCGCCTGAAGATCGCTGCACGGCCTCCCCGCCGCAGGGCGGCCCCTCGCGCCGAGGGGTCCGGGGCCGCGCACAGACCGGCGATCGGCGCGCACGCGCGCGGGCAGAGCGAGGGGGTGACCGATGGCGGCCCTGGTCCGCTCCGGGCCGACGTTCCGTCCCGGACCGCTCTCCCGGCTCCGGTCCCCACTCGCCTCCGCACCCCGGGACCCCCGCGCGCCCTCCGCGCCGCCGGGCCGGGCCCCCGCCTCCGCACCCCGGAGCGGCCCCGTCCCGCACACCGGCCGGAGCGGCGACACCCCGGAAGCCGTCCGGCGGCATCCCCTCGCCGCTCCCGGTCCGGCGCACCCCTCCCCGAGCACCGGCGGCTCCGCCCCAGGAGCCCCGCGCTCCACGACGGCGCCCCCGTGCCGGGGACCCGCCACCGCCGCGTCGGCCCGCACCGGCGGGCCGACCGGTACGCGAACACGACGAAGAAGGAGGCAGGGGCCCCCTCTGCCCGGTCCGCGGACCGGGTACAGCCCCAGACATCTGATGGCCGATCGCTTCCCCCCCGACATCGACATGGAAACCCCCAGCATCGCGCGCATGTACGACTACCTGCTGGGCGGCAAGGACAACTTCGAGGCGGACCGGAAGGCCTGCGAAGTGCTCGCCGCGGGCACTCCCGAACTCGTCTCCTTCGCGAACGACAACCGCGCCTACCTCTCCAGGGCCGTCGAGTACGTGGCGGCCCGGGGCGTGGAGCAGTTCCTCGACCTGGGAGCGGGGCTCCCCACCGCCAACAACACCCACCACGTGGCGCAGCGCGCCAACCCCCACGCCCGGGTGGTCTACGTCGACCACGACCCGATCGTGCTCGCGCACGGCCGGGCGCTGATCAACGACAGCGCGGAGACGGCGTTCCTGCTCTCGGACATCAGGGACACGGACCGGGTCCTGGACGCCCCCGAGACCCGGCGGCTGATCGACACCGAACTGCCGGTGTGCGTGATGCTGGTGTCCCTCCTGCACTGCCTGCCGGACCACGACGACCCGTTCGGGATGGTGCACAGGCTGATGGAGCGGCTGGCCCCCGGGTCCTGCGTCATCTTCTCCCACATCGTCTCCGACGACCCCGCCTCGGGCGCGTGGATGACCGACAAGATCCTCTCCTTCGGCACGCCGTGGGGGCGCGTGCGCAGCCCGGAGGAGGCCTCGGCGGTCTTCCAGGGCCTCGAACTGGCCAGCCCGTGGACCGACGGGCGCGAGGACGGCGGCCCCAGGGCCGTGGACTGCGCCTCCTGGCGCCACCCCGACGTGCCCCCCCGGTTCCGTCCCGAGGACCCCGGCGTGAAGCTGTGGGAGCTGTCGGGGGTGGCGTTCAAGCGCTGACCCGTGTCCGCGCCCCGCGTCGCGGCCCGCAGGGGCCGCGACGCGGGGCGGTGTACGGGGCGCGGCCCCTGCGGGCGGGCAGCGCTCAGGCGTCCTCGGCCAGGACCTCCTGGGCGATGGCGAAGGCCCGGTTCGCGGCGGGCACGCCGCAGTAGACCGCCGCCTGGAGGAACACCTCGCCGATCTCGTCGGGGGTCAGCCCGTTGCGCAGCGCGGCGCGGACGTGCATGGCGACCTCCTCCCAGTGGCCGTGGGCGACGAGGGCGGTCAGCACCATGCAGCTGCGGGTGCGGCGGTCCAGCCCGGGGCGGGTCCAGACCTCGCCCCACGCGTAGCGGGTGATCAGGTCCTGGAAGGGCTCGGTGAAGCCGGTCGTGCGCGCGTCGGCCCGGTCGACGTGCGCCTCGCCCAGCACGCTCCGGCGCACCCGCGTCCCGGCCGCGCGGCGGTCGGCGGACGCGAAGTGCTGGGTGAGGAGGGTGTTCACCCTGGTCGCCTGCTGCCAGGACAGCAGGTGCGCGGCGTCGTCCAGCACCGCCAGGCGGGCGTGCGGGACGCGCTCGGCGATGAGTTCGGCGTTGCCCGCGGGCGGGGTGGAGGGGTCGTCGGCGCCCGCGACGACCAGCGTCGGGGCGGTGACGCGGTGGAGCTCGTCGCGCAGGTCGTAGGTCTCGATCGCGCCGCAGCAGCCCGCGTACCCCTCGGCGGGGGTGGCGGCGATCTGGTCGCGCAGCCGGGCGGCGTCGCGGGGGTGGGCGTCGAGGAAGCCGGGGGTGAACCAGCGCTCCACCACGGAGCCGGCCACGGCCCCGGTGCCCTCGGCGCGCACCAGGGCGGCCCGGTCGCGCCAGTTCCGGGCCGGTCCCATCCAGGGGGAGGTCGCGAGCAGGGCGAGGCGGTCGATCCGCTCGGGGCGGTGGACCGCCAGCCACTGCCCGACCATGCCGCCGATGGACAGTCCGGCGTAGTGGGCGCTGCCGATGCCCAGCCGGTCCATGAGGGCGACGACGTCCCCGCCCAGGTCCGCCATCGTGTACGGGCCGTCGGGGACGGGTGAGCGGCCGTGGCCCCGGTGGTCGAAGCGGATCACCCTGAAGACCGTGGACAGCGCCTCGACCTGCGGCTCCCACATGTCCACGGTGGCGCCGAGGGACCCCCCGAGCAGCAGCGGCGGCGCGTCGGCCGGTCCGTTCTCGACGTGGTGCAGGTCAACGCTCATGGATGCGTCCTCCGTTGTTCTCACGATCCGTGTCCTCGGGCCCCGACCGCGGGTCGTGGCCGGGTGCCTCCGCGCGCCCGTGCGCCCGCGGTGCGCCGCCGGGGTCCGGCGCCGCGTGCTCCTCCGGCCCACCGGTCCCCGTACCCGTCCCGGGGGTCCCGGAGACACACGGGTCCCCGGGGCACCCGCCCGCGTCCGGCCCCGGGCCGGGCCCCGTGGCCGTGGCGGCTCCGCGGCCCGTCCTCCCCCCGGTGACCCGGTCGGTGAACACCGCCGCCGCCCCCAGGTAGCCGGAGGGGTCCAGGAGTGCGAGGACGCGCTCCCGGGTGCGGACCCCGTCGAGGCGCGCGGTGAGGACGTCGGCCAGGTCCCCGCCGGAGGCCGCCGACTCGCGGCAGGCGTCGGCGACGAGGCGGTGGGCCTCCGACCGGCCGAGTTCGGGGGCCAGGTCGGTGGTGACCCGTTCGGAGAGCGCCAGGCCCCCTGTGAGGCCGAGGTTGGCGCGCATCCGCCCGGGGTCCGCCCCCAGCCGGGAGACGCTGGTCCGCAGCCAGGCCACGGCCCCGCCGGTACGGCGGAACAGGTCGTTGAGGGGCAGCCACTCCGCGTGCCAGCCGCCCGCGGCGCGCTGGTGCTCCTGGATCTGGGCGGCGAGGAGGGTGGCGACGAGTCCCGGGGCCTGGCGGGCGCAGGCCAGCGCGCTGACGGCGGCGACGGGGTTGCGCTTGTGCGGGAGGGTGGAGGACCCTCCGACGCCGGGCCCCCCGTCCTCGACCAGTTCGCCCACCTCGGTCTGGGCGAGCAGGACGACGTCCTGGGCCGCGGTCCCCGCGGCGCCGCAGACCCGGCCCAGGGCCGCGGCGAGTTCGGCGATCCGGCCCCGCTCGGTGTGCCAGGGCAGGACGGGGTCGGCCAGGTCCAGGCGCGCGGCCAGGGCCGCGGTCACCTCGGGGCCGTCCTCTCCCAGGGAGGCCAGGGTGCCGACGGCGCCGCCGAGCTGGACGGCCAGGCGGCCGGTGAGCACGCGGTCGAGCTGGTCGGCGGCCTCGGCCAGGCCGTTGGCCCATCCGGCGGCGACCGCCCCGAAGGTCGTGGGCAGGGCCTGCTGGAGCAGGGTGCGTCCGGCCATGGGCGTGTCGCGGTGCGCGGCGGCGAGGTCGCGCAGCTCGTCGGCGAGTCCGCGCAGGTCGGCCAGGAGCGCTCCGCCCGCGCGCCGGGCGACCAGCATGGCCGCGGTGTCCAGGACGTCCTGGCTGGTGGCGCCCCGGTGCACGTGGCGGGCGGCGGCGGGGTCGAGGGCGCGGACGCGGCCGGTGAGCTCCTCGACCAGGGGGATGACGGGGTTGCCGCCGCCCGCGGCGGCGCGCCCCAGGGCGGCCGGGTCGTAGCGGTCGGCGGCGCAGGCGGCGGCGATGCTCCGCGCCCGGTCCCGTGCGAGGCGCCCGGTGTCGGCGAGGGCGTGCGCGAGGGCCGCCTCCACGTCGAGGAGCGCCTGGAGCCAGGCGGTGTCGTCGGTGGCCCCGGCCACGGGACCGCGGTCGAGGACACCGTCGAACAGGCCGGTCATGGGGGTTCCTCGCTAGACGTCGAAGAAGACGGTCTCGCCGTCCCCCTGGATGCGGATGTCGAAACGGTAGCCGTCCGGCGCCGCCCCCGCGACGAGGGTGGCGCGCGCGGCCGGGTCGCCGATGCTGTTCAGCACCGGGTCGGCGGCGTTGGCGGCCTCCTCCTCCGGAAAGTACAGGCGGGTGACGACCCTGTGCAGCATGCCGCGCGCGAACAGGGACACGTCGATGTGGGGGGCCTGGTCCCCGTGGGGGCCGGGGACGGCCCCGGGTTTGAGGGTGAGGATGCCGTAGCCGCCGTCGGCGCCGGTGGGGCAGCGCCCGAAGGCGCGGAAGCCGGGGTGGGACCGTGCCCCGCGCGGGTCGTCCGGGTGGTCGAACCGGCCCTGGGGGTCGGCCTGCCAGGTCTCCACGAGGGCGTCGGTGACGGGCTCCCCGGCCCCGTCGTAGACGGTTCCGCGGATCCACACCGCGCCCGGGGCGCCCTCGGCGACGGCGTAGGGGCCGTCCGGCCAGGGCAGGCCGATGTGGAGGTAGGGGCCGACCGTCTGGGCGGGGGTGGTGGGGTGGGCGCTCACTCGTCGTCCTCCAGGATCTCCTCGTCGGACTCGAACGGGGTCTGCTCGCGTCCGCGCAGCACGATGTCCCAGCGGTAGGCCAGGGCCCACTCCGGCCGGGTGGCGTCGTGGTCGTACCGGGCGAGCATGCGCTCGCGGGCCCGGGGGTCGGGTACGGAGTTCCACATCGGGTCCTGGAAGAACAGGGGGTCGTCGGGGAAGTACATCTGGGTGACGAGTCGCTGCGTGAAGGCCCGGCCGAAGAGGGAGAAGTGGATGTGGGCGGGCCGCCACGCGTTGCGGTGGTTGCGCCACGGGTAGGCGCCGGGCCGGACGGTGACGAACCGGTAGCGGCCCCCGGCGTCGGTCATGGCGCGGCCGACCCCGGTGAAGTGGGGGTCGAGGGGGGCGGGCCAGGTGTCGCCGGTGTGGCGGTAGCGTCCCGCGGCGTTGGCCTGCCAGACCTCCACCAGGGTGTGGGGCACGGCCGCTCCGCCGCTGTCGCGCACCTGCCCGTGCACAATGATGCGCTGCCCCTGGGGCTCCCCGTCGTGCCCGCGGGTCAGGTCGTGGTCGTGCTCGCCGACGCGGTCCTCGCCCAGGACGGGCGCGGTGATCTCGGTGAGCGTGTGCGGGAGCAGGGTGAGCGGGCGCCGGGGGTGGCGCAGCGCCGTGCTCCGGTAGCCGGGGTGGTCCAGCGGGGGGTGGGTGTCGTGGTCCCGGACGTAGCCGGGGACGGACAGCCCGGACGGCGCGTCGGGTGCGGTGGGCATGGGGGGCGTCCCTTCGTTCGTGCGGCTCCGGATCCCTGCGGTCCGCGGTGTGCGGGGCGGCCCCGGCGGCGGGGTGCGCCGTACCGGGGCCCGTGGTGCGGTGGCGGCCTACTCGGCGTGCAGGACGACGGCGAGGCCCTGTCCGACGCCGATGCACAGCGCCGCCAGCCCCCATCCCCCGCCGCGCCTGCGCAGCTCGTGGGCGAGTGAGCCGAGGATACGGGCGCCGGAGGCTCCCAGCGGGTGGCCGATGGCGATGGCGCCGCCGTTGGGGTTGACGATGTCGGGGTCCAGGCCCTTCCAGCTGCGGACACAGGCCAGGGACTGGGCGGCGAAGGCCTCGTTGAGCTCGACGGCGGCCAGGTCCCCCCAGCCGATCCCGGCGCGGTCGAGGGCGGTCTCGGCCGCGCGGACCGGGCCGATGCCGAACACGTCGGGGTCGACCCCGGCTGCGCCGCGCCCGGCGATGCGGGCGAGGGGTTCCAGGCCGGCGGCGTCGGCGGCGGCGCGGTCGCCGAGCAGCAGGGCCGCGGCCCCGTCGTTGAGGGGGGAGGCGTTCCCGGCGGTGATGGTGCCCTCGGCGCGGAAGGCGGGCCGGAGTCCGGCGAGCTTGTCGGGGGAGCCCTCGCGGATGCACTCGTCACGGTCCAGGCGCGCGTCCCCGACCTGGACGACCTCTCCGTCGAAGACCCCGTCCGCCCAGGCCCGGGCCGCCTTGGCGTGACTGGCGAGGGCGAAGGCGTCCTGGTCCTCCCTGGTGACGCCGTGCTGTTCGGCCAGCCCCTCGGTGGCCTCCCCGAGGGAGACGGTCCACCTCCCGGGCATGCGCGGGTTGACCATGCGCCAGCCCAGGGTGGTGGAGTGCAGGGTGGCGTCGCCGGCGGGGTGGCCCTTGGAGGGTTTGGGCAGGACCCAGGGGGCGCGGCTCATGGACTCCACTCCCCCGGCCACGACGAGGGAGGCGTCCCCGGTCTGGATGGCGCGGGAGGCCTGGACGGCGGCCTCCATGCCGGAACCGCAGAGGCGGTTGACGGTGACCCCGGGGACGGAGGTGGGCAGCCCTGCCAGGAGGGACGCCATGCGGGCGACGTTGCGGTTCTCCTCGCCGGCGCCGTTGGCGTTGCCCAGGACGACCTCGTCGACGTCGGCGGGGTCGAGGCCGGGCGCGCGCCGCACGAGCGAGCCGACGACGTGGGCGGCCAGGTCGTCGGGGCGTACGCCGGAGAGGGCGCCGCCGTACTTGCCGAAGGGTGTGCGGACGGCGTCGAGCACGTATACGTCGGTCACCGCGGACCTCCTGGGGGGTGGTGCGGCCGGATCGGGCGCGGCCGCGGGCGAGATGGAACCTAACACTGTTAGGTAACTGTAGGGCGGCGCCTCCGCCGCCCCTCAGGCGGCCCCGGTCAGGGCGCGCAGCACCGAGAGCTCGGCACCGGTGGGCTCGGGGGTGACCGCCAGGCCCTCGGCCACCGCGAGGTCCCATCCGGTCGCCTCCCGGACCTGGTCCGCCGCCACGCCCGGGTGCACGCCGGTCAGGACGAGCTCGCGCGTCACGGGATCGGGTTCGAGGACGCCGAGGTCGGTGATCACCCGCACCGGGCCGGCGCCGCGCAGGCCGAGCCGCTCGCGGTCGCCGGGACCGGAGCCGTGGCCGACCGAGGTCACGAAGTCCACCTTCTCCACGAGGGCCCGCCGGCTGTGCCGCATGATCACGACCACCTCGCGGCAGGACGCGGCGATCTCGGGCGCCCCGCCCGCCCCCGGCAGGCGCACCCTCGGGTCGGCGTAGTCGCCGATGACGGTCGTGTTGATGTTGGCGTACCGGTCGAGCTGGGCGGCGCCGAGGAAGCCGACGTCGATCCTCCCGGCCTGGAGCCAGTAGTTGAAGACCTCCGGGACCGGCACCACCGTGTCGGCGGTGTCGGCGAGGATCCCGTCGCCGATGGACAGCGGCAGGCGGTCGGGGACCGCGCCCAGGGTCCCGGACTCGTAGACCATCCACAGGCCGGGGGCGTGTGTGCGGCGGGCCAGGTTGGCGGCGGTGCTGGGCAGGCCGATCCCGACGAAGCACGACATGCCGTCGCGCAGCGAGCGGGACGCGGTGACGGTCATGATCTCGTCGGAGGTCCAGGCCGCGGTGGTCACAGGCCCCTCCCGGCGGGCTCGGGCGCGGCCGGGCCGGCGGGGGGCGGCGCGGCCGCGGTGAGTTCGGCGAGCCAGGCGGTGAACGCCCCGCGGTCGCGGCCGATCGCGTCCCAGGCGCGGTAGGCCTCGTTGTCGCGCTCGTAGTAGCCGTGGGCGTAGGAGGGCGCGGCGCCGCCCGCGGCGACGCTGACCCGGTCGAGGACCCGGGCGGGCAGGACGACCTCGCCCGGGACGGGGTCGAGCGCGTCGACGACCTCCTCCACGGTGACCAGGACCCGCTCGGCCGCCAGGGCGGCCTCCTTCTGGACCCCGGTGATGCCCCACAGCTGCACGTTGCCGTCGCGGTCGGCGCGCTGGGCGTGCACGACCGTGACGTCGGGGTTGATCGCGGGCACGGCGGCCAGCTCCTGCCCGCTGAAGGGGCAGGTGACGGCCCTGATGTTGGGGTTGTTCCCGATCAGGTCGGTACCGGTGTAGCCGCGCAGGATGGCGAAGGGCAGCCCGGAGGCGCCCGCGACGTAGCGGTTGGCCATGCCGGCGTGGCTGTGCTCCTCGATCTCCAGCGGAACGGGCCAGCCGTGGGCGACGGCGTCGCGGAAGCGGTGCAGCGAGCCCACGCCGGGGTTGCCGCCCCAGGAGAAGACGAGCTTGCGCGCGCACCCGGCGCCGATGAGCTGGTCGTAGACGATGTCCGGGGTCATGCGGACCAGGGTCAGGTCGCGCAGGCCCTGGCGGATGATCTCGTGCCCCGCCGCCACGGGGATGAGATGGGTGAACCCCTCCAGGGCGACGGTGTCGCCGTCGTGGACGAGATCGCGTACCGCCTCGTCCAGGGGCACGATCATGGAGAACCTCCCGTTCGTATAGCGAATGGATGTTCTCACAGCGAACACCTTGGGTACGAAGGTAGCGCCGATCCCTGACAGGGTCAAGGCAACGGCACGGACGGCCCGACCTGTTCGGTATGAGAACATTTCCGGGGACACCCCTCCCGAGGTCCGCACACGAACCAGGAAGACCACATGTCCGACGAAGAAGAACCGGCCCGCGGCGCCCACTTCGTGCAGTCCCTGGAACGCGGCCTGACGGTCGTCCGCGCCTTCTCCGCGGAGCGGCCGTCGATGACCCTCAGCGAGGTCGCGCGGGAGACCGACCTGACCCGCGCCGCCGCCCGCCGCTTCCTGCTGACCCTGGTCGACCTGGGGTACGTGCGCACCGACGGACGCCTGTTCTCCCTCACCCCCCGCGTGCTCGACCTCGGCTACGCCTACGTGGCCTCGGCCGGCCTGCCGGACGTGTCCCAGCCGCACCTGGAGGACCTGTCGGCCCGGGTGCACGAATCCGCCTCCGTGTCGGTGCTGGAGGGCGACGACGTGCTGTACGTGGCGCGTGTGGCGACCTCCCGGATCATGGCGGTCGCCATCACCGTGGGCACGCGGTTCCCCGCGTCGGCCACCTCGATGGGGCGGGTGCTGCTGGCCGGGCGCGACGAGCGCGACCTGGAGGCCTACCTGGACCGCGTGGAGCTCCGGCCCCTGACCCGGTTCACGGTCACCGACCCGGACGAGCTGCGCGCCGAGCTGCGGCGGGTGCGCGAGCAGGGGTACGCGATCGTGGACCAGGAGCTCGAGGAGGGGCTGCGCTCGCTGGCCGCCCCCGTGCGCGACGCGGAGGGGCGGGTGGTCGCGGCCGCGAACGTGTCGGCGCACGCCGGCCGCACCTCGATCGAGGACGTGCGCCGCGACCTGCTGCCCGCCCTGCTGGAGACGGCCTCGCGCATCGGGTCCGACCTCGCCTCGGTGTCGCGCCGCGGCTCCGGCCGCTGAGGCCGCGCCGCGCGGCCTCCCCCGGAGCGGGGGCGGGAGGCGCGACGGGGTGAGGCCCGGCTGCCTCCGCGCCGCGCCCCCTCCGCCCTACAGCGCGCCTTCGCGGTCTCCGGCGCGGGCCCGGTGGCGGCGGACGGCGTCCCTGTTGCCGCAGGCGGGCGAGCAGTACCGCTGGCGCCCGTTGCGGGAGACGTCGGCGTAGACGCGTGCGCAGCCCCGGGCCGCACACCGGCCGAGGCGGTCCATGCCCCGGCCGGTCAGGTGCAGGGCGGTGCCGACCGAGACCAGCGCCGCCACCTGGCGGTGGGCGGGCAGCACGTCGGGCCGGTAGTGCAGGTGCCATCCGGTGCCGGCGTGGTCGGTCAGGCGCGGAGCGGAGGAGTACTCCGCGAGCAGGGCGTTCAGGCGCGCGGCGCGGGTCGGGCGGTCGGAGCTGTCGACCACCCCCTCCCACAGGCCCAGGAACTCCCGGACGGCCTCGACGTCGTCCTCGCCGACCGCCCGCGCGAGGACGAACCCCACCTCGGCGCAGCGCCGCTCCAGATCCTCCGCGTCCGTCGGCGGGCGGTTGACCAGGTCCACCGCGAGCGACAGCGGCCCCTGGCCGTAAGGGTTGAGATGCATAATGCCATTACATCAGACTGGGGGCCATGGGTACACGGCACGAACACCTCTGGTCCACCGAGTCCGACCACACCACCAGCGAGGGCGTCGTCAGCTACCAGCGCTGCGCCTGCGGCGAACGGAGGGTGACGCTGGTCCCGGTCGTCCGCATCGTCCAGGCGCGTGCGGTCCCCTCCGGGGGCCGGTCCGAGCGCTGACGGCTCCCCCGGTCCGGCCGGCGCGGGTCCCCGGCACCGCCCCGGCCCTCTCCGGCGCCACGGGTGCTTTTCCGCCACCGTGGCACCTTGCGGCACTCCCCTCCGCCTGAAATCCTGCCCGCGACACCGCCGGGGGCGCGCGTCCGGGCACGCCGCGACCGCGCCACGGCAGGCCTTCGGGCCAGGACGCGACCGCGGCCCCAGCGCCGCCCGGAAGGGACACCGTGACCGACGTGCACGCCACACCAGACATCGCAGAGCGGTCGGGGACCTTCGCCCTCGGCGGCGACCTCCCCGTCCACCGGCTGGGCTTCGGTGCGATGCGGATCGTCGGCGAGGGGGTGTGGGGGCCGCCCCGCGACCGCGACGAGGCGCTGGCCGTCCTGCGGCGCGCGGTCGAGCTCGGCGTCACCTTCATCGACACGGCCGACTCCTACGGCCCCCAGATCAGCGAGCAGCTGATCCGGGACGCCCTGCGCCCCTACCCCGACGACCTGGTCATCGGCACCAAGGCGGGGTTCGCGCGCACCGGCCCCGGCCGGTGGCACGTGCTGGGGCGGCCCGAGTACCTCAAGCAGCAGGTGGAGCTGAGCCTGCGCAACCTGGGCCTGGAGCGGATCGACCTGCTCCAGCTCCACCGGATCGACCCCGGGGTGCCGCTCGCCGACCAGCTCGGTGCGCTGGTCGAGCTGCGCGAGGAGGGCAAGATCCGGCACATCGGCCTGAGCGAGGTGACGGTCGACGAGCTCTCGGCCGCCCGCGCGATCACCCCGGTGGCATCGGTGCAGAACCAGTACGCGCCGTCCTTCCGGCAGTCGGAGGACGTCCTGGAGCAGTGCGAGAAGGACGCGATCGCGTTCCTGCCGTGGGCCCCGGTGGGGCGCGGCGAGCTGGCCGGCGCGGAGTCGCCCCTGGCGGCGGTCGCCGCCGAGCACGGCGTCACCCCGGTCCAGCTGGCCCTGGCGTGGCTGCTGCACCGCTCGCCGGCGATGCTGCCGATCCCGGGCACGTCACGGGTGGCGCACCTGGAGGAGAACACGGCGGCCGCGGCGGTGCGCCTGTCGGAGGAGGAGACCGAGCGGATCGACCTGCTCCTGGGCTCCTGACCCCGGCGTCCCGGACGGCGTGGGAGGCCGCGGGAGTGCGGCCCTCCGGCGGAGCCGGTCGGCCGCACGCGGTCCCCTCCGTCAGCCGGGACGCAGGCGGAAGACCTGGAGGCGCATGTCGTAGTACTTCTCGGTCTCGCCGACCCACTCCATGCCCAGGCGTCGGGCCACGGCGATGGCCCGTTCGTTGCGGGGACGCGCGACGGCGAACACCTCCTCGATGCCCTGCTGGAACGCCCAGGCGATGATGGCCCGGCTCGCCTCCGTGGCGTAGCCGCGGCCCCACACGTCCGGACGCAGCGCCCAGCTCAGCTCGAAGTCCTCCTCGAAGGGCGGGAGCAGCTTGAGCGACAGCCCTCCCACCAGTTGTCCGTCCTGCCGCCGGACGATCGCCCAGCGGCCCGCGGGCGGCATGAGGTTGGGTCCGGCCTCGATCCAGGCGTGCAGAACCGAGCGCATCGCGTCGGTCTCGTTCACCGGATGCCACTCCGGCGTCAGCCAGTGCGCGACCTCGTCGGCCCCGTAGATCTTCAGGGCCTCCTCGGCGTCGCCCAGCTCCCACTCCCGGATGAGGAGTCGGTCGGTTGGCAGCTCAAGGCTCATACCACAACCGTAACCCGGGACCAACGACCACGACAGGGGGGCAAAGGGAGAGTCTGCATCCCCTGCGCGGGCGCGCCCGCGGGGCGACCCGCCGGCCCCGAAGGGCGGTACCGGGACCCGATCGTCACGACCCCTTTACACGGAGTTCACTGTTGCCTATCGTGGTGCGCCACGACTGGGAGCGCTCCCAACTACCCCTGTCCCCCCGCTCGCACGAGGAGTAGTCACGATGATTCGCAGATCAGCGGCCCTGGGGGCCGTCGGCGCCCTGGCCCTCGGCGCACTGCTGTCCGGCACCGGCCCCGCGCCGGTCGAGGCCGCGGCGGCGTCCGGCGCCGAAGCGGCGCGGACCGCCGCCCAGGACGCGCCCTTCTACGTCAACCCCGACACCGGAGCGGCGAACTGGGTCGCCGACAACCCGGGCGACCCGCGCGCCTCCGTCATCGGCGAGCGCATCGCCGGGGTGGCCCAGGCGACCTGGTTCACCCAGTACAACCCCGGCGCCATCGAGTCCGAGGTGGCCGCCCTGACCGGCGCCGCCCAGGACGCCGGCGCCGTGCCGATCATCGTGGTCTACAACGTCCCCGGACGCGACTGCGGCAACCACAGCGGGGGCGGCGCGCCCGACCACGCCTCGTACAGGGCCTGGATCGACGCGTTCGCCGCCGGGCTCGACGACCGCCCCGCGACGATCGTCGTGGAGCCCGACGCCCTCTCCCTCATGGGTTCCTGCCCGGGCCAGCCGCCGGCGGAGGTCATGGACTCGCTGGCGTACGCGGGGCGGACCCTCAAGGAGGGGTCCTCCGAGGCCCGCGTGTACATCGACTCCGGCAATTCCGCGTGGCACTCCCCCGCGGAGGTCGCCGAACTGCTGCACGGCGTGGACGTCGCCGACAGCGCGGACGGCATCGCCGTCAACACCTCCAACTACCGCACCACCGCGGACGAGGTCGCGTACGCCGAGGCGATCATCGGCGCCACCGGCCTGGACGGGCTCGGGGCGGTCGTGGACACCAGCCGCAACGGCAACGGCCCGGCGCCCGGCGACGAGTGGTGCGACCCGGCCGGACGCGCCCTGGGAACGCCCAGCACGACCGACACCGGCAACCCGCTCATCGACGCCTTCCTGTGGGTGAAGCTGCCCGGCGAGGCCGACGGCTGCGCCGGACCCGCCGGTTCCTTCATCCCCCAGATCGCCTACGAGTTGGCCGTGAACGCCGGGGGCTGACCGGCCCGGGACCCGGGCCCGCGGCGCGCAGGGGCACGGGACGGGTCGCGCCCTCCGGTCCCCGTTGCGATACTGGCGCTCCGGACCCCGCCCCCGTGGCGGGGTCCGGTCGCGTGCGCCCGCCGGCCGGCGGGCGCCCCAGCACACGAGCGCACCGGAGCCGCCCCATGAAGTTCGCCGGAGACCCCCACCACGACGGGTCCCCCGACCACGTCCGCGTCGAGGGCGGGCGCGCGGTCCTGCGCGTGCGCGTCCCCGGGGGCGCGGACGCGGTGTACGTCCGCGTCGTGGAGGACGGCGAGGGCGTGCTCGTCCGGGCGGAGGAGGCCGGGACGGTCGGCGGCACCGCCTGGTTCGAGGTGTCGGTCGCCCTGCGCCCGGTGGTGACCGGGTACCGGTTCGCCGTCGTCCGGGGCTCCCGGTACACGTGGCTCAACCAGGAGGGGGCCCACGGCCACGAGGTCACCGACGCGGGGGACTTCCGGCTGATCGCCGGGCCGCCGCCCCCCGCGTGGGTCCCCGGCACGAGCGTCTACCAGATCTTCCCGGACCGGTTCGCCCGGGACGACGACTCCACCGACCCCCCTGCCGAGCACCCCGACTGGGCGCTGCCGCGGTCCTGGGACGACGAGCCCGAGGGCCTCGGCCGGACGGCGTCCCTGGAGTACTTCGGCGGGACCCTCGACGGGGTGCGCCGCCGCCTGGACCACCTGGCGCGACTGGGTGTGGAGGTCGTCTACCTCACCCCCGTGTTCCCCGCGCGGTCCACGCACCGCTACAACGCGTCCACGTTCTCCGGGGTGGACCCGCTGCTGGGGGGCGACCGGGCGCTGCGCGCGCTGGTGCGGGCCGCCCACGAGCGCGGCATGCGGGTGATGGGCGACCTGACCACGAACCACACCGGGGACTCCCACGAGTGGTTCCGGACGGCCCGAGCCGACCCGGACTCGGTCGAGGCGGGGTTCTACTACTTCACGGAGCACCCCGACGAGTACGTGGGCTGGCTCGGGGTGCGCACGCTGCCGAAACTGGACTACGCCTCGGCGGAGCTGCGCCGCAGGGTCTACGGCGACGACGACTCGGTCCTGGTGCGGTGGCTGACCGGGGAGGACCCGGTGGACGGCTGGCGGATCGACGTGGCCAACATGACCGGGCGCCACGGCGCCCAGGACGTGAACCGGGAGGTGTCCGGGGAGATCGCCGCGCGGATGCGCGAGGTGGACGCCGCCCGCGGCGGCGACGGGTCGTGGCTGCTGGCCGAGCACTTCCACGACGCCGGGCCGGACACCCACCACGACGGGTGGCACGGGGTCATGAACTACGCGGGGTTCACCCGCCCGGTGTGGAGCTGGCTGAACACCGGGCCGGAGGAGGTGAAGTACCTGACGACCCGGGCGCCGCTGCCCCGGAACGGCGCCGAGGACGCGGTACGGGCGATGCGCGCGGCGAACGCGGGGCTGCCGTGGCGGGTGCTGACGCACAGCGTCAACGCGCTGAGCACGCACGACTCCGCGCGGTTCCGGACGGTGGTGGGCGGCGACCCGCTGCGGCACGAGGTCGGGGTGGCGGCCCAGGTGGCGCTGCCCGGAGCCCCGTTCCTCTTCGCCGGGGACGAGATCGGCCTGGAGGGGCACGACGGGGAGAACGCCCGCAGGCCCATGCCCTGGCACCGGCCCGGCGCGTGGGACCGGGGCACCCTGGACGCGTACACCCGGCTGCTGGCGCTGCGGCGGGAGCTGCCCGCCCTGCGGACCGGCGGCCTGCGCTGGCTGGACGCGGGACCGCACCACATGACGTTCGTCAGGACGCTCGCCGGGCAGGTGGTGCTGGTGCACCTGGCCGACGGCCCGCACACGGCGGTGGCGGCCGCGCCCGCCGACCTGGACGGCGCCCGGCCGGAGGTCGCCGCCTCGGGCGGGGGCGTCCGGCTCGGGACGGCCGGGGACGGAGGGGTGGTGCTCGGCGCCGACGGGCCCGGCTACGTCATCGCCGTCGGGGGCTGAGGCGGGGCGGCGGGGCCGGGGGCTACACCCCTGCGGCGAGGGCCGCTCGGACGTCCCTGGTGATGCGCCCGGTCACGTCGTCGATGCTCCCGACGAAGTAGAAGTGCCCGCCGGGCAGGGAGTGCCGTTCGACCGGGCCGTCGACGTGGTCGGACCAGGCGTCGAGGCGGCGGGGCGGCATACCGGGGTCGTCCTCGCCGCCGAAGACCGACAGCGGCACGCGCAGCCTCTCCGCGCCGGGCTCCGGACGCCAGGTGTCGACCAGTTCGAGGTCGGCGCGGACGAGGGGCTCCACGAGCCGCCACTGGTCGGGGTCGGCCAGGACCGCGGCGGGGGTCCCGCCCATGGCGGCGATGCCGTCGCGCAGGCGGTCGGAGGGCAGGAGGTGCCGGGGCCGCTCGCGTTCGGGGCCGGGTGCGGGGCTCCACGCCGACACCCCCAGCCAGGAGGGCCTGTGCCCCCCGCCGGCCAGCCGCGCCGCCATCTCGTAGGCGACGAGCCCGCCCATGCTGTGCCCGAAGAGCCCGAAGGGCCGGTCCAGCTCGTGGCCCACGCGCGCGTTGAGGTACTCCGCCAGCTCACCGGCGTCCCGGAAGGGCTCCGCGTCGGCGCTGTGGGCGCGTCCGGGCGCCTCCACCAGGCACACGTCCCAGTCGTCCGGGAAGCGGCGCACCCAGGGGCGGTAGCCGAGGGGCGATCCGCCGGCGTGGTGGAGGAGGAAGAGCCGGAACCGGCTGTCGGGGACCGGCCTGAGCCTGGACAGGACGCCCTCGTGCACTGCTCTCCCCCTGCTTCCTCTCCCGGCCGGCTCGCGGTCGTCGCGACAGGGAGAACTTACCAGTCGGTAACACCCACCGGTAACAAAGGGGGAGCGCACGGCGGCCCCGCAGCCGACCGCTCCCGGTCGGCCCACGGCGGAGCACCCGCGCCGCGTCCTCCCAGGTCAGAGCCGTGAGAGACGGACCGCCCCCGCCCCGGCGGCAGCGGTACGCCGCAGCCGGACGCGCGGAGGCGGTCCGCGGTCCGTGACCGAACACACCGGCCGCCGCGCCGGGCGGGGGCGGCGCAGGGGCGCGCTCCGGGCGGGCGGGACGGCGCGAGGGGGCGGCGGGGCGGCGGGGAAGGCGGTGGCGCGGGAGGCGGGCGGGACGTGGCGGCCCCTTCCACCGGGCGGGGCGCGGAGCCGCGGGGGGACTCCGGGCGGAAGAGGACCCCGGGCGCGGGGGAGGCTCCGGGGACCCGGGAGCGGACGGCGCGGGCCGGGTCCCGTCCGGCGTCGCACCGCCCCCGGGGAGGGACGGACGAACGCGGGAAGGACGGCACCGCCCCCCGGCTCCCGGCCGGGCGCCGGGGGAACACCCCGAGGGGAGGCCGGAGCGGCGTCAGGCCCGGTCGGGGGCGCCGGCGCCGGGTTCGTGGCCGGGGCCGCGGTCGACCCGGGGGTGGCGGCTCACGGCGCCGAGCAGCAACTGGCGCCAGGCGGGCATCCCGGGGCCGTCGTCGGGCGCGGGGACCGCCGGGGCGGACACGGCGGGGCCCTGGGCCGCCTCGGCCTCGGCGACGCGTGCGCGCAGCCGGTCCCTGACCTGTTCGGGCGTGTAGGCGCGGCGCTGCCGCTCGGCGCGCGCGATCACCGCGCCGGTCGCCGCGACGCCCACGAAAGCGGCCACTCCAAGGACTTTCCACCATCGCATGTGCCTAGGCTATCCCTGTGGCAGACACGAGTATGTCCCTGAACGAGGCGCTGGAGCTCACCCGGACCGGTGACGTGTGGGTCTTCCGGGGCACGAGCGTGCCCGACCGCGCCATCCAGATCACCACCAACAGCCCCGTCAACCACGTCGGCATGTCCATCGTGGTGGAGGACCTCCCACCGCTGATGTGGCACGCGGAGCTGGGCCGCTCCCTGCCCGACGTGTGGACGGGACGGCACCAGCGCGGCGTGCAGCTGCACGACCTCCGCGACGCCGTCCTGGTGTGGGGCCGCAAGTACGGGCAGCAGGGCTGGGTCCGCCAGCTCGACCCCCTGGCCACCCGGGCGATGGAGGACGCCGCCCTGCGCGCGGTGGCGCGGCTCGACGGCACCCCCTTCCCCTCCACCGCGCAGCTGGCGGCGCGGTGGGCGCGCGGGCGCCTGCCCCTGCGGCGCCTGCCGTTCGGGAGGCGCTCGCGCGAACGGGCGCTGGAGACCGCCTACTGCGCCGAGGTGATCGCCCTGACCTACGAGGAGATGGGGCTGCTGCCGAGGGGCCGCCGCACCGGTTACTACGACCCGGGGCGGTTCTGGAGCGGCGACGACCTCGAACTGGAGGGCGGGGCCTCCCTGGGCGGGGAGATCCGCGTGGAGCTCCCCGCCGACTGACCCTCCGGTCCCGGTCGGCCCCCGCGGCGGTGGCGGCCGGCCCGTCGCCGGGCCCGGCCCGGGCGGTGCGGACCGCCCCCGGGGAGGACGGGAGACGGCTCAGGGCAGGTGGAACAGCTCGGCGAGCGGGACCATGCCCTCGTCGGGGCGGCCGGGCAGGCCCTCGAAGAAGGGCGCCATCTCGGCCTGCCAGCGGGCGTTGACGCCGGTGCGCGCCATGGCCTCCCGGGCCGCGTCGAAGTCCTCGGTCTCCAGGTAGCCGACGACCGTGCCCTCGTCGGTGCTGAACAGGGAGTAGTTGCGCCAGCCCGCGTCGGAGAGCGCCTCGCGCATCTCGGGCCAGACGTCGGCGTGCCGTTCCCGGTACTCGTCGAGGCGGTCGGCGCGGACCTTGAGGATGAAGCAGACACGCTGCACGGCGTGGTCCTCCCGGTGGGTGGAAGGCGGCGGGCGGAGGGCTCCCCTCCGCCCGCCGCGGGCTGCGGTGGGACGGGTCAGAAGTCGAAGTCGTCGATGTTGCCGGCGTCGAAGACGGTCGGCGGGCCGAGGACGATCTCCCCGTCGGCCCCGACGGTGTACTCGCCCAGGTCCCCGGCCTCGAAGGTCTCGCCCTCGGCCCCGGTGATGCGGCCCGCGCTCAGCGAGGCGCCCGCGTACCCGGCGAGGTAGCCGAGCTCCTCGGGGTTCCACAGCGCGAAGGAGTCGACGGTGCCGTCCTCCACGAACTCGCGCATCTGGTTGGGGGTGCCCAGGCCGGTGATGGCGACCTCGCCCTTGTACTCGGAGTCGCTGACGTAGCGGGCCGCCGCGGCGATGCCGACGGTGGTCGGGGAGACCACGCCGTCCAGGTCGGGGTGGGACTGCATGAGCCCCTGCATCTCCTGGAAGGACTGGAGGTCGTCGTCGTTGCCGTAGACGGTGTCGACCAGTTCGAGGCCCGCGTACTCCTCCTCCGCCAGGACCTCCTCCATGGCGGCGATCCAGGAGTTCTGGTTGGTGGCGTTGGGGGTGGCGGACAGGACGGCGAAGGTGCCCTCGCCGCCGATCTGCTCGGAGATCATCTCGACCAGGGTGCGGCCGATGAGCTCGTCGGAGGACTGGTTGACGAAGATGTCCGTGCAGCTGGCGTTGGAGTCGTAGCCGACGATGGCGGCGCCGTTGTCCCTGGCCTGGTCGAGGGAGGGGCACACCGCGTCGGGGTCGTTGGCGGCGATGACGATCACGTCGCTGCCGGCCTGGCTGGCCGCGTTGATGTACTCGACCTGGGAGTCGGCCGTGGGTTCGGTGCCGCCCCTCTCGGTGAACTCCCCGGCCAGCTCCTCGACGGCGACGGCGCCGCCCTCGTTGACGATGTCGGAGTAGGGGTTGTTGAGCTGTTTGGGCAGGAAGTCCATCCTGAGGCCCTCGGGGATCTCGGCGTCCGGGTCGGCGGTACCGGTCGGACCGGAGGCGTCCTCCTCCTGCGCGTCGTCGATGGTGGTGCTGCCGCAGGCGGCGGTCATCAGCACGGCGAACGCGGAGGCGGCCAGCAGCAGGTGTCGGGGGCGGGGGTCGGTCATGAGGGTTCTCCCTGGGTGGGGTGGGGCGCGGGGGCCGCGGCGGGTCCGGGGCGGGGTTCGCGTGCGGCACGGACCCGGGCCGCGATGTTGGGGGTGACGACGGAGGCGATGAGGATGAGGCCGGTGACGATCTGGAGGACCTCGCTGCTGATGCCGAACAGCTGGAGGGCGTTGCGGATGGTCCCGAGGAGCAGGACGCCGCTCATGACCCCCAGGACCGAGCCGACCCCGCCGAAGATGGACACACCGCCGAGGAGGACGGCGGCGACGACCTGCAGCTCCAGGCCGAAGGCGGTGTCGGCCCGGGAGGTGCCGTACTGGAGGGTCCAGAAGATCCCGGCGCCGGAGGCGACGACGCCGCTGAGCGTGAACAGCCAGAACCTGGTCCACGCGACGGGGACCCCCGAGAAGCGGGCGGCCTCGGCGTTGTTGCCGATGTCGAACAGGGACCGGCCGACGCCGGTGGCGTGGAGCAGGACCGCGAAGGCGGCGGCCAGGACGAGGACGGCCACGGCGATCCACGGCAGGCCCTCGATGCCGAGGAAGGGCGCGCGGGCGCCGCCGACCCAGTCGCGGGGGTAGCTGGCGACGGCGCGGTCGCCGAGGAGCACGTAGGCCAGCCCCCGGTACAGGGCCATGGTGCCGATGGTGACGGCCAGGGACGGCAGTCCGCAGACGGTGACCAGGAACCCGTTGAGCGCGCCCAGCGCCGCGCCGACGGCCAGGCAGATCCACAGGGCCGTCTCGATGGGGATCCCGGCCTCCCAGAGCACGCCCAGGGTGGCGCTGGTGAGGGCGAGCGTGCTGGCCACCGACAGGTCGATCTCGCCGGTGATGACGATGAGCGTCATCGGCAGGGCCATCAGGGCGATGGCGGCGATGCTCAGCACCAGGAAGTCGATGTTGCGGCCGGTGGCGAACATGTCGACGAACAGTCCGGCGCCGAGCAGGGCCACCACGAGCGCGCCGACGACGGGGGCCTCCCGGGCGCCGAGCAGGGCCCCGGCCCGTGGGCCGGCCGTCCTCGGGGCCGGGGCGGCGGTGCGTTCAGGCGCCACGGGCACCTCCTCCTCGAAGCTCGCGCGCCGTGCGCAGCGCGAGCAGCCGGTCCAGGCCGATGGCGGCCAGGATGAGCGTGCCCACCACGGCCTGGTGCCAGAACGGGTTGATCTGCCAGATGGGCAGGGCGGCGGTGATGGTGGTGAGCAGGACGGCGCCGAGCGCGGCTCCGTAGACGGTGCCGACGCCGCCGGCGATGGCGACGCCGCCGACGACCGCGGCAGCCACGACCTGGAGTTCCATGCCGGTGCCGACGGTGGAGTCGACGGTGCCGTACCGGGCGGCGAACAGGACCCCGGCCAGGCCCGCGAGGGCTCCGTTGACGGCGAAGGCCAGGATGATCCGGCGCCCCGCGGGGATGCCGGACAGGCGTGCCGCGTCGGCGTCGGAGCCGATGGCGTACAGCTCGCGGCCGGAGCGGTGGTTGGCGAGGTAGAAGCCGACGGCGGCGACCACGGCGATGGCGATCGCGGCCGGCAGCGGTACGCCGAGGACGCCGACCCGGCCCAGGAGCAGGAAGGACGCGGGCATGTCGGTGGCGTTGACCTGGCCGCCGTCCGCCCACCAGTGGCCGAGGCCGCGGTAGGCGTAGAGGGTGCCCAGCGTGACGACCAGGGCGGGTACCCGTGCGGTCGTGACGAGCAGGCCGTTGGCCAGCCCGCACGCCAGGCCGATGAGGATCCCGGCGAGCATGGCCGCGGGGACCGGCAGGCCGGGGAGGGCGACGAAGAGGGCGCCGGTGCCGAAGGCCGACAGGCCCATCACCGATCCGACGGAGAGGTCGAC
The DNA here is from genome assembly GCF_044766605.1 of Nocardiopsis sp. NPDC101807. NCBI lineage: Bacteria > Bacillati > Actinomycetota > Actinomycetes > Streptosporangiales > Nocardiopsidaceae > Nocardiopsis > Nocardiopsis sp. NPDC101807. The sequence continues at coordinate 153,949 of NZ_JBIWMK010000002.1, read as the reverse complement.
GTTCCTGGTGATGAGGACGAGGGCCTGGCCGGTGGCGAGGACCGCGAGGACGGTGGCGCCCAGGAACAGGTCGCGGACGCCCTGGGCGGACAGGAACCCGGGGTTGTGCAGCCAGGTGGCGGCGATCAGCAGGACGACCGCGAGCAGCACGCCGAGTTCGCGGAACTGCCGCCGGCGCCGGGCCGGGCGTCCGGGGGGCCGGGGCGGGGCGCCCTCGGCGGAGGGGCCGGGGACGGTGGGGGGTGCGCTCATCGGGCGGCCCCGTTCGGCCGCTGTCCGGTGGCCGCGTACATGACGGACTCCTCGTCGGCGTCGGCGCGGTCGATCTCGGCGGTGACCCTGCCCTCGTGCATGACCAGGACCCGGTCGGCCATGCCGAGGACCTCGGGGAGCTCGCTGGAGACCATGACGATGGCGAGCCCCCGGCCCGCGAGGGCGGAGAGCAGGCGGTGGACCTCCGCCTTGGTCCCGACGTCGATGCCGCGTGTGGGCTCGTCCACGAACAGCACCTTCGGCTCGGTGGAGAGCCACTTGGCCAGGACGACCTTCTGCTGGTTGCCGCCGGAGAGGGTGGAGACGGGGTCGTCGATGCCGCCGTAGCGGAGTTCGAGCCGTTCGCCCCACTCCCGGGCGGAGTCGCGCTCGGCGCGCGGGCTCAGGATGCCGAAGCGGCTGAGGGACCGGCGGCGGGTGGCGGTCGCGTTGCGTCCGATGGAGGACTCCATGACCAGGCCCTGCTGGCGGCGGTCCTCGGGGACCAGCGCCATGCCCGCGGCCATGGCCGCTCTGGGGCGGCCCGCCGGCAGGGGCGTGCCGTGGACGCGGACGGAGCCCCCGTCGTAGCGGTCGACGCCGAAGACCGCGCGGACGACCTCGCTGCGCCCGGCGCCGACGAGTCCGGCCAGGGCCACGATCTCGCCGGCCCGCACCCGGAAGGACACGTCGGCGAACACGCCGCGGCGGGTGAGCCCGTCGACCTCCAGGACGGTGTCGCCGCGCTCGGCGTCCTCCTTGGGGTAGAGGCTGGTGACGTCGCGTCCGACCATGCGCCGCACGACGGTGTCCACGTCCAGGTCGGGGGCGGGGTCGCAGGAGACGAACGCGCCGTCGCGGACGACGGTGATGCGGTCGCAGAGGGCGAAGACCTCGTCGAAGCGGTGGGAGATGAACAGCAGGGCCGCCCCGGAGTCGCGCAGGGTGCGGGCGACGGTGAAGAGGCGTTCGGCCTCCACCCCGGAGAGTGCGGCCGTGGGCTCGTCCATGACCAGGACACGGGCGCGCCGTGTGAGGGCCTTGGCGATCTCGACGAGCTGCTGGTCGGCGATGGAGAGGCCGCGTGCGGGCCGGTCGGGGTCCATGTGGACGCCGAGGCGGGCGAAGGCCTCCGCGGTGTCGCCGCGCATGCGCTTGCGGTCGATGGTGCGCAGGCGGGTGAGGGGCTGGCGGCCGACGAAGATGTTCTCGGCGACCGACAGGTCGGGGAACAGGGTGGGTTCCTGGTGGATGACGGCGACCCCGGCGCGCTGGGCGTCGGCCGGCGCCCCGAAAGCGGTCGGGACCCCGTCGACCAGGACCTGCCCGCTGTCGGGCCGGTGTACGCCCGCGATGGTCTTGACCAGGGTGGACTTGCCTGCCCCGTTCTCGCCGACCAGCGCGTGGATCTCCGCGGGGCGCAGTTCCAGGGACAGCCCCCGCAGGGCCCTGACGCTCCCGAAGGACTTGGTGACGTCCACCAGCGCGAGGGGTGGGGGGACCTCTGTCGGGTCCACGTGCCCTCCTTCTCCGGTGCTGGTTCGACGGGGGTCCGCCGAACATTACAAAAACGTTTTAATCTGAAGGGGATGTTAAATGGAACACACACCCCCGTCAAGAGGATCACCCTGGAATTGCCAGGTATCGCCCTGATAACGGCCCCCGGGAGGGCGTCGGCCGACCCCGGATGCCGACGCGCGGGAAGGCCCTGTCACGGGATGGTTGTTGACACGTTTCAATCCGGGTGTGAGCATGATGCCCCGCGCATCGGGCCGGATCAGTAGCATGCGTTCGCGCAGTCCCCTGATGACCGTCCGAACACGCCCCGGGAGAAGCTCCTTGTCCACCAGGCCCCGTTCCACCCGCCCCTCCGTGGGCATCACCGAGGTCGCCCGGCACGCCGGGGTCTCCCCCGGCACCGTCTCCAACGTCCTCAACCGCCCCGAGCGCGTCGCGGAGGCCACCAGGGCCAGGGTCGAGGCCGCCATCGCCGAGCTCGACTACGTGCGCAACTCCTCCGGCAGCAGCCTGCGGTCGGGCCGCAGCGAGTCCGTGGGCCTGCTCGTCCTGGACGTCACCAACCCCTTCTTCACCGAGGTCGCGCGCGGCGTGGAGGACGAGGCCGCCGGGGCGGGGCTGGCCGTGGTGCTGCTCAACTCCGCCGAGGCCCAGGACAGGCAGTGGCGCAACGTGCGCCTGCTCGCCGAGCAGCGCGCCGCGGGCGCGGTGGTGATGCCGGTGGACGACGACCTGTCCGACCTGCTGTGGCTGAGCCACCAGGGCACCTCCTGGGTGGCCCTGGACCGGGGCGACGTCGCCGAGGACGTCGGGTGCAGCGTCAGCGTCGACAACCACGCGGGCGGCCTCGCCGCGGGGCGCCACCTCATCGGCCTGGGCCACGAGCGGGTCACGTTCCTGACCGGGCCGTTCGCCATCGAGCAGGTGCGGCGCCGCCACCAGGGGCTGCGCGACGCCTTCACGGAGTCCGGCATGGACCCCGACGCCCACGTCCGGGTGGTCGAGCAGCCGATGCTCAACCCCCAGCAGGGCGAACGCGCCGTGGACGCGGTGCTGGCCGGCGGCCCGCGCCAGCGGCCGCAGGCGGTGTTCTGCGCCAACGACCAGCTCGCCCTCGGCCTCATGAAGGGCCTGGGGCGGCGCGGCCTGCGCGTGCCGGACGACATCTCGGTGATCGGCTACGACAACGTCGACCTCGCCGACCTGGTCCACCCGGGGCTGACCACCGTCGCCCAGCCCCAGTACGACCTCGGACGCGCGGCGATGCGGCTGCTCCGCTCGGAGCTCGACGACGCCGGCCACCGGCACGAGCGCGTCCTCTTCACCCCGGAGCTGGTGGTGCGGGGCTCCACCGCCGCGTACCGCTCCTGACCCCCGTTCCCCCCGACGAAGGAGACGGCATGACCGCCACAGGACAGGACGTCGGCGCCCGGCGCCGCAGGCCCGTGATCGGCCTGGTCGCGGGCGGCCTGGGCGCCTACTGGCCCCAGTTCCCCGACCTGCTTCCCCGGTTGCGCTCCTCCGCCGGGACCGTCGCGCGGCGGCTGCGCGGTTTCGACGCCGAGGTCGTGGACGCCGGTTTCGTCTCCGACGCCGAGGAGGGCGCGGTGGCGGCCGACCGGCTGCGCGCCGCCGACTGCGACCTCGTCGTCTGCTTCCTCACCACCTACATGACCTCGTCGATGGTCGCGCCGATCGCCCGCCGGGGCCGGGCGCCGGTGCTGTTCGTCAACCTCCAGCCGACGGAGTCGATGGACCACGCCGCGTTCGACACCGGGCAGTGGCTGGCCTACTGCGGCGCCTGCCCGCTGCCGGAGATGGCGAACATGTTCGAGCGGCTGGGCGTGGACTTCCGCTCCGTGTCGGGGTACCTGGAGGACGAGCGCGCCTGGGAGCGGATCGGCCGCTGGATCCGCGCGGCGGGCGTGCGCAGGACCCTGCTCGACGCCCGGCACGGGCTGATGGGACACCTCTACCCCGGCATGATGGACGTGTCCACCGACCCCACGCTCATCACCCGCAACCTCGGCGGGCACGTGGAGGTCCTGGAGTTCGACGACCTGCGCGAGCGGGTGCCGGACGGCGGGGAGGAGGCGGTCGCGGCCAAGCTCGCCGAGGCGCGGGAGGTCTTCGAGCCGACCGACTCGGTGGTCGGGGACGAACTGCTCTGGGGCGCGCGCGTGGCGGTGGGCCTGGACCGCCTGGTGGACGACTTCTCGCTGGACAGCCTGTCGTACTACCACAGGGGCCTGGCGGGCGAGCTGCACGAGAGGCTGGGCGCGGGGATGATCCTGGGGGCGTCGCTGCTGACCGCGCGCGGCGTCCCGGCCGTGGGCGAGTACGAGCTGCGCACCTGCGCCGCGATGCTGATGATGGACCGGATCGGCGCGGGCGGCTCGTTCACGGAGCTGCAGGCGCTGGACTTCACCCGGGGCCACGTGGAGATGGGCCACGACGGCCCGGCGCACCCGGCGATCAGCGCGCGCAGGCCGCTGCTGCGCGGCCTGGGCGTGTACCACGGCAAGCGCGGGTGGGGCGTGTCGGTGGAGTGCGACGTGCGGCCGGGCCCGGTGACGCTGCTCGGGGTGATCCAGCGCAGGGACGGGTCCTTCGCGCTGCTCACCGCCGAGGGCCGCACCGGCGAGGGGCCCCTGCTGCGGATCGGGAACACGACCTCACGGGTGGACTTCGGGTGCGACCCCGGCGAGTGGGTGGACGCCTGGAGCGCCACCGGGATCTCCCACCACTGGGCGCTGGGCGTGGGGCACCACGCCGCGCAGTTCCGCGCCGTGGCGGAGCTGATGGGCCTGGAGCACGTCCACCTCGCGCTCTGAGCCGGGGCCGGGAGGGCCCGCGCCCCGCGGGGCCGTGGCGGACGACGACTCCTCCTCCTCCGCCGAACGGGACGCCGGAGGGCCCGCGGGGCCCTGGCCCGCTCGGCAGCGCCCTCCCCCGCCGCCCCGTCCGGCGGGCGGAAGGGGCCCGGCACGCGCCCACGGCGGAAGCGGTTCCGGGCGGGAACACGGAAATGCCGTAGCGCTGCCGCCGAGGCGAATTCCCGCGATCGCGTTTTCCTCCGAAAAATGGCACGATGACGCCATGGAGGATATTCCCTATCAGGGCTCCGGACCTTATTGCTATTCCAATTGCCTGATCATGCTGATGGGGCCCGGCGCCCCCGCCCCCGGCGTGGTCGAGACGGTGACCGGGAGCCCGTTCGGCGCCCAGCTGTCCGGCGGGACGCTGCCCTTCTTCGACCCGTACGGCTGGACGCCAGAGACCGGGGTGGACGAGGCCCTCGCCGCTCTCGGCTGGGAGGCACGGACCACCTGCGGCGGGGACGCCGACGCCGCACTCGACCGCCTCGCCGCCCACCTGGCGGACGGACCCGTCGTGGCCGGCCCCGTCGAGATGGGGCACCTGCGCCACCAGCCGGGCCGGGCCGGCCCCGCGGGCGCCGACCACTACGTCGTCGTGCTCGACGCGGACGACTACGGCGTCACCCTCCACGACCCCGAGGGGCACCCCTACGCGAGGCTCCCGCTCGCCGATTTCATGGCGGCCTGGCGGGCCGGTGACCTCGAATACGGCGCCCCCTTCACCCTGCGCTCGAATTTCACGCGCATTTCCCGGGTCCTTCCCGAGGAGGCGATCGAGTCGACCGTCCCCCGGGCGGTGTCCTGGCTGGGGCCGGAGAACGGCGACGCCGTCCTGGCCCTCGCGGACCGGGGCGCGGACGGCTGCGGCCCCGCTCTGCGCGATCATCTCGCCGGTTTCGCGATCCGGGTCGGCGCACGGCGCCTGGCGGACGCCGCGGCCTGCCTGCGCCGTGTCGGACGCGACACCGCGGCCGGCACGCTGACCCGCCAGGCCCGCCTGCTCGGATCGCTCCAGTACCCGGTGGCCACGGGTGACGACCGGTCCGCCGCCCGGATCCTGCGCACACTCGCGCCGACCTACGGGACCCTGCGCGACGACCTCCGCCGCCGACACGGCTGACGCCCGAGGGCTGCTCCGGACGCCCGGCGTCGGACGCCGGCCCCGGCCGGTGTCCGATCCCGGACGGGAGGCGGGCCGGACGGGCCGGTCGTCACCGGTCCGCCGTCGGGCCGCACCCGCCCGGCGCCGGGGCTCCCGCACGGGCGCGTGGAGCGTGCGGCCCGTCTCCCCGGTGCTCGTGCGCCTCCCCGGCCCCGCGCCCGACCTGTGCGAGGTTTTCCCCGGGGGGCCACCGGGCACCGGGCGTGTGTGGCCGCTGTTCCGAGACGGATCGAGGGGGCTTATGAGCTGTCAGGGCGTGGGCGGGGCGAGCGGGAGCCGCTCGGACGGGGCGGTGCCGGAGGGGTTGGGCACGGGAGCGCCGGCCGTGGGCCACGCCGCCGTGGCCGAGGCGGAGCTCGCCACCAGGCGGGGGCCGTTCCGCCTCGTGGCCCTGCGGGACCCCTCCGACGGCCAGGAGCACGCCGCGCTGGTCCTGGGCGAGGTGGGCGGGGGCGAGGACGTGCTGGCCCGGGCGCACTCCGAGTGCGTGACCGGCGACGTCTTCGGGGCGCTGCGGTGTGAGTGCGGGGACCAGCTGGAAGCCGCCCTGGACCTGATCTGCGCCGAGGGGCGGGGCGTGGTCGTGTACCTGCGCGGGCACGAGGGGCGCGGGATCGGTCTGGTCGAGAAGGTGCGCACCCTCGCCGTCCAGGACGCGCACGGCCTGGACACCGTGGACTCGGCGACCGCCCTGGGACTGCCGGTGGACGTGCGCGACTACGGCCCGGCCGCGCGGCTCCTGCTCCACCTGGGTGTGCGGTCGGTGCGGCTCATGTCGAACAACCCGGCCAAGGTGCGGGCGCTCCGGGAGCACGGGGTGGAGGTGGCCTCCCGGGTGCCGCTGCTGATGCCCGCACGCAGGGAGAACGTGGCGTACCTGACCGCCAAGCGGGACCGGCTGGGCCACGACCTCCCGCACCTGGACGGCCCGCGTGGGTGACCCCGCGGCCCTGGGGGCCGCCGCGTGCGCGCAGGCGGCGCTGCTGGTGCTGCTCGCGTCGGGCCCGGGCCTCGGCCCGGCGGGCTGGGCGGCCGGCGCCGGCTTCCTGCTGGCGGGGACGGCCGCCGTGGCGTGGGCGGTGCGCAGGTCCGGGCGGGCCCGGCTGGGCCCCGCGGACCTGGTGACGCTGGCGCGGTCGGTGCTCATCGGCGGCGTGGTGGCCCTGGTGGCGGACGGCGGGCCGGCGTGGCCCCTGGTCGCCCTGGCCTCGGTCGCGCTGGCCCTGGACCTCGTGGACGGCCTGGTCGCCCGGCGCACCGGGACCGAGTCGTCGTTCGGTGCGCGGTTCGACATGGAGGCGGACGCCTTCCTGATCCTGGTGCTGAGCGTGCGGGTGGCGGCGGAGCTGGGGTGGTGGGTGCTGGCGATCGGCGTGATGAGGTACGCGTTCGCCGTCGCCGGCCGGGCGGCGCCGTGGATGCGCGGACCGCTGGCGCCGAGCCGGGCGCGCAAGGCGGTGGCCGCCGTCCAGGGCGTGGCCCTGGTGGCGGCCGCGGCCCCGGTCGTCCCCGTGGAGGGTGCGACGGTCCTGGCCGCGGGCGCCCTGGCGCTGCTGGCCTGGTCGTTCGGGCGCGACGTCGCGGGGCTGTGGCGGGCCGGACCGGGGGCGGGCGGCACGCGGGCCGTCGGACACGGGTCCGGCGCACGGCGGGGAGGAGGGTCATGAGCCGTACGGCACGGGCGTTCTGGGTGAGGTCGCCCGGCGAGGGCGAGATCCGGGAGGGCGTGCTGCCCCCTCCCGGCCCCGGCGAGGCGGTGGTGCGCACCCTGTGCTCGGGGGTGAGCCGGGGCACCGAGTCCCTGGTGTTCCGGGGGGCGGTGCCGCCGAGCCAGCGGCAGGTGATGCGGGCGCCCTTCCAGGAGGGGGACTTCGACTCCGCGTTCAAGTACGGCTACCTCAACGTCGGCGTCGTGGAGGAGGGCGCGCCGGACCTCGTGGGCACGACGGTGTTCAGCCTGTTCCCGCACCAGACGCGGTTCGTGCTCCCGGTCGGGGCGCTGCGACCGGTACCCGGGGACGTGCCCCCGGGGCGCGCGGTCCTGGCGGGGGCGGTGGAGACGGCGGTGAACGCGCTGTGGGACGCCCCGCCGCTGCTCGGCGACCGGCTGACGGTGGTCGGCGCGGGGATGGTCGGGTGCGCCGTGGCACGGCTGGCGTCCCGGGTTCCGGGTGTGCGGGTGCAGCTGGTGGACGTCGACCCCGGGCGCGCGGACCTGGCGGAGCGGCTCGGGGTGGGGTTCGCGCTCCCCGGTGACGCCGGCGGCGGGCGCGACCGGGTCTTCCACGCCAGCGCCGACCCCTCGGGGCTGGAGCGCGCCCTGGAACTGGTCCGCGACGAGGGGGAGGTGGTGGAGATGAGCTGGTACGGGGACCGGCGGGTGTGCGTGCCCCTGGGCGAGGGCTTCCACTCGCGCCGTCTGACCGTGCGCTCCAGCCAGGTCGGGGCGGTCTCCCCCGCGCGCCGGGGGTCGCGGGGGCACGGCGACCGGCTCGACCTCGCACTGGAGCTGCTGTCCGACCCCGCCTTCGACGCCCTGGTCACCGGGGAGAGCCCGTTCGAGGAGCTGCCGGCGGTGATGCCGCGCCTCGCCGACGGGAGCCTCCCCGCCCTGTGCCACCGCATCGTCTACCCGGAGCCCTGAACGCCGCCGCGCACGTGCGCGGGCGCGACCGGGCCGGGCGTCCGCGCCCGCCGAACGGCCTTGCCCACCACGACGCCGGCCGGAACGCCCGGTCGGCCCCCACCGCAGAGGAGCCGCCGATGTACAGCGTCACCGTCCGCGACCACCTGATGGTCGCCCACAGTTTCCGCGGAGCGGTGTTCGGCCCCGCCCAGCGGCTGCACGGGGCGACGTTCGTCGTGGACGCCACCTTCCGCCGCCGCGAACTCGACGCGGACAACATCGTGGTGGACATCGGCCTGGCCACCCGTGAGCTGGGAGGGCTGGTCGCCGAGCTCAACTACCGCAACCTGGACGAGGAGCCGGACTTCGCGGGGGTGAACACCACCACGGAGTTCCTGGCCAGGGTGGTCGCGGACCGGCTGGTGGAGCGCATCGGCGCGAGGGAGCGGGGCCTGGACTCGGTCGCGGTCACCCTGCACGAGTCGCACGTGGCCTGGGCGAGCTACGAGCGCGAGCTGTGAGGCCCGTCCTCGTCGTCCCGCAGGGGGGCGCTCCCAGCGGCGGCGGGGTCTACGACCGCCGCCTGCGCGAGGCCCTCGCCGGGCTGGGGCGCCCGGTGCGGGAGGAGGCGGTGCCCGGGGCCTGGCCCGTCGCGGACCCCGCGGCGCTGGCCGGGCTCTCCCGTGTGCTGGAGGGGGTCCCCGACGGGGGCGCGGTGCTCCTGGACGGCCTGGTCGCCTGCGGGGCGCCCGAGGTCCTGCTCCCCCACGCGTCCCGGCTGCGGCTGGTGGTCCTGGTGCACCTGCCGCTGGCCGACGAGACGGGGCTTCCCGAGGCGCGGGCCGCCGCCCTGGACGCGCGCGAGCGGGCGGTCCTGCGGGCCGCCTCCGCAGTGGTGGCGACGAGCCGGTGGGCCGCGCGGCGGGTGTCCGGCCACCACGGGGTGGGGGGCGTGCACGTGGTCGAGCCCGGCGCGGACCCGGCGCCCCTCTCCCCCGCCGGCGACGGCACGCGCCTGCTGTGCGTGGCCTCGGTGACGCCGCGCAAGGGGCACGACGTCCTCGTGTCCGCGCTCGCCGCGCTGGCTGGCCTGCCCTGGGGGTGCGCGTGCGTCGGGCCGGTCCCGTCCGGGGACGCGGGGGCGCACGCGGCCCGCCTCCGCGGCCTGGTCCGCGAGCACGGCCTCGCGGACCGGGTCGCCTTCGCCGGGCCCCTCACCGGCCCGGACCTGGAGGCCGCCTACACCGCTTGCGACCTCCTCGTCCTGCCCTCGCACGGGGAGACCTACGGCATGGTCGTGACCGAGGCGCTGGCCCGTGGCGTCCCCGTGGCCGCGACGTCGGTGGGCGGGGTGCCCGAGGCGCTGGGCTCCGCCCCGGACGGCTCCCGGCCGGGGCTGCTGGTGCCCCCGGGGGACCCGGGGGCCCTGGCCGCCGCCCTGCGGCGCTGGCTCACCGAGCCGGGCCTCCGCGCCCGCCTGGGGCGTTCGGCCCGCGCGCGGCGGGAGGGCTTGGCAGGATGGGAGGAGACGGCCCGGCGCATGGCGGCCGTCCTGGACGGGGAGGCGGCGCCTTGAGCACGACCGGTGTCCCGGCGTTCGCGCCGGAGTGGCTGGCCCTGCGCGAGGGCGCGGACGCGCGGGCCCGCTCCACCGCCCCGCTCGCGCTCCTGGCCGGCCACGGGCGGGTGGTCGCCGACCTGGGCTGCGGGACGGGGTCGCTGGGGCGCTGGCTGGGGCCGCGGCTGCCCCGGCCCCAGCGCTGGCTCCTGTTCGACCGCGACCCGGCCCTGTTGGAGGAGGCCGGGAGGCGGGTCCCCGCCGCTTCGGTGCGGACCCTCCGCCGGGACGTGGCGGCGCTGCGCGCCCGCGACCTGGAGGGGGTGACCCTCGTGGTGGCCTCGGCGCTCCTCGACCTGCTCACCGGGGCCGAGGTCGCGGCGCTCGCGGAGGCGGTGTCCGCCCCGGGGTGCCCGGCGCTGTTCTCGCTCTCGGTGGTCGGACGGGTGGAGTTCTCGCCCGGGGACGCGGCGGACGCGGCGTTCGCGGAGGCCTTCGACGCCCACCAGAGGCGGGAGGGCCGGCTGGGACCCGAGGCGGCCGGGGCCGCGGCCGCCGCGTTCGAGGGACTGGGTCGGCGGGTGCGGACGTTCCCGAGCCCGTGGCGCCTGGGGCCCGGGGACGCGGCGCTGACGCGGGCCTGGCTGCGGGGCTGGACGGGCGCCGCCGTCGAGCAGGACCCCTCGCTCCCCGGCGCCGCGTACCTGGAGCGGCGGCTGGAGGAGTGCTCGCGGGGGGAGCTCGGCGTGACGGTCCACCACACCGACCTGCTGGTGCTCCCGCGTCCTCCGGACGGCGGGTGAGCGCGGCGGGGCCGCCGTGCGCGCGACCGGGTCCCGGGCGCCGCCGCACGGTGGACGGCCCGTCCGGACCGCCGGTCGCGGGCGGTCCGCGGGGGCTGCCGGGGCCGTCCGCGCCGGGGTACGGGCGCGCCGCCCCGGGTAGGTGCGGGACATACGCCCCTTCGGGCCGGACGGGACTCCCGGGCGCGGAACCGGCACGCCCCCGGGGCACGCCGCGACCGGTCGGCGGGGCACGGTGAACCGCGGCGGACCCGCCGGGACCGCCGGTGTCGGAGGGGGCGGCCGCATGACCACCACGACCGCACGGGGGACACGGGAGGGGCCGCGAACCGGCGGCGCCCCGACCCGCCGGTGGCCGGTGTGGGCCCGGACGTCGGCCGGGGCCGCGATCCTGGCGGCGGTGGTGTGGTGGTTCCCCGGCGGGACGTTCACCGACGCCTTCTCGGCCCTGGGCGCCGGCCCGGTCCTGACGGCCCTCGGGGTCGGCGCGGCGACGACGGTGCTGTGCGCGGCCCGCTGGCGGGAGGTGGCGCTCGGGGTGGGCCTGCGCCTCCCGTTCCGGCGCGCGGTGGCCGACTACTACCTGTCCGTGTTCCTGAACGCGGTCCTGCCCGCCGGGGTGCTCGGGGACGTGAACCGCGCGGTCGGCCACGGCCGGTACAGCGGCGACCTCGGGCGGGGCGTGCGCGCCGTGGTCCTGGAGCGCATGGTGGGGCAGGCGGTGCTGGCCGTGACGGGGGCCGTGCTGCTCCTCGCCCTTCCGGCAGCGCTGCTCGGCCCGGGCCTGTGGGCGGTGGGGGCGACGTCGGGCGCGGTGGCGGCGGTCGTCCTGGCGGCTGTGATCGGCCTGCGGGCGGGTCGTGCCCGCGAACCCCGCTGGTGGCGGGCCCTGCGCACCGCCTCCGCCGACGCCCGCTCGGGGGTGTTCGCGCGCTGGCCGCGCGTGGTGCTGCTGTCCGCGGCGGCGCTGGCCGGGCACGTGACCCTGTTCGCGGTGGCGGCGCGCCTCGCCGGTGTCACCGCGCCGCTCCCGCAGCTGGTCCCCCTGGTGGTGCTGGCCCTGCTGGCGATGAGCCTGCCGGTGAACGTCGGCGGCTGGGGCCCGCGCGAGGCGGTCACGGCGCTGGCGTTCGGCGCGGCCGGCCTGGGCGCCGCCACCGGGGTGACGGTCTCGGTGCTCTACGGCCTCCTCTCCCTGGTCGCCGCGCTGCCCGGCGCGGCGGTCCTCGTGTCGCGGTCGCCGCTGCGCCGCCGTGCCCGGGGCGCGGGCCCCGCCCCCACGGCGCGCCGCGCGGGCGGGGCCGCCGGAGGGGGCCGCCTCCGCGCGGCGGCGGGCGCCGGCTCCGGCGGCCTCCCGCCCCGCACGGGCGGCGGCGGGGAACCGCCGGGTACCGGCGCCCGTCCCCTCCCCGACGGAGGCCGCGACGGAGCGGAGGCGGGCGCGGGCGCCGACCCGCGCCGGGGCCGCGACCGCGGGGGGCCGGGGCGGCGTCGTGAATTCGTTGCCCCGACGCCGAACCAAGCGGGCCCGGAGAGGCGATGACGCAGGCATGAGCACCTCTACGACGACCCCGCACCCGGCGTCCCCCGGCCTCGCCGCCTCCGTGGGAGCCCTCGCCGCGGCCGCGCTGGGCGGGCTGGCCATCGGCGCGCTGACCTCCTTCGGTCAGACATGGCTGCCCTTCCACCTGCACTCCCTGAGCAACTCCAGCGGTTCGTGGAGCGTGGCGGCGTTCCTCCTCGCCCTGCCGTCCCGGCGCCGGTGGGCGGCCGTGGCCGCCGCCATGGCGGCGTTGGCGTGCATGATGCTCGGCTACGACCTGGCCTCGGTCCTGCGCGGCTACCACGCCTCGGCGGGCACCACGGTCTTCTGGCTCACCGCGGCCGTCGTGGTGGGCCCCTTCCTCGGCCTGACGGCCCACGCCCTGCGCTTTCGCACCGGCTTCGCCCCCTGGGGCACGGGCATGCTCAGCGGTGTGCTCATCGGCGAGGGGGTCTACGGGCACCTCATGATCGCCGAGACCACCTCGGTGGCCTACTGGAGCGTGTCCGTCGCCGCGGGCCTGGCCTTCCTGGCGTGGGCGTGCGCGCGGCGCTTCCCCGCGCGGCGCCCGGTCCTGACCTCGGTGGCCGTCACCGCGGTCGTCGGCGGCGCGTTCGTCGCCGTCTACGGCATGAACCCGATCCAGTGGTTCTGGTTCTGACCGGGCCCGGGCCGTGTTCGGCGGACCGCCCCGGACCCGCGGCCGCCGGGAGGGTTTGACCCCTCCCGGCGGCTTCGGGGCCCGTCCCGGGCGCGCCGCGCGGGTGGTGCGGCCGAGCGTCCCTCACCCCCGCCGCGGAACGCCCCTGCGCACCCCGGCCAGGGGTGAGCGGCGGTCACGGGTGCGCGCCCACAGCACCGTGCCCGCCACGACCACCGCACACACGAACCACAGCGGCCCCAGCGCCATGTGGGCCCAGGGCACGTCCTCCACGAACCCCGCCGCCGTTCCCGCCTGCATGGTCCCGTAGGCGGGCAGGTAGCGTACGACGTCGCTGTCGGCGGCGGGGTTGGCCACCGGGTTCTGGAGCCCCATGTCGATGATGCTGAGCATGATCACGACGAACATGCCCTCCAGCTCCCCGCGCAGGGCCACCCCGAGGGCGATCCCGATCCCGCCGAACGCCAGCGCCGCCCCGCACAGGGCCGCCCACAGCGCCACCGGGCGTTCGGGGGTCCAGTACACGGCCGTCACGGCCGTGGCGTAGGCGCACACCACCGCCGTGGCCAGGACCAGTGCGGTGAGCTTGGCCGCCAGCAGGTGGCTGCGGGGGTAGCCCGCCAGCACCAGCCTCTCGTCGAAGCCGACCGACCGGAACGTCACGATGAACATCATGAAGCCGACGATGAGCGTGACGGCGTTGACCGCCCCCGAGATCTGGCTGATGTGGTTGCCGTTCACCGTCAGGTGCTCGCCGCTGGCGCGCAGCAGGAACGTGACGTCGCCGTCGGCGATCACCAGGTGGACCAGGGTGATCCACAGCGGCACGAAGCCCAGCACCAGCACCAGGGCCAGGCGGTTGCGCAGGTGCTCGGTGACCGCGAACACCGTCGCGGTCCGGTAGCGGTCCCAGGCGCGGCGCACGTTCACCGCCCCTCCCCCGGGTGGGAGGGCGCCGGCACCGTGCACCCCTGTTCGAGGCGCCACAGGCGGTCGAAGCGGGTCGTGTCGAAGGCGATGTGGGAGACCACCAGCACCGACCTGCCCCGGTCGCGCAGCCGGGCGGCCAGCTCCCAGAAGCGTTCGTAGGTCTCCCAGTCGAACCCCTGGTAGGGCTCGTCGAGGAGCAGCAGGGGCGGATCGTGCATGAGGGCCAGGGTGAGGTTGAGCTTCTGCCGGGTCCCCCCGCTGAGGGCGCCCACGCGGTGGCGCCGGTACCCGGTGAACGACAGCACCTCCATGAGCTCGTGGGCCAGCGCCAGGTCCGGCAGGTCGTAGGCGACCTGGAAGAACCGCAGGTGCTGTTCCACGGTGAAGGACGGGTTGAGGACCGTGTGCTGGGGGCAGTACCCCAGCCGCCCGGCGTAGGCCACCTCCCCCCGGTCGGGCGCCAGCTGTCCGGCGAGGATGCGCAGGAGGGTGGACTTGCCGGCGCCGTTCTCGCCGACCACGCCGGCCAGGCGCCCGGGGGGCAGCTCCAGGTCGGCGCCGCGGAGTACGCGGTGGTGGCCGTAGGACTTGTGGACCCCGCGGACGCTCAGCGTGGACGTGTCGGCGGCGGGTGCCGGGGCCGCCTCCCCGGGGCGCGGCGACGCGGGACGTGCCATGCTCAGCACTCCGCGTTCCGGTGGACGGCCCAGGTTCCCAGGGCGTGGAGCCCCAGCGCCGACCAGTTCCGGGGCAGGTTCCCCCGCAACCGTCCCCAGCCCTCGTCGACCAGCGCGCGGCACTCGTCCTCGCAGGCCCGTACGGCGCCGCAGGCGATGAGTTCGTCGGCGATCGCCGCGGCCTCCGCCTCGTCCGCCACGCCTGTCCGCACGCGTTCCCAGATCGCGCGTACGCGGTCGGGCGGCAGGAGTGCGACGGCGTGGGCCAGGGGCATCGTCACCTTGCCCTCCCGCAGGTCCTCGGCCCGGAGTTTGGTGGAGGCCAGCGCTCCGGAGGGGTCGCGCACGGTGACCCCCCTCAGGTCCAGTGCGTCGTCCCCGATCTGGAAGGCCAGGCCGACCTTCTCCCCGTAGGCGCGGACGCCCCGGAGCTGCTCCTCGGAGGCGCCGGACAGGAGCGCGGCGATCTCGGTGAGGCTGCGTATGGGCAGGGCCGTCTTGAGGAGGTGGGCGGTGCGGATCCGGTTCAGGAGGGGGCCGGCCTCACCGGTGCGCACGGCCTCGTCCATCGCGGCGGCGTGGCCGGTGATGTCCAGGGCCTGGCCCGCGTGCCCGGCGCGCATGATGCCCATGACGATCCGGTACACGGCCAGGAGGAGGCGGTCGTCCCCGCGCACGAGCGGGGGGAGGACCTGGTCGACGAGGAAGTAGGCGTGCGTCCCGGCGTTGATCGTCAGCGCGTCCCCGAACACCGTGTGGGCGGCGGGCCGCCCCCTGCGCATGGGCGAGCGGTCCTGGATGTCGTCGATCATGAGGTTGCCCGTCTGGAGTGCCTCGATGACCGCGAGCATGGGCCGGAGGCGGTGGGGGTCTCCTCCGTACAGGTCCACGATCTGCAACCACAGGTAGGTCCGCATGCCCTTGCCCGCGCCGTCCGTGGTGTGGCGGAGGGGGCGCACGAGCGCGGCGTGCAGGTCGTCCGCCGTCGAGGCGTCGAGCTCCCCGGGGCGCCCCTCCAGGCCCGCGAGGGCGGTCATGGCGTCCCGGTCCGGGCGGTCGGGGTAGACGCGCCCCAGTTCCTCCCTCACCACGGCCTCTATACCGCGCATGTGGGGCTCGAAGCGCGTGATCCTGCCGGCCGGGCGGGACTCCAGGTGTCCGCGTCCGCGGACGGGCGCACCGCCCCGGACGCCCTCGACGTCGGCGTGGGCCACGAGCGTGCCGGTGCCGTGGAGGAGGGCGCGGGACTCCTGGGAGGGGGACCACGCCCGCACGCGCAGGCGCAGACCGCCGTGGGCCTCGATCACCCACTCGGTGACGTGGACGCGCAGGCTGGCCAGGGAGGTCCAGGTCGCGGCGTCGGTCACGCTCGCCCGCACCGTCGTGCACCCCCCGTCCGGCGAGTGCAGCAGGACCTCCGCCGGCTCGGTGCGGGTCAGCCCCGTGAGGGCGTCCATCCGGCCCCGGCGTGTGGCGGTGACGGTCCATCCGTCGTCCAGGAGCGCCACGGCACGGGTCCACACGGGTTCGCTGTCCGGGGCCGGTCCGGCCGCGTCGCGGGGGGCGTCCGGCAGGACGCGCTCGTACCAGCCCGTACCGTGGACGGGCCGCTCCCCGCCGACATCGGTCCGGGTCCCCTCCACGACGGCACGCGGCACGACCCGGGACGGCCGCGCCGGGGGGAGGCCGTCCACGGCCGTGTGGGGGGAGGCGGGCGCCGCGGGGGTGAGACGCAGGCGCCAGGAGCCCTCGTCGCCGCGCAGGTCGAGGAGGAGGCGGTCCCCGTCCGCGCGCAGGCGGACGACTCCGCCGTAGTCGAGGTCGAGGCCGCCCCCGGCCGCCACCACGGGCCCGGGCAGCTCGCGGTCGGGGTACAGGCCGTCCCCGGGTGTGAGGAGGTCCAGCGTGGCGTCGCGCACGCTGCGGTCCAGGAAGGGGTCGTTCTCGGCGGCGGCGCGCGCCAGGGCGAGGAACCCGGCGTCGGTCCAGGCGGCGTCGACGCCGCCCCCCGCCCCCCGGTCGCGGACGTGCCAGGTAGCGGCGTGGGCGTGCCCGGCGCCGTCGCCCTCGACCCTGTACCGGGCCACATGGACGGTGAGCCCGACCGGGGCGCCGCCGTCGTCGAGCCAGGTGACGAACCGCCAGTAGCCCTCGTCGTGGTCCTTCCCCGGCGGGGTGCGCGCGGCGGCGTCGGGGCACACCCGCCGATCCGTGTCGTCCTCGGGCGTCGTCGCCATGCTCACACGTCTCTCCTCACGGAAGAAGGTCGACAGACCGCTGCTGATGTCCGAACGGACCGTTCTCCCGAAGGGGCCCGGGGCACGGGAACAGAAATCACCCCGCGCCCGGCACCCTGAAATCCGGCCCATCGGCGAATCTATCGCGCTGGAGAGATTTTCTTTCCGGTTCCCCCGAAAAGCCCCTGCGAACGGCGTTCTCCGCAAAGACAAAACTCCGATGAGGGGGCAAGGAGTGGAGCATCTTCTTTTATTTCACAAAAGGGATTTCCGACTCAGTGGCACGGGGAGATCCCTTTGTCCTGATCTTTCACCGCTGCCGGTGGGGGACGCGGGAGGACGGGACCCGCGCCTCGCGCCGCGTCCCGTCCCCCGGTCCGGCGTCAGGGCCGGTGTCGCCGGGCAGGCGTCACCGGAAGGCGGCGGGAAGGGACATGAGGTCGATCCCCCACATGAGCGGCAGCATGTAGAGCGTCCCCGCGACGATGAGCACGAGGGCGATGACGTTCAGCCAGAACCCCGTCCTGACCATCTCCATGATCGTCACCCGCCCGGTGCCGAACATGATCGCGTTCGGAGGGGTGCCCACCGGGAGCATGAACGCGCAGTTCGCGGCCATCGCGCAGGGGACCATCAGCGCGTACGGGTGAACGTTCAGCGAGATCGCGAAGGCCGCCATGACGGGGAGGATCATCGTCGCCGTCGCGGCGTTGGAGGTGATCTCCGTCAGGAACAGCACGAGGGCGGTGGCGATGACGATGATCAGGACCACGTCGATCCCGTCGAGCGTGCGCAGCTGCTCGCCGATCCACGCGGAGAGGCCGGTCTCGACGAACCCCGCGGCGATGGCCAGCCCGCCGCCGAACAGCAGGAGGATCCCCCAGGGGATCTTCTTCGAGTCCTCCCAGCGGAGGATCTTCCTCTCCTCGTCGTCGCGCGACGGCAGCGTGAACAGCACCACCGTGGCGACGACGGCGATCACGCCGTCGCTGATGCCCGGGAGGAGGCCGTCCCAGAGGAACGAGCGGGTCACCCACATGAAGGCCGCCCCGAGGAAGACGACGAGCACGGCCTTCTCCTCGGCGGACATCCTGCCGAGGGCCCTCCTCTCCCCCCGGATGATCTCCCTGCCGCCGGGGAGGTGCTTGAACCGGACCCTGAAGACGACGCCCGTCAGGTAGAACCACGTGAAGGCCAGGAGGACGACGACGATCGGGAGGCCGAACACCATCCACCCGCCGAACGAGATGCTCTCACCGAAGAGTTCCCCGACGGTCGCCGAGAGAATGGCGAGCGGGGGCGTTCCGATGAGCGTCCCGAGCCCGCCGATGGTGGCCGCGTAACCGATGCCGAAGACGATGGACTTCTCGAACTTCGGCAGATCGGCGGCGAATTCCCCGCCCCGCAGCGAACGGGCGGCCTGGTAGACGACCGCCAGCCCCACGGGGATCATCATCATCGTGGCGGCCGTGTTGGAGACCCACATCGACAGGAAGCCCGTCGCGACCATGAACCCGAGGACGATACGGCGCGGGCTCGTGCCGATCGCCGCGACGATCGAGAGGGCGATGCGTTGGTGGAGGTTCCACTTCTCCATCGCGATCGCGATCGAGAAGCCCCCGAGGAACAGGAAGATGATGTCGTTGCCGTACGCCGCGACCACGGCGTCCCCGCCCAGCGCACCAGTCAGCGGCAGGAGCACGATCGGGAGCAGGGACGTGACCGGGATGGGGATCGCCTCCGTGATCCACCAGGTCGCGACCCAGAGGGTGGTGGCGAGGACCGCCCGCCCCTCCGGCGAGAGCCCCTCGGGCTCGAAGAACAGGAGCGTCACCGCGAACAGCAGCGGACCGAGCAGCAGTCCGGTGACGCGTGCGGGCGTGTACCCGGGTCCGGGATCGCCGGAGCCCCGGCCCGGCTCCGGGCCCTCCGGGTCGCCGGGGGCCCGCGCGGACACGCCGCCGGTCCCGGGGGACGCCGACGGCTCCGAACGCGGCGCCTTGCCGCGCCGGGAGAACGTCAGGAGCTCTTTGATCTCGCGGTGCGAGGCCCACAGGTTCCCCCGGAGGGGAGACAGGTAGGGGTGTGCCATTGCCGTACCTTCTTCGGTCTCTTGCTCGGCGCGACTTGCTGCCGGGGGGTCGGCGCGGGGGGTACGCGGGTCGACATCGGCCATGAGGGCAAAGGGGACGTGGGCACTCCGCCGGGGAGCCCAGGGGTCCGTCGGTCATGGGGCCGACTTCCTCGGGGGATTCACTGCGGGGACGGTCGTCCGGACCGTCCGGGGCGGTCGCGGGGGTCGCCCGGACCGGCGGTCACCGTCTCCGCGGACGGTCCGGGGGCCGCCGGCCCCGGCCGGTCAGGCGTGCAGGCCGCGCAGGAGGCGGTGGAACTCCGCCTTGCCCTCGAGCCCGATGCCCGGCAGCTCCCCCGGCGCCACACGGCCGCGGGTGACCACCGCGTCGTCGGTGAAGCCGCCCGTGGGCCGGAACTCCCCGGGGTAGGACTCGTTGCCGCCGAGTTTGAGGGCCGCGGCGATGTGCAGCGAGAACTGGTGCCCGCCGTGCGGGACGCACCGGCGGGAGGACCAGCCGTGCAGGGCGAGCATGTCCAGGACCCGGCGGTACTCCGTCAGCCCGTAGCTCAGCGCCGGGTCGACCTGGAGGAAATCGCGGTCCGGCCGCATGCCGCCGTAGCGGATCAGGTTCCGGGCGTCCTGCAGCGAGAACAGGTTCTCGCCGGTCGCGATGGGGTGGCGGTAGTTCTCCGACAGCGTCGCGTTCAGGCCGTAGTCCAGCGGGTCGCCGACCTCCTCGTACCAGAAGAGGCCGTACTGCTCGATGGCCCGGCCGTAGTCCAGCGCGGTCCGCAGGTCGAACTTGCCGTTGACGTCCACCATCAGGCGGGACCCGTCACCGTCCAGGACGTCGATGACCGCCTCGATGCGCCTGAGGTCCTCGGCCAGGTCGGCGCCGCCGATCTTCATCTTGACGACCTCGTACCCGGCGTCGAGGAAGCCCCTCATCTCGTCCTGGAGGTCCTGCAGGGACTTGCCGGGCGCGTAGTAGCCGCCGGCGGCGTAGACGAAGACGTCCTCGTCCGGGTCGCCGTCACCGTAGTGGTCGGAGATCCACCGGTACAGCGGCACGCCCGCGGCCTTGGCGGCGAGGTCGTGCAGCGCCATGTCCACCACGCCGACGGCGACGGAGCGCTCACCGTGTCCGCCGGGCTTCTCGTTGCGCATCATGACGTCCCACGCCCCGGCGGGCGAGAGCTCGCCGTCGCCGTCCAGCAGTTCCTCCGGCGAGGCGTCCTGCAGCCGGGGAAGCATCCGCTCGCCCAGGATGGCCGTGGCGTTGTACCGGCCGTTGGAGTTGAAGCCGTAGCCCACCAGGGGCTCGCCGTCGACCACCACGTCACTGACCAGCGCGAGGATCGTGCAGTCCATCTTGCTGAAGTCGATGTAGGCGTTGCGCATCGACGAGCTGATCGGGATGGTCCCGACGTGGGCGGAAACGATCTTCATGGCCTTCTTCCTGCCGAACCGATTCTTATAAGTCCCTTATAAGTTATGCGGAGCCTATACTGGCCGAGACGGGGGTCACAAGCCCGCGAGCGAGGATTGTGTGAGAGAGGCCACGATGACCAGCGCGAACGTCTTCTCCAGCAAGGGCGGCCTGGCCTACGCGGAGCTGCGCCGCCGCATCACCTCCGGTGAGCTCGCCCCGGGATCACGCCTGTCGCAGTACGAGCTGGCGGAGGAGATGGGGATGAGCATCACCCCCCTGCGCGAGGCGATCAGGCGGCTGGCCAGCGAGGACTGGGTCGTGATGGACGCCCACCGGGACGTCCGCGTGGCGCCCATGAGCGCCTTCGAGGCGCGCGAGCTGCTGGAGGTCCGCTTCTCGCTGGAGCCCTCCGCCACCGAACTCGCCGCGCTGCGCCGGACGGAACGGGAGATCGCCGCGATGAGGGCGGCGGCCGACGCCCTGCTGCCGGTCACCCGCAGCTGGGGCGAGGAGGCCATCACGGCGCACCGGGCCTTCCACCGGGCGATCTACACCGCCTCCCACAACAACGTGATGGTCAGGCTCCTGGACGACCTGTGGGACAAGGCCGACCGGTACCGGCGGATCGGTCTGGAACTGCCGGCGGGCGCGGAGCCGCGCACCATCGACCTGAACCAGCACCACCGGATCCTGGAGCTCGTCGTCGCCGGCGAGGGCGCCGCCGCGGCCGGGCTGGTGCGCTCCCACATCCGCAACAGCCTCGGGGCCATGGTCACGGACGCCCTCGAGGGCCGGGAACGCGCCTACCACCCCATCGCCGGGCGTTCGGCCTGAGGCGCCGGCGGCAGGCGACGGGGGCGGCAGGCGACGGGCGGCGACGGGGGCCGCACGCCCCTCCCCCGCGCCGGCGCCGCACGCCCCCGCAGCGGTGAGGGCGCTCAGTGGGACGGGGACGCCGCCCCGGAGCGCGTCCACGCGGGCCGCACCGGCGTGCCGGCGCGGTCGGCCTTCCGCGCCGTGAGGGCGAGGCCGGCGATGAGCGCCACCTCTCCCAGGTTGCCCACCGCCAGCGGCGCGGAGGGCGCCGCCGCGGTCGCGAACATGAACACCGACCCGGCCAGCATCCACGCGCTCCGCGCACGGACCAGCAGCGCGGCGCCGACCAGGATCAGCACGACGATGGCCGTGACGGAGGGGATCGGCACGGAGGACTCGGCGGCGGAGTAGCGCAGCGCGTCCCCCTCCCGGCCGGGGACCAGGGTGAGCCCCACCGCCTCGGTGGCGAGGCCGTAGGCGATGAGCGCCAGCGCCAGGAGCCAGAAGGCGGCGCGCACGGCGCGCCTGCGCGCCCAGCCGAGCCCGAGGTCGCGGGCGGCCCCGGCGGCGAAGACGACCAGCAGCGGCGTGAACAGGGCGTGCACGAAGAACCGGGGCAGGTTCAGCGCGTACAGCAGGTCGCCGGCCCCGAGGGTGGAGCCGATGGCGACGATCCCGTTGTCGTAGACCAGTCCCGCGGCGACGAGCGCGACGAGCCCGGTGTGGGCGGAGCGCCGGGTGGCCGCCAGCCACACCAGCCAGAGGGTCAGGCACAGGTGTGCCAGCGCGAACGCGGCGAAGACGAGGGAGGTCATCGGCGCCTTTCTATCTCGTTTTCCGAGATAGTAGCAATCCGAATCTTTGCCTCGACTCGGGGCCGGACGCCCCGCCCCGGGGCGCACCGGCCTCCGGGCCCCGGCCTCAGGCCGGGGCGCCACCGCAGCCGGGGGCCGCTCCGGGCGCGGGGCCGAGCGCGCCGTCCAGGGCGGCCAGGCATCCCTCGAAGGCCCGGTCGAGCGCGGCCAGGAGGGCGCGCCCCTTGGCCGCCGTGGCCAGCGAGGGCCTGCCTGCCACGCCCGAGGCGGTGTAGGGCGCCAGGCCCACGGTGAGCAGGTGGTCGCGCGGAGGGGTGACGTGGTCGGCGTGCTCGTAGCCCTCGCGGACCAGCTCCGGGGCCGCGTGCAGGAGCACGGAGGTCTCCAGCTCGCCGGCGTGCATGTCGCCGTCGTTGCCGGTGGCCATCCCCGCGGCCGCGCGGGCGGCCTCCCAGTCGCCGGGGCAGGGGAAGAGCGCCATCCGGCCGCCGGACTCCTGGACGGTGTTGGCGAGCACGTGGTTCCCCCCGTGGCCGTTGACCAGGACGAGCCCCGTGTCCCCGAGGGAGGCGGCGATGTCGGTGACGACGGCGTGCAGGGTGGGGGCCGAGATGCTGACGGTGCCCGGCCAGGCCGCGTGCTCGTGGGAGCAGCCGACGGTGACGGGGGGCAGGACGCGCAGGCCGCGGGCGCCGGCCAGGACACGGGCCAGGACGCAGGCGACGACCGTGTCGGTGACCAGCGGGAGGTGGGGGCCGTGCTGTTCGAGGCTGCCCACGGGCAGCAGCGCCACCCGCGCGGCCCGCTCCCCCTCCTCCGCGCTGGTGGTCAGGGGCAGCAGGGAACGTGTGAGGTCGTCCATGGGCCCAGTATCCCGGCCGTGCGCGGGACCGGCGGGGCGCGGCGCGGCCCCCGGTCGCTCCCGACCCGCCCGCGGCCCCGGACCCGCCGACGGGGGACCGGTCCGCCCTCAGCCTCCGAACGGCGCCTCGACCTCGTCCAGGACCTCGTCGACGACCGTCAGCAGGTCGCGCTCCCCCTCCTCGCTCCACGCGGTGACCGCCGTGCGCAGCCCGGCGAGGAACACCGCGACGAGCACTCCGTGGCGCACCCCCGGCGGCCCCGCCCTCCCGTCGAGGGCGGACTCCAGGTCCTGGGCCAGCCGTGCCTGGTTGGCGAGCTGCCGGGCCAGGAGCGAGGGGTGGTCGCGGGCCAGGCGGGTGCGCGTGGCCCATTCGCGGTCCATCGG
The DNA here is from genome assembly GCF_044766605.1 of Nocardiopsis sp. NPDC101807. NCBI lineage: Bacteria > Bacillati > Actinomycetota > Actinomycetes > Streptosporangiales > Nocardiopsidaceae > Nocardiopsis > Nocardiopsis sp. NPDC101807. Next base: position 130,714 of record NZ_JBIWMK010000002.1, on the reverse strand, counting down.
CCTGCCCCAGGAGGAGTAGAGGGCGCGCACGGCGGCGCGCAGCGCGGACCAGGCCGCCTCCTCCCGCGGCCGTTCGCGCAGGTGGCGCACGAAGGCGTCGATGTAGAGCCGCTCCCCGTGCAGCAGGGCCTCCTCCTTGCACGCGAAGTAGTTGGAGAACGTGCGGCGGGAGATGTTGGCGGCCTCGGCGATGGCCTCGACGGTGACCTGGTCGAAGCCGCGCTCGACTGTGAGGCGCACTGCAGCGGTGTGTACCGCTCGTCTCGTCTCGGCCTTTTTACGTTCCCGCAGCCCTGGTGTCCTGTCCACGGTGTTATTCTACATGGAGTGCAAAAATGCCCACCATGCAGTTTTGCCCCCTGAGCAGTCTTCGCGGCCCGTCGAGGCCGCTTCCGTTCTCGCAGAGGTCGTTCTTTGAGCACTACGCGTTCCCTTACCGACACCGGGCAACCACCGATCATGCGCTCCCTGAGCGGACTGCTCATAGTGCTCGGCGTGACGATGCTCAGCGGCACCATCGTGTCCGTGGCCCTCCCGCAGATCGTCGGCTCCCTCAACGGGACCCAGGCGCAGTACACCTGGGTGGTGACCGCCACCCTGCTGGCGTCGACGGCCTCCACGCCCGTCTGGGGCAAGCTCGCCGACCTGTTCGACAAGAAGAAGCTGCTCCAGCTGTCGATCGTCCTGTTCGTCGTGTCGTCGCTGCTGGCCGGGTTCGCGCAGACCACCGGCCAGCTGATCGCGTTCCGCGCCGTGCAGGGCCTCGGCATGGGCGCCTCCCAGGTGCTGGTGCAGGTGATCATCGCCTCGCTGGTCAGCCCGAAGGAGCGCGGTCGCCTCAACGGCTACATCGGCGGCATCATGGCCGTGGCCACCGTCGGCGGGCCGCTGATCGGCGGGGCCATCACCGACGTCTCCTGGCTCGGATGGCGCTGGTGCTTCTTCATCGGCGTGCCGTTCATGGTCATCGCCTCCCTCGTGCTGGGCCGCACCCTGAAGCTGGCCGACGTCCGCCGCGCCGACACCAAGGTCGACTACGCCGGTGCGCTGCTGATCGCCTCGGGCGTCAGCCTGCTGCTGCTGTGGGTCACCTTCGTCGGCAACGACTTCGCCTGGATCTCCTGGCAGTCCGGCGCCATGGTCGCCGGCAGCGCCGTCCTGCTCGGCCTGGCCGTGTGGGTGGAGTCGCGGGTCTCGCAGCCCGTGATCCCGCTGCACCTGGTGGTGCGCCGGGAGACCGCCATCGCCATCCTGGCCAGCATCGCGGTCGGCATGGCCATGTTCGGCGGCGCCGTCTTCCTCGGCCAGTACTTCCAGCTCGCACGCGGCTACTCGCCCACCGAGGCGGGCCTGCTGACCACCCCGCTCATGCTGGGGGTCCTGGTCTCCTCGACCGTCTCCGGCCGCATGGTGTCCAACTCCGGCCGGGTGAAGCCGTACGTGGTCACCGGCCTGGTCTCCCTGACCCTGGGCTTCCTCCTGCTGTCCACCATCGACGAGGCCACCTCGCTGCTCGTCGTCTCCGCGGGGATGCTCCTCGTCGGGACCGGCGTGGGCATGTCCATGCAGAACCTGGTCCTCGTGGTGCAGAACTCCGTCCCGCTGAGCGAGCTCGGCGCGGCCAGCGGGGCCATCACCTTCTTCCGCTCCCTGGGCGGCACCATGGGCGTCTCGGTGCTGGGCGCGGTCCTGGCCAACCGGGTCGGCACGAACATCTCCGAGGGGCTGGCGGGGGCCGGGGTCGACGCCTCAGCGGCGGCGGGCAGCGGGACCCTGAACCTGGACGCCATGCCCCCGTTCGTCCGGGGGATCGTGGAGTCGGCGTACGGCTCCTCGACCGGCGACATCTTCCTCGTCGCCACGGGCATCGCCGCGGTGGGCCTCGTGGTGGGCCTCTTCCTGCCCAAGGTGCGCCTCCGCGACACCCTCGACCTGCCCGGCACCGAGGAGACCCCCTCGGACGGCGCGGCGGGGGCCGCCGCCGGGGACGCCGCGACCGGGCCGGCCGCGGCGGAGGGACGGGTCCCGGCCGCCGGGGACGGGCCGGGGACGCGTGCGGTGGCGCGGGGACAGGCCGCCCGGGTCGTCCGTGCCGCGAAGCGGGAGGACGGCGCCGGCTGAGCCCGCCCCCGCCGTCCGGCGCGCCCGCGCGCCGCGGGGGCGCCTCCACCGGGAACTACTCCCGGCGGGGGCGCCCCTCCTCCGTGCCGGGCCCCCGAAGGGTGCGGGGCGGGCCCTCCGGCCCGCGGAACCGGCGCCGCCGTCCGCGCCCCGGACGGGGGTGCGGGGCGGGCCCTCGGCGGGCGCCCCGGGCCTCCGGGCACGGACGCCCCGCGACCCCGTGCCCGGCGGACGCCCGCCCCTTCCGGGGCCGTACTCCCGCATCGCCCCGGGCGGAGAATTCAGCGCCGCTCCGCCGGCATCCGCAAAACACCCCGGCCACCGAACCCGGCCCGGGGCTCAGGAATATGCGCCCGAACCCCGGCACCAGCGAAACATAAAGGGGAATCCATCCCCACCAGCCGCATCCGGACCATCACAGTCACCCCGCCACCACGAGCACTGACATTATCCCGGGAATATGCACGTGCACTGGGATGGCATTACACAAAAATCCCACCGGCGGCGAAAAAGCTCTCCATAAAATCTTTTTCGCCGAACGGCAATGTGCGAACATGCGCAAGGGGAGTACTTCGCGGCAAGGACACGGTGGTGCAGCTCAACGTACTCGGAGAGGTCCGCCTCAGCGCCGACGGCCACCAGGTCAGGCTCGGCGCGGGCAAGGAGAGGGAACTGGTCGTCCACCTCGCGCTCGCCGACGGGCGCCCCCTGTCCGCCCGCGAACTGGCGGAGAGGCTGTGGGACGACTCCCCGCCCGCCTCCTTCCGTGCCACGCTGCACACGTACGTCACCCGGCTGCGCCGCCGCCTGGAGGCGGTCGGCATCGAGCGCACGGTCCTCACGCACGGCGACGGCGGCTACCTCCTCCACCTGCCGCCCCAGGCCGTGGACTGGCGGCGCCTCACCCACGCGCGTGCGCGCGCCTCCGCCCTCAGGCAGTCGGGGCAGCACCGCGCGGCACGCTCCTGCCTGGAGGAGGCGCTGCGCCTGTGGAGGGGCGTTCCCCTGTCGGGGCTGCCCGGCAGGTGGATCGAGCACATGCGCCTGTCGATGGAGCGCGCCCACCAGGAGACGCTGGCGGAGTGGGCCGCGCTCGCCCTGGACACGGGCGGCGCCGCCGAGGTCGCCCGGACGCTGCAGGACGTCCTCGCGCGCTACCCGCTCAACGACGCCCTGCACCTGTGGGCGCTCCGCGCCATGAGGGCGACGGGCCGCACCACCGAGGCGCTCATGGCGTACCAGGGCCTCCAGTCGCGCCTGTCGGAGGAGTTGGGCGCCAGCCCCTCCCACGCGCTCCAACGCGAGTTCCGGCGGCTCCTCCAGGACACCTCGCCGATCGGCGCCGGGGAGGCCCCCTCCGACCGGGGCGGGACCGCCGCCCCCCGGCCGGACAACCTCGACCGGGTCACGAAGAGCTTCCGCGGGCGCGAACGGGAACTCCTCCTGCTGACCTCCCGCCTGCGGGAGGCGGACGCGAACCTGCCCCGCACATGGGTCATCAGCGGGATGCCCGGCATCGGCAAGAGCACACTGGCCGCGCACGCGGCACACCTGGCCAAGGACGGGTTCCCGGACGCGACCCTCCACGTGGACCTGCGCGGGAACCACGAACGGCTCCCGCCCCGGACCCCGGAGGAGGCGATCACCGAACTGCTGCGCCTCCTGCTCCTGCCCGCCAAGCACATCCCCGACAGCTCCCACGAGCTCGCCGCCCTGTGGCGCGAGCACACCCGCTCCATGCGCGCGCTGGTGATCCTGGACGACGCCGCGTCCGCGGAGCAGGTGGCGCCCCTGCTGCCCTCCGGGGACAGGTGCGCGGTGATCATCACGAGCCGGTCCCAGCTCCCCCGGATCGAGGACGTGGAACGCCTCCCCCTCGGCCTGCCCTCGCTCGCCGAGTCGGTCGAGATGTTCTCCGCCGCCGGCGGCCGCGCGGTGCAGGAGAGCGAGTCCGACGTGATGCGGCAGGTGATCACGCGCTGCGGACGCCTCCCCCTCGCCATGCGCCTGGTCGGGACCCTGCTGCGCCTGCACCCGACGTGGACGCTGGACGACATGCTCAGGAAGCTGCCGCACGTGGGCGAACGCGGGTTGAGCGCGTTCCGCGTGGGCCAGCTCGACATGGCCCGGGTGTTCGACCTGTCCCTGCGCGCCCTCGGCCCCGAGGCGCGCGCGGCCTACCTCCTCCTGGGGCTGCACCCCACACGCGTCGTCTGCGCCCGGGTCGCCACGGCGCTGATCGGCGGGGGCGAGGACGCCTCCCGGCGCTCACTGGACGAACTGGTCGACGCGAGCCTGGTCGAGGAGCACGAGCCCGACCGCTTCAGGGTCCACGCCCTGATCAAGGTCCACGCGTACAACTCCGCGCTGGGGACCCTCCCCGAGGACGAGGTCCGGGCCGCCCGGGCGCGCATGCACGCCGCCTACCTGGAGGGGTGCCGCAGGGCGGACCTGAGCCTGTACCCCCACCGGCAGGGGCTGGACTCCGAGGAGACCCGCGCGGGGATCGCTCCCTGGACCGCGGAGGAGGCGCAGACGTGGCTGCGGAACGAGCTGCCGACCGTGCTCACCGTGATCGGCGACGCCCGGGCCCACGGTTCGGGAGGGGTCGCGGCCGAGCTCGCGCACGTCCTCGCCGAGCACCTCGACGTCCACGGTCCGTGGCACAGTGCGCCGGAGCTGCACGAGGACGCCCTGTGCTGGCACCTGGAGCGGGGAAGCGCCCGGGGCGCGGCCCGCGCCGGCTTCGACCTCGCCCGGGCCCTGCGCCGCGCCGGGGAGGTCCAACGGGCTCTGCGGCACAGCACCGCCGCCCGGGAACGGTGGGCGGGCCTGGGGGACGCGCTCGGGGAGAGCTGGGGGGTCGCACAGCACGCGATGCTCCACTTCGTCTCCGGCCGGTACGAGCAGAGCCTCTCGTGCCTGGAGAGCGCGTTGGAGACCTTCGAGACACGTCGGCACAGGCCCGGCTTGGTCTTCGTTCTCCACTTCCGGGGTCTGTGCCACTACATGACGGGCTCCTACCACGAGGCCGTCGCCGACTTCGGCGACGTCATCTCCTTGTTGGAGCGCTCACCCGACCGGGACGGCCTGCTCGACGCCCGGATGAACCTCGCGGGGGCGCTCCAGCAGTTGGGCTACCACCGCGAGGCCTGGGATCTGTGCGAAGCGGTGCTGGACGCCGCCAGGAGCAGGGGCGACGATCGTAGGTTGACGGTGGCGTGGACCAACATGGCCGACCTGGCCCTGCACCGGCACCGTCCCGAGCAGGCCGTCGAGTGTCTCCGTCAGGCCCTGGCGAGCCTGGGACGCTTCCACGATCCCTGGACGGAGAGTTCGGCGCTGGCCACGATGGGCACGGCCCACCTCATGCTGGACCGGTACCAGGAGGCCCGGGGGCATTTCCTGCGCTGCCTCCGGCTTCGCGAGTTCGCGCCTCCCATGGTCGCCGTGGACACCCTCCTCGGCCTCGCGTCCGTCGAGCAGGCCGAGGGAGCCCCCTCCGAGGCGACCCGCCACCTACGGCATGCGATCGAGACCGCGACCCGCCACGGCCTGCGCAAGCACCGGGCCGGTGCCCACCACGCACTCGGCCAGCACCTGAGCTCCCTCGGACAGGGTGACGAGGGCCGGGACCACCTGCGGCAGGCCGCGGACCTCTACGAGGAGCTGGCCGCCCCCGAGGCAGCGGTGGTCCGTTCGCTCCTGGAGGCCGCGGGGTAACAACAGCCCCACCACACCGCATCCTCCACTAGGGTAAATGCACCCCCCATTTCGGGAAGCACTCCACCTTTCGCATTCGCGTAGTTCGCCATGCACGTGAACAGGGTGCCCCAGTGGACCGGAGCACCCTGCCTCATTGCACCAACGGCAGGCCCATGCACACCCATCCAAGGAGAAGGCAGGGGCCTCCTACAGGAGGAACAATGAAGAGACTTACAGTACTCGCAATAAGTACTGCCGCGGCTTTTCATACCATGACATGGGCTGTGATCTGCAACACAGGAAACCTCCCCTTGCAGATTATCCAGTAGTTCCGAAAAACAGCAGCCCCACGAAGCCCGCCGTGCCCCACGGCGGGCTTTCTCGCATTTCAGGGCATGTCCACAAGATCCACTGAAAGAAAGTTTCATGCGCATGCACGTGCATCCGGGCATGCATATTCACGCACGGAACTGCTCTACTCTTTTTCAGGCAGGAGACGCCTTGAACTCCTCGCGGAACAGCATGACACTCGGTGACATATCCGATTTCCGCGAACTCTCCGTGTCTCCTGCGGCGGTCCGCATCCCTGTGACCCGGGAGGAACATGGACTCACCACCGCCCCCCGACCGCCGCCCCGGCGCCGGTACCTCCCCCCACGGCAACCGCGTCCAGGGACACGTGTCCGGAACCTCCGTCCAGGCGGGCACGGTGCACGGCGGCATCCACGTCTTCGCTCCCCCGCCCCGGGCCGTGCCCCGCCAGCTGCCCGCGCCCCCGGCCGTCTACGTCGACAGGGCGGCCGAGTCCGCCCAGATCGCGACGGCCGTCTCCCGCGCCCACGCCAGCGCGCGCAACGCCCTGGTCGTCGTCACGGGTCCCGCCGGCGTGGGCAAGTCCGCCCTGGCGGCCGACTTCCTCCACGCCCACGCCGACCTGGGGCGCGACGGCCAGCTGTTCGTGGACCTCGCGGGTTTCAGTCCCGGCCCGCCCGCCGACCCCCACGAACTGCTCGAAGCCCTCCTGCTGTCCATGGAGGGCGACCTGCGCTCGGTCCCGGCGGACTTCGGCACGAGGGCCGCGTGGTGGAGGTCGGCGACCGCGAACACGCGCGTGTCCCTGCTGCTGGACAACGCCCTCTCCGCCGCACAGGTCCGCGCCCTGCTCCCCGGCGGGCACCAGGGCACCGTCATCGTCACCACCCGTGTCCACCTGGCGGGGCTGCGCCTCCACGGCGCCGACTTCGTCGACGTCCCACCGCTGCCCGAGGACGACGGGGTCGAACTCCTGACCCGGCTCAGCGGACGTCCCGCCGCGGGCGAGGCCGACCAGGCGGCCATGTGCCGGGTCGTCGAGCTGTGCGCCGGGCTCCCCGTGGCCATGTGCACCGTCGCGGTCGGGGAGAGCGTGTACCGGCGGAGCTCGTGGACGCGGGTCGAGCGCGAACTCCAGGACTCCGAGGACCGCCTGACCAGGCTGAGCGCGGCCAGCGAGCGACTCGGGGAGGACATGTCCGTGCAAGGCGCCTTCGACGTCTCCTACGCGATGCTCGCCCCCGGCCCGGCACGGCTGTACCGGCGCCTGTCCTGGCACCCGGGCCCGGACGCCACCGCGCTGACCGCCGCCCGTCTGCTCGACTGCTCCGAGGAGGACGCCGAGATCCTGCTGGCGGACCTGGCCCGCCAGGCCATGCTCTCGGAGCACGCCCCGGGCCGGTACCGGTTCCACGACCTCCTTCGCCTGCACGCGGCGGACCGGGCCCGCACCGAGGAGTCGGACGGGGACCGCGCGGAAGCCGTCCGCAGGCTGCTGACGGCCTTCGGCGACGTCTCGGTGGGAGCCGACGCCGTCCTGCGGCCCTACGCGGGGACCCCGCCGGACGCCGACGCACCTTCACCCTTCGAGGACGCGGCCGGGGCCCTGGCCTGGCTGGACGCCGAGCGGGAGAACCTGGCGGCACTGGCCGAGCACGCCGCCGCCCACGGCCGCCCCGCCCTGGCGGTGCGCCTGGTGGAGGGGTTGTGGCCGCTCTTCCTCCACCGCGGACACGCCGCTCTCTGGTTCCGGGCGGCGACGGCGGCGGTCCGGGCGGCGCGTGAGCTCGGCGACCGGCGGACCGAGGGCCGCCTGCTGAACAAGCGCTCCCTCGGCCACCGTCAGCTCGGACGGCCGGAGGAGGCCCTGACCGACCTCGAGGGGGCCGAGGCCCTCTGGCACGAGCTCGGCGACCCGAAGCGGATCGCACTGACACGACAGCAGCGCGGGGCCCTCTGCCTGCGGACGGGGCGGATCCCGGAGGCGATCGCCCACCTCCGGGAGACCCTGGTGATGGACGAGCGGACCGGCGACGGGCACAACATGGCGGTCACCCTGTTCATGCTCGGCCAGGCGCACCTGGCCGACGGCGGGCCGGAGCGTGCGCTGCCGCTCCTCCACCGCGCGCTGCCCCTCCTCGCGGAGGACCCGTACAACGGGGCCCGGGCACGCATCGTGCTCGGCTCGGCGCTGACGGCTCTGGCCGAGCCGGACCGGGCCCGGCGGGAACTGCGCGAGGCGCTGGCGGTGATGCGGGAGCACGGGTCGGCCTCGGGGCAGGCCGAGGCCCTGGAGGCCCTCGGCGGCCTCGCCGAGAACCGGGGCGACGCCGCCGAGGCGCGGGACCTGTACGAACAGGCCCTGCGCCTCCTCCCGCCCCATGACCCGGCCGGGATCCGCGTCGGGCAGCGCCTGGCCGGGTTGGAGGGCCCCTGACTCACCAGCGGCCCACGTCCACCCGGACCGGGTGGGCGCGGGCCAGTTCCCGGAGCTCTTCCCCCGACAGGCGGCCGCCGTTGGGGAAGAGGTCCCCGATCGACCAGCAGGCGTGCAGGACCGCGTCGTGGAGTGCCCGGACGGGGTTGCCCGCGCAGACCCAGCCGTACAGGAAGCTCGCGAAGAGGGTGTCCCCCGCCCCGACGGTGTTGGCCGGCGCCCGGGGCGGTTCGGTCCGGGCGCCGACCAGGGTGCCGTCCCTGAGACCGACCATGGCGCCGTCGGGACCGCGGCCCACCCCGGCGACCGCGCAGCCGGGATAGGCGTCGAACACCTGCCGGATCCACTCGCGGGGTGGGCAGGGCAGGCGCTCGTGCGAGCAGAAGAGGATGTCGGCGCTGTGGAGCCAGGCCCTCTGCTCGGGGCGGTGGACGTCCGCGATGACGTGGACGTCGACCGCGATCGGCACACCGGCGCGCTGGGCGTGGTGGATGAGCGGTCGCGCGAAGCCGGCGGTGGTCAGGACCGCGAGGTCCGCTCCGCGCACCAGGTCGAGGAAGACCCCGGTGGGGAAGGTCGCCCCGGTGAGGCAGTCGAGGTAGGAGTAGGAGAGCTGGCGGCCGTCCGCGCCGACCAGGCTGACGGAGAGCGGGGTGGCCCGGGCCCGGACGCAGCCGGGGCCCAGGAGGCCCTCGCGCTCCAGCCCCGCGCGCACGGCGCGTCCGGCGTCGTCGTCGCCGACCAGGGTGCACAGGTCCACGCGGGCGCCCAGGCGCTTGAGCGTGGAGGCGACGTTGGCGCCGACACCGCTCACCCCGGTGACCATGCGGTCGGTGAAACCGCGGTGGTCGGCCCGTGCGGGAGAGGTCGTCGCCACGTCGGCCGCCGTGCACAGGTTCGCGACGCCGGCCACCACGATTCGCGGTCGCGCGGTCATGCCCGCCCCCCGGGGAGGTCGAGGCCCAGCGGGCGCAGGGGGCGGACGGCGGGCGCGGACGCGGGTTCGCGCAGGCCGAGCAGTTCGTAGAGCACCGGCCGCACCCGGTGGGCGAACCGGCGCGGGTGCGAGGTGGTCCGTGAGGCGATCGACGCCAGGGCCTGCTCCTCGCCCGCGGTCACCTCGCGCAGGATCTGGCCCAGGACCGGGGAGTCCTCGTCCACGGAAGGGAGCGTCAGCAGCGCCTCCCCCATGGGCGAGGCCGGGTCGACGTCGTGGCGCCCGCCCGTCGCGAGCGACACGGGGCGCCCGGTGAGGGTGCCGTAGACCGTGGTGGACCCGTGGTCCCCGACGAGGGCGTCGGCGGCGGCGAGCACGCTGGGCCACTCCGCCTCGGCGGGGACGGCGACCAGGCCCGCCTCGGCCCAGGGGCGCAACCACTCCCGGACCTGCCAGGCGCCGTGCGCCGCCCGGACGTTGGGGTGGAGGAGGAGCGCCACCCGGCACCCCTCCCTGCGGGCCTCCGCCGCCAGGCGCCACAGCACCGTGGGCCGGGACGCCACGAGGGAGGCCCGGCCCCAGGTCGAGGCGGCGACCACGAGCCGGTCACCGCCTCCCAGCCCGAGCTGTTCGCGGCACCGGTCCCGCAGGTCCAGGGAGGCCAGGACGCGGTCGGCCGCGGCGTCCCCCACGATGCGGGCGGCGTCGACCGCCTCGGGGCAGGAGGCCGCGAGACGGCGCTCCTCGTCCGGGTGGGCGAGCGCCAGCCGGGACACCACCAGCCTGCCGCCGCGTACCAGCCCGTCGCGCCCGAGGCCGTAGGTGCCCCGGGCGACGGCGCGCTCCCCCGCACCGGCGACGGGGACGTACTTGTTGAACCCGACCCCGTGCGCGAACAGCACCACGGGGGCGTGGACGCGGTCGAGGTCGCGGCCGACGCTGGCGGCCAGGGCGAGGTCGAAGCGCGTGTGGAGGGCCTGTTCCCACGGCACGACCACGGCGCCCAGCCCGGCGAGGAGGGCCGCCACCCCGGCGCCGAACTGCGACCGGGGGTCGATGGCGAACACGACCTGCACACGGGGGTCGGGGGCCAGGGTGGCGAGCGGGTCCAGGAGCCGCTGTGTGTCGGCGACGGTGCGCACGACCGCGAGGACACGGCGTTCGCCGGGCCACGTGGTCCACGTCCCGGCCTCCGGACCGATGGGGGTCTGCACCCATTCCTGCACTGGTCTCTCCTTCCGTCGCGGCCCGCGCCGTGCGGGCCCGGACTCGAAGGTGGGGCCCGGGACCGGACACACCGGTGGACGGGCGCTTCGACACGGTCTGGACAGGACCCTGGACAGGCGCTTGATCCCCCTGGACGCCGGGCACGGCGGAGGCCGGGGGGAGGGACCCCCGGGCCCGAGCACCGCGCCGCCCCGGGCGGGGCGGGGCGGATGCCGTCCGCGCGTGAGCCCCGGGCGGGAGGGCCGGTCGGCCCTCGGGCGGGGCGCCCGCGAGCGGCCCGCCGCACGGCCGTTCCGCTGCGGGCCCGGCCGCCCGTGTGGCAGCATGGCGCGCGTCACGTCCGCATCCACGCAGAAGGACGCCGATGAGCTACGCGGGTCTGGTCCGGCCGGTCATCGACCGGGTGCACATGGGCGTGCGCGCCCTCGCGCTCCCCCGGCTGCTCCCCCTCTACGACCGGTGGGGGCGGGACCCCGGTTTCGAGACGAGCCTGTACGCCGGGCTGCTGGCCCGTCCGATGGGCGCCGCGGCGTTCGCGGCCGCGTCCGTGTACGTCCGCAAGCCCATCGCCCCGGAGATCGCGGACACGGACGCCGACGGGACCCGCACGCTCACCCCGCTGGGCCGGGAGGTCGCCCTGGCCGTGCAGGAGGTCGTCGGCGCCGCGGCCGAGGAGCTGTGGTCGGTCGGCGTCCCCCCGAACCGGGTATCGGTGGAGCGGCTGTGCGAGCTGACCGGGCGCCTGCTGGAGGCCGGGGCGGCCACCGGGGGTCCGGCGTTCGGCGCGATGTCCCCGCCGTACGAGCCCGAGGGGGCGGGCGCCGCCCTCGTCCTGACCTCCCGCCTCAGCGCGCTGCGCCACCACCGGGGGGACGCGCACCGTGCCGCGTGGGCGGCGGAGGGCCTGTCCGTCGAGGAGGTCCGGGAGCTGACCGGCGGCCCGCTGCGGGAACGGATCGAGGCGGACACGAACCGGCGGGACGAACCCGTCTACGCCGTCCTGTCGGAGGCCGAGCGCTGGGAGTTCGCCTCGGGGCTGGGCTCGCTGCCCGACGGCCTGCGGGGCTGATCGGCCGGGGGCCGCGCCCCGGGACGGCGGAGGGGAGCGGACGCCCGCGCGGACTGGGATAATCCTTCGCGCCCCCTTCCTGTCCCCACGTCCGGAAAGCCGACGGAAAGTGCAACCACTCCACCCGACCGATCCCCGGCGCGTCGGCCGCTACCGGCTCACGCACCGCCTGGGCGCGGGCGGTATGGGCCGCGTGTACCTCGCCCTCACCCCCGCCAGCCGGAGGATCGTCGTCAAGGTCGTCCTCACCGAGTACGCCGACGAACCGGACTTCCGGGCCCGGTTCGCCCGCGAGGTCGAGGCCGCCCGCCGCGTGGGCGGGTTCCACACCGCTCCGGTGGTGGACGCCGACCCCGGGGCGGAGTCGCCCTGGATCGCGAGCGCGTTCATCCCCGGCCCCTCCCTGGGCCGGGCGGTGCGCGAGCACGGCCCTCTGCCGGAGCAGGCTCTGCGCGCCCTGGCCGCGGGGCTCACCGAGGGCCTGGAGGCCATCCACGCCTGCGGGCTCATCCACCGCGACCTCAAGCCCGACAACATCATCCTCGCCTCCGACGGCCCGCGGATCATCGACTTCGGCATCGCCCGGGCCCCCGACGCCGCCCGGGTGACCATGACCGGCATGCCGGTGGGCACCCCCTCCTACATGTCCCCCGAGCAGACCGAGGGCGCGGTGGTGGGCCCCGCCTCGGACGTGTTCTCCATGGGGACGGTGCTCGCCTACGCCGCCACCGGCACGAACCCGTTCGCCGCGCCGTCGGTGCCCGCCGTCATCCGGCGGCTCATCGGCCCGGCCCCCGAGCCCGAGGGCGTGCCCGGCCCGCTGCGGGACCTGGTCGCCGCCTGCTGGCGGCACGACCCCGCGGCCCGGCCGGCGCCGGCGGAGATCCTCTCGCTGTTCGGGGACGACGACCTCAGCGGGGCGTGGCCCCCGCCGCACCTGGCCGGACCCGGCCCGGAGGCGGATTCCCCGAGGGCCGGGGTCCCGGAGCCGGGGACCGCGCCCCCCACCGGCTCCCCCGCACCGCTGCCGCCCCCCGACACCGCCGCCCCCGGCACCCGGTCGGACGCGCTCACCGTGCTGGAGGACAGGGCCCGGGCCTCGGCCCAGGCGGGGGGTCCCGCCTCCGCCCTGAGCGCCTACCGCGCCCTGCTGCTGGAACAGCTGCGCGTCCTGGGGCCGCACCACCACGGCACGCTGTCCACCCGGCGGGAGATCGCGCACTGGACGGGGGCGCGGGGCGACGTGGAGGACGCTCAGCACGGGTACGAGGCGCTGCTGGTGGAGACGGAGCGGGTGCTGGGCCCCGACCACCTCGAGACGCTGCGGACGCGGCGGCACGCCGCCCTCCTGGTCGACCGGGTGCACGGGCACGACCGCGCCCTGCGGGTGGCCGTCCCCCTGCTGCGCGACCATGCCCGTGTGCTGGGCGGGGACCACCCCGAGACCCTGGCCCTGCGGTTCAGGGTCGTCCAGTGGGAGGCCTCCGGCGGGGACCGCGCGGGCGCCCTCGCGGCGTTGCGCTCGCTCCTGGACGACATGCTGCGCGTGCTGGGGCCCGAGCACGCCGAGACCCTGCGGTGCCGCGCCTACGTCGCCCACTGGAGCGGTTGGGCCGGGGATCCGCACGGGGCGGTCGGCCAGCTGCTCACGCTGCTCTCCGACCAGGCCCGTGTGCTCGGGCCCGACCACGAGGACACGGACCGGACGCGGGCGCTCCTGGGCGAGTGGCGGAGCGTGACGGAACCCCCCGACCGGCGCTTCTGAGGGGTCGGCCCCTCCCGCCCGCGCACGGTCCCTCCCCGCCCGCCGGTGCTCCGGGAGGGGCGGGCGCCCGCCCCTCCCCCGGCCCCGGGCCGCCCGGGGCCGGAGGCGCCGCGCGGGGCCGCCCCCGGGTCAGAAGGCGCCGTCGCGGACGGCCGTCTCCAGCGTCCGCTCCAGGGTCCGCAGGTACCCGCCCGTGGTGGCCCGCGCCCGGGCGGTGTCGGGGAAGGCCGTGTTGACGTGCAGTCCCGAGTGGTTGCGGTAGAACCAGAAGAAGATGCCGTCGCTGTGCGACCCCCACACGTGCCCGCACGCCTTGCGCGCGACGTGGCTCGCCCCTCCCGGGGTCCTCCTGAAGTCGAGGTAGGAGAAGAAGTTGACGGGGTAGGGCCAGCTCCTGGGTTCGGCCCCCTGTGCCGTCATCACCTCCACGGCCCGGTCGAAGGGGACGTTGACGTTCCTCAGCATCGCCAGCAGGGCCGCCCGCGCCCGGGAGACGACCTCCCCGAAGTCCCCTCCGCCCGCCACGGAGAACTCGACCGGGAGCGTGTTGACGTACCAGCCCATGCTGCGGGCGTGGGCGACGCGGTTGCGGCGGCTGACGGGGAGGAGCCCGCGGTAGACCTCCGGTCCCCCCTCCTTCGCCTGGCTGACGGCCACGGCGGCCAGGACCCCGGCGGTGGGCTCGCTGCCCGCGGCCCGGCAGCGGGCCTCCAGCGCGTCGGCCCCGCGCCCGTCCAGCAGCGTGCGCGCCTCGTTGACGACGGGGTGGAGCACCCCCGGTTCGACCCCCAGGTCGAGCGGGAACCTCGGGAACACGGCGCCGTTGCGCTCCACGAACCCCTTCCAGTGGTCCAGGCGGCTGTCGCCGGGGCCGAGGGCCCGGCCGCGGCGGCGCTCCTGGGCGGCGAATTCGCCGTAGCCGCCGGTCTCGGGCAGGTCGACCGGGCGGCCCGCCGAGAGCGCCTCGTAGGCGGTGGCGACGTCGTCCACGACGATGGCCGTGGACACACCGTCCGACACCAGGTGGTCGCAGGCGAAGTACAGGGTCGTGGCCTCCTCCCCGATCATCGCCCCCATGACGAACCAGGGCCCGCGGAGGGTGTCGGTCCCCTGCAGGAACCGGTGCACGTAGTCCCGGGCCGCGGCGGACGTGGCCACGGGGCCCGCGTCGACGGTGTCGAGCTTGACCTCCTCCGGGTCCAGGACGCTGACGTCCAGGCCCTCGGCCGTCCCCTGGAAGATCCAGCGCAGCACCTCGTGGCGGCGTACGAGGTGCAGCAGCGCGGCCTCGAGCGCGGCGCGGTCGAGCCGGCCCCGGATCTCGAACGATCCGCCGAGATAGGACGGGCAGGTGATGTCCTCCTGCTCCATGTGCCGGGCGACGGCGAAGTGCTTGTCCTGGATGTAGGAGGCGCGGCGGCGCGGCCGGCCGGGGCCCGTGGCGCCCCCGTGCGTCGGGAAGGCGATCGTCCATTCCACGGCGTACCCGGGCGCGATCCGCAACTCGTCGATGGGAATCTGGAGCACAACGGCCCTTTCCTGTGGTCGGCTGCCTGGTGGCTGGCGCGCGCTGGGCCACCGGGGCCGACAGGAGGTCGAAGGGCCTTGGGAGCGGGCCGTTTCGCCGGGGGCAGGGAGATCCGTCGTGCCGAGGGCAGGGCGGCTCACTCGCACCAGGGACGGGGTTCGGTGCTGAACCGCTCATCCTTGCCCAAGATTATAACCATGAGTTACATCACTATTACACATAGTACTTGACGGATGCGTGCGTACCGGGGTTCGGCGCCCCGGCCTCTCCGGCGGAGGGGCCGCGCGCGCCGGACCGCCCCGGGGAGACGCGCGCCCCGCCCGGGAGCGGCACCACGGGGGGCACGGGACGGGCCCCGCGCGTGCGGGCCGCCCCGAGGAGTGGCCGGGGGCCGACGAGACTGGGCGGCCCGGGCCCCGCGCGTGCGGGCCGCCCCGGGCTCCGCCCACGAGGGGCGGGGCCCGGGGCGGCCCGGCGGGGGCTGTCCCGGGTGCGGCGCCCTACCCCCGCAGGAGGCGCTCGGCGGCCTGCCACGGCGCGGCGGGGCCGCTCGGCTCGTAGCGGCGCGTCACGGTGGAGTCGGCGACGATCCGGCGCAGGTCCGCCAGGCCGCCGCGGACCTCTCCGACCGCCCTGGCCTGCACGAGCAGGTTGCCGACGGCCGCGCCCTCGGCGGGGCCCGCGACGACCGGCAGGCCGACGGCGTCGGCGGTGAGCCGGCACAGCAGGGCGTTGTTGGCCCCCCCGCCCACGACGTGCACCACGTCCACGCGCCTTCCGCTCAGCTCGGAGGCCTGGCGGACGGCCCGCCGGTAGGCCAGCGCGAGGGAGTCCAGGACGCACCGCGTCGTCGCGGCCTCGTCCGCGGGGGGCTCCTGCCCGGTCTGCGCCGCGAACTCGCGGATGCGCTCCGGCATGTCGCCCGGCGGCAGGAACCGGGGGTCGTCCACGTCCACCACGCAGGCCAGTGCGGGCTTCGCGGCGGCGCGCTCCAGCAGGTCGGCCAGGTCGGCCTCCCCGCCCCACACGCGCAGGCACTCCTGGAGCACCCACAGCCCCATGACGTTGCGCAGGTAGCGGACGGTGCCGTCCACACCGAGCTCGTTGGTGAAGTTGGCGGCCCGGCTCTCCTCGGTGCGGACGGGCGCGTCCAGCTCCACACCGACCAGCGACCACGTCCCCGAGGAGACGTAGGCGAAGTTCGGCGTGGCCGCCGGCACCGCCACGACCGCGGACGCGGTGTCGTGGGAGCCCACCGCCACCAGGGGCGCCCCGGCCGCCGCGCCCACCGCGTCCCGCCGGAGCAGGGGGCCCACGACGGTGCCCGGCTCGACCAGGCCCGGCAGCAGCCGGCGCACCGGAACCCCGAAGGGCCCCTCCAGGACGTCCAGGCACGCGTCGGCCCAGGCGCGCGCGTCCACGTCGACCAGGCCCGTGGTGGAGGCGTTGGTCAGCTCCGCCACCCGCTCCCCCGTCAGCCAGTACCCCAGGAGGTCGGGGACGAGCAGCAGGTCGCCGTCCAGGGCGGCGAGCCGGCCGCCCCCGGACGCGGCCGCCAGCTGGAAGACCGTGTTGAACGGCTGGACCTGGAGGCCGTTGACGGCGTACATCTCGGCGGCGGGCAGGTGCTCGAACACCCGTTCGGGGGCGCCCGCCGTCCGCGCGTCGCGGTAGTGCACCGGGTTGCCGAGCAGCGCGGCGTCGCCGTCGAGCAGTCCGTAGTCGACCGCCCAGGAGTCGATGCCCACCGACGCCAGGCCGCCGTGGGGCCCGGCCGCGCGGCGCAGCCCCTCCAGGACGCCGCGGTACAGGGACAGGATGTCCCAGTACAGGGTGTCGCGGCCCCGCTCGGGCACCGGGACGGGCCCGTTGGGGAAACGGGCGACCTCCTCCGTGTGGAGCCGTCCGTCCTCCAGGCGGCCGGTGATGACACGGCCGCTGGAGGCGCCGAGGTCGACGGCGGCGTGGACGGCCGGGCCCGTCCCGGGGGTGCGGGCGGCGCTCATCGCAGGAACGCGGCCGCCACGCCGCTGTCGACCGGGACGTGCAGGCCGGTGGTGTGCGAGAGCTCCCCGGCGGTCAGGGCGAACACGGCGTTGGCGACGTGCTCGGGCAGCACCTCGCGGCCCAGGATGGTGCGCTGGGCGTAGAACGCCCCCAGGTCCTTCTCCTCGACCCCGTAGACCTTGGCCCGCTGGGCGCCCCAGCCCCCGGCGAAGATCCCGGAGCCGCGCACGACCCCGTCGGGGTTGACCCCGTTGACGCGGATGCCCCGGCCGCCGAGTTCGGCGGCGAGCAGGCGCACCTGGTGGGCCTGGTCGGCCTTGGCCGCGGAGTAGGCGACGTTGTTGGGGCCGGCGAACACGGCGTTCTTGGAGGCGATGTAGACGATGTCGCCGCCCATGTCCTGGGCGGTCATCACCCGGGCTGCCTCGCGGGAGACCAGGAAGGAGCCCTTGGCCATGACGTCGTGCTGGAGGTCCCAGTCGCGTTCGGTGGTCTCCAGGAGGGGCTTGGAGACGGACAGCCCGGCGTTGTTGACGACCAGGTCGACGCCGCCGAAGGCCAGGGCGGCCTCCTCGAAGGCCCGCGCGACCGCGTCGGCGTCGCTGACGTCGCAGGCCACGCCGACCGCGACGTCGGCCCCGCCGAGTTCGGCGGCGGCCTCGGCGGCCCGGTCGGCGTCGAGGTCGGCGACGACCACGCACGCGCCCTCGGCCGCGAGCCTGGCGGCGACGGCCCCGCCGATGCCGCCGGCCGCGCCGGTGACGAGGGCGACGCGGGCGGCCAGGGGCTTGGGCCGGGGCAGCCGGGCGAGCTTGGCCTCCTCCAGGGCCCAGTACTCGATGCGGAACTTCTCCGACTCCTCGATGGGGCGGTAGGAGGAGACGGACTCGGCGCCGCGCATCACGTTGACGGCGTTGACGTAGAACTCGCCGGCGACGCGCGCGGTCTTGGCGTCCTTGCCGAACGAGAACATGCCCACGCCGGGGACCAGCACGATCGCGGGGTCGGCGCCGCGCATGGCGGGGCTGTCGGGGCCCGCGTGGCGCTCGTAGTAGGCGCGGTACTCGTCCCGGTAGTGCGCGTGGAGCTCCCTCAGGCGGGCGACGGCGTCGTCGAGGGGGGCGTCGGCCGGCAGGTCGAGGACCATCGGGCGGACCTTGGTGCGCAGGAAGTGGTCGGGGCAGGAGGTGCCGAGGGCG
The DNA here is from genome assembly GCF_044766605.1 of Nocardiopsis sp. NPDC101807. Lineage (NCBI taxonomy): Bacteria > Bacillati > Actinomycetota > Actinomycetes > Streptosporangiales > Nocardiopsidaceae > Nocardiopsis > Nocardiopsis sp. NPDC101807. The sequence continues at coordinate 112,407 of NZ_JBIWMK010000002.1, read as the reverse complement.
GCCAGGCGCGGGTGCTCCGCCCCGGCGAGGAAGTCCAGGACCACGTCGGCGTCGGTGAAGCGCCCGACCTGGGGGTGGTCGGTGGAGGCCAGGCCGCGCAGGACGGGGGCCAGGGCGGCGGCCCGCTCGCGGCGCTCGGCGGCGGGCAGGGCGCCGTAGCCGGGCAGGGGCGGCCCGAAGGGCCGGGGGCGCCCGCGCTCGGCGAGGAAGGCCTCGGCGGTGCGGATGATCTCCAGGGAGTTGGCCTGGCACTGCTCGCTGGTGTCGGCCCAGGAGGTGATGCCGTGGCCGCCCAGGACGGCGCCGATGGCCCCGGGGTTCTCCTCGGCGATCCGGGCGATGTCCAGGCCCAGCTGGAAGCCGGGCCGTCGCCAGGGCACCCACACGACGCGGTCGCCGAAGCACTCGCGGGTGAGCCGCTCGCCGTCCTCGGCGGTGGCCAGGGCGATGCCGGAGTCGGGGTGCAGGTGGTCGACGTGGGCGGCGCGGACGAGTCCGTGCATGGCAGTGTCGATGGAGGGGGCCGCGCCTCCCCTGCCGAACAGGCAGTGGTCGAAGGCGGCGACCATCTCGTCCTCGCGCTCCTCGCCCGGGTAGACGTCGACGAGGGAGCGCAGGCGGTCCAGGCGCAGGACGGCGAGGCCGTCCTCGGTGAGGGTGCCGAGGTCGCCCCCGGAGCCCTTGACCCACAGGAGTTCGACGGGCCGTCCGGTGACGGGGTCGGTCCGGGTCCCCGCTGCGGAGGTGTTGCCACCGGCGAAGTTGGTGTTGCGCGGGTCGGCGCCCAGGGCGTTGCTGCGGGCGATGAGCTGGTCGACGACGGAGTCGGGCACGGTGCTGTCTCCCTGAGGGGTGCTGTGGTCGGTGGGTGCGTCCGGCTCGCTCACGCGCCCCACCCGGCCTGGGTCCCGCCCCTGCGCTCCTCGGTGACGCGCTCCATGTAGCCGGAGCGGGCGTGCGCCGCCATGGGGTCGGCCTCGAGCCCCCGGTCCTCGCGCATCCGGGCGAGCATCGGCCGGACGTCGGTGGCGTAGGCGTCCATGAGGGCGGCGTTGGCGGCGAGGACGTCGCCCTCGCGCTGGGCGGCGGCGAGCGCGTCGGCGTCCACGAGCAGGGCCTTGGCGGTGGCCTCCTGGACGTTCATCACCGAGCGGATCTGTCCGGCGATCTTGGGCTCGATGTTGTGGCACTGGTCGAGCATGAACGCGACGCCGGCGTCCTCGGTCGTCCCGCCGCCCCGCACGACCTCGTACATGATGCGGAACAGCTGGAAGGGGTCGGCGGCGCCGACCATGAGGTCGTCGTCGGCGTAGAAGCGCGAGTTGAAGTCGAAGGCGCCGAGCCTGCCGGCCCGGAGCAGGAACGCGACGATGAACTCGATGTTGGTGTGCGCCGCGTGGTGGCCGGTGTCGACGCAGACCACGGCCTTCTCGCCGAGTTCGAGGCAGTGGGCGTAGGCGGTGCCCCAGTCGGGGACGTCGGTGGCGTAGAAGGCGGGCTCGAAGAGCTTGTACTCCAGGAGGAGGCGCTGGTCGTCGCCGAGCCGGTCGTAGACCTCCGACAGCGCCTCGGCGAGGCGGTCCTGGCGCGCGCGCAGGTCGTCCTGTCCGGGGTAGTTGGTGCCGTCGGCGAACCACAGCTTGAGGTCGCGGGAGCCGGTGGCGTCCATGACGTCCACGCACTCCAGCAGGTGGTCGACCGCCTTGCGCCGGACCGCGGGGTCGGGGTTGGTGACGCTGCCGAGCCGGTAGTCGTCGTCCTGGAAGACGTTGGCGTTGACGGTTCCGATGCCCACGCCCAGCTCGCGTGCATGGGCGGCGAGCGCGGCGTAGTCGTCGACCCGGTCCCAGGGGATGTGGAGGGCGACCGTGGGGGCGGCGCCGGTGAGCCGGTGCACCTGGGCGGCGTCGGCGATCTTCTCCCAGGGGTCGCGGGGGACCCCCGGCTGCGCGAACACCTTGAACCGGGTGCCGGAGTTGCCGAAGGCCCAGGAGGGGAGTTCGATGTGCTGGCGCCGCAGGACGGCCAGGGCGTCGGCGCGGCGGTCGGAGGGTGCTGCCACGGTGGGGCTCCGTTCGGGGGACCTGCCGGTCGGACCGGCCTCATTGAATCGTTTCACTCAGGTTTCGCTGAAACTACCTCCAGCTCTTCTCGCGTGTCAATATCCCTCGAAGACATGGGGTGTGACGTGCACACACACGGCCTTGAAACGTTTTATAAACAGAAACGCCGAGACGACGACGGCGGCCCGGACCACGGGGTCCGGGCCGCCGGGGCTGGCAGTCGGCGGGCGGGCGGCGGCTCAGGCGCCGAGGGCCATCCGGACGCCGAGGGTCAGCATGAGGGCGGCGATGAGCGCGTCCAGGACCCGCCAGGCCCCGGGCCGCGCGAAGAGGGGGCGCAGCAGCCGCGCGCCGAACCCCAGGGCGAAGAACCACGTGAGGCTTCCCGTGACCGCGCCGGCCGCCCACCACCAGCGGGCGTCGCCGGCCTGCTGGTTGGCGAGCGAGCCGAGGAGGACGACCGTGTCCAGGTACACGTGCGGGTTGAGCCAGGTGAGCACCAGCGCCGTGGCCACGGCGGCCCTCCGGCCGTCCCGGGCCGCGCCGCCGACCACGAGCGCCCCGGGCCGCAGCGCGCGGCGCACCGCGATCAGCCCGTAGGCGACGAGGAACCCCGCGCCGAGGAACCGGACGGCGGCGACGAGGCCGGGGGCGGCCCCCAGGACCGCGCCGACGCCGAGGACCCCGGCGGTGATGAGCACCGCGTCGGACAGGGCGCAGACCAGCACCACGGGGAGGACCGTGCCCGGGCGGCCGTCGATGCCGACGCGCAGGACGTAGGCGTTCTGCGCGCCGATGGCCACGATGAGCGCGAGCCCGGTGCCGAACCCGAGCAGGGCGGGGAGAAGTGTCTCGTTCACCGTCGAAACGCTAGGACGGGGCGGGCGTGCAGTAAAGCTAAAGTTTCTTGGATCCCTTAAGAGAGGCTTAAGATGCCGTTCCAGTTCGACCACCTGCGCACCCTCACGACCCTGGTCGACGAGGGCACCTTCGAGGCGGCCGCGCGGCGGCTGCACGTGACCGCCTCCGCGGTGTCCCAGCGGGTGCGGGCGATGGAGCAGAGCACGGGGAAGGTCCTGGTGCGGCGGACGAACCCGGTGCGCACCACCGACGCCGGGGACGTGGTCCTGCGCTACGCGCGCCAGGTCCTGCTCCTGGACGCGGACACCGCCGCCGAGCTGCGCACGGGCGGCGGGGCGGAGCCGGTGTCGGTGCCGCTGGCGGTGAACGCCGACAGCCTGTCCACCTGGTTCCTGGACGCGCTGGCGGAGGCGAGCCCCGGGGCGGACGCGGTGTTCGAGATCCACCGGGAGGACGAGGAGCACACCACGTCGCTGCTGCGGTCGGGGACGGTGATGGCGGCGGTCACCTCGACCCCGGAGGCGGTCCAGGGGTGCGCGGTGGCGGGACTCGGCACGATGCGCTACCGGGCGGTGTGCAGTCCGGAGTTCGACGCACGCCACCTGGGCGGGCGCGCGGACCCGGAACTGCTGCCCGGGGCGCCGGTGGTCAACTTCGACCGCAGGGACGACCTCCAGGACAGGTTCGTACGGGAGACGACGGGGCGGGAGCCGTCGGGCCCGCGTCACTACATCCCGGCGTCGGAGGACTTCGCCCGGACGGTGCTGCTGGGGTTCGGGTGGGGTGTGGTGCCCGAGTCGCAGTGCGCCGCGGAGATCGGGGCCGGGCGGCTCGTGGAACTGGCCCCGGGGCACCCGGTGGACGTGCGGCTGTACTGGCAGCGGTGGAACCTGAGGTCGCCCGTGCTGGACCGGATCTCCGAGGCCGTCCGCGCGGGCGCGGCGGCCCGCCTCCACCCCTTCTGACCCGGTCCGCCGGGGGACGGGCGGCGGCACGCGCCGCGCGCCGGCACGGAGCGTCCCCCGCCCGCAGGCACGCCCCGGAGGGGCCCGGCCGGGGGCGGTCCGGCCTCCCCGGCCACGGGGCTGTCGGCGCCCGGCCCGGGCCCCGGCCTCGGCCGCGGAACGCGGTCGCCCCGGCCGGACGGGGCACTCAGCCCCGGGGGCCGTTCTCCTCAGGCACGGGCCAGAAGAAGCTCTCCAGGAGGTCGTGCAGCCGGAGCCGCTCCGGGTCGATCCGGTCGCGGCCGTACGCGTCCAGGAACCTCTCGGCCGAGGCGGGGCCGAACTGGGGGTTCCTGCGGCTGCGCAGGCTCCGCACCATGTCCGCGACGTCGGAGTGCGGGTCCGCCCTGCCCGCGCGGCCGACGTCCACGAACCCGTGCCCGCCGGACTCCGCGACCAGCACGTTGGGCAGGCAGAAGTCGCCGTGGGAGACCGCGGGCCGCCCGTCGCCGAGGGCGTCGGCCGCGCTCTCCAGCTCCGGCAGCACGGCCGCGGCCGGAGGGCCCTCCCTCCGGGCGAGCTCCCACGACCTGTCGACCAGTCCGGAGTCGACGCGCTCGCGGACCTCCGGGAGCACCGACGACAGGGACCGGTCGAAGGGGGCGTCGTCCGCGGCGGTCGCGTGGAGCTCCCGGGCGGCGCGGGCGAGCCGGTCCACGACGGAGTCCCGCTCCCCCTCGGGCCAGGGGTCGGAGGCCGGACGGCCGGGGAGCGCCCGCGTGGCGAGCCAGGACCCGCCGTCGCCCGTGCCGGCGCCCAGGACCTCGGGGACCGGCGCCCCCAGTCGGGCCAGCCACTCCAGGCGGGCGGTCTCCGCCGCGAGCTCGCCGGCGAGGCGGCCCGCCGCGTCGTCGACGAGCTTGACGAACGCGACCGGTCGCCCCCGGGCGTCGAGCAGGCGCAGGACCCTCGCACCCGAGAGGCCGAGTCCGACGGTCTCCCGCCGGACGGCGCCCGTCGCGCGTTCGATGGCCCCCGTCGCGTCCGTCATGGATCCGAGCGTAGGTTTCGGGGCGGCCCCGCGCCAACCGCGTCGGCGGCGGGGCTCCGGGACCTGCGGTTCCTGATGCTCGCCCCGCGCGGGGCGGAGGCGCGTCCCCGGCGGGGACCCCGGTCCACGGGCCGGGGCCGGCGCTCCGGCCTACCCGCCCTCGTGGGTCCGCCGCCCCATGGGCGGCCACGCCTCCGCGGGGTCGTGCACGGGCGAGAACCCGGCCTGCTCGAAGAAGGCGACGCGCTCCTCGACGTGCTCGCCCTCCTCGGGTTTCAGGAACACCCAGCGTGTGCCCGACCGTCCCGCCACGGCCACGAACGCGTCCAGCAGGCCCGTGCCCACCCCCCGGCGCCTCCACGCCGCGTCGACCACCAGGGCCAGGACGTACCCGTGGGGCGGCGGCACCGGGGCGCCGGGGCCCGTGTAGGCCCCGTCGAGGATCCCCTCGATCCAGCCGACCACGGCGTCGCCGTCGACGGCGACCAGGACCACCATCCCCTCGGGCCACTCGCCGTCGGGGTACCCCTTCACCTCGAAATGCGGGGCCGCGCGCACGATCAGGCGGGCGATCCCCGCGCCGTCACCGGGCAGGGCACGACGAATCAGCATGACGGCACGGTACCGACCGGCCCGATCCGGCCGCCGGCGCCACCCCGGCGGCGGCGCTCCCCGGCGTGTCGCGGTCCCGCCCCCCGCAGCAGGGCGGACGGCCGGTCGAACGCCGGCGGCCCCGGCAGGCCCGAGCCCCCGCCCTTCCGCGCGCGGAAGGGACCTGGCCGAACCGGTCCCCGGTCCTGCCCGCGGTGACCGCCCTCCCGCCTCCCGCGCGCGGGAGGGCAGGGACGGGCCGCGGAAGGACGGGTGAGCGACGCGGCCGGGCCGAGCCCCCGCGCGGAAGGGACGGGCCGCGACCCCGCGCACACCGGGATTCGGCCCGACCCAATCGGCTCCGACCTGCGGTTTCGCGCCCCGGGAAGGACGCGGTCCCGGCCTCCCCCTGCTAGCTTCCCTGCATGAGGATGCACGAGCGCCCCAGTCCCACCGAGGTCATCTCGGCGTGGCTCCCCCACGACGCCCGCTGGCACGAGTCCGCGCGCTCGGCGGCGATCACCGGTGAGGAGGCCCTGCGCCGGTACGTGACCGGTCTGGTGCGCGACCACAGGGACGGCGACGGCGGCCGGGAGCTGGTCGACGACCACGACCTGCACAGCGTCGGGGCGGTCGCCGAGGACCTCGGCGTGGCAGGTCTGGGGGGCGTGGACTGGCGGCGGGTCCGGGAGGCGATGCTCGTCCCGCTGCGGGTGCGCGGGACCGGGTGAGGCCCGCCCCGCGCGCCGCCCGCCGGGGTGCGGGCACGGATCCCGTGTCCGCCCTCCCGGGCCTCCCTACTCGTCGTCGTCCTCCTCGTGGTGGTCGAGGTTGGAGGTGCCCCGGCGCCAGTAGCCGTCGACCTCGCAGGTCGCGTTGCGGACGAACCCGCGCTCCTTGAGCAGGCGGCGGATCGGCTTGAGGGTGCCCGCCTCACCGGCGGCGTACACGAACCCGTCCCCCTCGGGCAGTTCGAGGGCGCGGAAGGCCTCCAGCAGCAGGTCGGTGGTGCCGGGCTCGGCCCCGCCCCGGTGCAGCCAGGTGATCCGGGCACCGGCGGGGGCTTCGAGCTCCTGTTCCTCACCGGCGTCCGCCACCTCGAAGAACGCGAACACGCGGGCGTCGGCGGGCAGTTCCTCCACGTAGCGGGCGGCGGCGGGCAGCGCCGTCTCGTCCACCAGCAGCACGTGGTGGTCGAACTCCCCGCTGATCCAGGCGGTGCCGCGGGGGCCCAGCACGCCCAGCTTGTCGCCGCGTCCGGCGGCCTGCGCCCAGCGTCCCGCCGGTCCGTGGTCGTGGGCGACGAAGTCGACGGTCAGGCGCTGGGCTCTCGTGTCGAGCGCGCGGACGGTGTAGTCGCGGAACACCACGCCGGGGGCGCGGAAGTTCAGGCAGCGGTCGTCCTCCACGACGGGCAGCACGTGTCCGCCCTCGTCGTTGGGGAACCACAGCTTGACGTGGTCGGCGAAGTTGGCGCTCTCCATCCCGGCGAGGTCGGGTCCTCCGAGGTGGACGCGGATCATGCGCGGGGTGACGCGTTCGACGTCGGTCACTTCGAGGACGCGCGGCTTCAGCGGGTACCTCTGGAGGCGGCGCTCGTGGGTCGGGGTGGTCACTGCTTCTCCTCGGTGGGGTCGTTCCGCTCGGGGCGGGGACTGCGGCGGGAACGGGCGCGGGAGGCTCGGGCGCCCGGCCTCCGAACACCGATGAGGCTAGCCTTGCCTAAACCCCACTCCTCGCCCGGGGGCGGCTCGCGGGGTACGGCCGACCGCCCCGCCAGGAGGACGGCCCGGCGGGTTCCTGCGGTCCGGGCACGGCGGCGGGAGCCCCGGCCGACGGCGCGCGAAACCCGTCCGGGCGGGCGCTCCACACGGACGTCACCTCCCCGGACCACGGCGGAAGTGAGGCGCTTGCCCTTTCCGGCCCCCGCCCGGGCGCACCCCGGGCCGGGGCCGCACGCCCCCGCGGGGCTGGAGGGGCGTCGCGCGGACCAATGGACACCCCAAGCCTGACATTCCACACAATGTCCTAGCCTGGAGGCCCGTCCCGGCCCACGGCGCCGGGATCAGCCGTGTCCAGCGAGAACGAGTCCGAGGAACAACGTGAACATCAGTCCCCGCGTCACAGCGACCGTCTTCCGCGTGGTGGCGGTCTTCGAGGCCTTCACCTGGGCCGGCCTCCTCGTCGGCATGGGGTTCAAGTACCTCGGGAACGGCAGCGAACTGGGCGTGCAGATCTTCGGCCCCCTGCACGGCGGGGCGTTCATGGTCTACGTGGCCGTCGCCCTGGCCGCCGCCCTCCACCTGCGCTGGGGGCTGTGGCCGACCCTGGTGGCCCTGGCCGCGTCCATCCCTCCCCTGGGCACCCTCCTCGCCGACTGGTGGCTGCACCGCAGCGGGCGCCTGACGGCCGGGGCGCGGGACCGGAACAGGGAGCCCGAGCCGGTCGCCTGACACCGCACCGACCCCGCGGGGCCCGGTGGGACCACTGGTCCCACCGGGCCCCGCGCCGTTCCCGCCCCTCCCCCGACCCCGGGTCCCGCGTTCCCGCCGCGGCGCGCGAAGGCAGGGCGCGCACCGGTCGCGGCCCATTCACCAATGGCTTCGGAAACGACGGGGAAATGTCGGGCGAATGACGTCGGTGAAACCTGGAAACGCGTCGGTGACGTCATCGCGCACCCCCGCCCGAAAGCCTTTCTCCCTACACCCGGAGCGGGCCCCCTGCCTACGGGGGCAGGTGGTTTGCATTCTGACCGGAAGCGGACAGAGAAATCCCCGGGTCACCCTTTGCGCACGGTCCGTGGTCCGTGTTCTTTTATGAACTGGCAAGTAACCACCCCCCACGAAGGGTCCCCCCATGCCACACACCCACCCGTCCGGACCGGCCCGGCGCACCATCCTGCGCGGAGCGGCCGCGGCCTCGGGAGTCGCCGTCCTCGGCGGCGCGCTCACCGTGGGCGGCGCCACGAGCGCCTCCGCCCAGGCGGCCCCCTCGTTCCTGTACTGGCGGGGCTCCTGGAACGCCCGGCCGCCGTCGAGCCCGATCCAGGTCCTGGCCCACCGGCCGAGCTACATCGTGGTCCACCACACCGCGACGCCCAACAGCACCAACTACTCGCTCGACCACGCCCTGGCCCTGTCCCGGTCGATCCAGAACTTCCACATGGACAGCAACGGCTGGTCCGACTCCGGGCAGCAGCTGACCATCAGCCGGGGCGGCCACGTCATGGAGGGCCGCGACCGCACCCCGGAGGCCGTCGGGGCGGGCCACCACGTGGTGGGCGCCCACGTCGCCAACAACAACAGCACCTGCATCGGGATCGAGAACGAGGGCACCTACATGACCACGGGGCCCACCCAGGCCCTGACCGACGCCCTCGTGGCCACCCTGTCCTGGCTGTGCGGGGCCTACGGGCTCAACCCCCAGAGCGCGATCCGCGGGCACCGGGACTTCAACGCCACCGCCTGCCCCGGGGACGTGCTGTACGCGATGCTCCCCGACCTGCGCAACGCCACCGCCTCCGTGCTCACGGCCCAGGGCGTGGACCTCGGCGCGCTGCGCGAGCCCTCCGGCGAGGGGCCGACCTTCCCGCCCGTTCCGGAGGACGAGCCGCAGCGCGAGTTCTATCACGGCCCCGGCCGGGGACCCGACGACTTCACCCGCTGACCCGGCGCGAGAACGCCTCCCCGTTCGGCGTCGCTCGTGCGCGCGTCCGCGGCGGGGGCCCCCCGCCCCCCCCCGGGGGGGGCCCCCCCCCCGGCCCGCCCCCCCCCCCCCCCCCCGCCCCCGCCGCCCCCCCCCCCCCGGGCGGGGGGGGGGGGGGGGGGGGGCGGCGGGGGCCCCCCCCCCCCCCCGGGGGGCCCCCGCCCCCTTCCCGGGCCGCCCCGGCCCCCGTCCCCGGCCCGGTCCGCCCTTCCCCCCGCGCCCCCGCTCAGCCGGCGCGGGACCCCTCCCGGATGCGCTCGGCGATCCGGTCGACGTCCCGGCGCCCGGCCGGGGGCAGCGGCATGCCGACCCCGTCGCGCAGGGCGCGGGCACGGTCCAGGAGCTCGGCCGCGGCCCCGTGCTCCCCCTCCGGGGAGCGCGCCCCGGCCAGCCCCTCGAGCGCGAGGGCGACGGCGCGGGGTCGCCGCCGCGCTCGGCCTCGCCGAGCCCCCGCCGGCGCAGGCCGAGGGAGCGGGCCCGGCGGCCGGGCCCCCGCACGCGGTCGGCCCGGTCCCCGCCGCTCGTTAGGCTGGCGCCGTGGAGCTTCGACAGTTGAGACACTTCGCCGCGGTGTGCGAGGAGCAGCACTTCACCCGCGCCGCCGAGTACCTCGGCATCACCCAGTCCGGCCTGTCCGCGTCGATCCGGGCGCTGGAGAGGGACCTCGACGCCCAGCTCCTCCTGCGCACCACCCGGCGCGTGAGTCCCACCCCGACCGGCCGCCTGCTGTGGGCCGAGGCCCAGCGCATCCTCTCCGCCGCGGACGGACTCAGGGACCTGGTGGCCGACGGCGACGGCGTGCGCGGAACCCTGGCCCTGGGCACCGAGCAGTGCATGGGGGTCGTGGAGGCGGCGCCCCTCCTGCACTCCTACCGCTCGCTGCACCCGCAGGTGACGATCAACCTCCAGCAGGCCGCCACGGGCCAGCTGATGGACCAGGTGCGGGCCGGACTGCTGGACGCGGCCCTGGTGGCGGGGCCCCTCGACGGCGAGGGGGGCGCGGACCTGCTGCGCATCTCGGAGGAGCCGCTGATGCTCCTGGCCGGTCCCGACCACGCGATCGACGCGGGGGACGTGCTGGCCCAGCTGGAGCGGGAGGAGTACGTGGACCTGCACCCGGGGTGGGGCGCGCGGGACTGCGCGGACCTCGCGTTCGCCGAGTTCGGCATCACCCGCAGGGTGGCCCTCCAGGTCAACGACGTGTACACCCTCCTGGACCTGGTGCGCCGCCGGATGGGGGTCGCGGTCGTGCCGCGGCCGGTCGTGGACAAGCCGCAGGCGGCCGGGCTGCGGAGCGCTCCCCTGCCCGGCGGCACGCGGTGGCGGGTCGGGCTGGCCACGCCCCGCGGCTCCCACCCCTCCGGCGCGACCCGCGCGTTCCTCGACCTGCTGCGCGAGGAACACCCGATTGATGACTCCCACGCGTGAATCCCACTCTTCTCACATGTTGGACATGTGTGAGCCCGGTGCGGCATGGTGGCGGGAGCGGAGCCCGCCGGCTCCGCCCACCGGCCACGTCTTGGGAGCCCAGATGTCTCAGCGGGTACAGGGTGTGATCTCCCGTGCCAAGGGAGCACCCGTCGAACTGACCACGATCGTCGTCCCCGATCCGGGCCCCGGGGAGGCAGTGGTCCGGGTCCAGGCGTGCGGGGTGTGCCACACCGATCTGCACTACCGCGAGGGCGGCATCAACGACGAGTACCCGTTCCTGCTCGGCCACGAGGCCGCGGGCGTGGTGGAGTCCGTCGGCGAGGGCGTCGGCAACGTCCGGCCCGGCGACTACGTCGTCCTGAACTGGCGCGCGGTGTGCGGTGAGTGCCGCGCCTGTCGGCGCGGCCGCCCCCAGTACTGCTTCGACACCCACAACGCCACCCAGAGGATGACCCTGGAGGACGGCACCGAGCTCTCCCCCGCCCTGGGCATCGGCGCCTTCGCCGAGAAGACCCTCGTCGCCGCGGGCCAGTGCACCAAGGTCGACCCGGAGGCCTCACCGGCCGCCGCCGGACTGCTCGGCTGCGGGGTCATGGCCGGGATCGGCGCCGCCGTCAACACCGGCGGTGTGACCCGCGGCGACTCCGTCGCGGTCATCGGCTGCGGCGGCGTGGGCTGCGCGGCCGTCGCCGGGGCCCGCCTCGCGGGGGCGAACCGGATCATCGCCGTGGACCTGGAGGACCGCAAGCTCGACCAGGCGCGCGGTTTCGGCGCCACCCACACGGTCAACGCCTCCGCCGCCGACCCCGTCGAGGCGATCCGCGAGCTGACCGGCGGTTTCGGCGCGGACGTGGTCATCGACGCGGTCGGGCTGCCCTCCACCTACAAGCAGGCGTTCTACGCGCGCGACCTGGCGGGCACCGTGGTCCTAGTGGGCGTGCCCACGCCGGAGATGCGCCTGGAGCTGCCGCTGCTGGACGTGTTCGGGCGCGGGGGCGCGCTGAAGTCGTCCTGGTACGGCGACTGCCTGCCCTCGCGCGACTTCCCCATGCTCGTCGACCTCCACCTCCAGGGCCGCCTGGACCTGGGCGCCTTCGTCAGCGAGGAGATCGGCCTGGGCGACATCGAGGAGGCCTTCGTCCGCATGGAGCGCGGCGACGTCCTGCGTTCGGTGGTGCGGCTGTGAGCGGCGCGCGCGTGGAACTCCTCACCACCTCCGGGGTGTTCGCCCTGGACGGCGGCGAGTGGGAGGTCGACAACAACGTCTGGCTGGTCGGTGACGACGAGGAGGTCGTGGTCGTCGACGCGGCCCACGACGCCGACGCGGTCCTGGCGGCGGTCGGCGGGCGCAGGGTCGTGGCCGTGGTGTGCACGCACGCTCACAACGACCACGTCAACGCCGCCCCGGCGGTGGCCGACGCCGCCGGCGCCCCGATCCTGCTGCACCCCGACGACCGGGTGCTGTGGGACACGACCCACCCGGACCGCGCCCCCGACGGGGAACTGGCCGACGGGCAGACGGTCGCGGTGGCCGGGACCGGGCTGCACGTGCTGCACACCCCGGGCCACGCCCCGGGGGCGGTGTGCCTGTACGCGCCGGAGCTGGGAACGCTCTTCAGCGGGGACACCCTGTTCCGGGGCGGGCCGGGGGCGACGGGGCGGTCCTACTCGGACTTCCCGACGATCGTGGGGTCCATCCGCGACCGGCTGCTGACGCTGCCCCCGGACACGGTGGTGCGCACCGGGCACGGCGACTCGACGACGGTCGGCGACGAGGCGCCCCACCTCCAGGAGTGGATCGACCGGGGCCACTGACGGCGCGGAGGGGATCGCGGCCCCGCCCTGCGGCGGGGCCGTCCCCCTCACCGGTCGAGGACCATCTCCCCGACCACCTCTCCGTCCAACACCCGTCCGGTGGGCCGGAACCCCGCACCCAGGTAGAAGCCCTCGGGGCTGCCCTCGCCCGGCACCCACGTCACCGTGAGCCGCTGGTTCCCCCGCACGCGCGCCTCGGCGGCGACGGCCCCGACCGCGAACCGCCCGTACCCCCTCCCCTGCGCGTCCCCGGCGATGTTGAGCCGCCAGATGCCGCAGCGGAAGTCCGGTTCCTCCTCGTCGGGAGCGAAGTTGGCCATGACGAAGCCGACGGCCTCGTCCCCGTCCATGACGAGGCGGGGCCAGGCCGTGGCGCGGGAGGCGTAGGCCTCGGCCAGGGAGCGCTCCACGGGGGCCACGAAGGCGTTCTGGTCCTCTCGGACCTTCACCCCGAGGGCGGCATCGACGTTCTCGGGGGTGATCTCCGCGAGGCGGAGCGAGGGGGAAGGAGTCGTCATGGCAGGCACCCTAGGGGGCGGTCCCGCCCGGGCGCCACGGGTTTTCCGGACGGGCGCCTCCCGCCCGCCGCCCCGGACCGCGGAGCCTCGGCGCCCGGGGCGTTGGGCCGTCAGTCCACCTCGACCACCAGCGGGCCCTCCGTCGACAGCGTGTCCGTCACCTCGACCTCGGTGATCTCGGTCCCCTCCGGCACGTCCACCGCAACGGACCCGGAGACCTCGTTGCCCGGGTTGATCTGCTCCAGGAACAGGGAATCGGCCGCCAGGGATCCGCTCGACGAGTGGGTGTTGCCCTCGGAGTCGACGAGGCTGATCGCCGAGCTGTCGAAGGTCGTGGCCTCGGTCCCGGTGTTCTCCACGGTGAGGTCCACGATCGCGTACTCGCCCTGCGCCGTCTCCTGGGAGAACTCGTCCCCGTAGGTGGCGGCCGTTTCGATACCGCTCACGGTCACCTCCCACTGGCCGACCGTTCCGGGCTCGCCCACGCCGACGGACTCGGCCCCGCCCGCGTCGTCGGCCGTCTCACCGGTCGGCTCCTGGCCGGCTCCTCCGGCGAACAGCGACACCGTGCAGGCGACGCCCAGGATGATCACCAGCAGCGCGGCCCCGCCGCAGCCGAGCAGGACCCAGGGCCAGGCCTTCCTCTTCTGCGGGGGTGGTGGCTGTCCGGGAGGAGGCTGCTGAGGGTACTGAGGACCACCCGGCGGTTGTTCGTACATGACGCATTACCCCCCTCGGGAAGGTCCGGCCCGGACAGGCAGAATCCCCTCCCTCCTCCAAGGGTCACCTATCCGTCCGGGGAAAAAGGGCTCATTACGCCAAAGGCTTTCCGTACTGAGAGCGACGCCTTGACAATTCCCGGGCAAGACCGGGATCCCCCGGCGACCGCGCCGCCCCGGAGTCCTCCTCCGGGGCGGCGCCGGTGCGGGCGGGCTCAGCCCTCCTGGGCGAGCGAACTCCAGTAGAGGGCCTGGGCGACCTGCCCGAAGAGGCCCTTGGGGTGGTTGCGGAACAGCGGCTCGGTGCCGAACAGCACCACGGACGCGCCCCGCTCCGCGACGCCGCTGACCACGGAGGCCCGCCCGGCGGCGGCGTCCTGGCCGCCCGCCCCGTTCGCGTCGGCACGCCAGTGCCCGGCCACCAGGGGCCCCTCTGCGGCGTAGGACTGCTCCACGGACACGCCCTCGCCCAGGTCGGTGAACCACCTGGGCGAGTACACGAACGAGTGCCCGCCCGTCCCGGCCAGCACCCCTTCCCCGGCGGTCACGGCCACCACGCCGTTGGCGTCCGGGCGTCCCGCGTGCCCGACCACGTCCAGCAGCCCCGCCTGGTCGTTGAAGCGGGCGCCCGTCGCGCCCCTCCCCACCACGCCCCCGTGTGCCAGGAACGCGTCCAGGCCGGCACGGGCCTCCGCGTCGAGGTCGGCGTGGACCAGCCCGCTGGACACGTAGAGCACGTCCACCCCGGTCCAGTCGAACCCGTCGTTGAGCACGCGCGTGGACACCGGTTCGACGTCGAACCCCATCCGGTCGAGCGTGAACAGCTCGTCGGCGGCGCCCGCCGCGGCGACGGTCGGCGCCGACAGAGCCTCGCCCCCGCCGGTCTCCGCCCCGGCGAAGACCGCCCCGTGGCGGTCGGAGACGCCCTCGACGGCGCCGGCCGCCGACGCGGGGACCAGCACACTGCCCCGCCCGCTCCACGTCACCTCGACGCCGTCGGCGAGCAGGGCGTTCAGGGCCACGACCTGGGCCCCGTCGTCCAGTGCCAGCTCCCAGCCGTGCCCGCCCGCCTCGTCCACCCGCCCGGAGGGGTCGGCCGCCGCCACGGGCGAGGTGTCGGCCCCGACCCCGGTGTGGAGGGCGTCGACGCGCGCCCCCCACAGCAGCCCGTGGCTCCATCCGGAGATGTCGTACATCGCGCCGACGTCCTCGCTGATGTCCCGCCCGTCCTCCAGGAGGACGTTGGCCATGCCGCGCTTGGGCTGGTGCATGTCCACCACGTACGTCCCGGCGTCGTAGGAGGTCCCGTCCGCCTCGAAGCCCTCGTTCGCGCGCCCGACGACCACGTCGTTGGCGACGAGCAGGTCCACGAGGCGGGCGGCGGCCGGACCCCACGCAGGGATCGCGTAGGCGCGCGGGAACTCGGTGGTCCACACGTCCTCCGGGTCGAACCCGGGCACCCACCCCTGCGGGGGCACGACCTGCTCCTCACCGGCCGCGCCCCGGCGGAACACCTCGACCTGGTCGCCGATGAGCTCTTCGCGGTTCTCCCCGACGTAGGACAGCGTCGCCCCGATGGTGGCGGCGGAGACGTCGGTGTTGATCGCCGAGCGGCGCCGCAGCTCCTCCTCGTCCAGGTCGTCGTAGTCGGCGTTGTTGACGCGCAGCGGGAACTCGACCGTGGCGGAGGAGACCGCTCCCTGGTAGGGCGCGTACATGGGGGTGAAGATCGGCGGCCAGTCGTCCCAGCCGTCCTCCCAGTCGCGGAAGGGGATCTGCGGGGGCTCCACCCCGTCGTCCTCGGGCGTGTACCCGAGGTCGAGGACGGCCTCCTCCATGTTCTCCGCGTTCGCGTACGTGTGCTTGATGTAGAGGTCGTACTCGTAGTTCTGGCCGTGCGGTGGCGTCCCCGGCTCGATGAGGGTGCCGTTGACGTACCCGTGCTGGTCGAGCAGGACCAGGGGCTGTGTGTCGATGACGACCTGGCGCACCGCCGCCGTCTCGGGCTGGGAGACGGTGACGAAGTCGCGGTTGAGGTCGAATCCGCGGCTGTTGGCGCGCTGTCCCGCCACGCGGCCGTCCGGGTTGGCGGTCAGCACGAAGTACAGGCGCGTGCTCTCCAACAGCTCCTCCGTCGCCTCGTCCGTGCCGGTGGCGAGCTCCTCGATGACCCGCAGCGACGCGTCCGTGCCCTCCCACTCGTTGCCGTGGATGTTGGCGTTGACGAGCACGGGGGCCTTGTAGCGGTCGGCCAGGGTCCGGTCCCGGGCGGCCCGCCCGGGGTCCTGCGAGATCAGTTCGCGCATCCGTCTCTGGTGGTCGGACTCGGCCCGGTTCTCGGGTGCGGTGACGGTGACCAGGTAGATGTCGCGGCCCTGCACGGAGGCGCCGACCACCTCCGCGCTCACCCGGTCGGAGGACTCCTGGAGTTCGTTGAGGGCGGGCGCGATGCCGTGGTAGGGCATGAGGCCGAGCCTGACCGAGTGGTCGTCGGGGTCCTCCGGCGGCTCCGGGAGTTCGGTCCGCCTGGGGTAGGGGGCGTCCGGGTCCACCCCTGCGGCGGCCGGCGGGGCGGCGAACGCGTGCGGGGCGGCGCCGGCCAGGGCCTCCGCCCCGGCGGCCCGGTCGTTGCGCTCGGGGCCGTTGGCGGCCTCCCCGCGCGGGACGGGGTCGGCGGAGGCCGCGCCGGGGGTGGCGAGCAGGCCCGCCGCGACGACGGCGGCCAGTGTGCCGGAGAGTGCGGACAGTGCGCGGGGGCGGCGGGGGCGCGGCTGAGGGGGCTGGTGCACGAGGGCTCCTCCTGGGGGTCCCCACCGTTCCTACCGACACGGTCCGCGCCCGGCAAGACCGGCAGAGGTGAAATCCCTGTTTCGCGCGGCCGCGCGCCCGGGAGGCCCGCGGCGGGCGGGGCCCGACGGCGGCACACGGGCTCGCAGACCCGACCGGGCGCCGGGAGCAGGCGTCCGAGATCACGCGGGCATACGTCCGGCCCGGCGGGTTCGCCGTCGATGAGCCGTCTCAAGCGCCCCGGCCCCCTCGCCCGGCTCCGACGCCACCGTGATCCGCCGGCCCCGCCTACTCGACGATGCCGGAGAAGAACACGGCCTCGTGCGCGAGCTCCGCGTCACCGGGTCGGGAGAGGCCCAGCAGGAGCTGGAGTCCGTACTCCTCGGCGGGCATCTCGCAGGCGGGCTCCAGGATGCCGGTGGAGCCGGGCCGGATCGCCTCGGGCCGCTCGTGTGCGTCCCCGTCGAACGCCTCGTCGTCGCCTTCGACGCCGCCGGCGCAGAACCAGTCGATGCGGTCGGTCCGCACCGGGACGTCACTGTCGTTGGTGAGGACGACGGTGAACGTGACCATGCCCCGACCGCCGCTGTCTCCGAGGGCGTCCCCGTCGGGCAGCTCGACGTCGGACAGCCCCACGGACAGGCCGTCGTCCCAGGCGTGGGAGTCCCCGATCTCGAGGAGAACCGGCATCGCCTCCCCCGGGGCGGGCAGGTCGGCCTCCGGCTCTTGCCTGGACTCGAAGGAGTACTCCACGGGAGCCTCCTCGGCACAGGCGCTGAGGCCGGGGGCGAGCAGGACGGCGGCCGCGGATGCGACGGGGGCGGTGGGGCGCACCGGAGCTCCCGGGGGTGTCGGTCACAGCACGATGGTCGGGGTCGAGAGCGCGACCGTAGCAACCCCTGGGGACATCGGCGTGCACAAGGGCGGGGGTCGGGCCAGAGGTCCCTGGACCGGGGCTGCGCGCGACGGAATCCGCGAGCACGTCCCCGGCGTGGGTGGAGTCGCCCCCGCGGCGCCGCAGGCCGTGCCCCGCGCCGCCGACGGCGGTGCCGCCCCGCGGAAGGGCCCTCGTCGGGACCGGTGGGGGGACTCCGCGGCGGGCGGGGCCCGCGATCTCTGCCCGCCGCCCGCCCCACCTGCGGGCCGGTCCGCGCCGCGTGCCGCATGGCCGCCGTCACAGCCCTCCGCAACCGCGCCCCGCACGGGGGTTCCCGCCACGTAACGCGGATCACGCGGATCGCCGGGTAAAGCCGGGATTGCCTGGACCCGGTCCTGCGTTGGTGCCGGGAGTGTCCCCACGTGGGACTTCCTTGACGGTGCCCCGCCCGAAGGCGGTTCACGGCGCCCGAGCACCTCCCGGTTCTCCTTGTCCTTGACCTTTCCTGTGCTGGAGCCCCTGTGACCCTTCTTTCCGTGCGCCCGAAGCACCGCGCCCCGGAGACCGCCGCGACCGACGAGGCGACCGCGGTCGTCCGCGCCGCCGCGACCGACGTCCGGGACGCCGCCCCTCGCGGCGGGGACCGGAGCACGCGCCGCCGCACGCTGCTGCTCGTGCTCGTCCTGGGCGTGCTGTCCGCCCTCGGCCCGCTGGCCACCGACCTGTACCTGCCCGCCCTGCCCCAGATCTCCGCCGACCTCGGCGCCAGCGAGTCGAGCGTCAAGCTCACCCTGACGTCGGTGATGGCCGGTCTCGCCCTGGGGCAGCTGGTCATCGGACCGCTCAGCGACCGGTGGGGGCGCCGTCTGCCGCTCCTCGCGGGGATCGGCGTGTTCACCGCCACGACGCTCGCCATCGCGACGGTGTCGAGCGTGGAGGCGTTCAGCGCGCTGCGCTTCCTCCAGGGGCTGTCCGCCGCCGCCGGACTGGTGGTCTCCCGGGCGATCGTGCGCGACGTGTTCGACGGCGACGCCGCCGCCACCTTCTTCTCACGGCTCGTGCTGCTCGCCGGGCTGGCGCCGATGCTCGGCCCGGTCCTGGGCGGCCAGCTCCTCTTCTTCGGCCCCTGGCAGCTGCTCTTCGTCGTGCTGGGCGCCGCGGGCCTGCTGACCTTCGGCCTGGTCCTGTTCGGCCTGCCCGAGAGCCTGCCGCGCGAGGAGCGCCAGCGGATCAGCCCGCGCGCGCAGATGCGCGTGTTCGGCGGCCTGCTGCGCGACATCCGCTTCACGGGGCCCACGCTCACGCTCGCGCTGAGCTTCGGCATGAGCTTCACCTACATCTCGACGTTCTCGTTCGTGTCGCAGTCGCGGTTCGGTGCGAACGCCCAGGAGTTCAGCCTGGTGTTCGCGGTGACCACCCTCGGGATGATCCTCGGAAACCAGCTGAACGCGTTCCTCATCCCCCGGGTGGAGATCCACCGCCGGCTGATCCTCGGCCTGGTCGGGTCGATCCTGTCGGTGGCGGCCCTGGCGCTGCTGGACACCGCGGGCGTGGCCGACCTGGTGACGGTGACCGCCGCCCTGTTCGTGATGATGGTGTTCACCGGCCTGGTGTCGCCGAACGCGACCGCGCTGGCCCTGAACGGGCAGCCGCCCCAGGTCGCCGGGAGCGGATCGGCCCTGCTGGGCTCGCTCCAGTTCGCGATCGGGTCCGGTCTGGCCGCCACCGCCGGGCTGTTCGGCCCGGTGACGCTGTCCAGCATGACGGTGGTCATGTTCGCCACCGCCGTCGGCGCGGCCGCGGTCTTCGCCGGGTTCGCGCTGCGCGTCCGGCGCACCGCACCCGCGGCGGCGTGAGTGTCGGCACCGCCCATTACCCTGGTCTGTTCACGCCAGAGAGCCCAGAGGAGTGTGTCGTGTTCGCTTTTCCGGATCCCAAGGCCGAGTCCCTGACGAGCGGACCCCCCGGCGTGTGGTCGGAGGTCCTCCCCCATCTGGCGGAGACGGCCGGAACGTACTGGCTGACCGTGTCCCGCACGGAGGGCCCTCCGCACACGCGGCCGCTGCTGGCGGTGTGGGTGGACGGCCAGCCCTGCTTCGCCTCGGGGCAGGCCTCGGCCAAGTCCCGCCTGATGGCGTCCTCGCCCGACGTGAGCCTGGCGTTCGGCACGGGGCGGATGGACGTGGTGGTGGAGGGGACCGTCGAGGCGGTGCTGGAGCCCGAACGCCTGGACCGGGTCGCCGCGGCGTACGCCGAGCGCTACGGGTGGACCCCGGCCCCCGGGGACGGTGAGCTGACCGGCCCCGAGGGCGCGCCGACCGCGGGTCCGCCGCCCTACCGGGTCTTCACCGTCACACCGTCGACGGTGTTCGCGTTCCCCGCCGACGAACTGCCGCACGGCCCCACCCGGTGGCGCTTCGACGTGTGGCCCTGAGCCCGTCGCCGGGCGGCGCGGCGCCGCCCGGCGGGCGAAGCAGGTGAGACGCCCCTCCTCGCGGGTAGGTCCCTGGCGAAGCAACGCCGCCTCGTCAGCTCACCCCCCTTGGAGGCAGAGAGTGCGCGTAAGGATCGTTCTTTCGACGCTGGTCGTCCTGTGGCTTCTCATCGGCCTGATCGCCGCGTTCCAGCGCGGCCTGTTCGGCGCGGCCGAGGCCTCGTGCTCGAACCTCGGGCACACCGTGGGCACGGTCTTCGTCGGCCCCCTGAACTACGTGGGGGTCAACCCGACCATCGAGTGCCCCGAACTTCCCGAACCCTCCGAATGACCCTTGTTCAGCGGCGCCCCGCCCGCCACCGGCGAGCGGGGCGCCGCTGTGCGCGGACGCCCCCGCGCCCCGGCGCGCGGAGCGCACGGCCGGCGCAGCGACGCCGCACGGGAGGGGCGCGGGGGCCTTGTCGTCCGGTCGGCGGGGCCGCACAATCCCTTCCATGCGGACCTCCGAACGGTCGGACACCGACCGGCTCCTGACCAGGCTGGACCGGTTCGACCTGACGCCCGGGGCGGTGCGGCTGCGCTCACGCGCACGGGAACTCCTCCGTGCGGGGCCGGGGGACGCGGTGGTGGACGTGGGCTGCGGGGCGGGACGCGCGGCGGCGGAGATCGCCGCCGGGGGGCCGCGCGTGGTCGGCGTGGACCTCGACCCGCGCATGCTCGGCGCCGCCCGCGGACGCCACCCCGGACCGGGGTTCCTGCTCGGCGACGCCTACGCGCTCCCCCTGCCCGACGGCCGCGTCCAGGGGTACCGGGCGGAGAAGCTCTACCACTCCCTCGGCGATCCCGCGCGCGCCCTGGCCGAGGCCCGGAGGGTCCTGGCCCCCGGGGGCCGCGTCGTCCTGCTCGGCCAGGACTGGGAGGCGTACGCCGTGGACTCGGCCGACCCGGCGCTGACGCGCGCGATCGTCGCCTCGTACGCCGACGGCATGCCCGACCCCCGCGCGCCCCGGCGCCAGCGCGCCCTGCTGCTGGAGGCGGGCTTCGGGGACGTGGAGGTGGAGGGCAGCGTGCTCCTGTTCACCGACGCCGGCGTCCTGCCCATGCTCACCGGCCTGGCCTCGGCGGCCGTGGCGGCGGGAGCGGTCCCCGAGGAGCGGGCGGCCGCGTGGGCGGACGAGCAGCGCGAACGCGCCGGGACGGGGCGGCTCTTCGTCGCCGTCCCGTTCTTCCTGGTCAGCGCCCTGCGCTAGGGCGTGCTCCGGGAGGCCCTGCGCCGCCGGGCCCGCGCCCCCGCGCGGGGCACGGTGCCGCACGGCGTCCCGCGCGGGGGCGCCCGGACGGCGGCTCCCGGCCGGAAGGCCCCGGGGGGCTCCCGGCGGAGCGGGCGCCGGGACCGGCCGCGACCGGTGGGCGCGGGGCCCGGCGACACGGGGGCGGCGGGGCGTTCAGCCGCGCCGGAGCTTCCGGACCACCGCGCGCACCCCGCGGGGCTGGAGCGCCAGGGCCGGGCGCGGGCGCACCGCCTCCGGCGCGACGGGCTCCAGGCGCACGCGGGCGCACAGCTCCCCCGCGATCACCTCCACCTCGCGCAGGGCCATCGACGCCCCGATGCAGCCGCGCGGCCCCGCCCCGAAGGGGAAGTAGGCGTAGCGGTGGGAGGGCCCGCCCGCGAGCCAGCGCTCGGGGCGGAACTCGCCGGCCCGCGGGAACCACCTCTCGTCCCTGTGGGTCACCCACGGGCTGAGCCCGAGGACGGTCCCGGCGGGGAGGGTGTGGCCGCCCGCCTCGAACGGCCGCACGGTCTCCCGGCTGATGACCCACGCCGGCGGGTAGAGGCGCACGGCCTCCTGGGCGGCGGCCCGGGCGAACCCCTCCTCGCCCATCCGGGCTCCCGCCTCCGGGTGCGTCCCCAGGAGGTGGAGGAGCCAGGTCAGCGCGTCCGCCGTGGTCTCGTAACCCGACATCAGCAGGGTGGCCAGCTCGTCGCGGACCTCCTCGAAGGGCGGGTCGTCGGCGAGGAGGGCGTCCAGCGCCGTCCCGGCGCCCTCGTCGCGGTGTTCGCGGACCATCACCGCGAGCGCGCCGTCCAGGTCGCGCAGGGACCGCCGCAGGTCGCGGTTGACGCGGGTCGGCAGCCAGGCGGGCAGGCGCGGGGAGGACGTGAGCCTCATGATGGCGGCCACGGCGCCGGCCAGGGCCTCGCCGTGCTCCCCGGGCTCGCGGCCCGCGATGTGGGTGGCGCCCACCAGCATGGCCAGCCGGGACATCTCGCGGTGCACGTCGACGGTCTGGCCGTCCGCCCACGACCGGACCGTGCGGGCGGCCCCCTCCCGCGCGGCCTCCTCCAGGTGCGCGAGGCGTTCGCTGCGGAAGGCGGGGCGGAGCCGTGCGCGCTTGCGCTCCCAGTCCGCGCCCTCGCTGTTCATCATGGCGCGCGGGAAGCCGGTGGGCCCCCGCCGGGTGCCCTCGCTGATCTTGACGACGTTCTCGCCCCGGTCGACCAGGACGCGGCCGATGTCCCCGGGGTGGGCCAGGAGCACGTTGGAGGAGGTGAGGGAGACGACGTCGCCGAACTCGCGCACCGCCCCGGTGAGGAAGCCGAGCGGGTCCAGGGCGTAGTCGGCGGCGTTGGCCGTGCCGCGCCCTCCCCCGGGTCCCGGGGGGGCTGTGTGGGTGACCGTCATCGGGACCGTCCTGGGAAGGCGGTGGGCCCGTGCCCCGGAGGATCGGCACGGGCCCTGGGGGCGGCGGGGGTCGGGGCGCCGTGGCCGCCGGACCGAGGTCCCGGGGCACGGCGCCCCGGAGGCTCCGGGACCCGCTGCGCGGGGGCCGGGGGCGCCGGGAGGCCGGGGCGACCGGGGCCGGGCGCGGGTCCGGGGAGGCGGCGGCCTAGTAGTAGATGTAGGGACGGGTCAGGCGCTCGCTGTCGACGATGCCCAGCCTGGCGGCGATGCGGTAGGCGACTTTCCTCATCGGTTCGTTCCCTCCTGCGGGGTTTCCCGGTGGCTCCGGGCGACCAGCTGAACACTACGCGGGCCCCTGCGGCCGAGGCAGTGGCGAAGGGGTGAGCCATCACGGGTGCGGAGGTAAGCCCGGGGTGGCGGCGCGGACAGGACTCCGCGGGGCCGCCCGGCGCGCCCGCCGGCGCCTCGGCGGTGACCGGGGGCGCGGGCGGTCCGGTGGAGCGCCGCGCGGACGCCCGCCCGTGGTACCCGGTACGTCGCGGCCCCCGGTTTGACGCGGGTGGCGGTGACTGCCGTAGCGTACGACCGTACGCGGACCGCTCCGACCGCGGGGCGGGGCGCGTCCCCGTCACGGGGGTGTCGGAGGGGCCCGTGTTCGCGGGGGAATCTCACGTCCCGTGCCCATGGGAGCGTTCCCATGCCTGTCCGTGACGGCCTCCGCCATGCCGACCGCACCCGCGACCAGACCGCGCCCAGCCGACGCCGCAGGAGAGAACCCGTTGAACGCACCCCTTCCCTACCTCGACCCCGCGCTGAGCCACGCCGAGCGGGTCGCCGACCTCCTGGGGCGCATGACGCTGCCCGAGAAGGTCGGCCAGATGCTGCAGCTCGACGCCAAGGACGGGGTCCGCCCGCTCATCGAGGACATGCACGCGGGCTCGATCCTGCACACCTCCCCCGAGCGGGTCCTGGAGGCGGCGGAGCTGACCGGGCGGACGCGGCTGCGCATCCCCCTCCTCGTCGCCGAGGACTGCATCCACGGGCACTCCTTCTGGGAGGGGGCCACGATCTTCCCGACCCAGCTCGGCATGGCGGCGACCTGGGACGCCGGGCTCGTCGAGAGGGTCGCCCGCACCACAGCCGTCGAGGTCGCCGCGACCGGCATCCACTGGACGTTCTCCCCGGTGCTGTGCATCGCCCGCGACCTGCGCTGGGGACGCGTCGGCGAGACCTTCGGCGAGGACCCCTTCCTCATCGGCGAGATGGCCTCGGCGATGGTCAGGGGCTACCAGGGCGAGGGGCTGGACGACCCGACGGCGATCCTGGCGTGCGCCAAGCACTTCGCCGGCTACTCCGAGACGCAGGGCGGACGCGACGCCAGCGAGGCGGACATCTCGCGGCGCAAGCTGCGCTCGTGGTTCCTGCCCCCGTTCGAGAGGGTCGCGCGCGAGGGCTGCCGCACCTTCATGCTCGGCTACCAGTCCATGGACGGCGTGCCCATCACGGTCAACGACTGGCTGCTCGACGAGGTCCTGCGCGGCGAGTGGGGGTACACCGGCACGCTCGTGACCGACTGGGACAACGTGGGCCGCATGGTGTGGGAGCAGCGCGTCCACGCCGACCACGTCCAGGCCGCGGCGGCAGCGGTCCGCGCGGGCAACGACATGGTGATGACCACGCCGCAGTTCTTCGAGGGCGCCCAGGAGGCGGTCGCCCGGGGCGCGCTGACCGAGGCGGAGATCGACGCCGCCGTCGGCCGCATCCTCACGCTCAAGTTCGAGCTCGGGCTGTTCGAGGACCCGCGCCACCCCAGTCCGGAGCGCCAGGCCGCGGTCATCGGCGCACGGGAGCACACCGCCCTGAACCTGGAGGTCGCCCGCCGCTCCCTGGTCCTGCTGGCCAACGACGGCACCCTGCCCCTGGACGGGGGGTTCCGCGCCGACGCCTCCGGGCGGGCCGACGCCGCCGCGGACGCCCCGGCGCGCACCGTCGCCGTCGTGGGGCCCAACGCCGACGACCCCCACTCCCAGCTCGGCGACTGGGCCGGCGCGTCGGGCCAGGTGGACTGGCTCCCGGACGGCCACCCGCGCGAGATGGTCCGGACCGTCCTGGACGGCGTGCGCGACCACTCCCCGCAGGGGTGGAGGGTGCGGCACGCCCGCGGCGCGGACATCCTCCGCCTCGTCCCGGACCCGGAGGGGGAGTTCTTCCCCGACGGCCAGCCGCGCCCCCGCGTCGTGGTCCCCGCCGAGCCCGACGGGCCCATGATCGGGGAGGCGGTGGCTGCGGCCGAGGACGCCGACGTCGTCGTCGCCGTGGTCGGCGACCGGATCGAGCTGGTGGGCGAGGGCAGGTCGACCGCGACCCTCGAACTCGTGGGCGGCCAGGTCGCGCTCCTGGACGCCCTCGCCGCGACCGGGACCCCGATGGTCGTCGTGGTGGTCGCCTCCAAGCCGCTGGTGCTGCCGGACTCCGCGCTGGAGGCCGCCGCGCTGGTGTACGCGGCCAACCCGGGCATGCTGGGCGGGCGCGCCGTCGCGGAACTGCTGCTCGGGCTGGTGGAGCCCTCGGGCCGCCTGCCGATCTCCTTCGCGCGGCACGCCGGCCAGCAGCCGACGTTCTACAACCAGGTGCGCGGACAGCACGGCGACCGGTACGCGGACCTCACGCAGCGCCCCGCGTTCGCGTTCGGCCAGGGGCTCTCCTACACGACCGTCGAATACGCGGACCTGCGGATCCCCCGCCCCGGGGTCGGGCCGGGGGACACCGTCCGCGCGCGGGTCACGGTGGCCAACACGGGCGCCAGGCCCGTGCTGGAGACCGTCCAGGCCTACGTCTGCGACACGGTCGCGTCGGTGACGTGGGCGGAGAAGGAGCTCAAGGCGTACCGGCAGGTGCGTCTGGAGCCGGGAGAGTCCCGTGTCGTCGAGATCGAGGTGCCGGTGGCCGACTGCACGATCGTGGACGCCTCGGGCGCGCGCGTGGTCGAGCCGGGCGGGTTCGAGCTCCTCGTGGGCCCGTCGTCGCGGGAGGAGGACCTGCTCCGCGCCGGCTTCACCGTGGAGGGCTGACACCGGGCGGCACGGCGGCGAGGCCACGGCGGTCGGCGGCGGCCCCCGCCGGGTGCGCGCGGCGTTCGGAGGGCCGGACGCCGCGCCTGCGCGGTGGCGCTCCCCCGCGGCCGTCCGGAAGGTCAAGGAGGCGCCGGACGGCCGGGGCGTCCGGGGCCCCGCGTCCGGCGGGCCCTGCGGGGCCCGCCGGGCGCGGGCAGCGCCCCGGGCGGGCGGCGGCCCCTCGGCCGCCGGTGTGCGGGGCTCAGGCGTCCCGCCGGGAGAAGGCCGCCGACGCCACCGCCACGGACACCGCGGTCCACACGGCGATGACGAGCAGCGCGGGCAGGGTGGGCAGGAAGCCCTCCGTGCCCGGGACGGCCATGCCCGCCACGCTCTCGGACGCGGCGCCGACCATGTGCCGGGGGACGTTCTCACTCCACCAGGGACCGAAGAAGCGGGCTCCCACGACGGGCAGCGTGCTGAGGAGGACCACGAGGCCGAAGGCCCCCGGGGCGCTGCGCAGCACGACGGCCGCGCACGCGGCCAGCAGGGCCTGGGAGAACGCGGACACCGGGATGTAGAGGAGCACGGCGCGGAGCATGCCCGGGTCCGAGAGCCGGACGGTGGCCTCCCCCGCCGCCGCCAGGGCCGCCTGGGTGAGGGCGAAGTTGGCCAGGGAGACCACGAGCCCGCATCCGAGCGCGAGCGCCGCGACGATGGCCAGCTTCGCGGCGAGGGTGCGCCCGCGTCGGGGGGTCGCGGCCAGGGTGAGGGCGACCGTCCCGTTGCGGTGCTCGGAGGCGACGACGTTGGCGGCCAGCGCGGCGAGGACCCACACGCCGAGCGTGCTGCCGAAGAAGATCACGCTGTACCGGCCGTCCTCCTGTTCCCGGGCCATGGCGGCGGTGTCGCCGAACACCGCCATCAGCAGGGTGATGCCGAGCGTCAGCGCGACGGCCACGACCAGGATCGTCCGGTTGGAGGGCAGGGCCCAGAACTTGTACCACTCCGATCGGAGGGCCGCGGCGAACCCGGGGGGCCGTCGGTCGGTCGCGGGAGCGGTCGGCCCTGTCGCCGTGGTCATCGTGCTTCTCCTCGTGGATGTGGGGCTGTGGTGTCCGGCCGCCCCGCGGAGACGCCGCGGGGCGCGGCGGCCGGGCGGGCCGGGGCTCGGGGTCATCGGGGGCCGGCCGGGGCGAAGCGGTGCACGGCGGTGTCGCCGGTGAGTTCCATGAAGACGTCCTCCAGGCTGGCGCGCTGCTGGACCAGGGCGTGCAGGGTGACGCCGTGGCGGGCGGCGATCTCGCCCACCCGGGCGGCGTCCGCGCCGAGCACGGTCAGCCCCCCGCCGGAGGCGTCGCGCTCGACCGCCAGGCCCGCCTCCTCCAGGACGGCCGCGAGCAGGTCCCGGTGCGGGGTCGAGACGCCCACCCTCCCCGTGGCCCCGCGCCGGATGAGCTCGTCGGTCCCCTCCTCGGCGATGAGCCGTCCCGCGCCGATCACCACGACCCGGTCGGCGGTGTCGGCCATCTCGCTCATCAGGTGGCTGGAGACGAGGACGGTGCGCCCCTCCGCGGCCAGGCCCCGCAGCAGGGTGCGGATCCACCGCACCCCCTCGGGGTCCAGGCCGTTGACGGGTTCGTCGAGGACGAGCGTGCCCGGGTCGCCGAGCAGCGCCCCGGCGATGCCCAGGCGCTGGCGCATGCCCAGCGAGTAGCTCGCGATCCTGTGCCGGGCGGCGTCGGCCAGGCCGACCGCCTCCAGGACCTCGCAGGTCCTGCGGGCCGGCAGGCCGCCGGCGCGGGCCAGCCACCCCAGGTGGGCGGCGCCCGTCATGCCGGGGGGAACGGCCCCGGTGTCGAGCAGGGCCCCGACCTCGCGCATGGGCTCCGCCAGGTCGCGGTAGCGGCGGCCGTTCACCAGCACGCGCCCCTCCGTGGGGCGCTCCAGGCCCAGGGCGAGCCGCATCGTGGTCGACTTGCCCGCGCCGTTGGGCCCGAGGAAGCCCGTGACCTGCCCTGCCGGGACCGTGAACGAGAGTGCGTCCACCGCCTTGCGTCCCCTGTACTCCTTGGTCAGTTCCTCGACCTCGATCACGCCGCCTCCGGATGCGAGTGCTGCCCCGGCCCCTCGTGGACCGGCTCGCTCCAGGCAACCGTCCGGGGCGGTGGACCCGCGAGCGCACAAGGTGGTCTTCGCTGTCGACGAAAGTTGTCTTCCGTCCCCGCCCCGGCCGGCCCCGCGCGGGCCTACCGTGGGGGCATGGTCGATACGGACGGGGCGGACACGGCCCCGGTGACAGGGGCCGGGGGGCCGCCGTCGGCTCCGGCGCGGCGCGACGCGGGCATGCACAGGGCGGCGGCCGTCGTCCTCTCCGCGGTCGCCGTGGCCAACGGGCTGTTCTGCCAGGCGATCATGCCCGGCGCCGCCCCGGGCACGGTGGCCCTCGGCGTCGCGGTCATGGTCGCCGCGTCGCTGGCGATGCCCGTGGCGCGACCGGAGCCGCTCACGTCCGTCCTGGTCACGGTCGCCGCGTACATCCTGCTGGTCGCCCCCGACTCCGTGTGGCGCGACCTCTCCCACGAGGGCGGCCTCGTGTGGCCGCTCCTCGCGGTCGCCTGGTGCGGAGCGGTCCTGGTGCGCGAGGGGTGGGCGCCCCGCCATTTCGCCCTGGGCGGGGCGGCGCTGGCCGGCTACGTCGCGGTCGCCGCCGCCGTGGCCGTGCCCGCGGGCGGCCCCGTCCTGGTCACGGTGCTCAACGCGGCGGCGCCCGTCCTCGGCGGCGCCTCCCTCAGCCTCTGGGCGAGGCTGGGGGAGGCGCGCCGGGAGCGGGTCCTCCAGGAGGAGCGGGAGCGGGCGCTGCTCACCGACCGGGCCCGGGCCGACGAGCGGAGGCGCCTGGCGGCGGAGATGCACGACGTGGTCTCGCACCAGGTCAGCCTGATGGTGCTGCAGGCCGGCGCGCTGGCCGTGGCGACCTCGGACCCGGGGGTCCGCGAGGCGGCCGACGGCATCCGCGCGGCGGGGAGCCGCGCGATCGAGGAGCTGCGCGGGATCATGGGGGTGCTGCGGGAGGACCGGGCCGCGGACGCGGAGCACCCGGACGCGTTCCCCGCCGGTCCCCGGGAGCCCGGGCCGGACCCGGCCGTGCTGGCGGAGGAGGCGCGCGCGGCCGGGCAGCGGGTGGAGCTGACGGTCACCGGGGCCCCCGCCGGGGCGGCCCCGCACACCGCCCGCGCGGTGTACCGCATCGTGCAGGAGGGGCTGACCAACGCCCGCAAGCACGCCCCGGGCTCCGGGGTGGCGGTGGACCTGCGCTACCGCCCGGACGCCGTCGTGGTCGAGGTGGTGAACTCCGCCCCCGTGACCGCGCCCGACCCCCTGCTCGCCGGGGGCGGGGCGGGTTCGGGGCTGGAGGGGCTGCGCCAGCGCGTGGACCTGCTCGGCGGGACGTTCGCGGCGGGGCCGGAGAGCGGCGGTGGGTTCAGGATCGGTGCGGTGCTGCCGGACGGGGACAGGGCGGGGGAGGCTCCGTGATCCGGGTGGTCGTGGTCGACGACGAGCCGATGGTGTGCGCGCACCTGCGCACGATCCTCGGCTCGGCGGACGACATCGAGGTGGTGGGCCAGGCCGGGGACGGCGCGGAGGCGGTCGAGGCCGTGGTCCGCCTGCGGCCCCGGGTCGTGCTGATGGACCTGCGCATGCCGGGGGTCGACGGCATCGCCGCCATCAGGCGCGTCAACGCGCTGGCGGACCCGCCGGTCGTCGTGGCGCTCACCACGTTCGACGACGACGCGCACGTGGTCCGCGCGCTCAGCGCCGGCGCGATCGGGTTCCTGGTCAAGACCACGCCCGCGGAGGACCTGGTCAACCTCGTGCGGGTGGCCGCCGACGGGCACACGGTGATGTCGCCCGTCGCGGCCCGCCGCCTGCTGGGCGCCTCGGCCGGCGACCGCGTCCGCGCGGAGGACGCGCGCGCACGCGTGCGGGGTCTGAGCGTACGGGAGCGCGAACTCCTGGGCTGTCTGGGCGAGGGCATGTCCAACGCCTCGATCGCCGCCCGCCTGTTCCTGTCCGAGTCGACCGTGAAGAGCTACGTGTCGCGCATGCTCGCCAAGCTCGACTGCGAGAACCGGACGCAGGCCGGCCTGCTCGCCCACGAGGCGGGCCTCGCGGCCCCGCCCCCGCCGGGCGGGGGCTGAGGCCGGGCCGGCCGGGGCCGCCGGTCCCGAGCCGTGCGGGCCCCGCCGCGCCCGGTCCCCGCGGAGCGGGCGCGGCGGGCGCGGTCCCGTGTCAGCGGTCGACCGGCAGGTCCTCCGCGCCGGTGGCCCACCCGGTGTTCGGCCGGGCGCCCAGGACGTGGGTGAGGGTCCCTCCCCCGGTGGTGAACCCCTCCGGGAGCCACGAGCGGCCGTACGGCTCACCGTCCAGGCGCACCGAGTCGACGTAGACCGCGTCCGGACCGGCGTTGCGGGCGACCACGGTGATCGGCGGGCGCCCCCGCGGAGCGATCCGCGCGTACGGGAACACGGGGCTGGACAGCAGCAGTTCGCCGCGTCCGGGCGCCTGCGGGAAGAGCCCCAGGCTCGCGAAGACGTACCAGGCCGACATGGTCCCGAGGTCGTCGTTGCCCGGGAGCCCGCTCGGCCCCGTCCCGTACTGGGAGGCGGCGATCTCGCGCACCGTCTCCTGGGTCTTCCACGGTTGGCCGAGGGCGTTGTACAGCCAGGGGGCGTGGATGCCGGGCTCGTTCGTGGGGTCGTAGCGGAGGGGGTCGCCGCCGCCCACCGACCACTCGCCGTCGGGGGTGCGGAAGAACCCGTCCAGGCGTGCGGAGGCGGCCTCGCGCCCGCCCATGGCCCCGGCCAGGCCGCCGACGTCGTGCGGCACCATCCAGGTGTAGGTGGCGCTCGTGCCCTGGGCGAAGCCGGTGTCCCGGGCGGGGTCGAACGGGGTCACCCACGAGCCGTCGGCGTCGCGCGCCTGGACGTACCCGGCGCCGGGGGTCGCGTCGGGGTTGAACACGTTGCGCCAGTACCGGCCGCGCTCGGCGAAGGCGGCGGCGTCGGACCCGCGTCCGAGCCGGGCCGCCCACTGGCCCAGGGAGTGGTCGGCGACGGAGGCCTCCAGGGTCTCTGCGGCCCCGCCCCAGCAGTGGCAGTCGTCCTGGGGCGCGTAGTGGAGTTCGAGGTAGCGCTCCAGGTGCGGCCGCTGGCCCTCGCACTGGCCGGGGCACCCGGCGTCGGACAGCCCGTCGGGGTGCGGCTCGGTGGCCTGCGCCCGCAGCGAGTCGTAGGCGGCCCGGGTGTCGAAGCCGTCCACGCCCATGGCGGCGAACGTGGCCAGGGTCGCGGCGGAGGGGTCGCCCGTCATCACGTGGGTGGGCCCGTTGATGTGGACCCACCGGTCCCACACCCCTCCGTTCTGCTCGGAGAAGTTGAGGAGGGACTGGGCGAAGTCGCCGGCCACCTCGGGTTCCAGGAGTGCCAGCAGCTGGATCTGCGCCCGGTACTGGTCCCAGCCGGAGAAGTTCGTGTACTGGGCGCCCTGGTCGCCGGAGACGCGGTGGGGCTCGCCGTCCATGCCGGGGTAGCGGCCGTCGACGTCGCTGACCAGGTTGGGCTGGAGCAGGGAGTGGTAGAGGGCCGTGTAGAAGGCGGTGAGCCGGTCCTCGGAGCCGCCGCCGACGCGGACGGTGCGCAGGCGGCGGTTCCACGCCTGCTCCGCCTCCGCGGCGACCGCGTCCACGTCCGCGCCCTCCCCGGCGGGGATCTCGGCGGCCAGGTTCTCCTCGGCCCCTCGCGCGTCCACGTAGGAGACGCCCACGCGCACGCCCACGGTCGCGCCCTCCTCGAAGCCGACGTAGCCGCCGGAACCGGTGCCCCGGCGGGCGGCCCTGTCGTAGCCCTCCCCGCCCGACGCGGTCGTGGCCCCCTCGTGGAGTTCGCCATCCTCCCAGGCGCCGACCTCGGTGAACGGGGTGTCGAAGTGCGCGGTGAAGTGCAGGCGGTAGTACGACCTGCGGTTGTTCTCCCCGCCGTTGGCCCGCTGCCCGCAGAAGGCGCCCGTCAGCACGGAGCCGGAGACCGTGCGCGCCTCCTCGTCGATGCTGATCTCGGCGTCCTCGCTGCCGTTGAGCGAGTTGGAGGTGCGGAACAGCAGGTTCGCGGGGGCGCCCTCGGGGAAGGCGAACTCGCCCGCGCCCGCCCGGTCGGTGACGGACAGGTCGGTGCGCACCCCGTTCTCCAGGGTGACGGTGTAGCGGCCCGGGGTCGCGGACTCGTCCGCGTGGTCGAAGTCGCTCGCGTAGACCTCGTCCGCGCTGTCCGCGCTGGGCGAGGTGTCCACGGGCACGGTGACCGGCATGATCGGCACGTCCCCCGCCGCTCCGGGGTGGCAGCCGGCGCCGTTGACGTGCGTGAGCGCGAACCCCCGGACCCGGGTGGCGTCGTAGGCGTAGCCGTTGGCGGCCCCGGTGTCGGTCTGGTCGCCGCGGGTCGTGGTGGGGCTCCACGAGACCATGCCGAACGGCCGGACCGCGCCGGGGTAGGTGTTGCCGCCGCCGGAGGTGCCGATGAACGGGTCCACGTACCGCGCGGGCGAGCCGACGGCCGAGGGCCCGGGGTCCGGTGCGGCGCCCGCCGGGGCGGGGAGGAGCAGGGCGGCGCCCACGGCCAGGGCGAGGGCCGGGGCGAGCAGGCGCGGGAGGCGGCGGGCTCCGAGGGGGGCGGCGGGTCCCGTGCTGCGGGCGTGTGCGGGGGAGGTCATCCTGGGCGGGGTCCTTACGCGGGGGTGGCGGTCGGCTCCGGTGAGTGTGGCCCACGGGGGGCGCGGACGGCCAGACCCCGTGCCGTGAGTTGGCGCGGTCTTCGCCGCCCCGTGGCCGGGGCGTCACGGACGCCTGGGGTCCGGGGCCGCCGCCGGGGCGGGGTCCGAACCACGCCGGGAGCCGCCGGGGCCGGGGCGGCCGGCGGCGGGGTCCGGGGGCGGTGCCTGTGGGTGGTGTCCGCGAGGGAGGGGGTTCACAGGGGCGGGCCCGGGAAACGTCCGGGAGCCGTACCGTGCGGGCACGGCTCCCGGGCGCCGCTCTTCCGGGGGTGGTCGGTGTCAGCGCACGTAGCGCGGGTTGCTCACACCGCTCTCGTGGTGCAGGCGGTCCAGTGCGGTCACGTAGTAGGTGCGGTCGCCCTCCGCGGCGGGAGCGGTGAAGACCGTCTCGCCTCCCTCGGAGCGGACGGTGCCGACCATGGAGCGCGGGTCCTCGATGCCGCACGCGGCCCCGTCCCTGCCGGGCGGGCCGTCGAAGGCGTAGACCGCGTAGTAGGCGGGGTCCTGGCCGCGCCCCGGCCGGATGGTCAGCTCGGTGCCGCCGTCCCCCCTCACCGCGCGGGTGACCACGGGATCGGCCGGCGCGGCCCCGCCGAGGCCGTCCTTGACGGGGACCAGCGCGGGGTGGGCGTAGTGCTCGTCCACCACGACGTCCATGGCCGCCCGTGCGTTGGTGGCCAGCGAGGTGGCGCTGAAGTAGACGTCGCCGTGCACGCCGGGGCGGTCGCGGTTGAACTCCAGGTGCCGGGCGAGTTCGCGCGGGTCGGACCAGGCGCCCGCGTTGCCCGCCTTGTAGGCGGCCTGGCCGATGTAGAGGTGGGTGCCGGTGCCCTCCGCGACCTCCTCCCACCAGGGGACCAGCACCGCGTAGTCGGCCACCGGCAGGCCGATCTCCCAGTAGACCTGCGGGTTGATGTAGTCGAGCCACCCCTCGGTGACCCACTTGCGGCTGTCCGCGTACTGGCCGTCGTAGGACTGGGAGCCGTTGGTGTCGGAGCCGTCCGGGTCGCTGGAGGCGTTGCGCCAGATCCCGAAGGGGCTGATGCCGAACTTCACGTGGGGTTTGGCGGCGCGCACCGCCTCGCTCATGCCCTGGACCATCAGGTCGACGTTGTTCCGGCGCCAGTCCGCCACGTCGTCGAACCCGCCGCCGTGCTCGGCGAAGGTGTCCTCGTCCGGGATCGTCCGCCCCGCCACCGGGTAGGGGTAGAAGTAGTCGTCGAAGTGGACCCCGTCCAGATCGTAGTTCTCGACCGAGTGCATCATCGCCTCGATCACGAACTCGCGGGCCTCGGGGACGCCGGGGTCGTAGTAGAGCCTGCCCCCGTACTCGAAGGTCCAGTCCGGGTTCTGCCGGGCGGGGTGGTCCTCGACCAGCCGCGCCGGGTCGGCGTGCATGGCGACCCGGTAGGGGTTGTACCAGGCGTGGAACTCCAGGTTGCGGGCGTGGGCCTCCTCGACGGCGAACTCCAGGGGGTCGTAGCCGGGGTCGCCGCCCTGCTCACCGGTCAGCCACTCCGACCAGGGCTCGTACGGGGAGGGCCAGAACGCGTCGGCGGTGGGCCGGATCTGCACGAACACGGCGTTGAGGCCGTCGTCCACCGCCCGGTCGTAGAGCGCGGCGAGCTCGGACTGCTGCTCCTCGGGGGTGAGCCCCTGCTCGCTGGGCCAGTCGATGTTCTGCACCCCGGCGATCCACTCGGCGCGCATCTGCCGCTTGGGCGGGGCCTGGGGGTCGGTCTCGCACACGCCGTCCGGGGCGCCCGTCCCGGCCTCGCGCGGGGCGGCGCCGGCCGGCGCGGCGGCCAGGGAGGTGGTGAGCACTGCGGCGAGGGCGCCGCAGAGGAGGGCCGTTCGGGGGATCAGAACCGCGGCCCGTGGGGGCCGGGACTCGGGGCGGTTCCGGTGCGATGGCGCCAACGTGGCTCCTTCCGACGTGTGTCCGCGCGGGCGGGGGGCCGGTCGCCGCCCCGGGACAACTGTGCGCGACGGTCAGGTCGCTTTCAGAAGAGAACCTTCATGATTTGCCGAACGAAGGCAAGAGTCCTACGGGAGGTTGATACTCATATGAAAGAAAGAGCCCCATGGGCGTTTTTCCCCGCCCGCCGGTCCGCCGTGCCGGCGGACGGGAGGGTCGTTCCGCCCGGGGGCGTGCGGGCTCGGACGGCCGCCGGGCCGACCGGCGTGGACGCGGTCCCGGAGCGGCCGCCGCAGGCCCCCCGCCCTGCGCCGGGGAACCCCGGCCCGGACCGGGCGGGCCTCCTTCGCCGAACCTCCGCGCGCACCCTAGACTGCCCGGGATCCCGGACCTTCCGTTCCCCCGGGCGGGGGCGCCGGAGGGGGCGGGGGCGACGTCCCCGGCGCTCCCGGGGCGCGGTCCCCGTCCCGCCGCTCCCCCTCCCGGCGGCGTCCCGCGCCGCGTGCGGGACCGGTCCGTCCCCTCACCCCGTGGAAAGGGCCGTACCCGGTGGACCTCTTGCGCGTCGTCGTCGGCGCGGGCATCTCCGTGCTCCTGTCCTACAGCCTGCCGTGGGCCCGCCGCACATGGTGGAGGGCCGCGCTGGTGGCCCTCGCCTTCGGGCTGTACGCGCTGGCGCCGCTCCTGCCCGGCTGGGGGCCGGCGCTCCTCCTGGTCGCCTGCCCCGCCATCGCGGTCGCCCTCGCCCGCCTCGCCAGGGGCGACGAGAACGCCCAGACGTCGCCGACCCTGTTCAACGACCGGCCCGGGCTCGTGCTGTGGCCCCTGGGCGCGCTCGCGGGCGTCTGCCTGCTCGGGGCCCTGGTCCACGACGCGTCCGGTACCGTCGCGCTCGCGGCCCGGCTGTTCGGGGACGACCGCCTCTTCGTCGTCGTCGCCGGGTTCGTCCTCGCGACGTTCATCGGCGGGGAGGTGGTCACGCACCTCCTGCGCCCGTTCACGAAGGTCCTCGACGAGGAGGAGGGCGCGCAGATGAGGTCGCTGAGGGGCGCGGGAGCGGTGATCGGGTGGCTGGAGCGCTCGCTGATCTACGCCTTCGTGCTCGCCGGCCGCCCCGAGGGCGCGGCCCTCGTCGTGGCCGTCAAGGCGCTGGCCCGGTTCCCCGATCTGCGGGCCCACCAGAAGGGCTTCGCGGAGTACTTCATGATCGGCTCCCTGAGCAGCCTGGGGGTCGCGGCCTTCGTGGGATTCGCGGCCCTCACTATAATGTCGTGAGACGGGTGCGACGCCGCCCGACTCAGGAGGGTGTCTGTGTACCTCAGAGAACACGACCTCATCAGGAAGGTCCTGTCGCTAGGACTTCCCGAAAACGACTTCGTCATCGCCGGCAGCGGCCCTCTCCTGGCCCACGACCTCCGCTGGGAGGTCGGGGACATCGACGTCGTCGCCCGCGGGGCCGCCTGGGAGAGGGCGCTGACCCTGGGAGAACCCGAGGACGCCCCCTTCGGCGACGGGGTCCGCCGGGTCCTCCTCTTCGACGACCGGGTCGAGGTCCTCAACGGGTGGTTCCCCGACATCTGGACGGTCGACGAGCTGATCGACGGCGCCGAGGTGATCGACGGCCTCCGCTTCGCGGCCCTGGACAACGTGCGGGTGTGGAAGACGCTCCTGGGCCGGAGCAAGGACCACCTCGACGTCAAGCTCATCAACGAGTACCTGGAGTCCGTCGCCCACTGAGGGCGCGCGCCCCCTTCCCGCGCCGCGGCGCC
This sequence comes from Nocardiopsis sp. NPDC101807, assembly GCF_044766605.1. Classification (NCBI taxonomy): domain Bacteria; kingdom Bacillati; phylum Actinomycetota; class Actinomycetes; order Streptosporangiales; family Nocardiopsidaceae; genus Nocardiopsis; species Nocardiopsis sp. NPDC101807. The sequence goes on along the minus strand of NZ_JBIWMK010000002.1, from coordinate 76,359 downwards.
GCGGCCCCGCCCCCTCCGGGCCTGCGCTTCAGCCGGTCGGCGCGGTGCTGGTCAGGAGCAGGCCGGCGCCGGTGCCGCGTCCCGCGCCGATCCCTCCCAGGCACAGCTCCTGGAGTGCCTCGCTGTCCTCCACGACGGCCTGGCCCGTGAAGTGGTACCGGGCGGGCCTGCCGCCCAGCCGCTTCCACCTGGCGGACGTCACCCTGAGCGCGCCCGCCGTCTTGGCCTCGATCCACCCCTGGAACTCCGACTCCTCCAGGGCGACCCGCTTGCCCCGCGGGCGCGGCTCGGCGGCGTCCGCGTCGACCCCGCGCTGCCCGGTGGGCGCGGCGATCAGCTCCCAGCGGATGGTCTCGCCCTCCGTGTGGCGGGGCGGCGGCTGCATCGTCGCCGCGTACGCGCCGGGGATCTTCCCCCACGCGGGGGCCGTGTCGGAGCTGACCACGAGCGTGGTCGGGGACACGCGCGCCCACAGCACCCGGGCGTCGGAGTCCGGGTCGGGGTCGACGGCCTCCCGTACGGACCGCCCCATGGACGCCCACTGGTCCATGGGGGTGCTGCGCTTGGGGTTGAGACTGATGCGAGCCAGGTACAAGGATTTCCGATCCGGGTCTCGTCCCCGCCGGGGCGGGGCGTGTGTGCGGGCGCGGACGGCCGGGCCTCCCCCGTCCGCTCTGGATCCTTCACTGTACGAGGCCCTGACCCCCGTTCGTCCCGTTCACCGGGGTGGCGGCCCGGTCGCGGCGTCCCCGGCGCCGCCGCACGGCACGGCGGCCCGCCCCCGACCGGGCGGCCCGGTTCCGGGCTGTCCGGACCGGGTGGCCCGGTTCCGTGCGGCCCGGACCGGCCCTCACGCCTCCCGCCCGCTCCGCCCCGCGGGCGTCCAGCCGAGCAGGGGGCCCAGCCGGGTGGCGGTGTCGGTGAGGATCTGCTCGTAGTCCTCGTACTCGAACGTGAAGGGCAGGGCGAACACCACCTCGTCCACCTGCTGGTACCCGGCGTGCTCGGCCAGCGTCTGCGCGATCCGCTCCGAGGTCCCCACGAGGTCGGGGGCGAAGAGGAGTCGGCCCGGCCCCTGCGGCGCGGTGGTGCGCGCCAGACGGCTCTGCGCGTACTCCTCGTACTTGCGGCGCTGCGCGGGCGTGGCGCTGTCGGTGGGGACCACCACGAGCCCCTGCGAGACGCGCGCCCGCTCCCCGAGCGGGTGGCGCTCGCGGAACCGCAGGATGTGGGAGCGCTGCACGCGGGCGAAGTCGTCGTCCTCCTCGGCACGGACCACGCTGCTGGTCAGCAGGTTGAGCCCCTGCTCCCCCGCCCACTCGGCGGAGGCCAGTCCGGCCGCCCCGTACCAGACGCGTCCGGCCAGGCCGGGCGAGTGCGGCTGGATACGCCGCGAGTACGTCTCGACGCCCTCCCGGCCGGAGAACGTGCTGACCGGTTCGCCGCGCAGGTTGTGCAGGAGCCGGGACAGGCGCGTGCGGCCGAAGTCCTCCGCGTCCCAGCTGTCCGGGTAGAGGTGCTCCTTGATGTGGTCGTAGTGGGTGGGAGGACCCACGCTGACCCCCGGGTTGAGCCGCCCCCCGCTGAGGACGTCGACGGTCGCGAGGTCCTCCGCCAGGCGGAACGGGTTCTCCAGCCCGAGCGGGATCACCGCCGTGCCCAGCTCGATGCGGGAGGTGCGCTGGGTGGCGGCGGCCAGGACCGCGACGGGCGAGGAGATGCCGTGCTGGAGGTGCCGGTCGCGCAGCCAGGCGCTGTCGAAGCCGAGCCGCTCCCCGAGTTCGATCATCCTGAGCGTGTTCTCGTGGCCCGCGGCGGGTTCGTCCTCGTCGAACAGGCCGATCGTGAGGAATCCCAGCTTCGAGAGCGGGCGTTCCGGGACGGTCATCGCTTCCACCGCACTTTCCCTGTCTGGACGGTAGGAAGATCCTAGGCAACCGGCCGCCCCGCCGCCCCGCGTGCGGCCGCCGCGCGTCCGGTGGGATGGATCACGCGTTCCGGCGGGGCGGGGACGCGCCGCCACGGCCGCGCAGGCGGCCCGTCGGCCCGGAGGGGCCGCGACGCCGGGGCGCGACCGGGACGGCCCCGTCCGGGGGCGGGGAACGCGTGCCCTCCGGTGCGGGCGGGAGCGTCCGGCGGCGGAGAACGCCCTCCCCCTTTCCCCCACCCCTTTTCGCCCTTTCCCCTGCCCGTTCCAGGAAGGCGCAGAAATACACGAGCGGCCCCGCCCGGATTCCACCGGTGCGCCGCCGGGGAGAACGCAGCGGATCGGCGCGCCTTTTCCTTTTCCCCGTCTCCCTCTCGGAGAGGGGCCGCCCCGGGGAGGGCGGCGGGCCCCTCGCCCCCGCGGGGCGGGAGGCGGTGCGGCGGACCCCCGACCCGGCGGAGGACGGCCTCACGGGCGGTGACGGCCTGCGCGCCAGGACCGGGCCGGACGGAACGCGCGCCCGGCCGGCGGCCTCGCGCGAAGGGCCTCCCAAGAGGCTGCAAACACGAGAAACCGCAGCTCAGGAACTCGCACGATCCCTTCGGGACCTCCGACCCCTCTCGCGCGCGAGAACGGCTCCCCGCGCCGTCGGCCGCCCGGGGCCGACCCCTTCCGCAACGGGGGGTCCGCCCTTGTTCGGCGACATACGCACCTGTACTGTGTCCGCATGTTGTCGAGCCAGCTCAGGTACCCCACGGCGCTGGCAGAAGGACGCAATGGCGTCCTGACGGTGCAGGCGCGCCCTGTTTCCGGGCCCGCGCCCCTCACCGCGACGCGCACAATCGAATTCTTTTTCGGCGCCCCCGGCCCGAAGTGCGGAAACCGCATTCCCGGCTCCGTTCCCCAGGACGCGGGAGCCGTCGTGCGGGGTCCCTCCGGCCATCGCGGGCCGACCGATCCGCCGACCGGCCACGCCGCCGGGACCGCCGTCGCGGCGGGGACCCCGGCCCCGGGGCCGGGACGCGCGCTCCCCGGCGCCCCGCACGGCGTCGGCGGAGGACCGGACCGGTAGCGCCCCCCGCCCCCTCCCGCCCCGGACGGCGTCCCGCACGCCCCCCGTCGGGGACGGGACCGCACCTGGAAAGACCCGCGCGCGGCAACCGGATACCGCGCGTGCCCGATCAGTGAAGAGGATGGTCCATGCCGTCGTTCCTTGACCGCGAGAGAAGCGTGGCCCCCCCGGGCTACAGCCGGTGGCTCATCCCGCCGGCGGCCCTCGCCGTCCACCTCTCCATCGGCCAGGTGTACGCCTTCAGCGTCTTCAAGACCCCCCTGGTCGAGCGGTTCGACACCTCGCTGACCGCGATCGGGGTCGTCTTCAGCATCGCCATCGTCATGCTCGGCCTGTCCGCCGCGTTCGGCGGCAAGTGGGTGGAGCGCAACGGCCCGCGCAAGGCCATGTTCGTCTCCGGGGTGTGCTGGGCGGGCGGCTTCCTGGTCGGCTCGCTCGGCGTGGCGACCGGCCAGCTCTGGCTGCTCTACCTCGGTTACGGGTTCCTCGGCGGGATCGGCCTCGGCATCGGGTACATCTCCCCCGTCTCCACGCTGATCAAGTGGTTCCCGGACCGCCCGGGGATGGCCACGGGCCTGGCCATCATGGGGTTCGGCGGCGGCGCCCTCATCGCGTCCCCGCTGTCCTCCGCGCTCCTGGACCGGTACGCCGCGACGCCCTCCGAGGCGATCGTCCCCACGTTCCTCACCCTGGGCGCCGTGTACTTCACGGCCATGATGCTGGGCGCCGCGACCGTCCGGGTGCCGCCGCCGGGGTGGACCCCCGAGGGCGGCGCGCCCGCCCAGGCTCCCCCCGCTCGCGAGCAGGTCCAGGACGGCCTCAGCGTGGAGGCGGCCTTCCGCACCCGGCAGTTCTGGCTGCTGTGGATCGTGCTGTTCTGCAACGTCACCGCCGGGATCGGCATCCTCGAACAGGCCGCCCCCATGGTGCAGGACTTCTTCACCGGTGTGGGCCCGGCCGAGGCCGCCGGGTACGTCGGCGTCCTCTCGCTGTGCAACATGCTGGGGCGCTTCGTCTGGTCCTCCACGTCCGACGCCCTCGGGCGCAAGCGGACCTACATCGGCTACCTGGGGCTCGGCTGCGTGCTGTACCTGGTCATCGCCGTGGCCGGCACGAGCTCCGTGGCGCTCTTCGTGGCGGTCACCGGCGTCATCCTGTCCTTCTACGGCGGCGGCTTCTCGACGATCCCGGCCTACCTGAAGGACCTGTTCGGCTCGTTCAACGTCGGGGCCGTCCACGGCCGCATCCTCACCGCCTGGTCGTGCGCGGGCATCGCGGGGCCGCTGATCGTCAACGTGGTCGCCGACAGCCAGCTCGCGGCGGGCCGCTCGGGCGCCGACCTGTACACGGCCTCCCTGTACCTCATGGTGGCCGTGATGGCGGTCGGGTTCACGGCCAACATGCTGGTGCGCCCGCTGTCCGCGTCCGCGGCGCCGGCCCCCGGGCCGGCCGGCCCGGACCGGTCGCGCGAGGCGGTCTCGTGAGCGCCGGACGGGCGCCGGGAGCACCCGGCGGGCAGGAGGAACTGGAAGCGCCCGGAGGCACCGGGCCGCGGAGGGAGGACCCGGTGGACGGTACGCGACGAGGCGGTCAGACGCTGTCGAAGGCGGCGGCGCTCTTCCTGTGGGTGGTCGTGGTCGTCGCCCTGGGCTACGGCGTGGTGCGGACCGCGGTCCAGGCCGCGGCCCTGTTCACCGGCTGACCGGGAAGACCGTCGCGGGCGCGGCTCCCCCGTCCCGGGGGGGGGGGGGGCGCGCCCCGGGCGGGGCGCCGGGGGGCCTCCCCACCCGGGGCCCCCCCCGGGGGGGTCACCGCCCGCCCCGGGGGCCCCCCCCGTGTGCGGGCCCCCGTCCGCCGGGGAACCCCGGGCGGGGGGGGGCCCCCCCGGCCCGGGGCGGGGGGGGCCCCCCCCCGGGACGGTGCGCCGGGGGGCCTCCCCTCCGGGGACCGCGCCGGAGGGGTTCACCGCCCTCCCGGGGGACGCGCCCCGTGTCCGGCACCCGTTCCTCCGTCCGGGCCGGTCCGGACCCCGTCCGGCGGAACCGGGCGGGACCGACCGCGCCGGCCGGCGGCGGGCTCCCGTCCGCCGCCGGTCCCCGCGACGGCCCCGGCCCCCTTCCCCGCGGTCGGCCGCAGGCGGGCGCGGACGGCCGTCGCCGCGCAGGCGACCACCGCCACCCCTCCGAGGACCGTGGGCCACGTGAGCTGTTCGTGCAGGATCAGGGCGGCCCAGCCGATGGTCATGACCGGCTGGACGAGCTGGACCTGGCTGACCTGTGCCATCGGGCCGATCGCCAGCCCCCGGTACCAGGCGAAGAAGCCGAGGAACATGCTCACCACCGCCAGGTAGGCGAAGGCCGCCCACTCGGCCGGGGTACCGCTCGGCGGCCGGTCGGCCACCGCCACCCCCGTGAGGACGGCCATCAGCGGGAAGGACAGGACGAGCGCCCAGGAGACGGTCTGCCACGCGCCGAGTTCGCGGGCCAGGAGCCCGCCCTCCGCGTAGCCGACCGCGGCCGCGGCCACGGCGCCGAACAGCAGGAGGTCGGACAGGTACGGTCCGCCGAACCCGCCGCCCTGCAGCGAGGCGAACACGACGGCGGCCACCGCGCCGACGGCCGCCATGGTCCAGAAGCGGGCCGGGGGCCTCTCTCGTCCGCGGAGCGTCGCCGCCACCGCCGTCGCCGCGGGCAGGAGGGCGATCACGACGGCGCCGTGGCCCGCCGAGGCGGAGGTGAGGGCGAAGGAGGTGAGTACCGGAAAACCGACGACCACACCTGCGGCGACGACGGCCAGGCGGACCCACTGGCTGCCGCGCGGCAGGCTCTGACCGGTGCAGGCCAGGGCGGCGGCCGCCAGGAGCGCGGCGACGACCGCACGGCCGGAGCCGGTGAACAGCGGTGACATCCCGCCGCCCTCGACGGCCACACGCGTGAAGGGGATGGTCAGGGAGAAGGCCGCGACGCCGAGCAGGCCCCACAGCAACCCGGACCGGGAGGATAGCGCTGGTCGCATCGTCTGAGTAGCGCTACTATTGTTCTTCATGAATAACGATAGCAGTTCGCGTATCGTCGCAGGGCTCCGCGCGTGGATCGCCACGGCCCCGCCGGGCGCGAGGCTGCCGTCCACGCGAGCCCTGGTGGCGCAGTACGGGGCGAGCCCGGTCACGGTGCAGAAGGCGCTGCGGACACTGGCCTCCCAGGGGGCGGTGGAGAGCCGCCCCGGGGTGGGGACCTTCGTCCGCGCGGCCCGGGCCGCCCGTCCGCACGACTACGGGTGGCAGACCGCCGCGCTCGGTCCGACGGCCCAGCACGCGCCCCGGTCGGCCGCCGCGCTGCGCACCGGCCCCGACGGCGCGGTCGCCCTGCACTCGGGCTACCCCGACCGCGAACTCCTCCCCGAGCGCCTGGTGCGCGGAGCGTTCACACGGGCCGCACGCGGCGCGTCGGCCGTCGCGAGGCCCCCGGCCGCGGGCCTCCCGGACCTGCGGGCGTGGTTCGCGACCGAGCTGGGGGCGGACTCCCCCGCCGGGGTCGCGCCGCCCGCCCCCGGCGACGCCGTCGTCCTGCCGGGGAGCCAGAGCGGGCTCAGCACCGCCTTCCGCGCCCTGGTCGGCGCGGGCCGCCCGCTGCTGGTGGAGTCGCCCACCTACTGGGGGGCGCTCCTGGCCGCCGCGCAGGCGGGGGTGCGGGTCGTGCCGGTGCCCAGCGGCGCCGGGGGGCCGGACCCGGACTCCCTGGTCCGCGCGTTCGAGCGCACGGGGGCGAGCGCCTTCTACGCCCAGCCGAACTTCGCCAACCCCACCGGGGCGCGCTGGTCGCCGGACCTGGCCGACCGGGTGCTGGACACCGTGCGCCGCTTCGGGGCGTTCCTGGTCGAGGACGACTGGGCGCACGACTTCGGGATCGAGGACGGTCCGGCGCCCGTGGCCGCGCGCGACGACGGCGGGCACGTGGTGTACCTGCGCTCGCTGACCAAGAGCGTGTCCCCGGCCGTGCGCGTCGCCGGGGTGGTCGCCCGCGGCCCCGCCCGGGAGCGGATCCTCGCCGACGCCCGGGCCGGGTCCCTGTACGTCAGCGGCGTGCTGCAGGCGGTCGCGCTCGACGTCGTCACCCAGCCCGCCTGGCGCACCCACCTGCGGGGGCTGCGCCACCAGCTGGCCGCACGGCGCGACCTCCTCGCCGGCGCCCTGCGCGAGCACGTCCCCGCCGCGCACCTGGAGGCGCTGCCCCGGGGCGGGCTGAACCTCTGGGTCCGGCTCCCCGACAGCACCGACCTGGCGCGGCTCGTGGCGGACTGCGAGGACCTCGGGGTCGTCGTCGCCTCGGGGGACGAGTGGTTCCCCGCCGAACCCACCGGCCCCCACCTGCGGCTCAACTACGCCGGACCGGACCCCGGGTCCTTCCCCGACGGGGTGCGCGCGCTCGGCCGGGCGCTCGCGCGCCAGGAGCCGTGCTGACCCGGCTCCGGGGGCGCGGTTCCCGCGCCTTCGGCACCGTCCCCCCGCCGGCGGGCGCGCCGGTCCGGCCGGGGGCCCCGGCCGCCGGGCCCGGCGCAGCGGCCCCGTCAGGCCCGCAGCCCCCGGTAGTGGGCGCGCCGCTCCGGCGGGAGCTTCTCGATCGCCGCGCGGAGCAGCGGTCTCGGCGCACCGGCGGCGTGGGCGTCCAGGAAGCCCAGGAGGCGGTCGCGGTCCACGTCCCCGGCCGCCCGCAGCATCCACCCGACCGCCTTCTGCACCAGCTCGTGGTCGTCGTGGAGGAGGATCCCGGAGAGCGCGAAGGCGTCGTCCAGGTCCCGTCGGCGGATGAAGTGTGCGGTCGCCACGATCGAGGTCCGCCGCTCCCACGGGTCGTCCGAACGCGCCAGGGCGTACAGCACGTCGCGCGGGCGGTCGTTCAGGTGGCGGCCGAGGACGTGGTGCGCGGCCAGGTCGACCAGGTCCCAGTTGTCGACCCGGTCGTGGCGCCGCAGGTACAGCTCCGCCAGGGCCCCGATCTGCTCGGGGGTGGCGCCGCGGCGCCGGGCCTTCTTCTCCATGATGCTCATCGCGCCGGCGCGGGCCTCGTGGACGGGGCTCTCCATGAGCGCCTCGATCTGGTCGAGGTCCATGGCCGTGAACTCCTTCGCGAGGGAGAACACGGTGCCCATGCGCACGCCCACGAAGTAGTCGTCCGGGTCCTGGTCGTCGGCGTCGAAGCGGAAATAGCGCTGGTACTTGCGGAGTTCCCCGTCGTCGCGGTGCTCGTCCAGCCGCTCCAGGAACGCCGCCGCGGTCGGTTCGAAGGCCATGGGGGAGAAGATAGCCCACACCGTGCGCCCGGTCACGGGGCCAGTCGCGCGAGGCTCCCGTTCTCCAGGGCGGCCCACACCGCGCCGTCCGCGGTGACCGCGATCCCGTGGGGTTCGCTGCCGGGGGTCGGCAGGTCGACCAGGTCGATCTCCCCCTCCGCGGTGACGTGCCCGATCCGGTTCGCGCCCCACTCCGTGAACCAGCACCCCCCGGCGGGGTCGGCGGTGATCGCGTGGGGCCGCGCGTCGCGCCGGGGCAGGGGGAACTCCCGCACGTCGCCGTCCGGCGTGAGGCGGCCGACCTGTCCGGCGCCGATCTCCACGAACCACAGGGCCCCGTCGGCGCCCGCGGTGATACCCACGGGCGCCGCGCCGCGGGTGGGGAGGGCGTGGACGGTGACGTGTCCGCCGACGGTGATCCGGCCGACCGCGTCGGCCTGGTTGAGGGTGAAGTACAGGGCGCCGTCCGGACCCGCGGTGACGAACGACGGGAAGCCGCCCCGGGTCGGCAGGGGGAACCCGGTGATCTCCCCGTCCGGGGTGACGCGCCCGATGCGGTCGGTGTTCGTCTCGGTGAACCACAGCGCCCCGTCGGGGCCCGCCGCGATGCCGAAGGGGCGTGCGCCCGGGGCGGGCAGCGCGAAGGAGCCCGCCTCGCCGTCCGCGGTGATACGGCCGATTCTGTCGTCCTGGATGCGGGTGAACCAGAGCGCGCCGTCGGGGCCCGGGGTGATGAGCGAGGGGCCACAGGTCGCGGAGTCCAGCGGGTACAGGGTCGCCGCGCCGTCCGGTGCCAGGCGGGCGATCTGCCCGTGGTGGACGAGCGTGGCCCAGAGGGAGCCGTCGTCCGCCCCGGTGACGCCGTAGGGGCCGGCGCCCGGCGCTGCCAGCGGGTGCTCCCGCAGGGTCCGGGCGTGTGCGTGGTGGGTCATCCGGGGCCTCCTGTCAGGCGGACCATCGTGGTCGCTGGGCGGGGCGCGCACAACCGCTTTTCCGCGCGCGTGCGCGCGCCGCGGGCTCCGGCCGCCGGCCCCGGTTCGCCCGAGCGCCCTTTCCGCGTGCGCGCGTGCGCCGCCGAAGGGCTCCGCCCCCTCCGCCGCGCCGACGCGGCCTGATCCTCGTGCGTCCGCGCGGTGGGCCGCGCCGGGCGGGCCGCGCCCCGGCGGCGCCGGGGGCGTGCGGCGGCCGTCGGCCCCGGGCACGGCGGGGCCGTCCTGCGGCCCGGCCAGGGGCGTCCCGGGGCGCGGCGGGGCCCGTGTCACGTTCCGGGGCCGGCGCTCGTCAGGAGGGACGAGGCACACCGCAGCGACACTTACCGGAGGTGGAAGGACATGCATTCCCGAACGACCCGTTCCGACACGGGCGCGACGACGGACGCACGGGACCGCGGGACCGGGTCCCCGGCCGCCACGGCGCCGACGGCGGGCGGGAGGCCGTCATGACCGCCGCCTACATCGCGGTGACCGTGCTCACCGCCGCCGCGAACGGCTTCTTCGCCGTGGCGGACCTCCTCCGCGCACGGTTCGTCCTCGCCAACTCGGCCGCCGTGGGGGTGCCCGAGTCCTGGCTGACCGCGCTGGGTCTGCTCAAGGGGGCCGGGGCCCTCGGCCTGCTCCTCGGGCCGGCCGGGGTACCGCTCGTGGGGACGGCGGCCGCGCTCGGCCTGGTCCTGTTCTTCACCGGCGCGGTGGCCGTGCACCTGAGGGCGCCGGACCTGTCCCTCCTCGTGCCCCTCGGGTTCCTCGGCGCGGCGGCCGGCTGCCTGGTCCTGTCCCTCGCCGTGTGAGGGCCCCGGGCCGCGTGCGTCCCGGGGCCCCGGCCCCGCCGGCACACGTTCATACCTGATCACGACGGCGACGGCCGCGGTACGCGCCCGCCTCCCCTCCCGGGTGCCGGGTATCCGAACGGGACGGCGGACGCCTGCCCGCGGAAGGAGCCCCGGTCTGGCCGCCCTGCTGGTCGGCCCGACCGGGGGCTCGGGCGTCCCGGGAGGTGAAGCCCCTCATGTTCTCCACCGCGACGCCGAGGTGGGCCCACACCGCTGCGAGCCCTCGGGCGTCATCGGCTCGTTGGAAGATTTCCCTCGCGTGACCGTGTGAGCGCGCTGCTTCCTCGAACTTGCCCATGCGCTGCTGCGTGAATCCCAGGCTCATCCAGGCCAGCCCCTCACCTCTCCGGTCGCCGGTGTGCCGGTACAGGTGGTGGGCCTGGGTGTGTGCGTCGACCGCCTCGTCGTAGCTCCTCGACATCGTGTGTCCGGCGCTGATGTTGTTCCAGGCCCTGGCCTCGCCGTGGAGGTCGTTCGTGCTCTGGTAGAGCTTCCTCGCCCTGTCCCAGGCATCGACCGCTTCGGGGTACTTTCCCATGGCGAAGAACGTGGAGCCCAGGTTCATCCAGGAGCCCGCCTCCCCGTGCTGATCCCCGAAGGAGAAGTGGATGTCGCGGGCCGTGGTCAGCACGTCCAGGGATTCGGGGAAACAGCGGATCTCCTGGAGGGCGGCGCCCAGGTTGTTCAGTACGGTGGCCTCACGACGCCGGTCCCCCGTGCGCGCGAGAAGCTTCCGTGCCCTGGTGTAGCAATCGATCGTCAGCGTGAAACGGCGCTCTCCCTGGTACACGATGGCGAGGTTGTTGAGCGCCATGGCCTGCCCGTGGCGGTCCCCTTCCCGGGCGAACAACCCCAGGGAAAGGCGGTGTGCTTCAACGGCTGCTCCGGTTTCGCCCCTCCCGAGCCGGGCACTGCCGAGATTGTTGCGGGCGAGTGCCTCGCGGCGGCGGTCTCCGAGATCGCGGAAGGCGTCTCCGGCCCTGGTGTGCAGTTCCACCGCACCGCGGAAGTCGCGGAGTCCGGCGAGGGCGACTCCACGGGCGTCCCAGGCCGCGGCCCTGCCCCCGAGGTCCCCCAGTCTCCGGCACGCGTGCTCGGCCAGCACCGACATCTTCCTCAGGTCATGGAAGTACCGCGACCGGTCGAGATGGTCCGCGGTCAGGGCCAGTAACCGCACCACGGCACCGTCGTGCCCGATCTCCTGTGCCGAACGGGCGACCGTGATGATGTTCGCCCGTTCCTCGTGCAGCCATTGTTCTGCCTCCTCCCTGGTGGAGAAGGCGTTGCCTTCCGGGACCGCGTCCGCTTCCCTCACATGCTCACATGCATATCCGGCGTACTCCACGTAGTGATCGGCCAGTCGGATCAGGACCGATTCGTATACGTCGAAGGGCGAAGAGGCGTCCTTCGCCCGTTGGGACGCGTAGACGGCCAAAAGGTCGTGCATGACCCAGCGCCTGCTCTGCTTCCGCCAGGAGAGAAGGTGGGCGGAGGCGAGTTCCCTCAGCGTCGCGAGTGTCTCCCGAACACCCGTCTGCGCCAGCGAGGCGACCGCCTCCGTGGTGATACCGCCGCACCGAACCACACCGATGAGTGTGAAGACCCGGGTCTGGAACGGGGTCAGCCTCGCGAGGGCCATGTCGAAGAAGTGCCGGATGCCGACCCTGCCGTCGTCGAGGTGGACCAGGCGCCCACCCGGGGTGGCCATGTTCTCCGAGAGCTCCTCGACGGTCCTGTCCGGGTCGCGGGCGAGCAGACCGGCGCAGATGCAGAGGGCCAGGGGAAGGCCTCCGCACGCGGACACCACGTCGAGTGCCACCAGGGGTTCGCGTGTGATCCTGTCGTCGGCGGGGTCGATCTGCCGGAGCGCGTTGTCGAGTAGTTCGACCGCCGTGTCCGGCGGGAGGGTGCCCAGGGCGAGGCGTCGGGCCACGATCGGCAGGCGGTCGCGTGTGGTGACCAGGAGATGACTGCCCGAAGTACCGGGGATCAGCGGCTCCACCTGTCCCACGGAGGAGACGTTGTCGGCCACGACCAGGACGGGAGAGTTCCTCTCCGTCTCCAGTTCGGCCACACGAGACCTGTACAGCCGGGACCGCCCGGCCAGGTCGGGCGGGAGGTGGAGAGCCGCGACCCCCAGAGCGCGTAGGAGCGATTCCAGCGCCTGGAAAGCAGTGACCGGGGAGTCCTCGTATCCGCGCATGTCGACGAAGAACACAGCGGAGAACATCTCCGCTTCGAGCGCACGGTGTCCTGCTACCAGTGCCAGTGCCGTCTTGCCCACCCCTCCCATCCCCGTCACCACGGAGACGGAGCGGCCATGGGGAGGACCTGCCTCCGCCGGGGCGGGCGCCATGGCGTCCATGAGCTCCCGGATCTCCCCGGCCCGCCCCACGAACCCCTGACCGGGGGACGGCAGGTCCCGCACTGCGGACGGAGCGGTTCCGTGGCTGCGGTCGTCGACGAGGGACACGGTGGAGCCCCGAAAATCCACGTGGGCTCCGTGGTAGGAGGTCACTCCGCCGCTGAACGTTCCCGCCTGGACCGCGAGCCCGTGGACATCGCCCCCGAGGGTGTTGGAAGCGGGTTCTCCCCCGTCCCGGCCTCGGGGGGAGGCCGTGGGCTTCCCCGGGGGCCCGCTGCCTCCCGGGCTCGAACCGGCGGTCGCTCCGTCATCGCTGTGGACTTCGTCATGCACAGGGCTTCACTCCGTGGGGATCCTGCAGCTCTGGAAGAGCGCGAAGGGGAGGTTCGCAGATATCCGACAGGGGCGGGTGGGGAATCCGCGGTGTCTCCGGGGGGCAGAGCGAGCACACCCATGTCCGGACCCGGAGTCATGGGGCGGCACGAAACGCTCTCACGCCATTGCCCGTCTGGTCCCATATTGTGCCTTCCACCCCATTGGCTTACGCGAACGCCATCAAAGTGATGTGGAACACACCCATCGGGACGGTTTGCACCCCGTTGTCCGGGCAGTGGCGTGAACGCCTCTGCGACGCGGGAACCAGGGGCTCATCCCGCCCGGCGTCCGCTCGGGCTCCGCTTCCGAAGCCGGAGCGGGGGCGCGGCGACAGCGGTGACGACAGGGTGCTCGCCGCCGCCGTGAGACGGTGTGGGCGCGGTTCTCCGGCTACGGGGCGTCCCCCTCGTGCGAGCGCCCGGCCGCCTTCAACGGAGGGCTGCTCCGGTTCCTGTCCCGGGTCCAGGGGCCGTGACCGGACGGGCCCCGCCGCGCGGGGTCAGGGGCCCTCCCCGTCCGGCGTCCTCTCCGGCTCCGGCTCCGGAGCCGGGGCGCTCCCGCGGTGGCGCAGCGACAGCAGGTAGCCCAGACCGAGCACGACGGCCGTGCCGATCGCCGTGTACCACGTGAACCCGACCAGGCCCGGCGCGAAGAGGAAGAGGCAGGCCATCGTCGCGACGGCCGCCGCGAAGGCGACGGCGGCGTCGGACTGGCGGGCCCGGCGGACCCACAGGCCCAGGAAGAACGCGCCGAGGAGGCCGCCGTAGGTGATGCTGGCCACGGACAGGCCCAGTTCGACCACGGGGGTGTCCGTCCCGGTGAACATCGCCCCCGCGCCGACGAACACCAGCCCCCACCCGAGGGTGAACAGGCGTCCGAGCCGCAGCCCCTGGACGTCGGTGAGGGTGCGGCGGGCGAACCGCTCGTAGAGGTCGGCCATGGTGGAGGACGACAGCGCCGACAGGGACGAGGACAGGGTGCTCATCGCCGCCGCCATGATCCCGGCGAGCATGAGCCCCGACAGGCCCGTGGGCAGCCCCTCGACGATGAACACCGGGAACAGCTCGTCGGAGTTGGCCAGGCCGAGCTGCTCGGTCGAGGCGCCCTCGAAGTAGGAGTACAGGGCCAGGCCCACCGTGAGGAAGAGGGCGAACTGGAGGAAGACCACGACGGCGCTGCCGATCACCGCCTTCTGCGCGTCGCGGAGGCTGCGGCAGCCCAGCAGCCGCTGCACGATGATCTGGTCCGCGCCGTGGGAGGCGGTGGAGAGCAGGGCCCCTCCCAGCACCGCGGTGACCGTGGCGTAGGGCGAGGAGACCGGGTTCGACGTGAAGTCGAGGAACCTGGTCTTGCCCTCCTCCGCGGCGACCGCGAGGAAGTTCACGTCCAGGCTCTCGACGATGACGACGAGGGCGACGACGCCGCCGAGCACGTACAGCGCCATCTGGAGGACGTCCACCCACACCACGGCCCTGATGCCGCCGATGAGGGTGTAGAGGACGGTGACCCCGCCGAGGAGGGCGATGATCGTGAAGTAGGGCAGTTCGAGCCCGTAGGAGTCCAGGACGATCTTCATGGGGATGGCGGCGGCGAACATCCGCACGCCGTCCGCGAGGAGCCGGGTGAACAGGAACGTCACCGAGGCCGTGCCCTGCATGCCCCGGCCGAAGCGCAGGCCGAGGTAGGCGTAGGCCGTGGTCATCTCGCCCTGGTAGTACCGGGGCAGCAGCACGAACGCGACGACCACGCGCCCGATGAGGTAGCCGACCGCCACCTGGAGGAAGGTGACGTCCCCCAGGTAGGCCACGCCGGGGATGCTGATGACCGTCAGGGCGCTGGTCTCGGTGGCCACGACGGACAGGCAGACCGCCCACCAGGGCAGGTTGCGGCCGCCGATGAAGTAGTCGCGCGTGTTGCGCTGGCGGCCGGACAGCCTCAGTCCGAGCCAGGCCGAGCACAGCAGGTACACCACGATGACCGCGAGATCGACGGCGTGCACGGGCGCCTCCGGGGGTGGGGGTGGGTGGGCGGGCCGCGGTGCGGCATGCGCGGAGCAGGGACGCCCGGGTCAGGGGGGAGGTGCGTCGACCCTCAGGCGCTCGGGTGCGGCGGACGCCGGTTCGGGCAGCCGGAGCGGTCCGGCCCCCGGGGTGATGCGGCCGGCGAGCGACGGGCGGCGCGCGCCCGTGCAGCCGGGGAGGGATCCGGCGATCCCGTGCCAGGTGAGGAAGCCGATCAGCGCGAACAGGTAGGCCTCCTTGGCGTCGCTGTCCAGCCCGAGGACGTCGAACGGCCGGAGCCGCGCCGGTGCCAGACGGGCGGCGAGCCGGTCCATCAGCACCGGGTTGCGCGTGCCGCCGCCGGACGCGAACACGTCGGCCGTCCCGTAGGGCCGCAGCGCGTCCGCGATGGTGACCGCGGTGAGCTCGACCAGGGTGGCCAGCAGGTCCGCGGCCTCCGGTGTCCCCGCGCGCCGCAGCGCCGCGTCGAGGTGGCCGGGGCCGAACAGCTCCGGACCGGTGGACTTGGGCGGGGCAAGCCCGTAGTACGGCTCGGCGAGCAGGACTGCGAGCAGGTCGGGGTCGGGGCGTCCGGCGCCGGCCAGGGCGCCGTCGGCGTCGAGGTCGGCGCGCCCGCCGGTCGCCCGGCGCACCGCGGCGTCCATCAGGGCGTTGCCCGGACCGGTGTCGAAGGCCTCGGGCGGGGCGCCCTCCCGGACGACGGTGACGTTGGCGATGCCGCCGAGGTTCAGGGCGGCCGCGGGTCGGGGGCGCCCGCCGAGGAGGAGGACGTCCAGCAGTGCGGCCAGCGGCGCCCCCTGGCCCCCGGCCGCCACGTCGGCCGTGCGCAGGTCCGACACGACCGGCAGTCCGGTGGCCTCGGCGATCCACGCCGGCTGGCCGAGCTGGAGGGTTCCGTGCACCGCGGTCCCCTCGGCCCAGTGGAAGAGGGTCTGGCCGTGCGAGGCCACCAGGTCCGCGCGGCCCCCGGCGAGCTCGTCCGCGCCCAGGCGCGCGGCCTCGGCGAACGCCTGCCCGATGCGGGTGTCGAGCCGGCACACGGCCTGCAGGGTGGTCGCAGCGGGCGGGAGTGCGTCGCGGAGCTCGGTGCGCAGGTCGGCCGGGTAGGGGACGGTGCGGTCGCCCAGCGGCGCCAGGGTGACCAGGTCCGCGTCCAGTTCCAGGCGCGCGGCGGCGACGTCGATCCCGTCGGCCGAGGTTCCGGAGGACAGCCCGAGGACGATCACGGGGCCTCCGCTCCGGGGGCGGCGGCGCCCCGGCGGCGCGTCCCGGGCCCCGCCCGGCGCGTTCGGACACGTCCGGCAACCATCCGCACCTCCGGTCGCTGTGTGCCCACCAGGCTTATACCGTGCGTGACGCCCGCGTCAATCCCCCTTGTCCGTCCTGTGGGGGCGGCCGGGGGCAACCTGCCGCGTCGCACGGTCGGGACGCGCTGCGCTCAGGTGGGGGTGGGCGGCGGCGGGGTCCAGGGGTGGACGCGGGGGGCGGTGGAGGTGACCCCGTACTCGCCCTTGAGGCGTTCGGGTATCGCGTACTGCATGATCCGGCCGCGGGTGAGGGAGCTGAGCTCCAGGTGGGTGGTGACGTGGCCGAGGCGGTCCAGGGCCCACGCGCCCAGGGGTGAGCGGTCCTCGATGCGTTCGAGGATCCCGAGCAGGGCGGGTGAGGCCTTGACGGCCGTGTCCCAGGCGGTGCGCGGGACCTGGAGCCAGTCGGCGCAGGTGTCGCCCATGAGGTAGCGGACGAGGGCGGCGACGACCGGGTCCAGGGCGGTGCCCGGGACGACCTCCTCGTAGAGCTCGATGAGCCTGCGTGTCAGCAGCGCCCCCTCCTCGGAGGGGCCCATGTGCCGGGTCATGTAGAGGTCGGAGAACCGGCGGCCGGCCGCCACGTCGGACGGGGCGTGTCCGGGGTCGACGCCGAGCATCGCGCCGACGACGCGCCAGGCGTAGAAGTAGGACTCCGCGCCTTCGGTGGACATGTGGATGCCCAGCCGGTGGAGCGCGTCCAGGACCTGGATGGAGAACATCATCTGGCCGCCGATCATGTCCTCCTGGCAGATCGGCGTGCCGAGGGCCGCCTCGTCCCAGCGCCCCTCGCGGCTCAGGTGGCGGCGGATCGAGGCGTGCAGCAGGCGTACCTTCTGCGCGGCGGGGACGAACCGGCTCCCCGCCTCGAACGCGTCGGGCTGCATCAGGTAGACGGTGAACTGCCCCGTCTCCGCCATCCTCCGGGAGGGGTACTCCAGGGCGTGGGTCGCGCTGAGCAGCCTGGCCACGTGCGGCACGACGTAGCAGGCGGGCATCGAGGCGAAGGCCAGGGCGGTCGAGATGTGCACGTTGTTGTCGATGAAGAACAGCCGGGCCCTCTCCATCTCGTCCCAGTCGACCCAGGCCGGCGGTGAGGCGGTGGCGTGCAGATACTCGCGGGCGACGTCGGGCAGCCCGTCGGGGAGCTCCTGGCCGACCGTGGTGAAGTAGCGCATGAGGGTGTTGAACTTGCCGACCTCGCCGCGCTCGAACAGCGCGGCCACCGTCGCGTCCGCGAGTTCGTCCCCCATGAGCCGCATCGCGTCCATGGTTTCGTGGGTGTAGGGCATGGGGGCCTTGCCTTTCGACGGTTCAGGACTGGCGGGCCGCGGCCGAGGCGACCATCAGGGACAGGGCCTCGGCGGCCTCGTGCGGGATGTCCGCGCGGGCGAGGGCGTCGTCGGCGGCCCGCACGCGCAGGGTGATCATCTCCTCGATCCGTTCGGGAGCCCCGGTGCGCAGCACGATCGTCCGCACCCTCTCCAGGCCCTCGCCGTCCAGGCCGCGGCGGCCGAGCAGGCCGCGCAGCTCCCGGCGCTCGGCCGCGGTGGAGGCCGCCCAGGTCTCGGCGATCAGGGCGGTCGGCCGGTTGCCCCGGACGTCGTCGAGGTTCGACTTGCCCGTGCGCTCCGGGTCGCCGAACAGCCCGAGCAGGTCGTCGCGCAGCTGGAACGCCTCGCCCAGGGGCAGGCCGTAGGAGGTGAAGGCCTCCATGAGCGTCCCCGGCGCACCGGCCAGGGCGCCGCCGATGTGCAGCGGGTGCTCGACCGTGTACTTGGCCGTCTTGTAGCGGATCACCTGGAGCGAGCGGGCCGTGTCGGGCGGAGCCCCCGTGCGCAGGACCTCCAGGCACTCCCCGGCGATCAGCTCCCGGGCCATGACCGCCCACAGGTCGCGGGCACGGGACAGGTAGGCGGAGGGCAGGCCGCAGGAGAGGAACATCTGCGCCGCCCAGGCGATCAGCAGGTCCCCGGTCAGCATGGCGAGGGCGCGGCCGCCCGCCTGGGGACGCGCCCGGCCGCCGAGCGCGGCCCCCAGGGCGGCGTGGGCGCTCGGCACGCCGTGCCGCGTGGGGCTCTCGTCGATCAGGTCGTCGTGGACGACGGCCGCGGCGTGCAGCAGCTCCATCGCGGCGGCGGCGCGGACGGGGGCGTCGCCGTCCGGCTGACCGGCCGCACGCCACCCCCAGTAGCAGAACGCGGCGCGCAGGCGCTTGCCGCCGGCCACCGCCACGGACAGCTGCTCTGCCACCGGCTGCAGGTCGGCGTCGACGGCGGCGAACCTGTCCGCCTCCTCCCGCACGAACTCCCGGAGCACCGCGTCCACCCTGGTCCGGAGCAGGGCCTGCTCCGGGGTCTCAGGCATCGCTCTGGCCGGTGCGGGAGGCGACCCGCCGTGCGAGCACCTCCATGTGGCACTCGGGCGTCCGTCCGTACCTTCGCAGGGCGAGCCGGCCCCGCTCCCGCAGGTCGTCCCGGCCGTCCCGGGCGAGGTCGGCCAGGTCGGACCGGCCCAGCAGCGATTTCGCCTGCCGCAGGGCCGCGCCCATGCGGTCGAGCGCGAGGTCGGCCACCCCGGCCGCGACGAGCAGCGGCTCGCCCACGTCCCGGGTCCGCCCGCCGTCACCGGTGTGCGCCACGGTGCTCCCCCATCTCCAGACGATACGAAAGGGACGAGGGATCGCAATGGAGGACGTACCGGAAATCCGGAAGAAGAGGGTCCCGGACGGACGGATATCAGCTGCGCATCCCTTGTCGAGCGATCATCTTCCGCCATCGTCGACTTTGTCAACACAATGGTGTTTCCGGACCGAGTACAAGGCGACCGAAACCAACAGAGAGGCGCTGATCAGGCAGGATGTCCTGGAATTCAACGAACACACCTTCAATCGGAAAATGCCCCACCGACACCCGCGAACGCCATTCCCGGAGCCCGTGTCACTTTTTTCCCATATAAGATAAATGTGGACGACAGGGACCATCGCCGCCCGGCGGGGAAACCCCGCGGACCGCCCGGCGCGCCGCGCGTGAAGCGGTGCGACCGGCGCCGCCCCGGGACCCCTCCGCACTCAGGACAGGACCCGGTCGAGCTGGGACCGCAGGGCCTCCTCGGCCTCCCCGGCGGAGAGGCCGCCGATCAGCACGCGCATGGACAGGCCGTCGGCGGCGGCGATCAGCGACCGGGCCGCCGCCCGGGGGTCGGCGAGGCGGGGGGCGATCCCGGCGAGCAGCCGGGCCGCCTCGGCCTCCGCCCCGTCCTTGGCCCCGGCCAGCAGGCGGGCCAGCTCCGGGTGGTGGAAACCGGCGGCGACGTACTGGTGGAACACCGAGACCCCGGCCCGGTCCGACTCCGCCCGGGGCACGGCATGGCCGACCAGCCGCCACAGCACCTCGCGGTCGTCGGCGCCGCGCGCGGCCTCGGCGTGGAGCCGCGCGGCCTCCGACAGCATCTCCTCCAGACCGGCCCGCAGGAGCTCGTCCTTGCTCGGGAACCAGTACTGGATCCGCCCGACCGACGCCCCGGCCGCCGAGGCCACGTTGCGGATGGACACCGCGCCCATGCCGTCCTCGGCGATCACCCGCCAGACCGCCCGGATGATGGCGGTTCTTCGTTCGTCCGGCCCGGAGCTGTCCATGCCGCCATCATAACCAAGGACAATACGAACGTATTGCCAGGGGTGTACACTCGGAACGCGGTCCAATACGACTGTATTTCCGGGGGTTCCCATGAGTGACAGGCCCGAGCGCCGGACCCGGCGCCGCCGCGTGCTGCGGGTCCTGGCGGCGCTGGTCGTGGCATGGCTGGTGGTGGACAAGGCCGTCTCGGTCGCGGCGCCCGAACCGGAGGTGGGCCACTGGCGCGGCCGGGAGGGGTTCGAGTCCTACCGGGCCGCCTACGACGACGTGATGGCGGGCCTGCCCGCGCCGACCCGCACCCACGACGTCGCCACCGGGTACGGCTCCGTGCGGGTGTACGAGTGGGCCGCCCCGGGCGACGGGGCGCAGGGCGGGCTGCCGGTGGTGCTCCTGCCGGGGACCCGCTCCGGCGCGCCGATGTGGGGCGAGAACCTCACCCACTGGATCGGCCGGCGCACCGTCTACGCCATGGACGCGGTCGGCGACGCGGGCATGTCGACCCAGTCGGTGCCCTTGTCCTCCTTCGACGACCAGGCCGCCTGGGTGGAGCAGGCCCTCGCGGGTCTGGCCCTCGAACGGGCGCACGTGGTCGGGCACTCCTTCGGCGGGGCGATCGCGGCCGACCACGCGCTCGCCCATCCCGGCCGCGTGGCCTCCCTGACCCTGCTCGAACCGGTGATGGTCCTGCACGGGCTGCCCGCCTCGACCTACCTGTGGTCGGTCCTGCTCCTCCTGCCGGGGCCGCAGTCGTGGAAGGACCGCGCGATGGCGGGGATCGGGGGCGTCTCGGTCGAGGAGGTCCGCGAGCGCACGCCGATGTCGGTGATGATCGACGAGGGGTCGCGGCACTACTCCGCCGTCTCCGTGACGCCCCGGACGCTCACCGACGGGGAGTGGCGGTCGCTGTCCGTGCCGGTGCGGGTCGACCTGGCCGCCGACAAGTCCCTGGCGGGCGGTGGGGAGGCCGCGGACCGCGCCCGGGCCCTGGGCCTGGAACCGGTCACCGTCTGGCCGGACACCACCCACTCCCTCCCCATGCAGGCCGCCGAGCGGCTCGGCACGGAGCTGGAGGGGTACTGGGCCGCCCACGACCGGTGAGGGGAGGTCCGCGCCGCGAAACCCGGTACCGGCGGGGCGGGCGGGTTTGCTACCGTCGGCGCGGGCGGGCCGTGGGACTCGACCGCGACTTCCGAGAACTGCCTTCCAAGCACCCTTCACGCCGATCGCGCCGCCGCTCCCCGGCCCGCCCTCCCCCTGCCCCGCTGGAGCCCCGATGACCGACACCTACGCCGACCTGCTCGCCTGCGAGGACCTGCTGCTGTTCACGAGCGCGGCAATCTCCTCGACGGGGCAGCGCGAGTTCCACTCGGGCGCGGCGGAGCAGCGGCTGTCCCTGGAGTTCCTGCACGAGTACGTCCACGGGACCCACCCGGACCTGTACGCGCTCGCGCTGGCGCTGCACGTCAACGACCACAACGCCGCCGCCATCGTCCACCGGCTGCTGTCGAACCCGCGCACCGGCGCGTCCGCCGGGGAGCGGGCGCGGGAGAACGCCCTGATCCGGCGCCGCCTCGCGGAGATGCCGCCCCAGCGCGTGTACCGCCTGTTCGCCCGTCTGGCCCGGGAGCGGGTCAACAACCGGCGCACCCGGGCCACGATGCGCGCGTGGATCGCCGCGCGCCCGAACCTGGACCTGGACGCGGTCAAGTACCGGCCGGGGCTGCGCGCGGCGGCCCGGCACGCCCGTGTCGCCCTGCCCGAGGAGGTGGGCGTGTTCCTGTTCTCGCCGCCCGAGGAGCGCAGGCGGCACCGCTACGGCTCCCCGCTGCTGCGGGCGCACGGGAGGGCCCACTACTCGGCGTCGGACCTGTACGACCTGCCGTACACGGTGGCCGAGGGGTTCGCGGCCCGCCACCGGGTGCCCCGGGGCGTGTTCCTGGAGGGCGTGCGCGAGCGCGCCACCCGTGCGGAGCGGCTGCGGCTGGCGGGAACCGTGCGGCGCCACGGCGTCGGCGCGGGTCCGGACCCGGCCGCCGCCCCGCTGCTGCGCCTGTGCGTGTACGTGCTGTCCCTTCCGACGGCCGAGCGCCGCGACCGCCGCGCGGAACTGGAGGGAGCGCTGGCCGCGTCGGCGCTCCGCGCCGCCGGTCCGGCGGCGGGGACGTGGCCCCGCACGGCCGCGGTGCTGGACGACAGCTACTCCTCGATCGGCTCGCCGGTGCGGCGCCACCACCCGCTGGCGGCGGCCCTGGCCTGCCACCACCTGATCCGGGCCCTGGCCCCGGACAGCTCCTCCCACTGGGTGTCGGGGCACACCGATTCCCTGACGGTGCGCCCGGCGGGGCCCACCCTCCTGGCGGAGCGGATCCTGGACGCGCTCGACACGGGCCCCGCGCGGGTGGTCGTGGTGTCCGACGGGCACGACAGCACCCCGCCCCTGCTCGCCGACACCCTCACGCTGTGGCGGCGGCACGTGGACCCGGACCGCGCCACCGCGATGGTGCACCTCAACCCGGTGTTCGACGCCGACGGGCTGGGGATGCGTCCCCTCTCCCCCGCCGTGCCCACGATCGGCCTGCGCGATCCGCGTACGCTGCCGTCCCTGGTGGAGCTGGCGCGGTTCGGCGAGGGCCGCCTCGGCCTGTCCGACCTGCGCGAACACCTGCGTTCCACCGCCGACGCCTATCTGGAGGCCCCGTGAGCGAGGGATTCCCGGGGCTCACCCTGGGAGAGGGCGTGCGCACCGGCCCGGCCCAGCAGTGGGGGAACGTGCGGCTGGTCCCGCTGCTCCGGTCCGCGCCGGTCCCGCGGCTGCGGCTGCACCCCCAGGTGGCCGGCGACCTGGTGGACGCCTCCGCCCCCCAGGACGACGGGACGTGCGGCCTCGTCCCCCACGCGTACGTGCTGACCTGGGAGGGCGACACCGCGCCCAGCGCCTCCTACGGGACCCAGCTCGTCCCGCCCGGTTCCCCGGCCCCGCGCCGCGCGTACCTGGACCTGCGCTCGCGCAGGGCACGCACGGCCGTCCGCGGCAGGGCCCGGTTCCTGCCTCTGGACCTGGCGGTGGACGGGCTGCTGTCCCTGCACGCGGGCGGTCCCTCCGTCGCCTGGGCGGAGTGGTCCCGTGCCACCGTCCACCGCGGCCTGTCCTCCCCCGCGCTGACCACGTACCTGGGCGGGGAGATCGAGGGCCTGGCCGAGGCGCTGCGGGTCTTCGAGATCCATCCGGACCAGTGCGGCGTCGTGGTCCACCTGGCCGACGTCCTGGCGTCGGCGCACCTGTACCCGCACCCGGAGGACTACCGGGCCCTGCACGCCGGCCTGCTCATGGACATGTTCGGGGAGGGCCTGTACATGTACGGCCTGCTGGCGGGCGAGGCCCGGCCGCTGTACACGCCGATCCGGGAACGCGGTGTCCGCACCCTGGCGGACCTGCGCGAGCGGGTGGAGCGGAGCCGGAGCGACACGCTGCGCGCCCACGACGACCTGATGCTGTCCTCGCTGACGGGCGGCCTGCACGCGTCGGGCGGCTCGCGCGGCTTCGGCGGCGCCGGAGCGCCGGACCCCCGGGAGCGCCCGTTCACGGTGAGGCGGCTCGTCCCGGCCTTCGCCCGCGGGGGCGTCGACCATGTCGGGGAGGTCGTCGCGGACCGGCACGGCCGCGTCGCCTACCTCAAGTCGCTCCGGCTCTCCCCCGCCCAGAGCCGCCGCGGCCGGCTGCTCCGGGTGCTCGGGGAGGCCGACTGGGAGCTGGACCGGGCGGCCCTCTCACTGGGTACCACGCGCTCGGGCCTGGTCGACCGGCTGGAACGGGCGCGCCTGTCCCACCTGCTCTCCCCCGGCCTGCTGGCCGAGCACCGCGCGGCTAGCCGGCGGCGCGCTCCCTGATCCTCTGCGCGACGCCGTCCAGGAGCCAGGCGAGCCCCGCCTCGAACACCTCCTCGATACCGGGGGCGCCGGTGAGGCGCTCGATCGCCGGGTAGCGGCCGGGCTCCGCGTGCGCCTCCAGGAAGGCGTCCTGCACGGTGTCCCACGTGCGGCCGTCGGGGGTGGTCCACCGCGCGGCCCGGTCGGCCTCGACCGCCTTCGCGACGTGGCCGCGGGTGTAGCCGTCGACGGCCTCGACGACCGTGAGCGCCTCGTGGCCGGTCAGGCCGGTGCCGTCGAAGACGCGGAGCGCGGAGTCGGTCCAGGCGAAGGCGTGGGGGCCGACGGGTTGCGCGGCGCCCATCAGGCGGACGAGCCAGGGGTGTTCGCGGTACGAGCGCAGATTCTCGCGCGCCCACGCCTCGACGCGCTCCCGCCAGCCCCCCGGGCGGGTGTGCGGCAGCGGCGCCTCGCCGATCATCGTGTCCACCATCAGGGCGACCAGGGCCGACTTGTCGGGGACGTAGGTGTACAGGGTGGCCGCCCCCACGCCGAGCCTGGCCGCGAGACCGCGCATGGACAGGGCGTCGACGCCCTCCTGCTCGGCGATCTCCAGGGCGGCTCCGACGAGGGCGTCGACGGTGAGGTGGTGCCGGGGCCCGCGCCGGGGCCGGCCCGGCCCTTCCCACAGCAGACCGAGGGTGGTCGTGGGGTCGTCGGCGGTCGCCACCGTTGTCTCCTCCCGAGAACTCCGTACACTGTTCGATGAGTCGAACGGTGTACGGAGTTTATCTCGGGGAGGCCCCCATGCCCGAACAGACGCCCCCGCCGGAGCGGGGGCCCCGGCCCGGCCGGGAGCCTTCGGCGGAGGGGGACGCGGCCCTCTCACCGCCGGCCTCCGCCCCGCCTGCGCCCCCGCGGCGGACGGCGCCCCTGCTGCGGACGGCCGTCGTCGCGGCGGCCGCGACCGGGATCGGGGCCCTCGCCGCCGCCTCCACCGCGCTCCTCCCGGGCCCGGGCGCCACCGCGGAGGACCCGCTCGCCCTGGCCGTGCGCGCCGCCTTCACCGTGGCCGGGACCGTGCCCCTGCTGTGGGCCGCCGCCCGCTTCCTGGACCGCCGGCCCCTGGCCGCGTTCGGTCTGGGCCGCTACCCGAGGGGCTGGGCCATGCCCCTGGTCGCCCTGCTGGCGACGCTGCTCTCCACCGCGCTGTTCCTGGCCACCGCGGTGGCGGTGGGCGCGGCCTCCGTCGACCCCGGCGCCGCGGCCGCCGCCGTCCCGGCCCTGGCCGCCGTGCTCCCGCTGCTCGTGCTGGCACAGCTCCTCCCCGAGGAACTGGTGTTCCGCGGTTACGCGCAGGGGGTCCTGGGCGAGCGGTTCTCCCCCTGGGCCGCCCTCCTGCTCCAGGCCGCGCTGTTCGCCGTGTCGGCCGCGCTGGTCGCCGGCGCGTACGCGAACGCGTTCCACCTGTTCCTCCTGGGGGTGTTCACCGGGGTCCTGCGCATGACCACCGGCGAGGTGTGGACGGTGCTCGCCACGCGCACGGCCCTGGCCGCCGGGGGACTCGCGTACACCGCGCTCGACCTGCGCCTGCTCCAGGCGGCCGGGCTGTGGGAGGTGCTGCTGGTGTTCGGGCCGGCGCTGGCCGCCGTCTGGGCCGTGACCTCGTTCCGGAGCCGGCGCCCCGACCTCGCCGCGGCCACACCGGGCTCCGTGCCAGGACCCCGCCGCGAGCTCGGGCAGAAGGGCGTCCTGTACGACGTCGGCTCCAGTTACCGGCCGGGGCAGCACTCACGCCCCCGGTGGCGTCCCGACGTGGTGGACGAGGAGATGCGGGTGATCCGCGAGGACCTGCACTGCACGGCGGTGACCGTCTTCGGGGAGGACCTGGGGCGGCTGGAGGAGGCCGCCCGTCTCGCCCTGGCCCGCGGGCTGTACGTGTGGGTCCAGCCCCGGCTGGTCGACGGCGGCCGGGAGGAGGCCGTCGCCCGCCTGGCACGGGCGGCGGAGTTCTCCGAGCGGCTGCGCGGGAAGCACCCGGAGCGGGTCGGCGTCAACGTGGGCTGCGAGCTCAGCATGTTCGTGCGGGGCATCGTCCCCGGCCGCGACTTCGACGCGCGCACCAGGGCGCTCGGTCTGCTGTCCCCGCTGTTCCCGCTGTTCAACCACCGCCTCAACCGCTTCCTGGGCGAGCTGGCCGCCACCGCCCGGGCCCGGTTCGGCGGACCGCTCACCTACGGCTCGGGGACCTGGGAGAGCGTGGACTGGACCCCGTTCGACGTCATCGGGGTGGACTACTACCTGGACGTCCTGACCCGCGCCACCTACCGGCAGGGGCTGCGGCGGCTGCGGGCGACGGGCAAACCGGTCCTGGTCACCGAGTTCGGCTGCTGCTCCTACGAGGCGGCGCGGTACCAGGGCGGGTCGGGCGGCGACATCATGGACTGGGACGACCTGGACGACCGCCGGGTCACGGGCGGCCACGTCCGGGACGAACGCGTCCAGGCCGAGGTGATCGGCGAGCTGCTGGACGTGTACGAGACCGAGGACGTGATGGGCGCGTTCGTGTGCATGTTCGTCGAGGGCGACTGCCGCTACTCCCCCGACCCCGCCCGCGACCTGGACATGGCGAGCTTCGGGATCGTGCGCCCGCCGCCGCTGGAGTCGGGGCTGTCCCCCGACGACGGCCACTGGGAGCCGAAGGAGGCCTTCCGCACCCTCGCCGCCCGCTACGCCGCGACGGTCCCGGCCGAGGGCCCCTGAGCCCTCCGGCGCGGGACCCCGCGCCCGCCCGGGCCGACCGGGCGGCCGGGACCCGGCGTGCGGGCGCGCGGGGTCCCGGCGGGCCGGGCCCTCAGGCGTGCGGGGCCCAGAAGGCGGACAGCCGCGCGGCGCCGTGCTCCACGCCCTTCCAGCTCCCGGCGAAGCCCAGCACCGCGATCGCGGACGTCGGGAACCCGGACCGGTTCAACCTGGGGAGCAGGTCGCCCTCGGCCTCTCCGGCGAGCGCGTCGGCGAGGGCGTGCACGCCCGGGTTGTGGCCGACGACCACCAGGTGGGCGACCTCGTCGTCGACCTCGTTGAGCAGGGCGATCAGCTCGCCCGCCGACGCCTCGTAGAGCCGGTCCTCGTAGACCGTCCTGGGGCGCTGCGGGAGTTCGGCGGCGGCGAGCTTCCAGGTCTCCCGGCAGCGCGCGGCCGTCGAGCACAAGGCGAGGTCGGGCAGCAGCCCCGAGCCGGCCAGCCACCTCCCGGCGGCCGGGGCGTCCTTCCTGCCCCGCTCCGCGAGCGGGCGTTCGTGGTCGTCCCCGTCGTTCCACTCGGCCTTGCCGTGACGGAGGAGCGTGATGGTGCGTGCGGTTTCACTCATGCCCCGATGCTGTCACGGTGCGTAGTCGCGTGACGGGTCTTCGGGGAAAGCGGTCCCCGGCGCGACGGACCCGGTGCGGCGGCTTCCGGGCCGCGCCCGCGTACGGGCCCGCGCACCGGGTAGGAGAGCGCGCATGCAGACCGCCTCCCCCCTGGAGCTGCACCGGCTGGAGGTCCCCGCCCCGCAGCTCTTCCCGTTCGCCATCGGGACCTTCGACGCGATCGGCCCGCTGTCGCGCGCCCCGTTCCCGCACCGGCACACCTTCCACGAGATCGTGCACGTGACGGCCGGTGACGGCGAGCACGTCATCGACCTGCGGCGGTGGCCGATCACCCCGCCCAACCTGGGGATCCTCACCGCCGGCCAGATGCACCACTGGGCGGGGGCCCGGGGTGTGGACGGCCACGTGGTGCTGCTGGAGGACGCCTTCCTGCTGGACCGGCCGGAGGACCGCCGCCTGCTGCGCCGCCTGGCGGCCGAACGACCGTGGCGGGCGCTGTCGCCCGAGGCCTCCGCCGGGGTCGCCGGGGTGCTCGACGAGATGCTGGGCGAGTTCCGTGACCGGGGGCCGGGCATGGCCTCGGTGCTCCGCGCCTACCTGCACATCCTGCTGACCCGGGCGGCGCGCTCGGCCGACCGTGCGCCCGCGCCCCCGCGCCCCGGCCCGGCCGAGCGCTTCCTGCGCCTCCTGGACGGTCCCGCGGCGGCTTCGGGGATGTCGGTCGCCGAGGCCGCCGCCGGGCTCGGCGTCACCCCCGGCCACCTGGCCGACGCGGTGAAGGAGGCCACCGGCAGGACGCCGGGCGAGCTGCTCCGCGGTGCCCGCGCCCTGGAGGCCAAGAGGCTCCTGGCCGGGACCGGGCTCACCGTGGCCGCGGTGGCCCGCGCGGTCGGCTTCACCGACCCCGCCTACTTCTGCAGGTTCTTCCGCCGCGAGACGGGGTCGAGCGCCGGGGAGTTCCGCCGCCGGGCCCGCACCGGCCCGGAGAAGCACCACGTCCTCCGGGATGCGTCCATCGCCCGCCCCGGGGACGAAGCGTAGCGTCGTGCTCACCCGGAGGAAGACCCGACCGGGCACCTCCCCACCTCCCCGAGGAGCGCCCCCATGGCCGAGAGCACCGACCGTCCCGACCGCCCGGAGCAGGAAGGACCGACCCGCAAGACCCTGCTCAGGGCCGCCCTCGTCGCGGCCCCCGCGGCAGCGCTGCTGTCCGCCGCCGGCTCCGTCCCCGCCCTCGCGCGCGACCGCGCCGCGCACGGCGGGCTCCTGGCGCCCACCCCGCAGTGCGACGACGGCGACGAACCCACTCCCCCGCAGATGGAGGGCCCCTACTTCACGCCGGGCTCGCCGAACCGCTCCGACCTGGTGGTCCCGGGCGACCCCGGCGTCCCGCTGGCGGTGGCCGGATACGTCTTCACCCGGGACTGCCGCCCGGTGGCCGGGGCCCTGCTCGACTTCTGGCAGGCCGACGACGGCGGGGTCTACGACAACACCGGCTACGACTACCGCGGCCACCAGTACACCGGCGCGGACGGGGCCTTCCGGCTGACCAGCGTCGTCCCCGGGCTCTACCCCGGCCGCACCCGCCACCTGCACGTCAAGGTGCAGGCCCCGGGCAGACCGGTGCTGACGACGCAGCTGTACTTCCCGGGAGAGCCGCGCAACGGCACCGACCTGCTGTTCGACCCCCGGCTGCTGATGGAGGTCGGGGACGGCGGAGCGGGCAGGGCCGCCGAGTTCGACTTCGTCCTGGACTTCACCGCCTGACCCGGCCCTGCGGCGGGCGCGGCCGGACCCCGCCCTGCGGGCCGGGGCCCGGCCCCCTCCACCGCGCCGCCCCGCCGGGCGGGGCGGCGGGCGGGACCGGTCTCCCGAAGCCGGGGCGGCGGGCGCCGCCCCGGCCCCGTGTCACGCGCTGTACCGGTAGGCCGGGTAGGTCAGGTACCCCTGGTCGCCGCCCTGGTAGTAGACGGCCTCGTCGACCGGTGCGACGGGCAGCCCGGCACGGAGGCGTTCGACCAGGTCGGGGTTGGAGATGAAGGCGCGGCCGAAGCTGATCAGGTCGGCGCCCAGCCCGAGCCAGCGGTCGGCCGCGGCCCGGTCGACCTGCACGGGCCCCATGGGCACGGACGGGTTCATGATCAGGGTCGAGGGCCAGGCACGGCGCAGGTCCAACAGGAGCTCGTCGGGGGCGGTGGCCTCCAGGTGGACGTAGGCCACGCCGAGCCGGGCCAGCTCCCGCAGGAGGGCGGTGTAGAGCTCGGGCACGTCGGTCTCGGAGGCCCCCCAGAAGGCCGCGCCCGGGGAGAGCCGGACGCCGGTCCGGTCCGCGCCCACGGCGTCGACGGTGGCGGCCGCCGCCTCGACGGCGAACCGGATCCGGTTGGCCACCGAACCCCCGTAGACGTCCGTGCGCAGGTTGGCCTCCGAGGAGAGGAACTGCGAGATGAGGTAGCCGTTGGCCCCGTGCAGCTCGACGCCGTCGAACCCGGCCCGCACGGCCCGCCGCGCTGCATCGGCGTAGGAGTGCGCCTGCGGTGGCACCTCCTCCGTCTCCAGCGCGCGCGGCACCGGCGCCGGCCGCGGGCCGGCCGGGGTGAACACGTCACCGACGGCGGCGACGGCAGAGGGGCCGACCGGCCGCATACCGGTGGTGTCGGGGTGCGAGACCCGTCCGCCGTGCATGATCTGGGCGAAGATCCGCCCTCCGTTGGCGTGGACCGCGTCGGTCACCGGCCTCCAGGAGGCCGCCTGCTCCTCGGTGTGGAGTCCCGGCGTGCCGGGGTTGGACCGGCCGACCGCGTTGGGGTGCGCCCCCTCCCCGACGATGAGGCCGGCGGTGGCCCGCTGGGCGTAGTACGCGGCCATGGACGGGGTGGCCGTCCCGTCGGTGGCGGCGCGCACGCGGCTCATCGGGGCCATCACCACCCGGTTGGGCAGGGTCAGGCCGCCGAGCCGGTAGGGCTGGAGAAGTGCGGTCACGGGAGGACTCCTTCGCGTTCGGTGAGGCGCGGTGGGTACGGTGGCTACGCTAAAACCTGACATCTATGTGAGGGGCAAGTGCTGTGCCACAGGTCACGACGAGGGACGCCATGAGGATCGGCGAGCTCGCCGCACGGAGCGGTGTGAGCGTCCGGCTGCTGCGCTACTACGAGGAGCAGGGGCTGCTCAGGAGCACGCGCAGCGCCGGCGGGCAGCGGCACTACACCGACGACGCCGTCGAGCGCGTGGCGTTCATCCGCAGGCTGCTGGCCGCCGGGGTGTCCAGCCGGGTGATCGCCGAGGTGCTGCCCTGCGCCGAGACCCCCGGCGAGGAGACCTTCGACCGTGCGATGCGGCGCATGGAGCGCGAGCGAGCCCGGATCACCGGGGAGATCGACGACCTGGTGCGCAGGCGGGAGGCGCTCGACGCACTGGTGGTCGAGGCGCACGAGTACCGGAGGCGGCTCGTCGCGAGCGGTCCGGTCTGAACCGTCGGCACCCGCCGCACCCCGGACCGCACCGGGACGCCGGTGCGCGCGACCGCCCCGGCGCCGCCCCGGCCCCGGAACGCGGCGGAGGTCCGCGGCAGCCCTGTAGCGTGGAGTCCCGGCGGCGGCCACCGCTCCGCCCCGACCGCCGCGCCGGGTCCCGGCCGGACCGGCCGCTCCCTCCGCCGAGGCCGCACGCCCCCGACCCGAGGAACCGGACGCCCCATGATCGCCCAGACCCCCGTCACGCTGCGAGGACGCGCCTTCAGCTACCTCGACTTCGGCGGGGGCGGCGTCCCGCTGATCGCCCTGCACGGGACGTTCGGCCGCGCCGCCTCCTTCGCCGGCCTCGCGCCGCACCTGGCCCCGGACTTCCGGGTCATCGCCCTCGACCAGCGCGG
Organism: Nocardiopsis sp. NPDC101807; assembly: GCF_044766605.1. Classification (NCBI taxonomy): domain Bacteria; kingdom Bacillati; phylum Actinomycetota; class Actinomycetes; order Streptosporangiales; family Nocardiopsidaceae; genus Nocardiopsis; species Nocardiopsis sp. NPDC101807. The sequence continues at coordinate 45,428 of NZ_JBIWMK010000002.1, read as the reverse complement.
CCACGGGCTCTCCGAGCACGGCGGCGACTTCGGCCGCGACGCCTTCGTCGGGGACGCGGCCGCGTTCCTGGAACACCTCGGCGCCGGCCCGGCGTTCGTCCTCGGCCACTCCCTCGGCGGGGTGACCGCCTACCAGCTGGCGGCACGCCGCCCCGAGCTGGTGCGCGCCCTGGTGGTGGAGGACATCGGGGCCGTCACGGACGCCTCCGAGGTCGAGAACCCGGTGTTCGACACCACCTCGTGGCCGACGGCCTTTCCGAGCCGGGAGGCGCTGGCGGAGTTCCTCACCCGCCAGGGCGTGCCCGCGCTCGGGTACTTCACGGACAGCGCCTACGAGCACGACGGGACCTGGCGCCTGCGGTTCGACCACCGGGACATGCTGGCGGCCCAGCACGGCAACACCGGGGACTTCCGGGCCGACTGGCTGGGCTCGGACCACCCGGCCCTGCTCCTTCGCGGCGGCCTGAGCCCGCTGCTGTCGGCCCGGCAGGCCGGGGAGATGGCCGAGCGCCGGCCCGGTACCCGGCTGCGGGTGCTGCCGGGGTGCGGGCACTGGGTGCACCGCGACGACCCGTCGGGCCACGCCCTGGCCGTGCGGGACTTTTTGCGCGCGGTCCCCGCCGCCTGACCCCCGCGTCCGGTCCCGGTGACCGGACCCGGCGGCGGGGCGACGGCGGCGGGGCGGCGCCGGACGGCACGCCCCTCCGCCCCCCACCGCCGGGGGACCGGTCCGCGTGGCGGCGCCGCGGCGCGCAGCGGTCGCGCTCGTGCCGGGCGTCGTGCGGTGCCGCCTCCGGTACGCGCAGCGGATCGTGCCGCCGCGCGGCGCGCTCCGGCGGTGCCGGGAGGGTCCGCCGTCCCGGGCCCGTCCGGGCGTGGGGCGGCGCGCCCCGCTCCGGGCCGCGGCCCGTCCGCCGTCGCCGCCGCCGTCCGGGCGGGCACGGGCGCGTCGATCCGTTCCGCCACCGGCGCGGGGCCGCCGGCGCCCACACCGGCGCCCTCGGAGCGAAACGCGAGGGGCCGGGTCCGCCGGGTGGACTCCGGCGTCCGGGGCGGACCGCGGGCGCGTTCACGGCGGCGTGGCCGCGCATGCCCCCGGCCCCCGGACGCCGCCTCTATTGGATGCCCGGGCCCTACCTATTGAGACCTGCACTGACAACTTCTGCTTGACGATCGACATAAGACCGACGTACGGTTCGAGGCAGCCAGGTGAGGCAGATCACAGGACCGGGTGATGCTGTGCCTCCGGACCGTCGGCATGGCCTTCACCGGTCACGAAGAGCTGTACCCCCTGCACCAAGCGAAGTCCGGCGGGGACCGCCCGCCGGAACTCCCCTCCCCGACGTGGGCGGGGCGTCGACGGACCGGGCCCGGCGCCCGGCCACCGCGCCTCCCGCCCGCGACGGGGCGGTGAGGAAAGGAGCCGGTATGGGCTGAGGCCGATGAGGCGGCACACCCCCGCTTCCCGCACCTGATAGCAGGAACTCCCCGTCAGCCCACCGGTCACCGCCACACGGCCCCCGCCGGGCCGCGCGACCGCCGGGCCGCCCCTGCCGTCGGCGCCGGCACGCCGCACGGACTCATCGATTCGCTCCCACCCCCAGGTGAGGTTCCGTATGAAGAAGAGACCCCTGCCGACACTGGGCGCACTCGCGCTCGGCGTCACCATGGCGCTGACCACGACCGCACCGGTCGCGCACGCGGACGAGACCGGCGAGGACGCGTTCTCCACGCTGATCTTCTCCAAGACCACCGGCTTCCGGCACGACTCGATCCCCCACGGCGTCGCGCTCGTCGAGGCGCTCGGCGACGAACACGGCTTCCGGACCGAGCACACCGAGGACTCCTCGGTGTTCAACGACGAGGACCTGGCCGCCTACGACGCGGTGATCTGGCTCTCCACCACGGGCGACGTGCTCGACGAGGACGAGCAGGCCGCCTTCGAGCGCTACGTCCAGGGTGGGGGCGGCTTCGTCGGCGTCCACTCCGCCTCCGACACCCACTACGACTGGGAGTGGTACGGCGACCTCGTCGGCGGCTACTTCTCCAGCCACCCGCCGGGCACACAGGACGCCGAGGTGGTGGTCAACGACAGGGTCCACCCCTCCACCGAGCACCTCCCGGCCAGCTGGGAACGCCACGACGAGTGGTACGACTTCGACCTGTCCCCCCGCGGCGACGTGCACGTCCTGGCCGGACTCGACGAGGACTCCTACGCGGACCAGGTCGACCCCGGGGGCCAGATGGGGTGGGACCACCCGATCGCCTGGTGCCACGCCTACGACGGCGGCAGGTCCTGGTACACCGGCGGCGGCCACACCGTCGAGTCCTACTCCGAGCCGGAGTTCACCGAGCACCTGCTCGGCGGACTGCGGTGGGCGGCCGGGACCGCCGAGGGCGACTGCGGCGCCACGCAGTGGGACAACTTCGAGAAGGTCACCCTCGCGCAGGGCGAGGGCGCCGTGGGCGAGCCCATGGGCCTGGCGGTCCTGCCCGACGGCCGCGTGATGCACATCACCCGCGACGGCGATGTGCGGCTGTGGTCCCCGGACACCTACACCACCGAGCCGATCGCCCGGGTGCCGGTGTACAACCACGACGAGGACGGGCTGCAGGGCATCGCCCTGGACCCGGACTTCGAGGAGAACGGGTGGGTGTACCTGTACTACGCGCCCGTGATCGAGGGCATCCCGCCGGGTGAGGCGCCCGCGGACGGCTCTCCGGAGGACTTCGAGCCCTACGAGGGCCACAACAACCTCTCCCGCTTCCAGTTCACGGACGGGGACTCCCCCGCCCTGGACCTGGACAGCGAGCAGGTCCTGCTGGAGGTCGGGACCGACCGGGGCATGTGCTGCCACGTCGGCGGCCACATCGACTTCGACTCCGAGGGCAACCTCTACCTGGCCACCGGCGACGACACCAGCGCGTTCGGGTCGGACGGCTACACGCCCATCGACGAGCGCGAGTCGCGCAACCCCGCCTTCGACGCCCAGCGCAGTTCGGCCAACACCGCCGACCTGCGGGGCAAGCTGCTGCGGATCACCCCCACCGACGACGGCGGCTACGAGATCCCCGAGGGCAACCTCTTCCCGCCGGAGGAGTACAGCGACGGGCGGACCCGGCCCGAGATCTACGCCATGGGCCTGCGCAACCCGTTCCGGTTCACGGTGGACGAGGAGGACGGCACCGTCTACCTGGGCGACTACGGGCCCGACGCCAACGAGCCCGACCCGGAGCGGGGACCGCAGAACACGGTCTCCTGGCACGCCATCGACGAGCCCGCCAACATCGGCTGGCCCTACTGCATCGGCGACAACAGCGCGTTCGTGGACTACGACTTCACGTCGGGGACCTCCGGGGAGGCGTTCGACTGCGCCGCGCCGGTGAACGACTCCCCGCGCAACACCGGGCTGGAGGAGCTCCCCCCGGTCACGCCCGCCTCGATCTGGTACAGCTACGAGGAGTCGGAGGAGTTCCCGCAGCTGGGCACCGGCGGCGGCGCCCCGATGGGCGGCCCGGCCTACCGGTTCGACCCCGAACTGGAGTCGGACACCAAGTGGCCCGAGTACTACGACGGCATCCCGCTGTTCTACGAGTGGGACCGCGACTGGATCAAACAGGTGCACCTGGGCGACGACGGCGACGTCCTGGACATCACCGAGACCGTCCCCGACATCGGTCTGGCCAACCCCATGGACATGGAGTTCGGCCCGGACGGCTCCCTGTACGTGCTGGAGTACGGGTCCGGCTACTTCGGCGGGGCCGCCGACTCGGCGCTGTCGCGCATCGACTACACCGGCGGCGGGACCACCCCGGTCGCCGACATCAGCGCCTCCGCGACCTCGGGACCGGCCCCGCTGGAGGTGGAGTTCTCCGCGGAGGGCTCCCACCACCCCGGCGGCCTGCCCATGGAATACGCGTGGTCGTTCGGCGACGGCGGGACCTCGTCCGAGGTCTCGCCCGCCCACACCTTCGAGGAGGCGGGCCAGTACACGGTCGTGCTGACCGCGACCGACGGCGAGGGGCGCACCGGAACGGCCACCACGACGGTCACCGCGGGCAACACCGCGCCCGACGTCTCCTTCCGGACCCCGCGGGACGGCCAGTACTTCCACTGGGGCGACGAGATCCCCTTCACCGTGGACGTGGAGGACGCCGAGGACGGTTCGGTCGGCGAGGGCGTCGACTGCGGCGACGTCGCGGTCACGGCCTCGCTCGGCCACGACCGGCACGCCCACCCGTGGACCCAGTACGACAGCTGCGAGGACGTCAGCCTCACCGAGGTCGACGGCGGCCACGGGCACGACATGAACATCTTCTGGGTGCTGCAGGCCGAGTACGCCGACTCCGGCGGGGACGGGGCGCCCGCCCTCACCGGGAGCGACGGGGTCACCCTCAAGCCCGCCCGGACGCAGGCCCAGTACTTCACCGACAGCCAGGGGGTCCGGACCGAGCCCACCGAGGACGCCGAGGGCGGCCTGGTCAACGTCAGCCACATCGGCCACGGCGACTGGACCTCCTACGGGACCACCAACCTCGTCGGGGTCGAGCAGATGGAGTTCCGGGTCGCCTCCGCGGGGGCGGGCGGAACGATCGAGGCGCGCGTGGACGCCCCCGACGGTGAACTCCTCGGCAGCGTCGACGTGCCCTCCACCGGCGGCTGGCAGGAGTGGACCGACGTGGCCATGGACGTCGCCGACCCCGGCGAGACCTTCACGCTGTACCTGGTCTTCACCGGTGAGGACACCTCCGCCGAGGACGGTCTGTTCAACCTCAACTACTTCGAGGCGGTCCTGGACGGCCACGGGGGGCACGGTCCCCGGACCGAGCTGACCAGCCCGCAGGACGGCGCGGTCTTCGAGGAGGGCGAGGACGTCCCCCTCTCCGCCGAGGTCGCCGACCACTCCGGGGCCGGTGTCGAGAAGGTGGAGTTCCTCGTGGACGGCGAGGTCGTCGCCACGGTGGACGAGGCCCCCTACGAGGCCGTCTGGCAGGGGGCCGCCGAGGGAGAGTACGAGGTCGGCGCCGTGGCCACGGACGGCGACGGCGCCACCGGCGCCTCGGGTACCGCCACCGTCACGGTCGAGGCGGGCGGCGCCGAGCCGCCGGAGTGCGCCCCGCCCGAGGCCGAGGACGGCTACACCCCCCTGTGGGACGGCTCGTCGCTCGACGGGTGGACCATGGCGGGCCCGGGCGGCTTCGGCGTCGTCGACGACGGCGACGGCGACGGCTGCGCCCTGGAGACCCGGGGCGGCATGGGGCTGCTCCGGCACGAGACGGAGTGGGGGTCCTACCGGCTGAAGCTGGACTTCCTCGCCCCCGAGGAGACGGACAACTCCGGTGTCTTCGTCGGCTTCCCCGACCCCGGGGACGACCCCTGGGTCGCCGTCGAGGAGGGCTACGAGATCCAGATCGACGGCTACGGCGCGCCCGACGGAGACCCGGTCCACCGGACCGGCGCCGTCTACGGCTTCCGGGCGGCCGACTCCCACCCCGCGCGGGTCGGCGAGTGGAACGAGATGGAGATCGAGGTGGCCGACCCGGTGATCCGCGTGTGGATCAACGGGGAGCTGGTGAACGAGTTCGAGAGCACCGACCCGGCACGCGACCTGGCCTCGGGCCACATCGGGTTGCAGAACCACGGCGAGGCCGACCGGGTGCTCTTCCGCGACGTCCTCGTCCAGGAACTGGACGCGGTCGAGCCGGTCACGTTCGCCGAGGTCCACGAGCGCATCGACGCCCTGGAGGGCGAAGGCGCGCTGACCAGGTCCGAGGCGCGCCGGCTGGTCCCGCAGCTGCAGCTGGCCGAACACCACCTGAACGTCGGCCGTACCGGGCAGGCCACACACGCCCTGAACCGGTTCGTCGAGGTGGCCGAGGCGGTCGCCGACGACGCCGCAAGAGAGGAGCTGCTGGAGCTGGCCGACAGGCTGCGTCCCCTCATCGACGACGAGTGACGGGAAGCCTCCGGCGGACGACGCCCCTCCCCGGGGACGGGCGTCCGCCGGAGGCCCCGTGACCACGGCGGGGCCGGTTCCGGCCGGCCCCGCCCCCTCGGCGGCGCCCCGACGAAGACGAGAGCGACGTCGCGGCGCCGGCCCCCCACGTACGACGAGAAGAAGGTGTCACGGTGTCCGCCAAGAAGGACCGCTCCTCCCCCGACACGCGCCGCGAGGCGGCCGGGGCCCCCTCGCCCAAGCTCACCTGGGGGCTGACCGCCGGATCCGTCCTGGTGGTCGCCGCCCTGGTCGCCGTCCTCGTCCTCTCCTTCACCGGGGAGGACCGCACCGCCCCCGACCCGGCGCGCGTCGCCGAGCTCCAGGCCTCCGCGCAGGAGCGCGACCGCGCGCAGGTCGACCGGCTCGTCGAGCGCGCCGCGGCCGCGCACGAGGCGCTGGTGCCCGTGGTGGAGAGCCTGGACGCGGCCGTCCCGCCCGACGGTTCCACCCCCGCCGGGGACGCCCCCGGGGACGGGGAGGTCGACTCCTGGCTGACCACCGTCCACGAGGCCGCCGGGCACTTCGAGGACGCCCCCTCCGGGAACACCGGCCACAACGTCGCGTACGCGGGGCTGGCCAACGCCGTGGACCTGCTGGGTTCCGCGGTCGTGGCCTACTCCAACGCGGAGCGCGCGCAGGACGCGCAGCAGGCGGAGCTGCTGGAGCTGGCCGGGGACCTGCGCACCCAGGCGGTCCGCGGCTGGTCGGTGGCGGCCACCCAGCTGGACACGGTCAGCGTGGAGTCCGGCCACGGCCACGTCCACCTGTACCTGCCCGCGGCGCCCGGCAGCGGCGCGCTCGGCCCCGACGGCGCGCAGCCCGGCGAGGGCGGCGATCCCGGGGGCGACGGCGCCGACAGCGGCGACCGGTGACCGCGCCGTCCCGGAACGCCCGAAGGCACGGAGAAGGGAGCATGCGTTGACGCGAGTCGGAGTATGGCTGATCGGGGCCCGGGGGTCGGTGGCGACCACCGCCGTCCTGGGCGCCCTCGCGGTGCGGTCCGGCGCCGCCGGGCGGACGGGGTGCGTGACCGAGCGGCCCGAATTCGCCGGGGCGCGCCTGCCCGGGATCGGTGACCTGGTCTTCGGCGGCCACGACGTGTCCGAGGTCAGCCTGCGCGAGCGCGCCGAGCGGCTGGCCCGTGCCGGGGTGCTGCCCGCGCACCTGCCGTCGGCCCTCGCCGACGGGCTGGACCGGACCGAGCGCGGTCTGCTCCGGGGCCTGGACGACGTCTCCGGCGGCGTCCGGCGCGGGGACGTGGACCGCCTGGAGGCGGACCTGCGCGGGTTCTCCGAGCGGGAGGCGCTCGAACGCGTCGTGGTGGTGGACCTGTCCAGCACCGAGCCACGGCCCGGCGCGTACCCCGAGCACACCGACGCCGACGCGCTGGAGGCGGCACTGGACGCCGGGACCGCGCGGATCCCGGCCAGCTCCGCGTACGCGTACGCGGCCCTGCGCGCGGGCTGCGCGTTCGTGGAGTTCACGCCCAACACCGGCCCCCGGCTGCCCGCCCTGGCGCGGCTCGCCGACCGCTCGGGCGTTCCGTGGGCCGGCTCCGACGGCAAGACCGGGGAGACCCTGGTCAAGAGCGCGCTCGCGCCGATGTTCGCCTCCCGGGCGCTGCACGTGCGCTCGTGGTCGTCGGTCAACCTGCTCGGCGGCGGCGACGGCGCCACCCTGGCCGACCCGGCCAACGCCGAGAGCAAGCTCGCCTCCAAGGCCCGGGGGCTGGAGCACATGCTCGGCCACGGGCCGGACGGGCCCCTGCATATCGACTACGTCCCCGACCTGGGGGACGCCAAGGTCGCCTGGGACCACGTCTCGTTCGAGGGGTTCCTGGGGGCGCGGATGTCCCTGCAGTTCACCTGGTCGGGCTACGACTCCGCGCTGGCGGCGCCCCTGGTGCTGGACCTGGCGCGGCTGGCCGCCCACGCCCACCGGCAGGGCCGGTCCGGCCCCCTGCCGGAGCTGGCGTTCTTCTTCAAGGACCCCGTGGGCACCCGCGAACACGGCCTCGCCGAACAGTGGCGGGCCCTGACGTCCTGGTGCGCGGCACCGGTGGAGGAGGCCGAATGAGAGCACGCGACCTGGCGAGGCTGGTACGCCTGCCCGCGGCGCTGAGCGTTCCCGGCGACACCCTGGCCGGCGCCGCGGCGGCGGGGGGCCTGCGCGGCCCCGGGGCCTGGGCGCTGCCCGCGGCCTCGGTCTGCCTGTACTGGGCGGGCATGGCCCTCAACGACTACGCGGACCGGGAGGTGGACGCGGTCGAGCGCCCAGAACGCCCCATCCCCTCCGGGGCCGTGCTCCCCGGCGAGGCCCTGGCCGTCGCCTCGGGGCTGACCGTCACGGGCATGGGCCTGGCCGCGGCGGCGGGCGGCCGCCGGGCCGCGGGGGTGGCCACGGCCCTGGCCGCCACCGTGTGGGGCTACGACCTCCTCCTCAAGCGGACCCCGCTGGCCCCGCTGGGCATGGCGGCGGCCCGGGGGCTGGACGTGCTGCTGGGCGCGGGCGCGCGCCCCGCCGACGCGGCCGGGCCCGCGCTGGCGCTGGCCGTCCACACGCTCGGGGTGACCGCCCTGAGCCGGGGCGAGGTGCACGGGACACGGCCCGCCGTCGCGGCGGGGGCGCTGCTGTGCACCCTGGCCGGCGCCGCGCTCGCAGCCGCGCCCGCCCGGCCCGCCCGCGGACGTGCGGCGGGCGGTACCCCGGAGAGGGTCCTGGCGGGGGCGCTCGCGGGGCTCTTCGCGGTGAGGGTGGGCTCCGCCCAGGTCCGGGCGCTGGTCGAACCCGAGGCGCACAACGCCCGCGCGGCGACGGGTGAGGGGATCCGGGGCATGATCCCGCTCCAGGCGGCCCTGCTGGCCGGGCACGGCGCGCCGGGCACCGCGTGCGCGCTGGTCCTCGGCGCGCCCGTGGCGGCGCGGGCGTCCGAGGCGGTGTCGTTCACGTGAGGTTCGGATACGGCACCAACGGCTTCGGGGACCACCGGCTGGACGACGCGCTCGCCCTCCTCGCCGACCTCGGCTACGAGGGGGTGGGGCTGACGCTGGACCACCCGCACCTGGACCCCTTCGCCCCGGACGCCTTCACGCGCACGGCCCGGATCGGCCGACGGCTGTCGGAGCTGGGCCTGGCGGTGGTCGTGGAGACCGGCGCCCGCTACCTGATGGACCCGCGCCGCAAGCACGAACCCACCCTGGTCTCCGACGAGGGCGCCGGGCGGCGCGTGGACCTGCTGTGCCGCGCCGTGCGCATCGCCGAGGACCTGGGGGCCGAGGCCGTCTCCTTCTGGTCGGGCGTCCTGCCCGCGGGGGTGGGCCGGGCGCAGGGCTGGGCGCGGCTGACCTCGGGCGTGGAACGGGTCCTGGCCGCCGCCGACGACCACGGTGTGGACTGCGCGTTCGAGCCCGAGCCCGGCATGTTCGCCGAACGGGTGGCCGACGCGCTGGAGCTGCGCGGCCGGCTCGGCGACCCGCCGCGCCTGCGGCTGACCGTCGACGTCGGGCACGGCGTGTGCAACGAACCGGACGGCCCCGAGGGCGCCGTCCGGCGCGCCGGGGCCCTGATCGCCAACGTCCAGCTGGACGACATGCGGCCGGGCGTCCACGAGCACCTGGAGTTCGGCGACGGGGAGATCGACCTGCCCGGCGTCCTGGGAGCCCTGGAGGCGGTCGGCTACCGGGGCCTGGCGTCGGTGGAGCTGCCCCGCCACGGGCACGCCGCCCCCGTGGTGGCCGAGCGGTCGATCCGCGCGCTCACCCGGGCGCTGGCCGCCTCCCGGGCCCGGAGGGCGGAGGTGTGAGCGGGCGGTACGCCTTCCTGGGCACGGCCGAGGCGCGCGAGGCCCTCGCCGCCCGGGTCGCGCAGGTACGGGAGCGGCCCGCCCGGATCGCCGTGCTCTTCCCCGCGGCGGCCAGGAGCGTGGCGCGGGGGCCGGGCCCGTCCGGCGACCCCGACGGGGTGGCCGGGCCGACCCTGGAGGACATGGTGCGCGTGGAGCTGCTGGCCGCGCTGGCCGGGGCCCTGGCCCCGGCGGAGCTGGCCCAGGAGGTCCGCGACCTGTACCACCACGGTGACGCGGGTGAGCGGCGCGCCGTCCTGCGGGGCCTGGACGTGCTCGACACCGGCCGGGAGGAGCTGGCCGGCGCGGCGCGCGAACTGCTGGCCGACGCGATGCGCACCAACGACACCCGGCTGATCGCGGCGGCGGCCTCCAGCGCGGCGACGGCCCTGCTCGACGCGGACTCCTGGCGCCAGGGCGTCCTCAAGTGCCTGTTCACCGGGGTTCCGCTGGGGACGGCGGCCGGGGTGCCCGAGCGGGCCGACGCCGAGCTGGCGCGCATGTGCGCCGACCACGCCGAGGAGCGGGCCCTGGCGGGCCGGGAGGTCCCCGCCGACGTCCACCTCGTGCTGCGCCACTTCCCCGACCGGGCCGCCCGCCCGGACACCCGACGAACGGAGGCGTGATGCGTATCTTCGACCCGCACGTCCACATGACCTCACGGACCACCGACGACTACGAGGCGATGCACGCCGCAGGGGTTCGCGCCCTGGTCGAGCCGGCGTTCTGGCTGGGCCAGCCCCGGACCGGGGTGAGCTCCTTCCGCGACTACTTCGACGGCCTCGTGGGCTGGGAGCGCTTCCGGGCCGAGCGGTTCGGGATCCGCCACCACTGCGCGATCGCGCTCAACCCCAAGGAGGCCAACGACCCCCGCCTGCGAGGGGTGCTGGACCTCCTCCCCCGCTACCTGGCCAAGGACGGCGTGGTGGCGGTCGGGGAGGTGGGCTTCGACTCCCTGACCTCGGAGGAGGAGAAGGCCTTCCGCCACCAGCTGGAGCTGGCCGCGGAGTTCGGGCTGCCCGTCCTGGTGCACACCCCGCACCGCGACAAGGTGGCCGGGACCCGCCGCACCCTGCGACTGGTCGCCGAGTCCGGCATCCCGGCCGAGCGGGTGCTGGTGGACCACCTCAACGAGGCCACCGTGGCGATGGTGCACGAGTCGGGGTGCACGCTGGGCTTCTCCATCTACCCCGACACCAAGATGAGCCCGGAGCGCATGGTCCGCGTCCTGTCCGAGTGGGGCCCGGAGCGGATGGTGGTCAACTCGGCCGCCGACTGGGGCCGCAGCGACCCGCTCGCCACCCTGCGCACCGGCGAGGCCATGCTCGCCGCGGGCTTCACCGGCCGGGACGTCGAACGGGTCCTGTGGGACAACCCCGTCGAGTTCTACGGACGCAGCGGACGCCTGCTGCTGGACGACGTGCCCGGGACCGACCGCGCCGCGACCTACTCCGGCAACTCCGTCCTGCGCGGCGAGCGCGCGGACGGGGGCGCCTCGTGAGGTTGCGCCACCCCGACGGCACGGTCGTCCACCTCGCCTACTGCACCAACGTGCACCCGGCCGAGGACCTGGACGGCGTCCTGCGCCAGATCCGCGTCCACGGCGGCGGCGTGCGCGAGGCCCTGGGCGCGGACCGGCTCGGCCTGGGACTGTGGCTGCCCGCCCCGCTGGCCCGGGAGCTGGCGGCGGACCCGGGGCTGACCGACCGGCTGCGGGCGGAGCTGGGGGCCGCGGGGCTGGAGACGGTGACCCTCAACGCCTTCCCCTACACCGGGTTCCACGCGCCCGTGGTCAAGCACGCCGTGTACGGCCCCGACTGGACCGACCGGGCCAGGCTGGACTACACGGTGGACTGCGCCCGGGTGCTGGCACGGCTGCTCCCCGACGACGCCGCGCGGGGCAGCGTCTCCACCCTCCCCCTGGCCTGGCGCGCGCCGTGGGACCCCGGCCGCCTCGCCGCCGCCCGCGCGCACCTGGACGAGCTCTCCGCCGCGCTGGAGGACCTGGCGCGGCGGGAGCGCCCGGTGCGGGTGGGGCTGGAACCCGAGCCCGGGTGCGTCGTCGAGTCCACCCGTGACGCGGCCCGGCTCCTGGCGGACCCGCCGCCGCACCTGGGCGTGTGCCTGGACACCTGCCACCTCGCGACGGCCTTCGAGGAACCGGGGGCGGCCATGGACAGGCTCTCCGCCGCGGGCCTGCCCGTGGTCAAGGCCCAGGCGTCGGCGGCCGTGGAGGTCCCCGACCCCGCCGACCCGGCCGCCCGCGAGGCCCTCGCCGCCTTCACCGAGGACCGCTTCCTGCACCAGACGCGCGCCCGCGGCGAGGACGGTGCGCGGGAGGGCCGCGACGACCTGCACGAGGCCCTGGGCGGCGCCGACCCCCTGCCCGCGGACAGGCCCTGGCGCACCCACTTCCACGTGCCCCTGCACGCCCCCGCCGCCGCCCCGCTGCGCGGGACCACCGACCACCTCACCGATACCCTGCGCCGCCTCCTGGGCCCCGGCGGCGCGCGCACCGACCACGTGGAGGTGGAGACCTACACCTGGTCGGTGCTGCCCGAGGCGTCGCGCCCCACCGACGTGAAGGGGCTCACCGAGGGCATCGCCGCCGAGGTGGCCTGGGCCCGCGACCGCATGACCGGCCTCGGCCTGACCGTCCTCTGACCCCCGCCAGACGAAGGGACACCCGTATGCCGACGGAGGAACCGCGCCTGCTCGTCGTCGACGCGGTCGGGCTCACGCCCCGGCTGCTGCGACACGCGCCCCGACTGCGCGCCCTGGCCGAGAAGGGCTGGCAGGCCCCGCTGGAGACCGTCCTGCCCGCTGTCACCTGCACCGTCCAGTCCACGTTCCTGACCGGCCTGACCCCGGCCGGGCACGGCGCCGTCGGCAACGGCTGGTACTTCCGGGACCTGGGCGAGGTGTACCTGTGGCGCCAGCACAACCGCCTGGTCCGAGGGGAGAAGGTGTGGGAGACCGCCCGGCGCCACAGGCCGGGTTTTCGCACCGCGAACGTGTGCTGGTGGTACGCCATGGGCGCCACCACCGACTGGACCGTCACCCCCAGGCCGGTGTACCACGCCGACGGGCGCAAGTCCCCCGACTGCTACGCCCGTCCCCCCGCGCTCCACGACGAGCTGACCGCGGAGCTGGGACCCTTCCCGCTCTTCCACTACTGGGGGCCGACCGCGTCGATCCGCTCCACCGAGTGGATCGTGGCCGCGACCCGCAGGCTGATGCCGCGGGCCGACCTGACCCTCTGCTACGTCCCCCACCTGGACTACGACCTGCAGCGGTACGGCCCCGGCTCGGAGCAGGCCCGCCGGGCGGTGGGCGACCTGGACGCGGCCCTGGCGCCCCTGTTGGACGACGCCGAGCGCTCGGGGACCGCCGTGATGGTCCTCAGCGAGTACGGCATCACCCCCGCGGACAGGCCCGTGCACGTCAACCGGGTGCTGCGGGAGGCCGGGCTGCTGGAGGTCCACACCCAGCACGGGATGGAGTACCTGGACCCGTGGGAGTCGCGCGCCTTCGCGGTGGCCGACCACCAGTGCGCCCACGTGTACGTCCGCGACCCCGGCGACGTGTCAGCGGTCGCCGGCCTCCTCGCCGGGGTGGAGGGGGTGGACCTCGTCCTGGACCGCGACGGGCAGGCGGAGCACGGGCTGGACCACGAGCGCTCCGGCGAGCTCGTCCTCGTGGCCGACCCGGGCGCCTGGTTCACCTACTACTACTGGCTGCGCGACGGGGCGGCGCCGGACTTCGCGCGGGGCGTGGACATCCACCGCAAGCCGGGCTACGACCCGGCCGAGCTCTTCCTGGATCCCGCGGACCCGTTCGTCAAGGCGCGCGCGGCGGCCAACCTCGTGCGCAAGAAGGCCGGTCTGCGCTACGCCATGAACGTGGTCCCGCTCGACCCGGGCTGTGTGCGCGGCACCCACGGGCGCGCGCACGAGGACCCCGACGACGGCCCCCTGGTGCTGTGCACCGACCCCGGCTCCGCCCGGGAACGCGTCGCGGCCACCGAGGTCCGCGACCTCATACTCGGTCTCGCCGGTGTGCCGGCACCGGCGGGACCGTCCGCCCTCCCCTGACCCCCGGCCGTCGCCGGCTGCGGTGGTCCCTCCGCGTGCGGGGGAACCACCGCCCGGGCGGCTCCTGCCGGTGGAGGGGGGAAGTGGCCGGACATGTCCGCTCCCGGGTCTAGGGTTGGCGTATGACCGAATCGCAGGACATCCAGGCCCAGGCACGCGAGGCAATCCTCAAGAAGATCGTGGAGCTCGCTCCCGAGGCCGAGGAGGCCGAAGACGTGAAGGACCTCGCCGAGGCCTACGCGCTGATCGTCAGCGCCGACGAGGAGCACGCGGGGCACTAGGACGGGGTCACCGCCCTTCGGGCGCCGACGGCTTCTCGTCGGCGCCTTCGTCGTCCCCGGGGTCGTGACCGCCGGCGAGGACGGCCGGGCTCGGGGGCGACGGCCGGGCTCCCGGCCACAGGCAGGCCGACCCCCTCGTCCGCCAGGGACGGTCCCCCACCTGTATGGGGCTCACTCGGCGCACGCCCACACCTGGCGGCCGGTGTACGGTCCATCCCCACGTGCGTAGGGCTCACTCGACCTCGCCGACGCGCTCGTGCCCGTCCGCCGGTCCATCCCCACGTGCGTGGGTCTCACTGGCCGGGTTCGCGAACGTTCCGCTGATGAAGCGGTCCATCCCCACGTGCGTGGGGCTCACGTGTTGGGTTTGCCTTCGGGCCAGTCGCCGAGCGGTCCATCCCCACGTGCGTGGGGCTCACACGCTGATCCGCCCCTCGATCGAGGGAGTGAACGGTCCATCCCCACGTGCGTGGGGCTCACATGAGGGGGTGGACTTCAGCCACGGCCGTGTCCGGTCCATCCCCACGTGCGTGGGGCTCACGGACCCCGGCGGGCGGGCCGGTACGTCACCGCCGGTCCATCCCCACGTGCGTGGGGCTCACGACGTCATCACCGGCCGGTTCATGCGGCAGGACGGTCCATCCCCACGTGCGTGGGGCTCACCAGCTCCGGCGTGTCCGCCCCGGGGGCGGCCGCGGTCCATCCCCACGTGCGTGGGGCTCACGGGCTGACGGTGGAGGCCGTCGTCGACCTGGGCGGTCCATCCCCACGTGCGTGGGGCTCACAGCGGCGAGGAGTGGACGCTGCAGGACCTGACCGGTCCATCCCCACGTGCGTGGGGCTCACGCGCAGCGGCTGGTCAGCCACCTCCTGGCCTCCGGTCCATCCCCACGTGCGTGGGGCTCACCTGGTTCTCCGGTGAGCGGGCGCCCCATATCCGCGGTCCATCCCCACGTGCGTGGGGCTCACGGGGCGGTACCGGTACGGTGCGCGTATGCCCTCTGGTCCATCCCCACGTGCGTGGGGCTCACGGCACCCCGGGGACCGGGCCGCTCCGGGCCGGCGGTCCATCCCCACGTGCGTGGGGCTCACCCGGCTCCAGGTCCGGAGCACCCGGCGCGCGGCGGTCCATCCCCACGTGCGTGGGGCTCACACTTCACTACCTGCGACAACGCGGGGCGTTATCTCCGCGAGACCTACCGGACGGTGTTCCACCATGTGGCGGCGCTCCCCCGTGCCCGTGGACGGCCACGCCACCGACTCCGTGAACGGGCGGGTGACCACCCACGTGCCGAGGGGGTGGTGGTCCAGGTCGACGGGCCCATCGCTGCCGAGCACGTACCCGATGGACCGGTCCGCTTCCACGCCGGTGTCCGCCTGCTCCAGCAGTCGGGGCGTGGATCCGAGCCTGTGCATCAGGTGCCGCAGCCGGAGGCCGGGCCCTGCGGGGATCGGTGAGGTCGCCAGGTCCTCGAAGCACCGCCCCGCAAGACCGAGGCACGTGCGGCGGGACGCGCGGCGGGACGCGCGGAACGCGTGCCCGGGGCCACCGCCCGGGCGCCGGTTCCGCGCGTCCCGGCGCGATCAGCCCTCCTGCGCGGCGATCAGGCTCGCCGGGCGCAGGTCGGTCCACTCGCGCTCCACGTACTCCAGCGCCTCGGCCCGGGAAGTCTCGCCCTGGGCCACCCGCCACCCCCGGGGCACCTCGGCGAAGGCGGGCCACAGGGAGTGCTGTCCCTCGTCGTTGACCAGCACCAGGAAACGGCCGTCCTCGTCGTCGAAGGGGTTGCTCACGTCGATCGTTCTCCTTTGTCGTCGTGGGTCTCGCGCGCCGTTCGCGCGACACCGTCAGCGCGCGCGGCGGTCCCGCGCGCGTCCGCGTCCTGCATCGCGCACGAGTGCGCGCAACCGCTCGGCGTACTCGTCGACCAGGGCCCGGACCGTCGCGGTCCGGTGCCGGTGGGCCGAGTAGGTCCAGGAGAGCTCCAGCCTCTCCCCGACCACGGCGCCGGTCACGTCGAACAGGCTGGTGCGCTCCTCGTCCGGGGCGTGGTCGCACGGCGGCAGGGGCAGCGGACGCCCCACCGGCCCCCCGCCCCGGTCGCCGAAGCGCCCCAGGTAGTTGAAGGTCACCGGCGGCTCGGGCATCGCGGCCAGTGCCGCGTGGGCCCGCCCCCCGGCCAGCTCCCGCAGCGCCCCGAAGCCGATCCCGTCCGGGGCGGCCCGGCGCAGCCCGCGCGCGACGGCGATCGCCCCGGCGGTGTCGGCGTCCGCTGGGACCTCCAGCAGCACCGGGTGGATCGCGGTGAACCAGCCCACCGTGCGGGACAGGTCCACGTCGTCGAACAGGTCCTCTCGCCCGTGCCCCTCCTTGGCCACCAGCAGGCGGGGGGAGCCGCTCCAGCCGGTCAGCACCTTCGCCAGAGCGCCGAGCAGGACGTCGTCGATGCTGCTGCGCAGGCTGCCGGGCACCCGGCGCAGCAGGACCGCGGTCTCCTCGGCCGACAGGGAGGCCGTGAGGACCCGCTGCGAGGACACGTCGTCGGGTCCGGAGTCCAGCTCCACGGGAAGGCGCGCGTCCGCGGCCCGGGCCGCCAGGTCGGACCAGTGGCCGGCGTCCCCGTCGAAGGCCCCCCGGGCGGTGTGCTCCCCGAGGCGGCGGGCCCACTCCGGGAAGGGCGTGGTGGGCGCGCCCAGGTCCACCTTCTCGCCCCGGTCCAGTTGTCCGTAGGCGGTGGCCAGGTCCTCCAGCAGCACCCGCCAGGACACGGCGTCGACCACCAGGTGGTGCGCCGACAGCAGCACCCGCGGGGCGCGTCCGGGACCGGCGTCGAACACCACGGCCTCGAACAACGGCCCCCGTGCGAGCCGTTCGGGGTGGCGTGCGCGCAGCGCCTCGCGCTCCACCGCCCGCTCCAGCTCCTCTCCGTCCACCCGCACCACCCGGGCACGGTGGGGCGTGTCGGCGTCCAGGAGCCCGCGCGGGCCGTCCCCGTCGTCGACGACCCTCAGGCGCAGCATGGCGTGGTGGGCGGGCAGGCTGTCGGCGGCCCGCGCCCACAGGTCGGGGTCGGTGCCCTCGGCGACCTCGAACAGCAGCGACATGTCGAAGTGCTCGGGGCGGCGGGGGCGGGTGCGGAAGAACCAGCGGTCCACGGGGGTGGGCGGGACGGGGCCGGTGACCGGGGCCCGCACGCCGGCGCCGCCGACGGTCCCGCTCCGGTCGGCCGCGGCGGCCAGGTCGGCGACCGTCTGATGCAGGAAGGCGTCGCGGGTGGTGACGTTCCACCCCGCCTCGCGCACGCGCGAGACCATCTGGATGCTCAGGATCGAGTCGCCGCCCAGGGCGAAGAAGTTGTCGTGGCGGCCCACGTCCGCCACGTGCAGCAGCTCCGACCAGATCCGCGCCAGCGCCCCTTCGGTGGCGCCGCGCGGCGCCGTGTCCTCCCGCTCCCGGTCGCCGGACTCGTCCGGTTCGGGCAGCGCCGCCCGGTCCACCTTGCCGTTGGCGTTGAGGGGGATGGCCCGCAGGGGCACCACGGCCCCCGGGACCATGTAGTCGGGCAGGGTCTCGCGCAACCGCTCGCGCACGTCCGGCAGGCCGGTCCCGCCCTCCTCGCGGGGAACCACGTAGGCGACCAGGCCGCGCGCACCCGAGGCGGCGCGACGGACCTGGACGGTGGCCTGCTCCACGTCGGGCAGGCGCAGCAGGGCCGCCTCCACCTCGCCCGGCTCGATGCGGAACCCGCGCAGTTTGACCTGGGAGTCGGCGCGGCCGGTGTACTCCAGCTCCCCGGAGTTGTTCCAGCGGACCAGGTCGCCGGTGCGGTAGAGCCGACCGCCGTCGCCGAAGGGGTCGGCCACGTAGCGTTCGGCGGTCAGGGCCGGTCGGCCGTGGTAGCCGCGCGTGGCCCGCCCGCCCACGTACAGCTCGCCGATCGCGCCCACCGGCACCGGCCGCAGCCGCTCGTCCAGCACGTGCAGCCGCGTGCCGTCCAGGGGTCGGCCGATCGGCACCGGGTCGGGGGTGGCGCCCTCGCGGGGCAGCGCGTGGTGGGCGGCGAAGGTGGTGGTCTCGGTGGGCCCGTACCCGTTGGCCACCGTCGTGTCCGGGCAGGCGCGCCGCACCAGTTCCACCGCGTGCGGGCTCGCCGCCTCGCCACCGGTGACGACCTGCTCCATCCCCGCGAAGCAGGACGGGTCCTGGGCGGCGTAGAGGTTGAACAGCGCCGCGGTGACGAAGGTGGCGCTGACCCCGTGCCCGGAGACCAGCGCGGCGAAGCCGTCCGCGTCCAGTCGGCCCGGCGGGGCCACCACGACGGCGCCGCCGGTCAGCAGGGGCGCCCAGATCTCGTAGGTGGCGGCGTCGAAGGCGTGCGAGGAGTGGAAGAGCGTGCGCCGGGCGTGCCCGCCCGACCAGCGCCGGTCCGCCGCCAGGCGCACCACGTCGGCGTGGGTCACCGCCACGCCCTTGGGCGTCCCGGTGGAACCCGAGGTGTACATGACGTAGGCGAGCTGGTCGGGGTGGGCCCGGTCCAGGCCCTCGACGGGGGCGCCGGCGTCCGGCACGGGGTCGAGGGCGTCGACCCGCACCGCCGGGACCGCGGAGGGCGCCCGGGAGGCGCAGGCCGCGTCGGTGACCACGCACGGGGCCCCGGTCTCGGAGACCAGGAGGCGGACGCGTTCGGCGGGGTCGTCGGGGTGCACGGGGACGTAGGCGCCCCCGGCGCGCAGCACGGCGAGCATCGCGGTGACCACGTGCGGGCCCCGCTCCAGGAGCAGGGGCACGGGGGTCTCGGGCCCCACCCCCAGCGAGCGCAGCCGTCCGGCCAGGGCCGCCGAGGCCCGGTCGAGTTCGGCGTAGGTCGTCGTCACGCCGGGTCCCGCCAGGGCGGGCGCGTCGGGCAGGGCGCGCGCCCGCTCGCCGAACACCTCGGGCACCGACGCCGGCGGGTGCCCGGGGGCGCCCGTGCTCCAGGAGCGCAGGGCCTCGGCCTCGTCCGGCGCGGGTGGGGGGTCCAGCTCCCGCACGCGCGCGTGCGGGGCACGGGAGAGCAGGTCCAGGGTGGCGGCGAGGTGGTGGGCGATCCGGTCGGCCGTGCGGGCGTCGAACAGGTCGGTGTCGTACTCCACCGCGCCCAGCAGCCGCCCGTCCTCCTCGGCGAACTCCACCGTCAGGTCGAACTGGGTGTGCCGGTGGGCGACGGCGTGGGGGCGCGCGTCGAGGCCGTCCGCCTTCCAGGGGGAGCCCGGTGTGTTCCGCAGCGTGACCAGGGCCTGGACCAGGGTGGGGCGGGAGGGGTCGCGCTCCTGCCCGGTCGCGTCCACGACGGCGTCGAAGGGCGCCTCGCCGTGCTCGAACGCGGCCAGGACGGTCGCGCGCACGTCGGCCAGCAGCGCGGAGGCGGACGCGTCGGGGTCCACCCGCAGGCGCAGGGCCAGGGTGTCGACGAAGAACCCGACCACGTTCTCCAGGTCGGCGCCGTCGCGTCCGGAGGTCACCGTGCCCATCACCACGTCGTGCCGGCCGCTGTGGCGCGCGAGCGTCAGCGCGGTGGCCGCGACCAGCACCATGAACAGCGTCAGGCCGTGTTCGGACTCCAGTTCGCGCACGCGCTCGCGCACCCGCGCGGGGACCTCGAAGGAGCGCGCGGCGCCGCGGCCGCGCCGTTGGGCGGGCCGGGGCCGGTCGGTGGGCAGTTCCAGGGGCTCGACCCCGGCCAGGTGGTCGCGCCAGTACCGCAGGTGCTCCTCGAAGGCCCCCGAGCGCGCCCGTTCCTCCTGCCACACGGCCACGTCGGTGGAGCGCAGGAGCACCGGATGCAGGCCCGCGGCCCCGGGCAGTTCCCCGGCCGGGGCGCCGGGCCGTTCCCGGGCGGCCCGGTAGAGCTCCCCCAGCTCCCCGACGAGCACCGACATGGACCAGGCGTCGGTGACGATGTGGTGCATGGTGATCGCCAGGACGTGGTCGCCCTCGTCCACGCGCACCAGCATCACCCGGGTCAGGGGGCCTCGGGCCAGGTCGAAGGGCCGGGAGGCGAACTCCTCCAGCAGCGCGTCCAGCCGTTCCTCGCGCCCGCCCCCGGGGGCGCCGCCCGGGTCGACCGTGGCCAGGGGCAGGCCGCAGGCGTCGAGCACGACCTGGCAGGGCGCGCCGTCCCGGGAGGGGAAGACCGTGCGCAGCGCCTCGTGGCGCGCGGCCAGGGCGTCCAGTGCGCGCTCCAGCGCCGGGACGTCCAACGCCCCGGACAGGCGCAGCGCGCCGCCGGAGTTGTACCCGGCCCCTCCCGGCGAGTACTGGTCCAGGAACCACATCCGGCGCTGCGCGGCGGACAGGGGCGCCGCTCCCCCGTGCTCCACGCGCACGGGTGCGGAGCGGTGCTCGCCGGGGCCCTCGTAGAGCTCGGCCAGCGCGGCGACGGTCGGCCGCTCGAACAGCGCGCGCAGCGGGGGGCGGGCGCCGAGCCGGTCGGCGGCGCGGGCGAGCATGCGCACCCCGCTGACGGAGTCGCCGCCCGCACGGAAGAAGTCGTCGTGCACGCCGACACGCTCCAGGCCGAGCAGGGAGCACCACACCGCGGCCAGCTCCCGCTCCACGGCGGTGCGCGGGGCCGTGTACCCGTTCCCGGAGCGCCCGGTCCAGTCCACGGCGGGCAGCGCGCGCCGGTCGGTCTTGCCGTTGGCGGTCACCGGGATGTCGTCCAGGACGACGAAGGCCGCCGGGACCAGGTAGGAGGGCAGCGACCGGGCGGCCCGCTCCAGGGCCTCGGGGCTCGTGGCGCGTCCGGGGGCGGGGACGGCGTAGGCGACCAGGCGGCGCGAGGAGCCGGTGCCGTCGACCACCACCACGGCCCGTTCCACCTCGGGGAGGCGGGTGAGCACGTGCTCGACCTCGCCCGGTTCGACGCGGTGGCCGCGGATCTTGACCTGGGCGTCGGTGCGGCCCAGGAACTCCAGCCGTCCGCGGCGGCGCACGACCAGGTCGCCGGAGCGGTACATGCGCCCGCCCTCGGCGTCCGGGTCGGCGACGAAGCGCTCCGCGGTGGTGCCGGGGAGCCCGAGGTAACCGTGGGCGAGCCCGTCGCCGCTGATGTAGAGCTCGCCGGGGACGCCGTCGGGCACCGGGCGCAGCCACCGGTCCAGGACCCGGACACGGGTGCCCGCCACCGGGTCGCCCAGGGCGGGGGTTCCCGCTCCCGAGAGCGGGGCGCTGATGGTGGCGCACACGGTGGACTCGGTGGGCCCGTAGCCGTTGTACACGGCGCGGTCGTCGCAGAAGCGGGCGATCTGCTCGCCGGGGCAGGCCTCGCCCGCCACGAGCAGGTGTTCCACCGGTCCCAGTTCCCCGGGGGACAGGCCGGGCAGGAGCGCCGGGGGCAGCGTCACGTGGGTGACGCGGTGCTCGCGCAGGGCGCGGGGCAGCCCCTCCCCCATCAGGGAGGGGCGTGGCAGCAGTACCGCCGCGGCCCCGTTGAGCAGGGCGACCGTCATCTCGGCGATGGCCGCGTCGAAACTGGGGGAGGCGAACTGGAGCACCCGGCAGCCGGGGCCCACACGCATGCGCTCGCCCTGGGTGGCGGCCAGGGCGGCCAGGCCGCGGTGCGCCACCAGCACGCCCTTGGGTCTGCCGGTGGAGCCGGAGGTGTGGATGAGGTAGGCGGGGTCCTCGGGGTGCAGCGCCTCGCGCAGCGGCTCGGCCCGGGCCACGGCGGGGTCCGCCGCGTCCAGCGACGGGAGGCCCGCGGGCAGCCGGGGGGCGGACGCGGCGTCGACGATCACGGCGCGTGGCGCGGCGTCCTCCAGGACGGTGGCCAACCGCTCGGCCGGGTACTCCGGGTCCAGGGGCACGTAGACCCCTCCCGCGTACACCACGCCCAGCAGCGCCTCGCCCAGGGCCGTGCCCCGCTCCACGCACACCCCGACGCGGTCGCCCCGGCGCACGCCCAGCTCCCGCAGGCGACGGGCCGTGCGCGCGGCCCGGTCGTCGGCCTCGGCGAAGGAGACGGTGCGGTCGGCGTCGACCAACGCGGGGTCCGCGGGGCGCAACCGGGCCTGCTCCGCGAACAGGTCGGGCAGGGGGCGCGGACGCGGACCGGGCGCACCGGTCCGGGAGCGTTCCGGCTCCCGGGACCGCCCGCGGCCCCTCAGGGGCAGGGCCCGCAGGGGGCGGGGGTCCTCGGTGTCCTCCAGCACCCGCACCAGGTCCGCGACCAGACCCTCCACGGTGGCACGGTCGAACAGGGCGGTGTCGAACTCGGCCGACCCCGCGACGCCGTCGGGGCCGGGGCGGAACTCCAGGGTCAGGTCGAAGACCGACTGGCCGCGCCGCACCTGCACCGGTTCCACGTCCAGGTCGCCCAGGCCCGCCTCCCCGGGGGTCCGGGCGCTCTGGAAGACCACCGCGGCCTGCACCAGCGGCGGCACCGCGGGGTCGCGTTCGGTCAGGACGGCGTCCACGACCGTGTCGAAGGGGACCTCGCCGTGGTCGAGGTCGGCGAGGAACCCGGCACGCGTCCGGTCGAGCAGCTCCGCGAAGGACAGCTCCTCGTCCACCTGTTGGCGCACGGCCAGGGTGTTGACGAAGAAGCCCGTCATCCCGTGCAGCCGTCGGTCCTCGCGCCCGGAGGCGACGGTGCCCAGCACCACGTCGGGGTTGCGGCTCCAGCGGGCCGCGGTCACCTGGGCCGCGGCCAGCAGCACCGTGGACAGGTGGGCGCCGCGTCCGGAGGCCAGGCGTTCCAGGCGTTGCACCAGCGGAGCGGGCAGGGAGAAGGGCAGGGTGTCGCCCGCGCCGTCGCGCACGGCCGGCCGCGGCCGGTCGGTGGGCAGCTCCAGCACGGGGGGGTCGGCGAGTCTGCGGCGCCAGTGGTCCAGCGAGCGGGCCAGGGCGGGCCCGGCCAGGCGCGAGCGCTGCCAGGAGGCGTAGTCGGCGTACTGGGCGGGCAGCGGGTCCAGGTCGGCGGCCAGGGCGTCCGGGGCGCGGCCGGGGTCGGCGGTGGCGGCGCGGTAGAGGGTGTCCAGCTCGCCGCGCAGCAGGTCCAGGGACCAGCCGTCGGTGACGATGTGGTGCAGGCACAGCACCAGCACGTGGCTGTCGGGTCCCTCCACCAGGAGCCGGCTCCGCATCAGGGGGCCGCGCTCCAGGTCGAAGGGCAGGGCGTACTCGTGGGCCGCCCTCTCGGCGGACTCCTCGCGTCCGCCGGTCACGGTCGGGGGGAGGTCCACCTCGTAGGGTGCGCCGACGACCTGCATCCCCTCGCCGTCGACCTCGGTGAAGGTGGTGCGCAGGGACTCGTGCCGGTGCACCAGCGCGGTCAGGGCTCGTCTCAGCGCCCCGGCGTCGAGGTCACCGGTCAGTCGCAGGACCAGGGCGGAGTTGTAGTCGGTGCGCCCCGGCCGCATCTGGTCCAGGACCCAGAGCCGCTGCTGGGCGAAGGACAGCGCGACCGGGCGGTCGCGGGGGACGCGGGGGATGTCCTGGCCGCCCCCGCCGCGCTCGCGCAGGCGGCGCAGGACCTCCTCGCGGGCCCTGGCGCGGTCGAGCTCGGAAGTGTGGTCAACGGGGGCGTCGCTCATGGTCGGTGTGTCGGTCCTCGTGTGCGCAGGGGTGGTGGATCAGGCGTTGGGGCCCACGGCGAGCCCGCTCAGACGCAGGGTGCGCCCGTTGTACTGCAGGGCCGTGGCACGTGCGGGGGCTGCGGGGTCGGTGAGGAAGCGCCCGCTGAGGGCGATCCCGCCGTGGCGCTCGGAGACCACCCGGAAGGCTCCGCCCGGCCCGGTGGTCAGCTCTCCCTCGAAGCCGTTGGACATGACCAGCCGGTGGCCGCCGCGGTCCTGGACGACCTCGGCGCTCAGGCCGCCGTTGCCGTAGTGCCCGGTGACCCGGTCGGGGGCGGTCGCGGTGGCGGCGGAGCCCTCGGCCGCGGCGTCGGGCTGGCGGTAGTGGCCCACGTCCACCCCCAGCTCGCGCAGACCGCGGACCAGGTGCTCCCAGGTGGTCACACCGGTGGTGGAGTTGGTGGTCAGGGCGACCACCGTCCCGCCCTCGGGGTCCACGCGCAGGTTGCAGGTGGCCCCGTCCAGGGTTCCGTCGTGGCCGTGCCACAGGCGGTCGCCCGCCAGGTGCAGGGACCAGCCGGCGCCCCAGCCGTCGGCCAGGCCGAAGGGGTCGGCGACGCTCACCGGGCGCCCCATCTCGCCCAGCACCTCCGGTGCGGCGACCTCGCCGTCCAGGGCCGCGTGCCCGGGGTCGAGGAAGGCCCTGCCGAAGGCCGCCAGGGTGGCGGCGCTCGCGGCCAGGCCCCCGGCGGGGGCGAGGGCGGGCTCGATGTGGAAGCCCACCGGGTGGGCCCGGCCCGCGCCGTCGACGGCGTGGCCGGTGACCAGCCCGGGGGCGGGGGGCCGCGGCGCCGGGACCGGCGCCAGTTCCATGCCGGTGGACCAGCACAGGTGCGACTCCACGGTCTCCCACCAGTCCTGGCCGGTGACGGCCTCCACGAGTCGGCCCGCCACGGCGTAGCCGGTGTTGGAGTAGGAGAACACCGTCCCCGGTGGGGCGATGCGGTCCTCGGGGGTCAGCGAGGAGACGTAGCGGCGCAGGGAGGTCGCGGGGGCGTGCGCGGTCCGCTCCGAGACCAGGCCGGCGGTGTGGCTGAGCAGGTGGCGGGCGGTGACCCCCCGCAGCGGGTGGTCGGGGGAGCCGCCCCCCAGGTGGTCCAGCACGGGGGCGTCGAGGTCGACGTCGCCGTCCTCCACCAGTTGCATGACCAGGGCGGCGGTGACGGTCTTGGTCACCGAGCCCAGGGGGAAGAGGGAGGCGTCCTCCACGGGACGCCCGGTCGCGGAGTCCTCCACGCCGGTGACACAGGTGTGCAGCTCTCCGCGGTGGTAGACCGCGAGTTGGGCTCCGGGGACGCCGGTCCGGAGAGCGGACCTCAGGAGCAGGTCGGACAGGGCCTCGCGCACGATGGTTCTCCTCGTGGAGCTCGGAGGGCACCCGAAAGGCCGGCGCCCGGGACGGGGGCGGCCGGTCGCTTCGGTGGGGACATGGCGGTTCGACGCACGTGCCACGGATACTCACATATCGCTTCGAATCTTGGCAAGGGATTCGGATATGGCGGGAACCAGGCTAGGGGGAATGCGGTCGGGCGTACGCGGAGATTTCCGTGGTGTGAAGGCATTGCGCCCTCATCGGTGGTCGTCGGGTTTTTTCGTATGCCCCCCGGTTTTAGCAGGGTGTTCACCCCGCGGTCGGGGGGATGGCACGCGGAGGGGCGCAGCACGCGCCGTTCAGGACGGCGGTCGCAAACCCCGGTGGTTTACCCGTGCCCCTGTGGCACTTCTCACTCGTTTGCGCTGCTGGGAGGGTGTGGGAGGGGAAAGGGATGTTCCGGTTCGCGTTTCCGCTCCACCGACGTCGGAACGGATGCTTTCCTCGTTGACCGGGAACGGATAGTTCGCCCAAACCACAAAAAAAGATGTTTTGCGGCGAAACGCATGCACCGGACCGGGCGCTGTGCTATGGCCCGGACATGGGCCCTGACCACGGGTTATGCCGGGATCGCACCACCCCGGGAGGGAGGGCCGGCGGCGGTGGGTCGCGGCACGGAAGGGGACGCCCCCAGGTGGGGCGCGTGGCGACCCCCGCCCCGCGGAAGGGGCGCGGGGAGCGCGAGGGAGCCCTCGTAGCCGCATCCGGTCAAACGTTGAATTCTCATTACTCTGGGTACTTGAACGACTCCGTAGGGTACTTGCAACCCATGGCCGCGCACGCCCTTTGTGCACATGGAAGGTCTTTGTTCTTGGCCTTTATGGATTATAATATATTTTGCGTTGTTTTGTCTGGTTTGTTGCGTTAAGTATTGCATGTGACACAAGTTGTTCCGAGTGTGATTTTCTGCCCGTGGAGGGAATTTCAGGACGAAGATGATTTTGGTAATGTGCCCGGTTGGATAAGGCGATGTGGCACGCTCTGTTGTCGTACGGCGGCCATGGGGGAATAGCGGATCGATCGGCGTCCGCCCGCCCCGCCGCCGGACGGCCACACCGTCGCGGCGACGGATCACGGCCGCCCCGCACCCGTCCGCCCGTCCGCCGTCCTCCCTCCCGAACGCGCACCAGGAGCCACCACGTGCTGTCCTCCCAGGAGTCGAACCGCCCCGAGCCCGTCCCCGTGGACGCGGTCCCGCACGCCTCGGTACCGGAGGTCTTCGCCGCGCAGGCGGCGCGCACCCCCGGCGCCCCGGCCCTGCTCGGCGACTTCCCCGAGGTGTCCTACGCCGAGCTCGACGCCCGTTCCGCCGAGCTGGCCCGCCTCCTGCGCGCCCGGGGGCTGCCCCGTGAGGGCGCCGTGCTGCTCGCCCTGGAGCGGGGCCCGCACGTGGTCACCGCGATGCTCGCCGTGCTGCGCGCCGGGGGCGCCTACGTCCCCGTGCACCCCGACGACCCCGCCGAACGGGTGCTGGCCGTCGCTGAGCGCACCGGCGCCCGCCTGGTCCTCACCGACCGCTCGTTCGGCCACCGCCTGCCCGAACGCCTGACGGAAACCGCCCGGGTCGTCGACCTGGACGGGACGGACGCCCCCGTGGCGGGCCGGGGCGCGGACACGGCACCGCCCGTGGTCGACGCGCGTGCGGCGGCCTACGTCATGCACACCTCCGGGTCGACAGGGGTCGCCAAGGGGGTGACGGTGACCCACGCCGACGTGGTGGCCCTGGCCCGGGACTCCCGCTGGGGCGGAGGCCGCGACCGCCGCGTGCTCTTCCACTCCTCGCACGCCTTCGACGCCGCCACCTACGAGGTCTGGGTGCCGCTGCTGCGCGGCGGGGCCGTGGTCGTCGCGCCCCCCGAACGGCTCACCGCCCCCGGCTTCGGCGCGCTGGCGCGCCGGCACGGGGTCACCTCCACCTTCGTCACCGCCGCCCTCTTCGACCTGTTCGCCGCCCAGGACCCCTCCTGCTTCGCCCCGCTGCGCGAGGTGATCTCCGGGGGCGAGGCCGTCCCGCCGGCAGCGGTCCGCGCCGTGCTGGAGGCCTGCCCCGACACGGTCGTGGCCAACGGGTACGGGCCCACCGAGACCACCACCTTCGCCACCCACTTCGCCGTGGACCGGGCCCGGCCCCCGCACCTGTCGGTCCCCGTCGGCACGCCCCTGGACGGCATGCGCCTGCGGGTGCTCGACGCCCGACTGCGCCCCGTGCCCCGGGGCGCGGTGGGAGAGCTCTACATCGGCGGCGCCGGGGTCGCGCGCGGCTACCACGGGCGCCCGGCCCTGACCGCCGAGCGCTTCGTGGCCGACCCCCTCGGCGACGGCGCACGGCTCTACCGCACCGGCGACCTCGTGCGCGAGGACGCCGACGGGATGCTGGAGTACGTGGGCCGCGCCGACTCCCAGGTCAAGATCCGGGGCTTTCGGATCGAACCCGGGGAGGTCGAGGCCGCCCTCCTCGCCCAGGAGGGGGTCGCCCAGGCCCTGGTCACCGTCCGCGAGGACGCGCCGGGCGCGCGCACCCTGGTGGGCTACGTGGTCGGCCCGGTCCCGGACACCGCGGTCCTGCGCGACCGGCTCTCCGCCCGCCTGCCCGGCTACATGGTCCCCTCCGCCGTCGTGGTCCTGGAGGCGCTGCCCCTGACCGCCAACGGCAAGCTCGACCACCGCGCCCTGCCCGCGCCGCCCACCCGCACCGTCGACTACGTCCGGCCGCGCGGGGGCGCCGAACACGCCGCCGCCGAGGAGTTCGCCGCGGCCCTGGGGCTGGAACGCGTGGGCGCGCGCGACGACTTCTTCGCCCTGGGCGGCGACTCCATCCTCGCCGCCCGCGTGGCCTGGCGCCTGGGCGAACGCCTGGGGACCGCCCTCGACCCACGCGCCCTGTTCCGCCACCCCACCCCGGAGGGCATCGCCGCCGCGGGCGGCGCCGGACCCCGCGAGGAGCCCATCGCCCGCGTGCGACGCGGGCGCCCGCTGCCGCTGTCGGCGGCCCAGCGCCGCCTGTGGTTCCTGCACCAGCTCGACGGGGACAGCGCCGAGTACCACACCGGCAGCGCCTTCCGCCTGCGCGGCACGCTCGACGTGTCCGCGCTCGGCCGCGCCCTGGAACTGCTCCAGGAGCGCCACGAGTCCCTGCGCACCACCTACGACACCGTCGACGGCGAGCCCGTCCAGTACGTGGGCTCCCCCGGACGCGCCCCGCTCACGGTGCGCGAGGTCGCCGCCGGGGACCGGACCGACCTCCGGGAGGAGCTGCACGCACACCTGCGGCGCGAGGTCGACACCCCCTTCGACCTGGTCACGGGGCCGCCCACCCGTGCCCTGCTGCTACGCCTGGGCGCCGAGGACCACGTCCTGGTCCTGAGCACCCACCACATCGCCTGCGACGGCTGGTCGGTCGACCTCCTGCACCGCGACCTCGCCGCCTTCCACCGGGCCGTCGTGCGCGGGGAGGACGCCGACACCGGCGCGGAACTCGACTACGCCGACTTCGCCGTCTGGGAGCAGGGCCGCTGGGAGGGCCCCGAGGCCCGGCGCCGCCTGGAGTACTGGGCGCGCACCCTGGAGGACGTCCCCCCGCTGGCCGTGCCCACCGACCGGCCCCGGCCCGCCCGGCGCACCACGGCCGGGGCCGTGCACCGCACCACCCTGGACGCCGGCCTGCTCCGGGGGCTGCGGGCCCTGGGCGCAGAACGCGGCGCCACGCTCTTCGCGACCCTGGCGGCCCTGACCCAGGCGGTGCTCTCCGCGGCCTCCGGCTCCGCCGACGTCGCCCTGGGGGCCGCCTCCGCCGGGCGCGGCCACCCCGGGCTGGAGGACGTGGTCGGCTTCTTCGTCAACCCGGTCGTGCTCCGCTCACGCCTGCGCCCGGGCACCACCGCGGCCGCGTTCGTCGAGCAGGTGCGCGCCGAGACCGACGCCGCCCTCGCCCACGAGATGCCCTTCGACCGCGTCGTCGACGCCCTGGTCACCGAACGCGACCCCTCCCGCGGCCCCCTGTTCCAGGCGCTGATGGTCCTGCAGAACGCCCACACCGGCGGGCTGGAGCTGGAGGGGCTGCGCACCGAGGAGATCGACCTGCCGCGCACCGCCGCCCTGGCCGACCTGGTCTTCGAGTACGCCGAGCGCGAGGGCGTCCTGCGCCTGGCCGTCGAGTACAACACCGACCTGTACGACGCGGGGCGCGTGGAGGCCCTGGCCGACGCCCTGTCCCGCCTGGCCGAGGCCGTCGTCGCCGACCCCGGTCTGGACCTGAGCGCCCTGGACCTGCGCCCCGCGTCCGAACGTGCCCTCCTGGAGACCTGGGAACGGGGCCGCGCCCAGGCCGGGCCCGTCTCCGTGACCGCGGCGTTCGCCGCGCAGGCGGCGCGCACCCCCGACGCCCCGGCCCTGCTCGGCGACTTCCCCGAGGTGTCCTACGCCGAGCTCGACGCCCGTTCCGCCGAGCTGGCCCGCCTCCTGCGCGCCCGGGGGGTGGGCGCCGAGGAGGCGGTCCCGCTGCTGCTGGAGCGGGGCCCGCACGTGGTCACCGCGATGCTCGCCGTGCTGCGCGCCGGCGGCGCCTACGTCCCCGTGCACCCCGACGACCCCGCCGAACGCGTGGCCTGGACGGTCGAACACACCGGGGCCCGCGTCGTCGTCACCGACACCGCCTCACGCCCCCGCCTGCCCGAGGGCGTCGGCGCCCACGTGCTGGTCCTGGACGGGACCGACCCGCACCCGCCCGGCCGTGTCGAGGGCCCCCTGCCCGTGGTCGACGCGCGCGCGGTCGCCTACGTCATGCACACCTCCGGGTCGACGGGCGTCCCCAAGGGGGTGGCAGTGACCCACGCCGACGTGGTGGCCCTGGCCCGGGACTCCCGCTGGGGCGGAGGCCGCGACCGCCGCGTGCTCTTCCACTCCTCCCACGCCTTCGACGCCGCCACCTACGAGGTCTGGGTGCCGCTGCTGCGCGGCGGGGCCGTGGTCGTCGCGCCCCCCGGGCGCACGGACGCGGAGGAGTTCGGCGCGCTGGCGCGCCGGCACGGGGTCACCTCCACCTTCGTCACCGCCGCCCTCTTCAACCTCTACGCGGCCCAGGACCCCTCCTGCTTCGCCCCGCTGCGCGAGGTGATCACCGGGGGCGAGGCCGCCAACCCCACGAGCGTCCACCGTGTCCTGCAGGCCTGCCCCGACACGGTCGTGGCCAACGGGTACGGGCCCACCGAGACCACCACCTTCGCCACCCACCACCCCGCCGCGCGCACCCGCGAACCGGTGCGCGCCGTCCCCATCGGCACGCCCCTGGACGGCATGCGCCTGCGGGTGCTCGACAGCCTCCTGCGCCCCGTCCCCCCGGGCGCGGTGGGAGAGCTCTACATCGGCGGCGCCGGGGTCGCGCGCGGCTACCACGGGCGCCCGGCCCTGACCGCCGAGCGCTTCGTGGCCGACCCCCTCCGCGAGGGCGGACGGCTCTACCGCACCGGCGACCTGGTCCGCTGGAACAACTCCGGGGAGCTGGAGTACACCGGCCGCGCCGACTCCCAGGTCAAGATCCGGGGCTTTCGGATCGAACCCGGGGAGGTCGAGGCCGCCCTCCTCGCCCAGGAGGGGGTCGCCGAGGCCGTCGCCCTGGTCCGGGCCGCCCCCGGCGGCGGGCGACGGCTCCTCGCCTACGTCGTCGCCTCCGAGCCGGGCACGGGGCAGGAGGAGGCCGAGGGGTGGCGCCGCGCCCTGGCCGCCCGCCTGCCCGGCTACATGGTCCCCTCCGCCGTCGTGGTCGTCGAGGCGCTGCCCCTGACCGCCAACGGCAAGCTCGACCACCGCGCCCTGCCCGAACCCGGGAACGACCGGGAACACGCCGCCCCCCGGACCGAGGCCGAACGCCTCCTGGCCGAGGTGTTCGCCTCCGTCCTGGCCGTGGAGCGGGTGGGGGTCCACGACGACTTCTTCGCCCTGGGCGGCGACTCCATCCTCAGCATCCAGGCGGTCTCCCGCGCCCGCGCGGCCGGGGTGGAGCTGACCAGCCGCGACGTCTTCTCCCGCCCCAGCGTCGCCGCCCTGGCCGAGGTGGCGCGCGTGCGGACGGCCGGGCCGGCCGGGACGGGACCGGTGAGCGGCCCGGTCACCCCCACACCCGTCATGGGCTGGTTCGACCGCACGCACCCGGTGGCGCCCGACCACTTCGCCATGTCCGTGCTCCTGGACCTGGCCCGGCCCCTGCGACCGCGCGCCCTGCGCACCGCCCTGGCGGCGCTGGCCGACCACCACGACATGCTCCGCCTGCGCCGCGACGGCGACGGCCCGCGTGTGGCCGAACCCGGCTCCGCGGCCCCGCCCCTGGACGTGGTCGACCTGACCGGGCACCCGCCCGAGAGGGCGCACGACCTGGCCTCGGAGAGCGTCCGCGCCGCCCACGCCGGCCTCGACCTGGCCCACGGGCCGGTCTTCGCCGCCGTCCTGCTCGACTCCGGCGCCGCAGGCTCCCGGCTGCTGCTGACCGCCCACCACCTCGTCGTGGACGGGGTGTCCTGGCGCGTGCTGCTGGAGGACCTGGCCACCGCCTACCACCAGGCGCTCCGGGGGGAGCCGGTGGACCCGGGGCCGCGCACCACGCCCTTCCCCGTGTGGGCGGACCGCCTGGCCCGGCACACCGCGGAGGGGGCCTTCGACGCCGAACTCGACACCTGGGCCGCCGTCGCCGCCACCCGCGTCGAACTGCCCCGCGACCGCCCCGGCCGGGGCAACGGCCTGGTGGGGGACCAGCGGGTGGTCACCGCCGGGCTGACCGAGGAGGACACCCGCCGCCTGCTGCGCGAGGCCCCCTCGGCCTTCCGCACCCGGGTCAACGACCTGCTGCTGGCCGCCCTGGGCCGCGTGCTGTGCGACTGGACCGGGGCCCGGAGCGTCCCCGTGGACCTGGAGGGCCACGGCCGCGAGGACCTGTTCGAGGACGTGGACACCTCCCGCACCGTGGGCTGGTTCACCACCGTCTTCCCCGTCGTGCTCACCTCGGCCCCCCGCTGGGCCGACCAGATCCGCACCGCCAAGGAGACGCTGCGCGCGGTCCCCGGCAACGGCCTGGGCTACGGGGCCCTGCGCCACCTGGGCACGCCCCGGCAACGCGCCCGCCTGGAACGGGAGCCCGCGCCCGGCGTGAGCTTCAACTACCTGGGCCGCTTCGACACCGCGCCGGGCCGGGACGCCCTGCACACCGGCCTGCGGCTCAACCCCGGCGGCGAGCACTCCCCGGACGAGGAACGCGCCCACCTGGTCGAGGTGGTGGGCCGTTTCGAGGGCGAACGCCTGGTCTTCGACTGGTACCACGCCACCACCGTCCACGACACGGCCACCGTGCGCCGCCTCGCCGACCGCCTGGCCGCCGAACTCGCCGACCTGGTCGGCTTCTGCCTCGACCCCTCCCAGGGAGGGGCCACCCCCTCCGACTTCCCCCTGGTGCGCCTGGACCAGGCCCAGGTGGACCGCCTCGTCGGCGACGGCCGCGACGTCCAGGACGTGTGGCCGCTCACCCCCATGCAGCAGGGCATGTTCTTCCACTCCGTCCTGGAACCCGACTCCGGCTCCTACCTGGAGCAGGTCGTCGTCGACCTGACCGGGGTCGGGGACCCCGGCTCCCTGGAGCGCGCCTGGCGTGAGGTGGTCGCGGCCACCCCCGTCCTGCGCGCCCGGGTGGCCTGGGAGGGGCTCGGCGAACCGGTCCTGCTGGTGCACCGCGGCGTCCCCGTCGAGGTGGTCCACCGCGACCTGCGCGGTGCGGGGGCGCAGGAGCGCGAACGGGCCCTGGCCGACCACCTGGCCCGGGACGCCTCCCGGGGCGTGGACCCCGCCCGCGACCCGCTCCTGCGCGTGGCCCTGCTGCGCACCGGCGACACCTCCGTGCGCATGGTGTGGACCTTCCACCACATCGTCCTCGACGGGTGGAGCCTGCCCCTGGTCCTGGAGGACCTCCTCACCGCCCACCGGGGCCACGCCCCGGCAAAGCGCCCCGACTTCCGCGAACACCTGCGCCGCCTGGCCGGGCGGGACGCCGAGGAGGCGCACGCCTTCTGGCGGAAGGCGCTGGAGGGGGTGGCCGAACCCACCCCGCTGCCCTACGACCGGCCCCCGGCCGCGCTGCGCACCGCGCGCTCCTCCGCCCGCGTCCAGGCCTGTCCGGCCCCCGCGCGGGCCGAGGCCGTGCACGCCTTCGCGCGCGCCCACGGGCTGACCGTCAACGCCCTGGTGCAGGGGGCCTGGGCCCTGCTGCTGTCCGCGTACTCGGGCCACACCGACGTGGTCTTCGGCGCCACCACCTCCGGCCGTCCCGACGACATGCCCGGCGTGGAGGCCGCGGTGGGGCTGTTCATCAACACCCTGCCGGTACGCGTCGCCGTGGACCCCGCCGTGCCCGTGGTCCGGTGGCTGCGCCGGCTCCAGGAGGACCAGGCGCTCTCGCGCACCCGGGACCACGTGTCCCTGGCCCGGGTGCAGGCGGAGGCGGGCCTGCCCGGCGACACCCCGCTCTTCGACAGCGCCGTGGTGTTCGAGAACTACCCGGTGGTCGGGGCGCCGCCCGGGGACGGCCCGCGCGCCGAGATCGTCACCGCGCTGGAGGCCACCAACTACCCGCTGGCCCTGAGCGCCTACGCCTCCGAGGGGCTGCGCCTGGTCCTGGGCCACGACCCCGCCTGCTTCGACACCGCGACCGCCGAGCGCCTCCTAGCCGACCTGGAGCGCATCCTGGTCTCGCTCACCGAGGACCCCGAACGCCCCCTGGGCCGCGTGGCCGGCGCCGACCCGGCCCGCTCCCTGGCCCTGGCCGAGGGCGGCGGGAAACAGCCGCCCCGCACCACCGTCACCGCCCTGTTCGCCGAACGCGCCGCCCGCCACCCCGGGGCCACCGCCCTGATCGGGGCCGACGGCGCGTGGACCTACGCCGACCTGGACGCCGAGGCCGAGCGGGTCGCCGACCGCCTGCGCTCCCTCGGCGTGGGCGCGGAGTCCCGGGTGCTGCTGCTCATGCCCCGGTCGCCGCGCGTGGTCGCGGCCGCGCTCGGCGTCCTGCGCACCGGGGCCGCCTACGTCCCGGTGCACGAGACCGTGCCGACCGCGCGGGTCCGGTCCCTGGCCGGGGCCCTGGGCGCGCGCGTGGCCGTCGCCGATCCCGCCATGGCCGGGCGCTGCGCGGACCTGGAGGCCGTCGTCGGCTACGCCGCCGACGGCGCCCTGACCGGCGCCGAGGGAGAGGGGACCGGGGGCGGGGGCGCCGGGGACCCGGCCGGGCGGGGTCCGGCGCACGAGCACACCGCCGCCTACGTCATGTTCACCTCGGGCTCCACCGGCGTCCCCAAGGGCGTGGTGATCGACCACCGGGCCGTGGTCGCCCTCAGCGCCGACCACCGCTGGAACCACGGCCACGACAGGGTGCTCTTCCACTCCTCGCACGCCTTCGACGCCGCCACCTACGAGATCTGGGTCCCGCTGCTCAACGGCGGCACCGTCGTGGTGGCGGACGGTCCGCTCTCCGCCGACGCCCTGCGCCAGCACACCGACCGGCACGGGGTGAGCGCGGTCTTCCTCACCACCGCCCTGTTCAACCTCTTCGCCCAGCAGGACCCGGAGTGCTTCGCGGGACTGCGCGAACTGTGGACCGGCGGGGAGGCCGCCGACCCCGCCTCCCTGGCGCGGGTGCGCCGCGCCTGCCCCGACACCTCCCTGGTCCACGTGTACGGGCCCACCGAGACCACCACGTTCGCCACGTGCGCCGCGGTGGACGAGGAGGAGGCCCGTGCCGGGCACTGCCCCATCGGCCGCCCCATGGACGCCACCGGCGCCCACGTGCTGGACGGCGCCCTGCGGCCGACGCCGCCGGGGGCGGTGGGGGAGCTGTACCTGTCCGGGCCCGGGACCGCGCGCGGTTACGACGGTCGCCCCGGCCTGACCGCCGAGCGCTTCGTGGCCGACCCCTTCGGCGACGGGGGCAGGCTCTACCGCACGGGCGACCTGGTGCGCCGGGCCGCCGACGGACGCCTGGTGTTCGTCGGCCGCGTCGACGGCCAGGTCAAGCTCAACGGGTTCCGCGTCGAGACCGGGGAGGTGGAGGCCGCCCTGCTGCGCGGACCGGACGTCGCCCAGGCCGTGGTGCTGGTGGCCGAGGCCCCCACCGGGGGGCGCAGGCTCGTCGCCTACGTCACCGGGCACGGCGTGGACCCCGAGGCGACGCGGGAGCGGCTGACCCGCGAACTGCCCGCCTACACGGTGCCCGCGGCCGTCACCGTGCTGGAGTCCCTGCCGCTCAACAGCAACGGCAAGGTGGACCGGGCCCTGCTGCCCGAACCCGCCTGGACGCGCGCCGCCGCACCCGTCCACGTCGAGCCGCAGACCCCCACCGAGGAGGCCGTGGCCCAGGTGTGGGCCCGCACCCTGGGCCTGGAGCGCATCGGACGCGACGACAACTTCTTCGAGATCGGCGGGGACTCAGTGCGCAGCCTCCAGGTGGTGCGCGAGGTCGAGAGCCTGCTGGCCGTCACGGTGCCCACCCGCCTGCTGTTCGACCACCAGACGGTGCGCGCCTACGCCGAGGCGGTGGAGGACGTGCTGCTGGAACAGATGTGACACGGCGCGGGCGCCGCCGGGCCCTTCCCGGCGGCGCCCGCCCACGGTCGGCGCCCGGTTCAGCTCGTCCCGGGGCAGTCGTCGGGGTCGATCAGGGGAAACAGCTCTGCCCTGGCATGTACCGGGTCTCGTGGAGCCGTGTTTGCGGATTCCCAGGCCACGGTGCTCGACTGTCTCTTCTCGAACTCTACGGGTGTCAGCCACCCGATCACTGAGTGCCGACGCTGCCACGCCGAGCCCTCAGAACATACGGAAGTCCCGCGCATGGGTGAGCAGGCCACCTACCTCAGCCCGGTGGTTGTGCCTGCCTCTTCCCGTGTGACGGCGGACCAGAACACCGGAAGGACGCTGTGGCGACTCCACCGACCGAGGCCAGGCCACACATGATCGAGGCGTGGTACGAGGCGGCCACCGCCCTGGGCCTCGACGTCCAGGGCGAGGACGACCTTCGTCATGGTGTGGGCGGGCGAACCGTGAGCGGCCCCGTCGTCCACCCCGATGAAGGCCGGGCGTGGCTGCGTGTCATGTCCGCGCCGGCACCGGGGGGCCGGTTGTGGGAGGGCAACCCGTCGGCCGAGAGGCTTCTGCCCCCGTACATCCCCCGGCCCCGGCTGTTGGCCGAACACACCTGGGGTCAGGGCCCGGTGTTCCAGGCCCTGCTGTTCTCCTTCGTCGAGGCGTCCCCGGTGTCCGCCACAGCCGACCTGCGCGCACCGCTCTCCCCCAGTGTCGACGCCGGCTGGTGGGAGGAGTTGCGCACGACGCTTCACCGGCTCGGCCAGGTGCCCGTACCCGAAGGGCGCCGGAGCCACACCCCGGGCTTCCTCGAACGCATCCCCACCCACCTGCCCGAGGTGGGAGAGGCCGGGGTGGGCCTGGATGTGGGGACGTGGGTGACCTCGCACGCGGACCTGCACTGGGCCAACCTCACCCACCACCCGCTGGTGCTCATGGACTGGGAGGGGTGGGCTGCGGCCCCGGCGGGGTACGACGCCGCGGTCCTGCACGCCTACGCCCTGGCCGAACCCGGCGCGGCCGCCGTGGTTCGTGAGGTCTTCGCCGACGTGCTGGACACCGAGGAGGGGCGGCTGGCGCACCTGATCATCTGCGCCGAGATCGTCCAGGCCGGTGAACGGGACCCGCTCCACCGAAGACTGGCCCCGTACGCGCGCCGCTTCGCCCTGAGCCTGTTGGCGGATTGACCCGGCCTTCGTGACCTGGCAGGTGGAGGTCCGTCCCGGTTGCACAGGGATGGGTCCCACTCGAACGAAACCGGTTCCCGCCGCTCGATCGACGAATCGTCTCTGGCGTATCCCGTCCACATCCGGCCACTGCCATGACAGGCTCTGTACGCACAGTTACAGTCGCCTCGCAGTGGAATCCCCGAGGGAAGGCCGGGCCATGGGCAAGCACTCGAACCCCGACAAGCCGCAGGACCAGCGCGGCGACCCCAAGGACAACGACTCCCAGTACCCCAGCCCGCACGGCGGCGGCGGGGAGAAGCAGGGCAAGTGATCGTCCCGCACAGTGAACGCAGGGTCGCCCTGGCCGCCCGGTTGGCGGACCGGGGCGTTCTGACCGATCCGGCCTGGCGCCGGGTCGTGGAGTCGGTGCCCCGGCACGCGTTCCTGCCCGACACCGTCTGGAGCCTGGACGTCGACGCCGGGGACGGCACGCTCGCCCCTGTCCCCCGCTCCCATCCGGACCGGTCCCAGTGGGCCTACGACGACGTCTCGGTCATCACCCAGGTCGACGACGGCGCCCCCGCACTCCCGGACGGGCGTGGAGAGCGGGCCACGTCCTCGGCGTCCCAGCCCTCCCTGGTCGTGGCCATGCTCCAGGCCCTGGACGCCACCGACGGAATGGACGTCCTGGAGATCGGTACCGCGACCGGGTACAACTGCGCACTGCTGTGCGAACGCCTGGGACCGGAGCACGTCACCTCCGTCGAGATCGACCCGACCCTGGCCCGCCAGGCGCAATCCAACCTGGCCGCCGCCGGGTACGAGCCGTGGTTGGTGGTCGGGGACGGCACCGAGGGAGTTCCCGGCCGGGCGCCGTTCGACCGGGTGCTCGCCACGGTCGCGGCACGCGACATCCCCGGGGCGTGGATCTCCCAGACCCGACCCGGCGGGGTCGTCGTGACCCCGTGGGCGACCGGGTTCGCCACCACGGCCCTGCTCCGGCTGGTCGTGGCGGAGGGGGGTGTGGCGCACGGACGCGTGGTCGGCGACGCACCGTTCATGTGGCTGCGCGACCAGCGGGTGCCCTCCGGACAGTGGAGGGACTTCGTCGACGAACAGGCCCCCGGCGCGGTCGGGTACCGCACCACCGTCGACCCGATGCCGGTGTGCGACGCCGACCCCTCCGGCGGTCTGGCCTTGACGGTGGGGGCGTTGGTGCCGCACCTGAACACGGCCCTCTACCGTGCTGCGGATGACAGTGGTGAGGCGACCGTCTACCTGTTCGACCGGCGGGGATCGTGGGCCCTGGTGGAATACGTCCCCGGGGACGCGGACCTCGAGGCGCACCGGTTCGGCCCCCGCGACCTGTGCGCGGAGATCGACCACGCCCGCCGCGCGTGGGAAGCGGCGGGGTCTCCAGCCCGCGAGCACCTGGGGATCTCGGTGACCGCCACCGGCGAGCGGCGGTTGTGGGTCGAGGAGCCGGGCAACCTGCTCCCGGGCGTGCCGGGTGGTCCGGGAACAGGCGGTGCGCGTCCTCATGTCACGTGCTGGTCTTGACGGAACCCGGAGCGCCCCTGGGGAGCCGGCCACCGCTGCGGTGTCCAAGGGGAGAGTACCGGCCCGGGACACGCTCCGGTGGGAGGGCGGGGCACCGTCCACGACCGCGACCCGGGGGTGCCGTGCGGCACGGGTGGTGTGCGGTCCGCACAGCCCGTCCGGGTCCGCCCCCGGCGCGGGGACCACGTAGGCCGTCACCGCCTCGATCCACTTCTCGTCGGCCACCCCCACCACCGCAGCCTCGGCCACCCCCGGATGCGCGAACAGGACGTCCTCAATCTCCTGGGAGGACACCAGCACGCCGCCCGTGTGCAGACGGCGGCGCCTCGTGGCTGATCGGCGCCACAGTCGCCGTTGAGTCGCTGACGCACATCCTCGGATACTGGCTCACCCGCTCCGGGGCGCCGCTCGCGTGGCCGTTCCTCGTTCGCGGTAAACGGTGGTGGATGTTCAAAACACCTATGCCATTCCATACCGACAAGCCCCCAATGGAATTGGTCATTATGTGGGGGTCTCTGGACGTATCGGGCCTCGCGCTTCTTCTCGGACTTCCTTCAGTTCCCGTGGCCTGAGAGCCCTATGAAAAGCGGGTTTCGCGTCTACCATTGATGTATGGACGCCCTCACCGCCATCACGGGAACCTTTGGACTCCTCGTTCTGGCGACCCTGCTCAGCTGGACCCAGATCAGGGAATTCATCACCTCACAGATGGACCGCCGTACCGCGCTGGAGTAGAAGAAGCGCGACAGCTCAACCCCCCGGCGGTCTGTCAGTGCGGGCACGGCCGCGCCTACCACTCGCCTGCTGAGGCGGGGGCGGCGCGTGCGCCGCTGAGATCGAGACGCCGGACACCCCGCCTCGGGATTGCCGGTGCCAGCAGTACGTGGGCCCGGATCCGCTCCCCGAATTCCACGTGTGACCGCACACCTCGGCCCCTGTTTTAGCGGGGGCCTTCTTCGTTGGGTGGGTCCCTCAATCTCCCCACAAGGGAACACTTCCCTGCGTAGGCTAGCTGCGCCCATGCCTCCAGAGGAAAGGCCCCCGATGATCAGCGTTTACGGCAACCTCCCGTGCGAACCCGAGCCCGGCGCGACCCCTCCGAAGATCGAGCTGCACGTGAACCACTCCGCCCTAGACGTCCAGATGGACTTCGTGCACATCGGCGAGGAGTTCCTCCAGCACGACAAGATCGCCCTGTCGAAGCTGTCCGAGGAGGAACTCCAGGAGCAGGCAGACGCGCGGGCGCTGTTGTGGAAGCACGTGCTCACGTACTGGGAGCAGGGCAAGGCGAACGGGTTCGACCCTGCCACGCGACCTGAATGGGAGTCTGTGGCTGGAATGTTGGACTTCGTCCAGGCGCTCACTGGGAATGCGCAGGAGATACTGCGCGAGGAGTAGTCCCAGCCGCGGAAGGCCCCACCTGCGAGTGCGGCCTTTCTCATGTCAGGTGGCGGTGCGCAGGAACGCCGCCCACTCGCCGCGCGGGATGTCCAAGTGCCCTTCGTGGGGGTGCTTGGAGTCGCGGATGGCGGTGCCGGCGGGCAGGTCGGCGACCTCGACGCATTCGTGGGAAAAGGCGCTGTAACTGCTCTTGCGGAACGCGACCTCGACACAGTTGCCGCTGCCGCTGCTGTAGGAGGACTTGAAGAAACCGAGTTCGTTCACCCCTGTGATGTACCCGCTGGGGCACGGGACAGCTGGCCGGATGCGGTCAGGCTTTGCTGCCGTGATTCGACTCCGCCTACTCCACGAGGAACCCGGCCAAGTCCAAGGGCTCCATCACCCGGTAGGAAAACTTGCCCGCTTCATCCACGTGGACGTGCTCGGGCCATCCCTGGCTCTTGAACCGGTCGAACAGGTCGGGGCCTCCGCTTGCGACGACGAGCGGCAGGTCGCCGGCGAAGATGGTGATCACGTGGACCTGCTGGCATTCGCAGGCGACACAGAAAGCCAGGTCGGTTCCGGCCTGGGCAAGGGTGTCGAGTGCGGCGGGGTAGTGGACGGAGTGGCCTGCAGCGCAGGCCGTGAGGGTGGAGGGCTGTTCCATGCGGGGACGCTAGCAGGCCGCTGGTCGGGGCGGGGGCAGTATCCGAGTTCGGCTGCTGGGTACGGTGCCGTCATGCTGTTCCTTCGCGCTCTGCCTGAGGACGGCCCGGACATCGCCCGCTTGGTCGCCGCCGCGGCTCCGAGCTTCGGCGCGAAGGGGTACTCCGAGGAAGTCGCCCTGGTCGCCGTTGACGCCGGCGTGCTCGTGGGCTGGATCGGGGGTGTCCTCGATGGTGCGTACATGGGCCCTGGCACCGCGATGCCACCTCCGCACGGGTACGTCCTGCCCCCTGGTGCTGGACCGCCGGATGGAGGCGGCAGGGTGTCGGTACAGGGTTGCTGGACGCGTTCGTGAACGAGGCTCGGGACACGGGCCGGTCGTGGGTGTTCCGGTTCCCGGACGAGGGTGAGGGCGTGGAGGGACGTGTCCGGTTCTTCGAGCAGGCCGGGTTCGAGGCGGTCAACGACCCTGGCGAGGAGGGGCCCGCGATGGGGCGGTGGGCTCAGTCCTTCAGCTGAGCCTCAAGGGCAGCCCGCGCCTCTTCCCGGTGGCGGATGATCGTAGCCTCAAGCTCCTCAACTGAGGGGCCTCCCGGCGAGTACGCGGCGGTGGCTGCGTCACGTGGCGACATGGAGTCGCGAGCGATGCGCCCGGCTCTCAGGGTTCGTGCAGCGGCGGCACGTACCTCAGGCCATGACTTGGGCGACAAAAGTTTCTCCGTTCTGTTTGCACATCACGACGCCAGGTAGTCCAGGGCGAATCCGAGGAAGAACAGCGGGACGGCGATGCCGCGGATCAGTCTTTCTAATTTCTGGTTGGAAAAAGCATTCCCCACGAGGGTGACAAGGCGTGGCCCTGCCCACACAGTGGCGATAAAGGCACCGATGATTAATAGTATGGACAACAGTCGAAATCCAACTATGAAGAACGGGTCATTGGGTTGCTCTGCGGTGTGCGCCACGTACACCAGAGGGGCTCCCACTAGCCCGGCGAATAGATAGGCCGTCCTTCCGGATAGCGCCGCGTGCTTCGGCCCCCTGATCTGCCTTCCCCACTCGATCAATCGTTCTCCACCGATGAGGTCAAGCACGATCGTGGTTCCCGCGAGGAACGCCATGAACTTCCCGACGCGCGCTGCCCAGAGCACGGACATGCCGTGGATGCTGTGTTCGGTGAGTTGCTGCCCGGACCACCAGAGGGTCCAGGCTTCGGTGAGGGTGAGGTCCACGCGGGGAGCGTAGGGCTATAGGGGTAGCGGTGAAGGTGAGTGGCCGCTTCCGGCCAAGTGCGCGAGGCGCCCCAGAGCCATCCCTACGCTGTCTCCGCAACCACCACCGAGGAGCCACAGGTGAACTCACGCAAGCGGATCCGGATTGAGATCGACATCTACATGAACGAAAGCCACGAAGAGGCGTTTCGGGCCGAGCACGGCCTTGTTTCCAGCGAGCGTTTGGCGCCGAAGGTATACGAGGTGGTTAACGACCGGCTCAAAAACGCAGGTCCGTGATGTTCTGCCACGGGGTACAGGGAAATCTGAGGGGCGCCCGAGCGGGACGGGCGCTCCACGTCAGAACTGAATGAACAGCTTCTCGTGCACGTCCGCGCGCCACACGAACGCGCCGATCGTGCCATGCCCATACCAACCCGGCTTGATCTCCACCCGGAGTTCTGGGTCATCCACGAGGTCACCCATGGCTTCCCGCTGCTCCTCAGCGGTCCTGTACGGCTGAGTGAGCACCAGGGCGGGCGCGCCGTTCAGGTGCCACTGGGTGGTGTGGTCCATCCACCCATGCGGGGTGCAGTACGGCGGGTTCGAGCACATGCCCTTGCGGAGCCAGTGCAGGCTGTTGCATCGGGTCGTGGACAGTTTCAGCCCGAGGGGTTCCACCCACTCGGTGAGATCGGTGCGGGCCTGTGCTGCACCGTCGGGTCCGTATGGCCAGCGACCGTTGGGGAGGAACTTCTTGGAGCGCTCCTCGACGTCGTTGAGTCGTTCGTGCCACTCCGGGATGGTGTGCTTCCAGCAGGCACGGAAGTGGCCGGGGAAGTAGAGGCCGCGGTGCTTGCACGCCTGACAGTCGGGGTCGGCGAGTTTCATGGGGGGTCCTGTCCTGTTCAGGCGTTGGGGTTGCGGTACTCGATTGAGTACTTGATGTTGACCGGCTGGGACACGCTTGCGCGCTTACTGTCGAGGTAGCTGCTGAGCGGCTCGATGTACCCGCCCTCGCTGTCGAGAACGACTGGGGCCAGGTCGCTGTCGATGGCGCCACCGTCGGTCGCGGTTGCAACGACAGCCCACCCGATGATGGGTTCGGTCCAGGCCTTGGTTCCTGTGGTGAAGGTGACCTGCCATCCGGGAGGGGCGGCGGAGATGTTCATGGGGGCGCCGGGAACGAACTGCATGGGGAGCCTTCCTCTTGGGGGTCGTACTCCCGCATTGTTGCGCGGGTGGCGCACGAATGCGGCGTGAATCAGCAGAGCCGCCCACGGCTGTGCGGGGCGCTCCCACGGCGAGAACACCCCGAAGCAGAATCAGTCCTCGCCTAGAACCAGCGCGATGTCCTCGTCGGAAGCGCTGGTGCGCGCCCACTCTGTCAACACCTCGCATAGAGCCTCCGGCACGCCCGGCGTGATCGGGAGCGGTATCTCCGTCAGCTGGTCCGTGATCAGGTCGATGTGCACCCACATCTCACCGTGGTCATCCGCGACTTCGGCGTACCCGGCCACTCCGTCACCTCCAGCGGCGATGATGTCGCCCGTGCGGTAGTCCGTGACCTCCCAGTCGCCGTCGAGGACCAGGCTCCCATCGATGACGGTGTGACCCTTCGCTTCGTAGTCGGCGAGGAGGGCTTCCTCGCGCTTCTTGTAGTCCTCCTCGTACTGGAGGACAGCGCGGATGTGCTGGTGGATAGGGCTGTCGACCATGGGTCATCTCCTCCGGAACGGGGCGCCGACACGAACTGCCGGAGCCCGTGTCGGTTCAGCTAAACAGCATTTTGCGCAGACTCTCTTGATCGTCGGGGGCGTTCTTCCAGAACTCGTCGTCCGAGATTGGGAGCGGAGTGAGCCGATGCGGCGCTCCACAACGAGAGCGCCCCGCGAGGTCAGCCGCGCGAGACGTTCAGGGCGAGCAGGTCCGTCCGCCCCTTCTCGATGAGGTACTGGATCAGGTCCATGTCTCGGCTGGGGTGGTCGTTGAAGATGACGTTGAACAGCGGCTTGCCCGCTTTCACCCGCTCGCGCTCTGCTTGTCCTGCGGCACGGCGAGTGGGGAACTCGTCAATGCTGATGTTCGCCGCGAACTCCATCCATGAGGACCTTTCGATGTGGCTCTGAAGACGGTCGCTCATCTTGTCGCTGATACCGAGGTAGAGCAGGCGTCCGTCTCTGTCGTGCGCGGTGTACAACTTGGTGATTGCTGACGGGTCCACCCGCTCGGCAAGGGCGACCTCCAGGAGCTCGCGAGTCGCGCTCCCTTTGACGGATGCCGCGTCTTTCGGAGAATCCTCTTCGGGTAGTCCGAGAAGGCGCATGCTCACGCCCTGGGCTGTCCTGACATAGATGGGGTGGATGTCCACGAGTCCCCGGTGCGCCTCGGGATCGAAGAGCTCCCAGGTGGGGGCGATCACGTCTGGTTTGTCACTGCCGAGATGCTTGCGGCAACGCTGCTCGATCAAGACGCGATCCGGTGCCGTTCCGGGGTCGAGGGCGGACACCTGACCGCCGTACTCGGGGACGTAGGGGCTCTGCCAGCCGCCGTAGTGCTCTCCGGTCTGAACTGTGTACCTGCATCGCCGCTTCTGGCCGTCGCTGGCGGCGATGCACTGCGGGCCCTGTGGT
This sequence comes from Nocardiopsis sp. NPDC101807, assembly GCF_044766605.1. Lineage (NCBI taxonomy): Bacteria > Bacillati > Actinomycetota > Actinomycetes > Streptosporangiales > Nocardiopsidaceae > Nocardiopsis > Nocardiopsis sp. NPDC101807. Next base: position 999 of record NZ_JBIWMK010000002.1, on the reverse strand, counting down.
CCGTAGCCGTCCTCGTCGCGGAACAGGAGGAGCTGATCGCCATGGAGCTGCGCTGGGAGGACTCCCTCCGCGCGGCCGGCCACAAGGTTCCCGACGCCATGGACGGCGTCCGATGAGGGCCGAAGGCCCGCTGAGACCTCCCGCGGACTCCATGTGGCATAGTGCGCGGAGACCCCGGGGTGGCTCCCCGGGGAGGGCCCGCGGGGAAGAGACTGAGCGGGCCCGGCCCCCACCCACTGATCCAAGTGGGCGGGGGTTCCCAGCAACCCCGCACCGCGCTCCATCCCCACGTACGCGGCCCCGCTCAGACGGGGCGGTCGCGGAGCTCGCGCTTGAGGATCTTGCCCGAGGCGTTGCGCGGCAGCTCCTCCACCAGCCGCACCGCCTTGGGCGCCTTGAACGGCGCCAGGCGCTCCCGCACGTGCTCCGCCAGCAGACCCGGCAGCGCGTCCGCGTCCGCCCCCGGCGCGGGGACCACGTAGGCCGTCACCGCCTCGATCCACTTGTCGTCGGCCACCCCCACCACCGCGGCCTCGGCCACCCCCGGGTGCGCGAACAGCACGTCCTCGATCTCCCGGGAGGCCACCAGCACGCCGCCCGTGTTGATCACGTCCTTGATCCGGTCCACGACCTCGATGTAGCCCCCGGCGTCCGCGCGGACCAGGTCGCCGGAGTGGAACCACCCGTCCCGGAACGCCTCCGCCGTCTCCTCCGGCTTGTCCCAGTACCCCTGGCACAGCTGGGGCGACCGGTACACCACCTCGCCCAGCTCCCCCGGCGCCACGTCCCGGCCCCGCTCGTCCACCACCCTCAGCTCCACGAACAGCGCCGCCCGCCCCGCCGACGCGGGCCGCCCGGCGTGCTCCTCCGGGCGCAGCACCGTGGCCAGCGGGCCGATCTCGCTCTGCCCGAAACAGTCACGAACGACCTCGGCGACCTGGTTGATCTGCAAAACCCCAGTTCAGAGCTATCGGTAGCGGTCAGCAGCTGGCAGTAGAA
>NZ_JBIWMK010000001.1:1224230-1239517 GCF_044766605.1 Nocardiopsis sp. NPDC101807 | reverse complement strand
GGCCCGCCTGGACGCCGCCCGCGCCCAGGTGGACGCCGCCGACACCGCGTGCCTGGGCGCCGCGATCCGCCAATGGCACCACCACCGCACCGCGAACACGTGAAAGGCGCACGCCTCGGCACGGGAAATCGCGGCGTGTGTTGTCGAGCGTGAGTATGTCCGTGAGTGCGGGCACGGAGATCTCAGCGCCCCGACGTGGCCAAAGACGCGGGCGCGCACCCTCCAAGGGTGCGCGCCCGGAGACGGCCGGTTCTGTTGACAGGGGGACGTCCTCGCTTCCTGCCGCGTCGAGACGGCCTCTCCCGCTGTCAGGAGCGCTTGGCGCCCTTCCCCGCTCCTGTGGCGCTCTTCCCAGAGCCTGAGGCCGTGGAGGTCTTGCTGGTGGTTGTGGTCTTGGCAGCCTGGGCTGGGACAGTGTTCGCGGTCGCCCCCTCTGCGGGGGTGTCCGGGAACTGGTCGATCTGGAGCTCGTCGTCGTGGAAGACCATCGGAGTGGTCACCAGGCTCCCGTCGCCGCGTGTGACCTGGAGTGAGTTGGTGCCGACCCACATGGCCCCGGCGTGGTTCGCGGGCACCTGCAGGGTGCGGGTCACCGAGTGCGACTGGAGGTGCTTGGTCGACTCGGTGCGGGAGAAGCCCAGCTCCAGGCTGAAGGTGGTGGTGACCGAGGCGGAGATGACCTCGATGGAGAAGCCGCCGGTGGCCGAGTAGGAGAAGCCGGTGTTGACGCTGAAAGTCTCGGCGGTCTCCTTCTCGATGCCCACGGTGACGGTGTCGGAGACGGACTGGGTCACGTCGGTCTCGTTGTTCATGAACTTCAGCAGTGACCAGGAGACCTTGCGCTCGACGCGGTAGAAGGGGGAGTTGGCCAGCTTCCACTCGGTGGAGCGGTCCTCGTCCTTGACCGCGGTGAAGGGCAGCCAGACCGAGTTGGTACGGATCTCGGGGGTCTGGCGGGGCGGGCGCTGGTAGCCCTCCAAGGTGGGCCTGGCCGGGCTAACGGCCTTGTCGGAAGGGACCGGCAGGCGCAGCACGCGCATCTCCGGCAGGTGCTTGGGCCGGTCGTAGGAGGTGTGCGCGACGTAGGTGTTGGGCGCGATGAGGACGTGGGTGCTGTCGGTGCTGTCGACGTACTTGGGGGGAACGTTGATGCGCCAGACGCTCAGGTCGTGCTTGCCGCCGGTGCCCTTGTCGGTGTAGACCGGCTCCTCGGCGGCGACCGCGTGGTGGGTCAGATCCTCGCGCACGCACGCCACCGCGTCCAGCGGGGGCTTGTCGTAGGAGTTCTTGGAGGCCGCCAGCCCCATGACCACGTAGCCCTTGGGCGGGACGGGGCGCCACAGGGAGCACTTGTACTTGGCGCCGGTGCCCTTGTCGTCCCAGACCCACTCGTAGTCGACGGGGTCGGCCAGCGAGGGCTTGTCGCTGGCGGCGGGAACGGTCGGGTTCTGCTTCACGCAGATGGCCACGGTGTGTTCGTCGATCTTGTTCCCGTTCGGGCTGGGCAGGTTGCGCGTGCTCCAGGCCGGGATGACGACGGTGCCGAGCGCCTTGTAGCCGTCCGGGACGTTGGGCTGCCAGAAGCTGCCCCAGTGCTTGCCACCTGATCCCTCGTCGTCCCAGTGCCAGGTGAAGTTGTCGACGTGGGTGATGAAGAGCTCGCCGAAGGACTTCGCGTTCTTCACGGCGCTGCCGCCTTTCTAGTGTTGATGGCGCGGTCGTCGGACCACACCGGCCAGGGCGTGTGGCCGGGGTGGGAGCGTGCGCCTGGCGTCGTCAAGGGACGGGTTCGGACGCCGCCCATCGTCGTGGCCACGGGCCCGGTTCTGTGGGAGAACGCGGCCACCGGGGGCGCTCCTGCGGGGTAGGTGGTGGTACGTCCTCTCCTGTTCGAGGGCTTCGGGTCGCCGCAGAGCGGGTTTCGGGCGTGCCGAAGCCGGAGGGGCCGATCTGCCGAACGCGCATGGCCCCCTCTCCGTCGGCCGCCGACCTCATTCCCGGCCCTCAGCCAGTGCTCTCCCGCACCCGCCAGGACGCCGAACCAGACCACGCCCCCACCGTCGGGCCGCTGGGCGGGCGCGCCCGCCCGGAGCGCCGGAGGCCGCAGTGCTCGTCGCGCTGCCGGGTTGCGACCCGACCGCGCGGTTCAGCGTTCTCCCGAAGCATTCACCGTCGGCGCAGGAGGAAGCGGGGGAGGAGCACGGACACCCCGTGCGCGTCAACAGCGCGGAGGAATGCCCCGAACATCGGACGTCCGATCGGACCCCCGCACGGAGAGCCGCACCTTTCCGGCAAAGCCAACAATTCCGCCATTGCGGATTATTCGGGTGGGGCCGGTGTCCTGATCCGGCCCTCTCGCCCTCTCTCGCCCTCTCCTGACCTCTCGCGACCTGCGGAGACACCGCGCTCCGCATATTACCCCGGGGTAGTTCGCGAAAAAGCGCGCCACCACCCCACCCCTGCCCCTACTCTGGGCCCCACAACTCCATCCACACAATGACCCCGCGACGGTTAATCGCCGTCCGGGGCCGTGGCCAGCAACTACCACCCTTAAACGACAAGGAATTGCCAGCATGCGCCAGTTTAGCGCTGCCCTTCTCAGCTGCGCGCTGGGGGCGGCCAAGGCCCTCCTCACCCCCTCGCGCGGACGCCACTCCGCCAGGGCACTCCGCCGCCGACGCCGCTCCACGCGGGTCCGCCCCTACGCCCCGCTCCCGGCCGCACCGCCGCCGACCGTCCCGGCACCGGTCGGCACGGCCTCCGCCCGGCCCCTCCGGCCCGCCGGTTCCACGCGTCCCCTGCGCCCCGGCCTCCCCGCGCCCCGCCCGCCCGCACCGCCGAGCGAGGCCGCGCCCTCCGGGGAAGCCACCCTCGTCCGCCCCTACTACGCGGCCCACGAACACGAACTCGCCCTGGTCCAGGCTCGCGCCGACGCCCGCCTGCGGCAGTGGACCCGCACCACTTCCGCCGCCCGGACGCCCGTCCCGGCGGGCGGCCCGGCACCCCTCCAGAAGCCCCTGACGCTCGACGGGTTCGCCCGCGCCAGCCGGGTTCCGGCCGCCCACCGCGTCCCGGCCACCCGCCGAGCCCCCTCCGACCGCCGCGTCCCGGCCGCCCGGCGCGAGTACCGGGGGGTGCCCGCGTGAACCCCCCGACGCCCGCCGACGCACCGCGCCCCCTCGTCTTCTGGGAGCACCGCCTCTACCCCGGCAGCCTCTCCCGGCTTTCCCTGGTCCGCGCCGACCTCGCCGCCGACCTGGCCGGGTTCGACCCCGACCTGGTCGACACCGTGGTCCTGTGCGCCAGCGAGCTCTTCGCCAACGGCGTCAAGTACACCGACTCCGGCCGTGCGGAGGGCGGCGAGGTCATCCGCTCGCTGTCCCTCACGGCCGCCGACACCCTGCTGTTCTCGGTCAGCGACTCCGGCGGGGGAGGGGGAGTCCCCGCAGTCCCGCACGGACGCACCGACGACGAGTGGGGCGAGGCGGAGGGCCAGCGCGGACTCCTGCTCATCGAGAACCTCACCCGCCGCTGGGGTCACCTGCGCCTCGCCCCCTGGGCCGATCTGGGCACCCGCGTCTGGGCGGAGTTCGACGTCGATCCCTCCGGGGTGCCGGGCGGCCTGCGCCCCTACGTGTTCACCCGCTGACCCGCCCGGTACGGCCGGCCCCTCCGGCCCCCCGGCCCCGCCGACGCCTCCGCGCCGACGGGGCCGGGGTTCCCGGGGGCCGGAACGGCGGGATCCCAGGTCTGTGACCTGGTCATTTTTGTGCAGAGCACAACGCGTTGGTGCGTACAGACTGTCGGTAATGGGCAGTTTTATTCCTGTTTGTTCGCTTTGTGATGCCGATCATGTCGCGCGGAAGACGCCGTTTGGTCACGGGGGTGGTGCACGCCACACCCCTCGGGTTACGGTGTCGATTTATTAGGAAACTTTCCTAATAAAAGGTGGCACCCCCAGACCACCAGTCGCACCCCCTGCTCGAAGGAGCCCCGTGGCCACCGAAATCGCGGCCTCCCCGCCACCAGGCGCCGGGGACGCCACATCGGCGCGCACCGACGCCCCCGCCCCGCCGCTGCGGCGGATCTGGAACCACTACGCCGTCGTCAAGGTCCGCAAGGCCCTCGTCGTGGTGTTCGTCGTCGCCAACGTCACCTTCTTCCTCGGGCGCGCGATGCCCGGCGACCCCATCGACGTCATGGCCGGACGCCTCACCCAGAACGGCATGACGATGGAGGAGGCCCGCGCCGTCGCCATGAACTCGCTGGCCTACGACGTCGACGCCCCCCTCTACCAGCAGTGGTGGGACTTCCTCGTCGGCCTGGTCACGTTCGACATGGGCAACACCATCAACCGGCCAGGCGTCAGCGTCATGGACGCCATCGGCGCCTACCTGCCCTGGACCCTGTTCAGCATCGGCGTCGGCACCGTCATCGCGGTGGCCCTGGGCCTCGCGCTCGGCATGGTCATGGCCTACCGGCGCAACCAGTTCCTCGACCACGTGCTCAGCGTCGCCGCCTCGGTCCTGGGGGCCGTGCCCAACTACCTCATCGCCATGCTGCTCGTCGTCGGCGGCGGCATGTACCTGGGCTGGTTCAACCCCATCGAACTGCGCGGCACCGTCAGCCCCGGCGTGCAGGCGGGGTTCAACCCGGAGTTCGTCGGAGACGCGTTCTTCCACGCCTCGCTGCCGATCCTCACCTACGTGCTCGCCATCATCGGCACCTGGATGCTCGTCATGAAGGCGTCCACCACCGAGGTGCTCAGCGAGGACTACGTCACCGTCGCCCGCGCCCGCGGCCTGCGCGACCGGCGCATCGCCGTCGCCTACGTCGGCCGCAACGCGGTGCTGCCCCTGGTCGCCCAGATCGCCATCTCCTTCGGCACCCTCGTCGGCGGCGCGATCTTCGTCGAACAGGTCCTGGTCTACAAGGGCGTCGGCGGCCTCCTCCTCGACGCGGTCAACTACCGCGACTACCCCCTCCTCCAGGGCCTGCTCATCATCATCACCTCGTGCGTGGTGGCCGCCAACCTCGTCGCGGACATGCTCTACAGCCGCCTCGATCCGCGCATCCGCAACTAGAACCAGGGGGACAGCACCATGGCAGTCACCACCGCCGCCCCCGGAGTCGGGGTCTGGGGCGCCATCTGGCAGGGCATCACCCGCAGCACCAGCGGGTTCGTCGGACTCTGCCTCGTCCTGAGCGTCCTGCTCTTCTCCTTCGTCGGCCCGCTGCTCATCGAGACCGACAACCCCACGGACGTCACCAAGATCTGGGGCCCGATGACGTCCGAGCACTGGCTCGGCACCAACCACGAGGGCAAGGACACGTTCATCCAGCTCGTGCTGGGCGGACGCGAACCCATCTGGGTCGGCCTCACCGCCGCCCTCATCACCGTCGCCATCGCCGTCGTCCTGGGCAGCCTCGCCGGCTACCTGCGCGGGCGCATCGACCACTTCCTGCTCCAGCTCACCGACATCACGATGACCATCCCGTTCATCGTGCTCATGCTGGTCATCGCCTCGTTCTACCGCGCCGCGTCCCCGCTGATGGTCTCGCTCATCATCGGCCTCGTCACCTGGCCCTACCTCATGCGGTCCATCCGCGCCCAGGTGCTCACCCTCAAGGAACGCGAGTTCATCGAGGCCGCCCGCCTCCAGGACCTGGGCACCGCCCGCATCATCTTCGTCGAGGTGCTGCCCAACATGGCGGGCTACATCTTCATCAACTTCATCATCGCCATCACCAACGCCATCTACGCGGTCGTCGGCATGTACCTGCTCGGCCTCCTGCCGAGCACCGCCGCCAACTGGGGGCTGATGATCCAGCAGGCCTGGGACAACAACGCCTTCCTGCTGCCGCAGGCCGCCCCGTTCCTGGTCGCCCCGATGGTGATGATCATGCTCTTCCAGATCGGCCTGGTCACCATGACCCGGTCCCTGGAGCAGGCCCTCAACCCACGACTCCGGGACAGGTGAGCCCAGTGACCGACCACCCCGCCGCCCCGGCCGCCGGGAAGGCCCCGGCCGGAGGCCCCGCCGAAGGGGCGCTGCTCTCCGTCCGCGGCGTCGACGTCGGCTACCGGACCGGGCGCAGGACCCAGGTCACCGCCGTCCGCGACGTCTCCTTCGACCTCTACCCCGGCCAGTCCATGGCGCTGGTCGGCGAGTCCGGCTGCGGCAAGACCACCCTCGGCCTCGGCCTGCTCCGGCTGCTCCCGCGCACGGGCGTCGTCTCCTCGGGGGAGATCCTGTTCCGCCGCAAGGACGGCGGGCTCGTCGACGTCCGCACCCTCGCCAGGGAGGACCTGCGCCGGTTCCGCTGGAACGAGGCCGCCATGGTCTTCCAGGGCGCCATGAACGCGTTCAACCCCGTGCTGCGCATCGAGGACCACTTCCTCGACACCTTCCGCGCCCACGAGGGCGGACGGCGCCGCCCCCGCAAGGAGATCCTGGAGCAGTCCGCCGACCTGCTCACCACGGTCCGGCTCGACCCCGCCCGCGTCCTGGGAAGCTTCCCCCACGAACTGTCCGGCGGCATGCGCCAGCGCGCCCTCATCGCGCTCGCCCTCGCCCTGAAGCCGCAGCTCCTCATCCTCGACGAGCCCACGACCGCCCTGGACATCCTCACCCAGCGCTCCATCGTCGAACGCCTCGCCGAACTCCGCGACGAACTGCGGTTCGCGATGGTCTTCATCACCCACGACCTGGGCCTGGCCGCCGAACTCGCCGACCGCGTCGGCACCATGTACGCGGGCCGCATGATCGAGACCGGCACCACCCGCGACATCTTCTACCGGGCCCGCCACCCCTACACGTCGGCGCTGATCAACTCGGTGCCGCCCGTCGCGGGCGACCTCACCGTCCCGCAGTCGCTGCCGGGCGGACCGCCCAGCCTCACCGCGCTGCCGCCGGGCTGCTCCTTCGCCCCGCGCTGCGCGCACGCCGTCGACGCCTGCTCGCACACCCGTCCCACCCTGGACGTGCTCCGGACCCGCGCCGAGGGGCTGAGCCACGCCGCGGCCTGCCTGCGTACCCACGAACTCCTCGAGGGGGCCACCCGTGATTGACCGCACCGCACCCGCGCCCCGGCCGGACCGAGCGGCCCCCGCCGCCGGGGGACCGGGCGGCGGCCCGTCCGCCGAGGCCGTACCGGAGGCCGCCGCCCCGCGCGAGGCCGCCCCGCCCGTCCTCAGCCTCAAGGGGGTCCACCAGGTCTTCGGCACCCCGCGCGGCGACGTCCCCGCCGTCGCCGGGGTCGACCTGGAGGTCCGCCCCGGCCAGGTGCTGTGCCTGGTCGGCGAGTCCGGCTGCGGCAAGACCACCAGCGCCCGCATGGCCGCGGGGCTCGCCGACCCCACAGCGGGCTCCGTCCTCTTCCGGGGCAGGGACGTCGCCGCGATGGACAAGCACGAGCGCTCCGTGTTCCGCCGCGCCGTCCAGTACATCCACCAGGACCCCTACGCCTCCCTCAACCCGGTGCGCACCGTCTACTCCACGGTCTCCGCCGGGCTGCGCCGCCACAAGATGGTCAAGGACCGCCACGAGGCGCGCCGCGCCGTCACCGAGCTCCTGGAGCGGGTCGACCTCACCCCCGCCGAGGACTACCTCGACAAGTACCCGCACCAGATGTCCGGCGGCCAGCGCCAGCGCGTCGCCGTCGCCCGGGCGCTCGCGATGAACCCCGAGGTGATCATCGCCGACGAGTCCACCTCGATGCTGGACGTGTCGATCCGCGTCAGCCTGCTCAACACCCTGGGGAAGCTGCGGGACGAGCTGGGCGTCAGCTTCCTGTTCATCACCCACGACCTGGCCGTGGCCAAGTACTTCGCGTGGGACGGCGAGATCGCCGTCATGTACCTGGGCAAGGTCGTCGAGCACGGCCCCACGCCGCAGGTGGTCAACGACCCCCGGCACCCCTACACCCGCGCCCTCGTCTCCGCCGTGTGCGAGCCGGACCCCGACCTGGCCCGGACCAAGGAGCGGGTCCGGCTGCGCAGCGCCGACATCCCCGACCTCACCGACCTGCCGCCCGGCTGCGACTTCCACCCGCGCTGCCCCCTCTACTCGCAGGGCGCCTGCGACACCCTCCGACCGCCGCTGGTGCGCAGCCACGACCGGCTGCTCGCCTGCCACGTGGTCACCGGGGAGTGAGGACGTGCTCCTCCTCGTCGGCCGCTTCGCCCTCCTGGCCGGAGCGTTCCTCACCCTGGCCAGCGCCCTCCTCGCCGTACTGAATCCCCCCGGCTCAGCCGAGTTCGTCATCAGCGCCGTCACCGTCGTGATCGGCCTCGTCGTGCTCTCCCTCGGACTGATCGCCGTCCTACTGGAAAGGAAGAGTCAAGAATGACCTTCACCCCCTCGGACAACCCCCTCATGCGGGACCTGAGCCGGCGCCGACTGCTCCGCGCGGTCGGGTTCGGCGCGGCCGGAGCGGCGGGCGCGGGCCTGCTCACCTCCTGCGCCGGCGGGGACCGGGCGTCGAGCGGCGCCACCCAGTTCACCGGCGTCTTCGACTACGACCTGGACTCCCAGACGCGCAACGTCCACGTCGAGGACGGGGCGCTGCTGCTCAACTCCGTGTACAAGGACCTGTTCCTGTGCACGGGCGGCATCTACAACTGGCGCACGCACGAGTGGGACTACCTGCTCCTGGAGGGCACGGAGTGGGACGGCGACAACCTGATCGTCACCCTGCGCTCGGGCCTGAGGTGGAGCGACGGCACCGACCTGACCTCCGACGACATGATCCAGAGCTACGCCATGCGCGTCCTGGAGGCCCCGGTGTGGGGCGTCGGCTTCCCGCAGGTCCAGGAGCTGGAGCAGCTGGACGCGGTGAGCGTGCGCCTGGGGTTCGACGACCCCTTCCCCAATATCGAGCGCAGCATCATCAAGCACCGCATCGTCAGCAAGTCCACCTACGCCGACTTCGGCGAGCGCGCCGTGCAGATGGTCGCCGACGGAGTCCGCCAGGGCGACGACGAGCACACCGAGTTCAACGCCGAGTTCATCGAGTTCAACCCCGACGAGATCGTCTGCAGCGGCCCCTACCGCTTCGACCCGGAGCAGATGTCCGACGCGCGGATCACCCTGGTCCGCAACGAGGAGGGCTACCAGGGCACGGAGGTGCTGTTCGACGAGGTCGTCATCCACAGGGGCGACAACCGCCAGTCCGCCCTCCTGGTGCAGCAGGGCGAGGTGGACTACTCCACCCTCGCCCCCTCCGCCGCCGACCAGCAGGCGTTCCAGGGGGTGGAGGGCTTCACCTGGATCGAGCACGCGGGCTACGACGGCTGCGGCCTCATGTTCAACTACGCGGCCAAGCCCGAGCTCCAGGACGTGCGGGTGCGCAAGGCCCTCGCGCACATCCTCGACAGCGACACCGTCGGCCAGGTGGCCCGCGGCGAGGGCTACACCCGGGTCGAGCACTACGCGGGGCTGGTGGACCTCCAGGCGGAGGAGATCTTCACCGCCGACGAGCTGGCCGGGTTCGAGCGCTACGACCAGGACCTGGACAGGGCCGCCGAACTCCTGGAGGAGGCGGGCTGGACCAGGCGGGACGGCGTCTGGCACACCGCCGAGGGCGAGCCGGCCAGCTACGAGATCATCGGCGTCGCCGGCTGGGGCGACTTCGAGCTGACCGCCTCCCAGGTGGAGGAGGCCTGGAACGACTTCGGCATCACCACCACCGCCCGAAACGTTCCGCAGGACAACCCCTGGGGCATCTGGGGCGCCGGTGACTTCGAGGTCGCGGTCCGCCACTGGGGCAACCCGGAGATCCCCGACTACTGGGGCGCCTTCCAGATGAACTTCCTGCTGGAGAACTCGGGCACCGAGGAGTCCCCGGGCCAGTCGTTCGACCTCAACGTGGAGAGCCCCTCCCAGGGCGAGGTCGACCTGGCCGAGCTGGTCGAGGTCGCCAAGCAGGCGGAGACCGAGGAGGAGCAGATGGAGGCCCTGAAGACGATGGCCATCGTCTTCAACGAACTCCTGCCGCGCATCCCCATCTGGACGTACAAGTACCTGGCCCCCGCGGTGGAGGGCGTGCGGGTGCAGTCCTTCGACAAGGAGCACCCGGCCGCCAACAACGAGCAGTACCAGGACAACCACGTCATCCTCTCGCTGATCCAGGGCGACCTGGCGCCGGTCGAGGAGTAGCCCGCGGGCCGGCGCGGCCCGCCCGCGTCGGCCCGCCCCCGGGCGGTGCGCCGGAGGCGGGCGGGGACGGGTCCGGACCCGTCCCCGCCCTTCGTCGAACGCCGACCGCTCCTGCGCGTGTGCGCGACGGGAGGGGCGGTCCGACGAGCAGATCGCGATCTGGCACAAACCGCTCCTGCGCGTGCGCGACGGGAGGGGCGGTCCCCGCCACGGCCGCGGAACGGTCGTGGCGAGTTCCTTCCGTGCGCGAAATCCTCCGCCTTCCGGAATGCCCTCCCCGACCGCCGACGGATTTCGCGCACACCGTTTCCGCGAGGCTCCGGTGTGTGCTCGAAACGATCCGGATTTATGGCGGATCCCCAGCTCAAGGCCGGTGTGGGGCACTTCGGGCCTGTGTGCCGCAGGGGAGCGCCCCGCACGGGGGTTCCCGGCTCCACTCCTGCGGCCCGGGCGGAGCGGGCGCCGCGCTCCCGGGGGACGGCGTCCGCGTTGAGGCTGTCCAGGATTCGGTCATTTTATGCTGCATTTTCTGGTCTGTCTGTTGTCGGCAGAAGGGGCGGTTCCGCGCCTTGAGGCGTTCCTCGCGCCCCCGCCCCCTCGCGCCCCCGTGCCCCCGCCCCCTCGTGCCCCCGCCCCCTCGTGCCCCGCCCCTCGCGCGCTCCTCCGCCCCGCCTCCCCGGCGGCGGAGGCGGCCGGATCGGCCGCCCCGGTGTGCCGGGCGCGCCCCGTGCGGGTACGCTCCTCGGCAGGCGGTCGCGGGGGTGCGCGCCATCCCCGGCCCCGCCGTGGGCGGGACCCGCGTCCCGCCGCCGACCCGGGCCGTGTGTGACGAAGATCGTCGGGGCCGGCGAGAGCGGCGGGCCCACCGGCCCGAGGGGGAGGGTCGTCAGTCCTCAGGGGGCGTGTCCGTGCTGGTCACGGCCTCTGTCGGGCACTCCGGGCCAAGCGCGTGGAACCGTGGGAACGGGTACCGAAGAGGGGCAGAAACGGGCAAATGCCCCAAACTTCACAAAAGTGATCTGGCGTACGATGTGCGGCGTTCTCGCACGTCAGGAGCGTCCGTCCTGCCGCCTTTCCGATGCTTCCCCGATTCGTCTGCCAAGCCGCGAGACCTTTGTTAGTCTGACGAACCGAACGACGGTTCTCGGTGGAAGTACAGGAATTGTGCGGGGCATGCATACTTGTGGCCGGATTGGGCGTCAGCACCCGTCTGGTCCCCGCGCGCACGGGGGTGCTCCGCCCTCGTCCAGGCGTTCCTCCGGTGCAGGGGGCATCCGGCTGCCACGGGTGCGCCCTCTCGGCCTCCGGCGCGGCCACCTCCCAGGTCAGGGGCGGTGGTGCGGGGCCGCCGCCGATCCGCCCACCTGATTCGAGGAGACGAGATTGTGGCAGAGGCGCCGTCACCGCGAGACAGCTCCGGCCCCCGCTCCGGCGGGGACGGACCGATGATGTCGACGGAGGACGGGCAAGGAGCCAAACGAGAAGGAAGGTTCCGCAGGGCCATCTCCCGGATGGTCAGGGTCCAGGAACCGCCGTCACCGGAGACCGAGCAAGGAAATCCCGTGCATCATCCCGTGCATCCGCACTCGCAGACCCCCGGCCGCCCGTCGGACCGGGAAGGCGGCCAGCACACTGCCGGTGCCGCTCCCGCCGCCAAGGAGACGGCGGAGTCCGGCGGCGACACCCTCCCGCCCGTGACAGACACCGCCGCCACCGGGCCCTTCTCGGGATCGGCCGAGAACGGATACCGCCCCGCATCCAGGGCGAGCGCTCCCAACCCCTACACGACCCGGCGGGTGAGCAACGTCGACGACGTCGACACCGGCGCCACCCCGATCACACCGTGGCGCGGCGTCGGGCTCGACGAGCCCGAACCGCGCAGCCCGCACATCCCCGCCACGACGGACACCATGACCGACACCTCCTCCTCGCCAGAGCGCGCAGAGCGGCCCGAGGCCCCCGCGACGCACACACCGGCCCCCGAGCCCCAGCGCCAGGAGGTCCCCGCCTCCGAGACCAGGTGGCCCGAGCCCCGCCCGGGAACCCCCCAGGCGGCTCAGCAGAGCCAGGAGGCGTGGCAGCGGCCCGCCGACCGGCCCCAGCAGCCCTCCGCCGGTTCGGGCGAGCCCCGGGCGGAGCGGCCCCAGGCCCCGCAGCCGGAGCGCTCCGAGGCGCCGGCGCCGTCGCCCTACCAGCAGCCGAGCACCTCGCACGAGCCGCCCGCCCAGGAGCGCTACTCCGAGCAGCGGTACGGCGACGCGCCGCGCGCGGGCCAGCAGTACCCGGGCGACCGGAGCCAGGCCCCGCAGACCCCCGACGGCCGGTACGCGGCCCCCTACCAGGGCGACGGCCGCCACCAGGGCCCGGCCCCGCAGGCCGGCCAGTACCAGGGCGAGGCCCCCCGGGGCGGCCAGTACGGCAACCCCTACGAGCCGCGCTACTCCGGGCACGAGCAGTACCAGCCCCACCCGCAGGCCCCCGTCGGCTACCCGGCGCACCGGCAGGACGCCTACGCGCCCCCGCTGCCCCCGCAGTACGGCGCCTACGCGCCGCCGCAGGGCCAGCCCATGCCGCCGCAGCACGCGCCCTACCCGCAGCCGTACCCGCAGCAGCCCGTGGTCGCCTACCCGAGCCCCTACCCGGTGCCCTTCCAGCCGCCCGGCTACGTGCTCCACGGCCAGCCGGTCTTCTACCCGGGGCAGTACAACCCCTACGGCCAGCCCGTCCAGCACGTCATCGTGCTCGCCGCCGGGCAGCAGCCGCAGGTGATCACCACCGAGTCGGCCGGCGCTCTGCTGGCCGAGCACGCCGGGCGTACCACCGCCGAGGAGGTGCGGGAGGACAGGGCGGCCGAGCGGGCCAGGGCCGTCGAGGAAGCGGCGCCCGCCCCCGCGGTCGCCGCGGAGCCCGAGCCCAAGGCCGTCACCGGGGCCCCGGCCGCCCCGATCGAGGCCCCGGAGCCCGGCACGGCCGCCGCCCCCGAGGAGGAGCGGGCCCCGGCGGAGCCGGAGGTCCCCAGCGACCTCCCCGAGCGGGCCGCGCTCGTCGAGGAGATCGCCGCACTGCGCGGCAAGCAGGGCACACTCCTCAACGAGGCGCTCGCCGGTCTGGCGATGCGCGACCTCTCGCTCGTGGACGCGCTGCTGGAGATGGTCGAGGAACTGGAGACCGACGCCCAGGACCCCGACCTGCTCGACAAGCTCTTCCAGATCGACAACTTCGCGACCCGGATGCGGCGCAACGGGGAGAACCTCCTGGTGCTCACCGGACACGACGGCGGCGAGTCCGACGCCCACGACGAGATCGTCCCCCTGCTCGACGTCGCCCGCGCGGCCACGTCCGAGATCAAGGACTACCCCAGGGTCCGCCTGGGCAAGCTCCCGCAGACCTCCATCACCGGTATGGCGGCCGACGACATCAGCCACCTCCTCGCCGAGCTGCTGGACAACGCCACCGCCAACTCGCCCGAGCACTCCCAGGTCGTGATCAGCGGCCAGGAGATGGACGACGGCCGCCTCATGATCGTCGTCGAGGACGAGGGCGTGGGCATCCCCGAGAACCAGCTGGCCGAGCTCAACGCCCGCCTGGGCGGTCAGCCGGTCCTCGACGACGAGGTGCCCCGCCACATGGGCCTCTACGTCGCGAGCCGGATCGCGCTCAAGCACGGGCTGGAGACCAGACTCGAATCCCGGTCCTTCCGCGGGGTGAGCGCCTACGCGATCATCCCCAAGGAGCTGCTGCGCGTGGCCACCCCCCGCACGCCCGGACAGGCGCGCACGTCCACGATCCCGACGGTCAAGGCCCCCGCGGCCCCCATCGCCCCCGCGGCCCCCCGGCCCATCCCGGGCACCGGTGCGAAGGGGGCCCCCGCGAGCGCCCCCGCTGAAGGCGCGGACTCCGCGGTCACCGCGGCCGGGCTGCCCCGGCGCAGCGCCACCCCGCACGGCTCGCCCCTGCGGAGGATGCCGCGCCCCGGGACGGTCACGGAACCCCCCAAGGGCCGCGCCGACACCCCGCCCAAGCTGACGGGGGAGGCCAGGGCCGCGCAGATCCGCGACGAGCTCGGCGACTTCCTCGAAGGGGAGCGCGCCGCTCTGGAGGGCGAGGAGATCGAGGGCGACGACAAGTGACGCCACCGTCCCCCAGGGGCTCACAGGAGCACCCCCCGGTGTGCACGCACACCCTCCGTACACAGCGAACCCGATACTCGGCCGAGGCAGGTAGGACACAACGATGACTGAATCCGTGAACGACAGCGTGGAGAACTTCTCGTGGCTCATCGACCGGTTCGTCCGGGACGTGCGGGGCGTCGAGCACGCCGTGGTGGTCTCGTCCGACGGCCTGGTCCTGACCCACTCCAGTGACTTCCCCGAGGAGCACGCCGAGCAGCTCGCGGCCATCGCCAGCGGCCTGCACAGCCTCGCGGTCGGTGGAGCACAGCTGTTCCAGCGCGGTGAGTGCGAGCAGCTGCTCGTGCGCTTCAACCACGGCCACCTCTTCATCATGGCCATCAGCGACGGTTCCTGCATGGCGGTCCTCACCGCCCCCGGCACGGAACTCAAGCTCGTCGGCTTCCAGATGGCCAAGCTGGTCGAGAACGTGGCCCACGTTCTCACGCCGCAGCTGCGCTCGCAGCTGCGCGAAGTCATCCAGAACTGACGAGGGTGACCCGTGACGGTTCGGCAGGAATGAGGTTGCTGCGGCTATGAGCTTCCGCAGGCGAAGGAGTAACCGTGTCCGCCCGTTCACCTTCACCGGTGGACGGACGCGGTCACGGCATCCGCTGATGGTGCAGACCCTGGTCTCGACGTCCGAGCCCGGGCAGGAACCTCCTGGCACCCTCATGCCGGAGTCGATCAACATCTACAAGCTGTGCCGGGAGACCCGGTCGCTCGCCGAGGTGTCGGCCGAGCTGAACATCCCCCTGGGCGTCACGCAGGTTCTGGTCAGCGACCTGGCCGAGCAGGACCTCGTGTACATCCACCCGACCATCACCGGCAGCAGTCCATCGGAAAACCAGGTTCTGGAGAGGGCTCTTCGTGGTCTCGAACGACTTTTCCAGTGACAAGCGGTCGAATCGCAAGAAGATGTCGAGCAAGATCGTCATCGCCGGGGGCTTCGGCGCCG